>CAJTFE010000002.1 GCA_910575725.1 Clostridia bacterium | reverse complement strand
AGAGGCCGACAGGCGGTTCTTTGACAGCGTCCGGGAAGATATGGGGGATGTTGAGGCGTCCATGGCCCTTCAGAAGCTGTCGGAGTATCTGTACCGGTATCACGGAAAACGGGTAATTATTCTTTTAGATGAGTATGATACGCCTTTGCAGGAAGCTTATGTGGGAGGTTACTGGAAGGAGCTTGTATCTTTTACCAGAAGCTTTTTTAACACTGCATTTAAAAGCAATTCTAGTTTGGAACGGGCTGTTATGACAGGGATTACCCGGGTGAGCAAGGAATCTGTTTTTTCAGATCTGAATAATCTGACCGTTGTGTCAACCACCTCTGACGCCTATGCGGACTGTTTTGGGTTTACAGAAGAGGAGGTGTGGTCAGCTCTGGAGGAGTTCGGGCTTTCTGAGGAAAAAGCGAGGGTGAAGAACTGGTATGACGGATTTAGTTTCGGAAGTAAAAGGGACATCTACAATCCCTGGTCGATTCTGAACTTTTTGAAAACAGGAAAGATTTCTGCTTACTGGGCCAATACCAGCAGCAACAGTCTGGCAGGAAAACTGATAAAGGAAGGAAGCAGACGGATTAAGCTTATTATGGAAGATCTTCTGGAAGGAAAATCATTTCACACAGAGCTCGACGAACAGGTTGTATTCAATCAGCTGCAGGCCAGTGAAAACGCAGTCTGGAGCCTTTTATTGGCTGGCGGATATCTGCGTGTGGAAAAATTTTGGTTTAATGAGCAGTGGGGGCGCGAGGAGTACGATCTGACATTGACAAATAAAGAAGTGCGAACCATGTTTGAGGGGATGTTCCGGGAATGGTTTGCAAGTGATACAGTGGGATACAATGAATTTGTAGAAGCTTTGCTTCAAGGCAGTCTGGAAGAAATGAATAAATATATGAACGATATCACAGAGGAGACTTTCAGTTCCTTCGATACCGGGAAAAAGCCTTCTAAAACAGCGGAACCGGAGCGCTTTTACCACGGCTTTGTGCTGGGACTTTTGGCGGAGCTCCGTGGACGCTACATTCTGAGCTCCAATCGGGAGAGCGGTCTGGGGCGTTACGATGTGATGCTAGAGCCGGTGAAGGAAGAGGATGATGGGATTATTATAGAATTCAAGGTGTTCCGTCCTGGGAAGGAGCAGACCTTGGAGGACACGGTGCAGGCAGCCCTTGCACAGATAGAAGAAAAGAAGTACGCTTCCGCCCTGGAAGCAAAAGGAATCGCCCCAGAGCGGATTCGCCGGTATGGCTTTGCTTTTGAAGGGAAGAAGGTTCTGATCGGGTGATTATATCTCAAAGATGGAGCATGAATTATCAGAAAAAAGTGTATCCAAAAGAAAAGGTGCATATGCCGGATGTGGAGCTCATTTTTTGGAGGAATCCATGAGAGTCTTTGGCCTGGAGGAAACAGAAGAAAACACGGAATAATTATTGAATGAACAGCCCGAAGTTGTTATACTAAAGACAACGAAGGGCTGTTTTCATTGTTAAGCAGCCATGAAAGGACGGTATACATATGGAAAGGAAGATAGACAAGAAGATGTTCCGGTCTGTTATTATATATGGAATCGGACAATATTATAAAACCATAAAACCAGAGCTGTTTGCTCAAATAAAGCCGGACTATCTGTGCGACAGAAAATGGGATACGGATGCACCGGAGAGCTTTGATGGAATACCGGTTATCAGCCGGGAGAACTTGTATAAGCTGGAAAACAGCCTTGTGATCATATCGGGGGGGGGCACCATGGACCAATGAATCTATAAGAAGCGACATGGCGCATATTCCCGGAGCAACGGTTGTTCATGTTGATGAGATAATCGGAAGACAGGTAAATATCACAGGCAAGATGCTTAAGAAAATGGAGAATAAGGGATATTACGAGGATTTTTGGGGAAACAGGGTTGAGTTTGATTCGACAGTTCCGGATACGGTTTCCATTATTTTTCGCGGAAGAGATAACAGGATGGTAATCGGCAGTCATGTTACAGCCGGCAGTCTGACGGTTGGTTTTGGGAACGGCGGTGTGTGCGTGATCGGGGACAGGGCAGAGATTATGGAAGCATATATTGCAGTGTCCGGAGCAAAAGTGATGATAGGAAAGGACAGTCTGATTTCTACAATGGTGCAGATACGGAACCATGACGGGCATCATATGTTTGATTTGGAAACGAAGAAGAGAATCAATCATCCTGCAGATGTTATCATTGGCGATCATGTATGGATCGGCTATAGAGCCATTATTCTGGCAGGGGCAAGGATCGGAGCAGGCTCTGTTATAGGGGCTGGGGCAGTTACCTCTGGTCAGTTTGGCGGGAATCTGGTAATAGCCGGCTGCCCTGCAAGAGTGATTCGGACGGGGGTATGCTGGAGCAGGGACGATACGGATTATTTTAATCACGAATCCTTGGATGCATGTTTGTCACAGGAGGCAGAAATGAAAGCTTTCTTATTTGACGAATTCCCCCCCATATGTTAAACTATAAAACAGATGTTATTACAGAAAAATGAATAAAGTACAGCAGAAAGTGTGCGTCCGCAGATTGCGGTTCACGAAGGGAACCACAGCATCCGCAGACGCAGAAAAGGGAATTGGGTTAGAATCCCAAGCGATCCGGTCACTGTATTTAGGGAGCCGAGTCCGGGAGCAGATGCTTCAGAAAGCCATTGCGTGCAAAGCGTGAGAAGGCAGGGCGAAGGCGGAGAACTATAAGTCAGGAAACCTGCTTTCTGCCAGCGGGGCTGCTGCAATATAGACAGGCGGCCTCCAGGGATTGAATGGGCTTCCGGTAAAAGCTGTTCGAGGAAAGAAAGAGACAGACAGGGCCCGTTTATGCCGCGGGCTCTTTTTTATAGTGTGTGTGGGCTGCTGCAATATAAGACAGCAGTTTTGGAAGCGGCGGAGTTAAGAAAATACAAGAGAAAGAGGTAGAGCTATGGTATCGTTTATTGGAGCGGGGCCGGGGGATCCGGAGCTTCTGACTATTAAGGGAAAGCGGCTGATAGACAGTGCGGATATTATTATCTATGCAGGGTCTTTGGTGAACCCTAAGGTGCTGGCGGATGCAAAGAAGGATGCATGTATTTACAACAGCGCGGGTATGACCTTGGAGGAGGTTCTGGCTGTGATGCAGGAAGGGGAGGCAGCCGGAAAAAAGGTAGTCCGGGTGCATACCGGGGATCCGGCTGTTTACGGGGCCCACAGGGAGCAGATGGACGCTTTGGATAAAATGGGGATTTCTTATGAAGTGATTCCCGGTGTCAGCTCTTTTCTGGCCGCAGCCGCAGCCTTGAAAAAAGAGTACACCCTGCCCGGCGTCAGCCAGACTGTTATACTTACCCGGATGGAAGGGCGCACCCCCATGCCGGAGGGAGAGAAGCTTTTAGATCTGGCAAGACACCAGGCTACCATGGTTATTTTTTTAAGTGTAGGAATGCTGGAGGAGCTCTGCGCTGTGCTGCGGCAGGCGTACAGGGCGGACACCCCGGCAGCGGTAGTATACAAGGCCACCTGGGAGGATGAAAAGATCGTCCGGGGCACCCTTACGGATCTGGCGGAAAAGGTGAAGGAGGCCGGCATACGAAAGACGGCGCTGACGGTAGTGGGTGATTTTCTGGGGGATGATTATGAGCTGTCTAAGCTTTATGATAAAACCTTTACCCACGAATTCAGAAAAGGAGTGGAGCCATAGATGGGGATTCAGCTTTTAAGTATCAGCCATAAGACGGCTCCCCTTGCCATACGGGAATTATTCGCTTTTACACAGGAGCAGCAGACGGAGCTTCTCGGGGCTTTGCGCTCTGAAGCTAAGGCGGCGGAAAGCGTGGTGATCTCCACCTGCAACCGGACGGAGATTTATACTTATTATACGAGGGAGGAACAGCGGCAGAAGCTGTTTTCCAGGATCCAGAGGGTTGTCCTTGAGAAGGCAGGCGCCCTTAAGGTAGATCACATTACCGATTATCTGCGGTTTTACCAGGGGGAGAAGGCAGTGCGCCATCTCTTTTTGGTGGCGGCCGGACTGGATTCAATGGTGGTGGGAGAGGATCAGATTCTGGGCCAGGTGAAGAAGGCCCACGGCCAGGCCAGGGAGGCCGGCACCACAGGAAAATATCTGAATACCCTGTTCCGCTACGCCGTAACCTGCGCAAAACGCATCAAAACGGATACGGAGCTTTCCAAAACCTCTGTTTCCACAGCCACCCTTGCCGTCAAAGCTGCGGAGGAAGCCCTGGGAGGCCTTGGGGGAAAGAAGGTTATGGTGATTGGGGGAACCGGGGAGATCGGCGGGATTGTGCTGAAGAATCTCTGCAGTATGAAGGGACTGCACATCTACAGTACGATTCGAAATATCACCTTGAGCCACGATGCCCATTTGAAAAGCGAGAGCAGTCAGGTGATCGATTACAAGGATCGGTATTCCTATGTGGATGAGATGGACGTGGTTATAAGCGCCACCTCAAGTCCCCATTATACATTGACTTACCATAAGATCCGGGAGCGGATACATACAGAAAAGCCCAGGGTATTCGTAGATCTGGCGGTGCCGGTGGATATTGAGGAAGCCGTGACGGAGATTCCGAGAACCTTCCTATACAATATGGATGATATGGAAGCCCTTGCAAAGGCGAACAACCAGGCTAAGAAGCAGGCGGCCAGGGAGGCGGGAGAGATTTTGAAGGAATACGAGGAAGAATTTATGTGCTGGATGATTTTCCAGCAGTCCATGCCCCAGATAGAAAAGACGAAGGAATGGATGCTTGCAGAGGCGGAGAAAAAGGGCTTTTCCAAAGCCATTGACAAACTGTTCTACCGCCTGCGGGAGCAGGCGTCCCCCGATGAACTGGAAGCCATTTTCCGGTGCCTGGGGGAAGAAGTTTAAACAGCATACTCCGTCTTTGGTACAGGATGGGAATATGCGGAACTTAATATAGGAGAACGAAAAATGGGAAAATTATACGTAGCAGGCTTTGGCCCCGGAGGACGGGAGCATATGACAGCCAAATGCATTCAAGTGATAGAAGAGGCAGATGTAGTAACAGGCTACACCACCTACATCAATCTATTAAAGGAGTACTTCCCGAATAAGAAGTACCTGTCCACCCCCATGATGCAGGAAGTAAAACGCTGCCGCATGGCCGTGGAGGAGGCGCAGAAAGACCAGGTGGTAGCCATGGTCAGCTCCGGAGACAGCGGTATATACGGGATGGCCGGAATCATCTATCAGATAGCGGAGGAAATGGGAGCGGACATAGAGATAGAAACCGTCCCCGGCGTGACGGCGGCAAGCGCGGCGGCTTCCGTACTGGGCGCCCCTTTAATGCATGATTTCGCAGTCATCAGCCTAAGCGATCTGATGACGCCTCTCGATCTCATCTGGAAACGCGTAGACTGTGCGGGCCAGGGAGATTTGATTGTATGCCTTTACAATCCCAAGAGCAAAAAGCGCACTTCCTACGTCGAGCAGGCAGCCGATATCCTGCTCCGATACCGCAAGCCCGGGACGCCGGCGGGAATCGTGCGCAATGCGGGGCGCAAGGACGAGAGCAGCCAGATCACCACATTAGAGCATCTAAAGGATGCAGAGATCGATATGTTCAGCGTAGTGATTATCGGAAATTCCCAGACGTATGTGAGCAAGGGACGGATGATCACGCCCAGGGGGTATTCCGTATGAAGATTCGCATAGGAACGAGAAAAAGCCGTCTTGCCTTGATACAGACAGAGCTTGTAAAAGAAAAGATAGAGCAGGCATTTCCGGAAGCAGAGGTGGAGGTTTTCAAGCTGTCAACCAAGGGCGACGAACAGCTGGATCGCTCCCTGACCTCTTTTGGAGGAAAAGGCGTGTTTACCAGAGAGCTTGAGGAGGCATTGCTTTTGGGCGAAATCGATCTGGCCGTGCACAGCGCCAAGGATATGCCCATGGAATTCCCACAGGGGCTGGAGATTGGGGCCGTCCTTGAGCGGGCCGATGTAAGAGATGTATTCGTCACAACAAGCGGCGTGAAAGCTGCGGATCTGCCGGCCGGAAGCATAGTGGGAACCAGCTCCCAGCGCCGTGAGCTTCAGATCAAGGCCATAAATCCGCTGGTACGCATCGCCCTCCTTCGGGGAAATGTGGAAACCCGGCTTCGAAAGCTGCGCAAGGGCCAGTATGACGGGATCCTGCTGGCGGCGGCGGGCCTGGAACGCCTCGGACTTCTAAAGGAGCCGGATCTGCATCTGGAATACTTAGATCCCGATACCTTTCTTCCGGCGGCAGGCCAGGGGATTCTGGCCGTGGAGGCAAAAGAGGGCCGTCTGACAGAGGTGCTTTCCGCCATTCACTGCCAGGAGGCGGCTCTGGCCCTGGAGGCGGAGCGCAGCTTTCTCGCAGGAATCGGAGGAAGCTGCAATGCGCCGGCTGCCGGTCTGTGCAGCTTTACGGCCGGGGAGATAGGGATGAAGGTGATGTTCGCCGGGGACGGAAAGCATCTAAAGTACGCTTCCTGCCGGAAATCTATCGAAGAGAGCCAGGCAGAGCTTTCCAAGGCAGAAGAAAGAAAGTCCCAGGACGGCTCAAAGCTTCCTGCGCCGGAACAAATGAGGCAGCTGGGGGCGGAAATGGCCGCCCGGGTAAAGCAGGGCAAGGTCTGGCTTCTGGGAGCCGGCCCCGGCGATCCGGCCCTTCTTACGGAAAAATGCCTTCAATGCCTGCGGACAGCCGATGTCATCGTCTATGACAACCTGGTATCTGCCTCCCTGTTAAATGAAGCCCGTCCGGACGCAGAGCTTATTTACGCAGGAAAACGCGCCTCCAACCACCATTTAAGGCAGGAAGAGACCAATGAGCTTCTGATAAAAAAGGCTTTGGAGGGAAAAGATACCGCACGCTTAAAGGGCGGAGATCCTTTTATCTTCGGACGGGGCGGAGAGGAAGCCCTGGAGCTTCGAAAAGCCGGAATTGAATTCGAGATCGTCTCCGGCGTATCTTCCTCCTATGCGGCAGCAGCCTATGCGGGCATTCCCGTAACCCACCGTGACTTTGCCTCCTCCTTCCACATCATCACAGGCCACGAGAGCAACACCAAGGAGGGGCTTGCGCTGAATTATAAGCTTCTGGCCCAGGAAGAGGGAACCCTTGCATTTCTCATGGGACTCGGAAACCTGCCTCGTATCACAAAAGAGCTGATCGCCGGAGGAAAAGATCCGAAGACCCCCGCAGCCGTGATCCAGGAGGGAACCACTGCCCGTCAGCGCACTGCAGTGGGAACCCTGGCAACCATTGAGGAAGAAGTGAAAAAGGCCGGAATCAAGACCCCGGCGATTATCCTAGTCGGAGAAGTCATATCCATGAAGGAAGAGCTGGACTGGTTCGGCCGAAAACCGCTCTTTGGCATCCGCGTCCTGCTGACGGGGACAAAAAGCATGTGCAGGAAGCAGCAGGAGGTCTTAAAAGCCGAAGGGGCAGAAGCCGTTTCCTTCAGCCTTATCCGCACAAAGCGGCTTCATTCCCAGGCTCTTACCAAGGCAGTAAAGGAGCTGGGAGGCGGACAGACAGCGGAAAAGACAGCTTCTGCCAAAGAAGGTGAGCCCGGCCTCCATGCCAAGGGCAGTACCTGGCTTGTGTTCACAAGCAGCAGCGGCGTAGACTTTTTCTTTGAAGAACTAAAGGAAAACCGCAAGGACATCCGAAGCCTGGCAGGAATCCGCTTCGCCGTCATCGGAAGCGGAACGAAAGAGGCCCTGGAGGCAAAAGGCATCTATCCGGACTTCGTGCCGTCCCGTTATTCCAGTAAGGATCTGGCCGCAGAGTGGATTCCAGGCCTGACAGGCAAAGACCGGGTGCTGCTCCTGCGCGCAAAGGAGGCGTCCAGGGAGCTTACGGAGGCCTTGGAGCAGGCAGAGATCCCCTATCAGTCCATTCCTCTGTACACCACAGAAACCGACCGGAGAAAGGAAGAGGAATTGAAACGGATGCTTCCAAGCGTCGACTACATTACATTTGCCAGCGCGTCGGCCGTAAAAGCCTTTGTCAGCATGGCGGGAGATTTGAGCGGCCTTAAGGCAAAGGTTATCTGCATCGGCCCGGTGACAGAGCGCGAGGCCCGGAAGGCAGGCTTACAGGTACGCAGGAGCGCCGTAGACTATACGGCAGAGGGAATCCGTGACGTCCTTTTGAGGGAAAAGCAGTTGACATAAGCAGCAGCCCTTGTGGGAAGGGAAAGCGCAAAGAAATCTGCAAGCCCATTGGCTTGAGACATTAGGAGACAAACATGAAACCGGCACAGCAGACAGGATCACAACAACCCATACACGGAGGCGACCGCTACGGAGCATCCCTGGAGACCCATTTTTCCCAGGAAGAGCTCCTGGACTTTTCTGCAAACATCAATCCTCTAGGGATGCCAGAGAGCATAAAAGAAGCAATTCTCACCGGACTTACGGCTTCCCTCCATTATCCGGATCCCCTCTGCCGCCGCTTACGGGCAGAGCTGGCGGAAAAAGAAGGCGTAGAGGCAGAAAGCATTCTCTGCGGAAACGGAGGCGCCGATCTCATCTACCGTCTGGCATACGCCCTAAGGCCAAAGCAGGCCCTGGTAACGGCTCCGGCCTTTGCCGAATATGAAGAGGCCCTGCAGCAGGCGGGGGCCCAGGTTCGCCGCTACAGGCTTCCGGCCTCCATGGAGCTTGACAGGGCATACCTGCAGGCCGTCACAGAAGACCTGGATCTGCTTTTTATCTGCAACCCCAACAATCCCACGGGACTGCTGACCGGCCGGCCGCTCCTTCTGGAGATACTGGAAAAAGCAAAAGCCCTGGAGATCTGCGTCTGCATCGACGAGTGCTTCCTGGACTTTGTAAGAGAAAAAGAAGCTTACACCTTGACGAGAATGCTTGCAGACTACCCCGGCCTGCTGATTCTCAAATCCTTTACCAAGCTCTACGCTATGCCCGGTCTGCGCTTAGGCTACCTCCTGTCGAAGAACCAGGAGTTGCTGGAACGCATCCGGCAGGCTGGCCAGCCCTGGTCTGTATCCGAACCGGCCCAGCAGGCCGGGATAGCCGCCCTTGGGGAAAGGGATTTTCGCCAGCGCACCCTTGCTTTCGTAGAAAAAGAGCGGGAGCGCTTGCAGACTGCTTTGATAAAGCTGGGCTGCACCGTATGGCCCGGAAAAGCCAATTACCTGTGCTTCCGAGTCCCGGGCGAGCCAGAACTCTATGAAAAACTCCTGGAAATGGGAATCCTGATCCGACGCTGCCAAAATTACCATGGCCTCACAAAGGAGGACTACCGGGCAGCCGTGCGCACCCCCGAAGAAAACAGCCGCTTCCTGCAGGCAGTAGACGAAATCCTCACAGCCGGCAGAGGGCCGCATACAAAACCACAGTCTTCACAAAGGAGCAGAAAATGACCCACACCGCAAAAACCATTATGATCCAAGGCACCACCTCCAACGCCGGCAAAAGCTTTCTCACTGCTGCGCTCTGCCGCATTTTCCGGCAGGACGGCTACCGGGCAGCTCCCTTCAAATCCCAGAACATGGCCCTGAACTCCTACATCACAAAATCCGGCCTGGAAATGGGACGCGCCCAGGTTATGCAGGCCGAGGCCGCCGGAATCGAGCCGGCGGTAGAGATGAATCCCATCCTTCTAAAGCCAACCAGCCATACCGGCAGTCAGGTCATTGTAAACGGCGAAGTCCTGGGAAATATGAGCGCCGCAGACTACTACGCCTACAAGCCCAAGCTTATCCCCCAGGTAGAAAAGGCTTTTCAGAAGCTTTCCGGGGAATACGATATCATCGTGATCGAGGGCGCAGGAAGCCCGGCAGAAATCAATCTGAAGGACAATGATATCGTAAACATGGGAATGGCAAAGCTGGCCAAGGCTCCTGTGCTCCTGGCCGGAGACATCGACCGGGGCGGCGTCTTCGCTTCCCTTTACGGCACCGTAAAGCTCTTAGAAGAAGAGGAGCAGCAGCGCATCAAGGGCCTTATTGTCAACAAATTCCGGGGAGATGTAGAAATCCTGCGTCCTGGTCTGAGGATGATTGAAGAAAAGACAGGAATCCCCGTAGTCGGCGTGGTTCCCATGACTCCTCTTGATCTGGACGACGAGGACAGCCTGTCCGAACGGCTGAGCCGCAGGGAGGCACAAGGGGCCGTAGACATGGCAGTCATTCATCTGCCCCACATTTCCAATTTTACGGATTTCAATGTCTTTGAAGGAATGGAGGGCATTTCCCTCCGGTACGTGAAGCAGGCAAAGGATCTTGGACAGCCGGATCTCATCTTCCTGCCGGGAACGAAAAATACCATGGGCGATCTGCTCTGGCTTAGGGAATCCGGTCTGGAAGCAGCCATACTGCGCCAGGCTGAGCAGCATACTCCCATTGTGGGCATCTGCGGCGGTTATCAGATGCTGGGGGAACAGCTTGAGGATCCAAAAGGAGTGGAGCAGGGCGGTTCTATGCGCGGTATGGGGCTTTTGAATGCCCGGACGGTTTTTCTGCCGGATAAAACACGTACCCAGGTGTCCGGCCGTGTTATCTGGGATCGGGATGGAGCAGACAGCGCTGAGGGAAAAGAGGTTCGGGGCTATGAGATCCACATGGGCAGGACAACCAGCCTGGGAGGCTGCCGGGAAACCATCCGTCTGGAGGACGGACGCGTGGACGGCCTTTGCAATGAGAGGGGTACGGTGTTCGGCACATATCTTCATGGAATCTTTGATTTCGGGGATCTGGCGGCCCTGGCGGCTGTACGGCTGATGCGGAAAAAAGGTCTTGACCCGGGAAGCTGGCATTTTGATCCGGAGGCACATAAGCAGCAGGAGTATGATAAGCTGGCGGATTTGGTGCGCAGTTCCTTGGATATGGACAAAATTTATGAGATACTGGAGGCAGGAATTACATGTTAGAGAAAATACAATTTGTTAAGCCGGAAATGATTGAAGCCCGGAGTATGGAGATGATCACAAAGGAGCTGAAGGGAAGAACCTGGCCTGAGCCGGAATTTTCCGTTGTAAAGCGGTGTATCCATACATCGGCGGATTTTGACTATGCGGATAATCTCTGTTTTTCCAAGGGGGCGGCTGCCTTGGCGGTGAAGGCTCTTAAAGAAGGCGTGTCCATTGTGACGGATACAAGGATGGCTGCTTCGGGGATCAACAAGAGGCGGCTTGCAGAGTATGGGGGAGAGGTTCACTGCTTTATAGACGCGCCGGACGTGGCAGAGGAGGCCAGGGAGCGGGGCTGCACCCGGGCGGCTGTCTGCATGGAACGGGCGGCGGCTCTTCATGAAAATCTGGTGATTGCGGTGGGAAATGCGCCTACGGCCCTGATTCGGCTTTACGAGCTCATTCAGGCCGGGGAGATTCAGCCGGTGCTGATTGTAGGCGCGCCGGTGGGGTTTGTGAATGTGGTGGAAGCCAAGGAATTGATTATGACAGCCAAAGTGCCGTTTATTGTGCCCAAGGGGCGTAAGGGAGGGAGCAATATTGCGGCGGCTGTCTGCAATGCGCTGCTGTATCAATGACAACAGGCGGAAGGATGCCGCATTTGCTTCTGGCTAAAGGAGCTTTCAGGAGATCAGGAGGTTGGTGTGATGGAATTGTTTGAGACGCTTCAAAAGTATATAGAGGAGATCCGGCCTTTGGATGAGAGGGCTGTGGAAGAAGCCTGGGGGCGCTGGGATTCTTTGTGCAAGCCTTTACGGGGGATGGGAAAGCTGGAAGAGATGGTAGTTCAGCTTGCCGGGATTTACGGGACGGCCCATCCAAAGGAGCTTAAGCCTGTGGTCGTGATTATGGGGGCGGATAACGGAGTTGTGGCGGAAGGGGTCAGCCAGACCGGGAGCGAGGTGACAGCCCAGGTTCTGGAGAATATGGGAGAACGGATTTCTTCCGTCTGCATCATGGCCCGGACACAGGGGATTGAGATTATTCCCGTGAATATCGGGATGCTGGTAGACGGAAAACATCCGCGGATCTGGAACCGGGTCGTGCGCTATGGGACGGAAAATATCGCCAAGGGGCCGGCTATGACCCGGGAAGAGGCGGTTCAGGCCATTGTGACAGGGATTGAGGTTGTGAAGGAGCTTTATGAGAAGGGATTCCGGATGGTGATTACCGGGGAGATGGGAATCGGGAATACTACCCCAAGCTCGGCCATGGCTTCGGTTCTTTTGTCCCGGGAAGTGGAAATGATGACGGGACGGGGAGCGGGGCTTTCCAGTGAAGGGCTGGAACGGAAGATTCGGGTGATTAAGAGGGCCATTGAAGTGAATCAGCCGGATAAGGAGGATGTTCTGGATGTGCTCAGAAAGGTGGGGAGCCTGGATATTGCAGGGATGATTGGCTGCTATATCGGGGCGGCCGTCTGCCGGGTTCCGGCATTGATTGACGGGTTTATTTCGTCGGTGGCGGCTTACTGCGCAGTCCTTCTGGCTCCGGAATGCAAGGCGTATATGGTGCCCACCCACTGCTCTGCGGAACCGGCGGGACGGCTTCTTTTAGAAGCTCTGGGAATGGAGGCCCCGATCCAGGCCGGCATGCATCTGGGAGAAGGCACCGGGGCAGTGACGGCCTACAGCCTGTATCAGTATGCCTTTGCCCTGTATGAGGGCCTTCCCGGCTGGAACGACGCAAAGGTGGAGGCTTATGAGCATTTGAAATAGGGCCTTTTGGGAGGAACGGTATTTTTAAGTAAGGAGCGAGTGAATGCAGATTATCATTTCACCGGCAAAGCAGATGCGTGTGGATACGGATTCCATAGAAGCAGAGGGACAGCCTTTCTTTTTGGAGGAGACAAAGAAGCTCTTAAGCCGCCTGAAGACTTTTGACAGGGGAGCGCTCCGGGAACTGTTTCGCACCAATGAGAAGATTACAGAGGAAAACTATCTAAGGTACGCCTGTATGGATCTGGAAAAGGGAAGGACGCCTGCATTGCTTTCCTATGTGGGGCTTCAGTACCAGTATATGGCGCCGCAGGTATTTACGGTGGATCAGTGGGAGTATGTGAGGACGCATTTGTGGATCTTAAGCGGATTTTACGGGATGCTGCGTCCAAAGCAGGGGATAACGCCCTACCGGCTGGAGATGCAGGCACGGCTTTCCGTGGGGGAAGCGAAGGATCTCTATGCCTTCTGGGGGGACAGGCTTTATAAGGAGCTGGTAAGGGAGGAACAGGTGGTTCTGAATCTGGCTTCAAAGGAGTATTCCAAAGCCATAGAGCCTTATCTTAAGCGAGAGATCCGGTATGTGACCTGTGTGTTTGGAAGCCTGCAGGAGGGAAAGGTCAAGGTGAAGGGGACGGAGGCCAAGATGGCCCGGGGCGAGATGGTACGGTGGCTTTCCAAGCGGCAGATAGAAGAGCCGGAGGACGTCCGGAAGTTTGAGGGGCTTGGGTTTTCTTACTGTGCGGACAGATCCGGGCCCGGTGAGTATGTGTTTTTGAAAACAGGAGCTTAGACAACAGGGAAGACAGGCTCGGAAAGATAAGAAGCAGATGTTAGATCAATACATTTACAAAAACAATCAAAAAATGCGCCTGGGCTATACGACCGGTTCCTGTGCAGCCGCAGCGGCAAAGGCGGCGGCGCAGATGCTCTTTACAGGGAAGCCGGCGCTTAATATAGAACTGATGACGCCAAAGGGCATTCTTCTGAATCTGGAGGTTTTGGATATAAATATTTCATTTTCCGGAGACACGGTTTCCTGTGCCGTAAAAAAGGATGCGGGAGACGACCCGGATGTAACCGACGGCCTCAAAATATATGCTTCGGTGTGTAAGATACCGGAGGCTGGGATCCACATTGACGGAGGCGAGGGCGTAGGCCGCATAACCAGGGAAGGGCTTGAGCAGCCCGTGGGAAGCGCTGCCATCAACAGGGTTCCCCGGGCTATGATACGGGAGGGCGTGGAGGAAATATGCAGCCGTTTTGGATATGAGGGGGGGATTTCTGTAATCATCTCGATTCCCGAGGGACGGGCCCTTGCAAAGAAAACCTTTAACCCCAGGCTTGGGATTGAAGAAGGCATTTCGGTTCTTGGCACAAGCGGAATTGTGGAACCCATGAGCGAAGCTGCGCTCATTGAAACAATCCGCATGGAGATCCGCATGCAGCAGGCCCGGGGAAACAGGTATCTGGTATTGGCTCCCGGCAATTATGGTTTGGATTTTCTGAAAGAATATAACCCGAAGCTGCTGGAGCAGTGTGTAAAGTACAGCAATTTTCTGGGAGAAGCCCTTGACGCGGCGGCAGAATATGGTTTCCTGGGTGTGCTTGTGGCAGGACATATAGGCAAGCTGGTGAAGCTGGCCGGCGGAATTATGAACACTCACTCTCACAACGCAGATGCAAGAATGGAGATTCTCACATCCCATGCGGCAGTATTGGGAGCCGGAGCGGATACCGCCAAGGCCCTTATGGCCTGTGTGACCACCGACGAGGCCGTGGAGCTTCTAAAGGCTGCCGGGCTTTTAGAGGGAGTGATGAGCCGCCTCATGGAACGGATGGAATTCTATGCCAATCACAGAAGCGGCGGCGTATTTCCCTGCGGCGTGATTACCTTTTCCCAGAAGCACGGAATCCTGGGAAGATCGGCCCATGCGGAGGAGATACTGCAAAATTGGAATATTAAGGAACTGGAATAAAAACATCATGAAATTAGCTATTATTGCATTTACCCGTGCCGGCTGCCGGCATGGGGAAAAGATACGGGAAGTTATGGATTCCAGAGGCAATTCATGCGGGATCTGTGCAAAAGGAAGAGAGGCAGCTTCCTGGGGCGTCCCCGTTCTGGAAGAACCTTTAAGAGAATGGACGAAGCGGCAGTTTGCGTCTCAGGATGCCCTGCTCTTTATCGGGGCCGCCGGAATTGCAGTCCGCGCCATTGCTCCTTTTGTGGAGAGCAAGGCATCGGATCCCGCGGTGCTGTGCATGGATGAACAGGGAAGGTTTCTGATTTCTCTTTTGTCCGGCCATCTGGGCGGAGCCAATGAGCTGACCCGGGAGCTTGCCGCCATCTGCGGATCCATACCGGTGATTACAACAGCTACGGACGCAGGCGGACGTTTTTCCGTAGACAGCTTTGCCAGGAAAGAGAATCTGTATCTGGATAATCTGAAGCTTGCCAAACGGATTTCCGCCCAGGTGCTGGAAAAGCGCCCCCTGGGGCTTTACAGCGATTTTGAGCTGTCCGGGCAGGTGCCCGTAGAGCTGGCTCTTGGAACGAACAAGGAGCTGGGGATCAGCATTTCCCTGGATGACAGCTACAATCCGTTTCCTATGACCCTTCATCTGGTGCCTCGGATAACGGTTCTCGGCATTGGATGTAAGAAAGGAACTTCAAAGGAGCAGATAGAGGCCCTGGTAAAAAAGGTTATGGCCCAGAACCAGATTTCCATGCACAGCATCAGACGGGTAGCTTCCATTGACTTAAAAAAGGAAGAGCCGGGACTTTTGGAGTTCTGCGAGGCTTATACAGCGGAATTTCTCACTTACAGCAGGGAGGAGCTGGAAGGGGCGGCCTGTGAGGGGGGCTTTCTGGAATCCGCATTTGTAAAAGAGATAACCGGCCTGGGGAATATATGCGAGCGCAGCGCCCTCAAAGCCTCCGGCCGGACAAAGCTGCTCCAGAGAAAGACAGCGGAAAACGGCGTTACCGTTGCAATAGCACTGGAAGAATACGTGGTAAGATTTTAAACAAAAACAGCAATACCCGTGAAGGATTTACGGGCTCATGCTTCTGAGACCGGAAATACTTCTGTACGGAATGCACTTCATGGGTACTGCGGAACTAGGATAAAAAAGGGTATGAAACAGATAATTGTATTTGCAGGAACAACAGAGGGGCGTCAGCTCAGCGAATGGCTCGCCGGGGAAGGACTGGAGGTTCTTGCCTGCGTGGCAACCGAATACGGGAGCCATCTGGTGAGGGAAGAAGATCATCTTCATGTACGCCAGGGCCGTCTGACCCAGGAAGAAATGGCACAGCTTTTGGAGGCAGAGGGGCGTCCTTTGGTATTGGACGCTACCCACCCTTATGCCACAGAGGTATCCCGTAACATACGGACAGCCTGCAAAGAGGCAGATTGTGAATATCTCCGCCTTATCCGGGCTGAGGATAGAAAGGGAGAACAGGCAGGAGAGGATTGCATAACTGTAGGAAGCGTGGAGGAAGCAGCCGCCTATCTGGCCGGAACGACAGGACGGATTCTGACGGCCACTGGAAGCAAGGAGCTTCATCATTTTACAACTCTGCCCGATTACCAGGAACGGGTCTATGCCCGGGTTCTCGCATCCAAAGAGGTGGTAGAGCATTGTCAGAGCCTTGGATTCCTGGGACAGCACCTTATCTGTATGCAGGGCCCCTTTTCCAAGGAACTGAATACAGCCATGCTCCGCCAGTTCGGCGCTTCCTGGCTTGTGACCAAGGAGTCCGGAAAAGAAGGCGGCTTCGGGGAAAAGCTTTTGGCAGCACGGGAAGCCGGGGCGAAGGTGGTGCTGATCGGAAGGCCTCCGGAGCAGGAAGGCCGTTCCGTGGAAGAGGGAATTGCGCTTTTGCGCAAGCGCTTTTCTCTGAAAAGCTATCCGAGAGATAGATTCCAGGAAAGATGCGCATTTTTGGCAGGAATCGGCATGGGGCCCAAGGAAAATATGACAAAGGAGGCCTGGGCAGTCTTTGAGCAGGCCGACTGCATTCTGGGAGCAAGGCGGATGATTGAAGGCTTCGCCCCTTTGCAAAAGCCTATGCTGGATGCTTACGACCCGGATGAGATGCGCGCTTATCTTCAGGAACACCCAGAGTACCAAAGGATTGCCATAGCCCTTTCCGGGGATGTGGGATTTTACAGCAACGCAAAGCGGCTGCTTGCGCTATTTGAGCAGGAGGGCATTAAGACAGAGCTTCTGCCCGGCATATCCTCTGTGTCCTATCTGTGCAGCAGGCTTCGGATTGGCTGGGAGGATGTGAAGCTGGTAAGCATTCATGGCCGCAAGAGCAATCTCATAGGGGCTGTCCGGGAGAATTTCCGCACCTTTACCCTTCTTGGCGGAAAAGACAATGTGCAGGCATTATGTGATGAGCTTCTATACTATGGCCTGGAACATGTGGCGATCTATGTGGGAGAGCGGCTCGGCTATTTTGAGGAGCATATCACAAAAGGAAGTCCAAAAGAGCTTAGGGACATCACCTTTGACGGCCTCTGTGCGGCTCTTATTGAAAATCCCGGTTATAAGGGCGGCGCGGTCTCCTGCATTCCCGACGAGGCATTTCTTAGGGGAAAGGCGCCTATGACCAAGAGCGAGATCCGCTGCCTTTCTGTGGCAAAGCTTGGACTTGCGCGGAATTCCATGATCTACGATATCGGCGCCGGAACGGGATCCGTCAGCGTGGAAATGGCGCTGCAGGCGCCGGAGGGGACGGTCTGGGCCATTGAAAAGGAAGAGGAGGCTGCCCGTCTTATCAGAGAAAATGCCCGAAGGTTCCAAACCTCCAATGTGAAGGTCATCGAAGGCACGGCGCCGGAGGCGCTGGAACAGCTTCCGGCTCCCACACATGCATTTATCGGCGGCTCTTCCGGGAATCTGCGGGAGATTCTTACGCTTCTGCTTAAGAAAAACCCAGCTGTCCGGGTGGCAGTAAACGCAGTAACGCTGGAAACCGTGGGCGAGGCAGTGCAATGCTTTAAGGAGCTTCCCTTTTCCCATGTGGAAACCGTACAGGTGCAGCTTTCAAAGGCAAAGACTCTGGGCCGGTATCAGCTGATGACAGGCCAGAATCCCGTGTATATTTTTACAGCCTGTGGGAACCGGCAGGAGCAGGAGCTTCCAGACTGAGGAATCCGGTATGCGCACTGCTTTAGAGCAATGGAAATTTAGGAGAAAACATAGATGAAACTGCCAAGAATCATGCTGGCCGCTCCGGCCAGCGGAAGCGGAAAGACTTTGATCACCTGCGGAATTCTCAAAGCCCTGGTAAACAGAGGATACCGGACGGCTTCTTTTAAATGCGGCCCGGACTATATTGATCCGATGTTTCACAGCCGTGTTATCGGCACACGCTCCGGCAGTCTGGACACCTTTTTTACGGAAGAGAAGATCACCCGTTATCTCTTTGGAAAGGCTGCCCAGGAGGCGGAGATTTCCGTGGTGGAGGGGGTCATGGGCTATTTTGACGGCCTGGCCGGCATTTCCACAGCGGCAAGCTCGGCGGATGTAGCCGGAACACTGGACATTCCGGTGGTTCTGATTGTAAACTGCCGCGGCTTAAGCGTCTCCCTGCTGCCGTTGATCCAGGGCTTCCTGGAATTTGAAAAGCCCTCTCATATCCGGGGAATTATTTTAAACCAGGTGTCTGAGGGCATGTACCCGGATTTGAAAAGAATGGTGGAGGAGCATTTTCCCTTGAAGGTTCTGGGGTATGTGCCGAGACTTTCGGAGCTGACCCTGGAAAGCCGCCATCTGGGCCTGGTACTGCCGGGAGAGATCGAAGCCCTCCAGGAAAAGCTTCAAAAGCTGGCAGAGCGTCTGGAGGAAACGCTGGATCTGGACGCATTTCTGGCTATGGCAGCGGCAGCGCCCAGCCTGGAATATGAAGCGCCCCAGGTTCCCGTTTTGAAGAATCCCGGAAGTGTGGCCCTTGCAGTGGCGGAGGACGAGGCGTTTTGCTTTACCTATCGGGACAATCTGCAGCTTCTGGAGGAAATGGGCGCCCGTCTGGTGCGCTTTTCGCCCCTCCATGACAGGGAGCTTCCAGAAGGAATCCAGGGGCTTATCTTAAGCGGCGGCTATCCGGAGCTTCACGCAAAAGCTTTGAGTGAGAATGCCTCCATGCGGGCTTCCGTTTGCAGGGCGATTCGGGGAGGGCTTCCCTGCATTGCAGAATGCGGCGGCTTTCTCTATCTGCACAAGAGTCTGGAAGGAGCGGACGGCAGGGACTATCCTATGGCAGGCGTTCTGGATGCAGGGGCCGGCCGGAGGGAGAGGCTGACTAGATTCGGCTATGTAATCCTGGAGGCCCTGGAAGATCAGATGCTGTTTGAGAAGGGGGCAGAGATAAGAGGCCATGAATTTCACTATTGGGAGAGTGGGAACTGCGGCAGCAGTATGAGGGCGAAAAAGCCTTTGCGGAAGCGGAGCTGGGAGTGCGTGCATGGAAGTGAGACCTTATATGCCGGCTTTCCCCATTTATTTTTCTATTCCAACACCAAAGCAGCCTGGAATTTCCTTAGGAAATGTGAGGTGACGCCATGTTTGTGCTGATTACCGGAGGAAGCGGAAGCGGAAAATCGGAGTATGCGGAGAACCGGGCCGTAAGGCTTTCGAATGAAACAGGGCTTCCCCTCTATTATATAGCCACAATGAAGCCCTTCGGAGAGGAAGGCAGAAAACGGGTGGAACGCCACCAAAAGCTCAGATCCGGGAAAGGGTTTCTTACAGTGGAACGTTATGTAAACTTGAAAGAACTGAAGCTTCCAAAGGAAGGCGTCGTTCTTTTGGAGTGTCTTTCCAACCTGACGGCAAACGAAATGTTTGAGACCGGTGGCGCAGGAGAGCATACCCCGGAGGAGGTTCTTTTGGGAATCCAGGAAATCCGGTCAGCCAGCAGGCATTTGATTGCAGTTACCAATGACATCTTTTCTGATGGGATCCGATACGATAAGACAACAGAGCAGTATCAGCGGTATCTGGGCTGGATTAACCGGAAGCTGGCAGAAGAGGCGGACGAGGTAATAGAGATTGTGTGTGGGATTCCTTTATGCTGGAAAGAGTAATATCTCTTAAAATGCACAATCGATTTGTAGGCACATGTTCTTGTGGCTGGTAATATAGGGGTAGAATGTTGATTGAAAAACAGAAGTGTCCGTGAAAAGCAGTAACGTCGTTAGATTAGGAAAGATTCCAAAGAGATAAATCGACGATTTCAAGGCATATAAAAAATGTCTTTTCTGAAGGTAAACTGGTGAGAGAATCAGTTGTTGCAAATTTTGCAACAACTGCGGCAGAGGTTATTTACACAAGAGCAGATGCTAAAAAAGAGTTTATGGGCCTTACAATATTTGCCGGAAATCAGCCAACATTGAAAGAGGCTGTTGTTGTGAAAAATTATCTGAATGAAAAAGAACTTCGTGCTATGGGACAACTTGTTTCTGGGTATAAATGATGTTTTGGAGAGTTGGAGAAGATAAAAATATTGAGCAAGCTTGTAGTGGAGGATGATAAGAAGGGGAACAGGATATGGAGGTGAATAAAATGCCGAAGAGAACAGAGATAGTCATGGATGAATATATTGGTGTTTTGGAAAAAATAAAAGAGCGAATTACACAAGCACAGTATCAGGTAATGACAAATGCAAATGTTGAACGCAATATTTTGTTTTGGAACATAGGAAAGGTAATTCTTCAATACAGCCAATGGGGAAATAAATTTGTTGAAACGTTATCAAAAGATTTGAGAATGACTTATCCTAGCAGAGAAGGATATTCCGTTAGAAATCTTAATTATATGAAGCAGTTCGCATGTTGAATACCATCTGAAGAAATTTTGCATCAGGGTGGTGCAAAATTGATGGAGCTTATATTTTGTGGGAAAATGGTTGCACGAACGGTCTTAGTATTGTAAAAATATTGCCCATATTTCCGTGATTTTGTGGGGATATGTTCTAATTTGGTATGCATGTGGAGACGGTTGTAATGCTTTCCCACAAAAAACCTGATAGTGTAATCAACGTAAAAGTGGAGTTTGGCGAGGGTGAGGGTAAAGTGCCGCTTGATAATATTGCCAAGAGAGCCGCAGCATACAAGCCGAAAGAGCGAGTTACATACAAGATGATTAAGGAGTACATAGAAGTGAAGTATGGCTTCAAAGTACATACCGCATATATCGCAGAGGTAAAAAGAGATTTAGGATTGCCGATGTATGATGCTCCTAATGCGGTGGAAGAATTGAAACAGCCGAGGAAACATCCGACAGCGGAGAAAGTGGAAGCGATAAAGGAGGCTTTGAGATATTATAAAATTATCAAGTAAGAATTTTGTTCAGAAGTGTTTAGATTATTATAGAAATGCATGGAATAATGTTGGAGGACTACGAAATGATAAGTTTAGGGATACATGTTGGACATGATAGAGGAGCGGCTCTCATTAAGGATTGTGAATTAGTTGGTTCTATTGCAGAAGAAAGACTTGATAGAGTAAAATATTCACATTCAACGGGAATTCCGTTTAAGAGTATAGATGCGTTGTTAAAATATCATAATATAGTTTTTCAGGATATAGATAATATTGGAATTTCTTTTGCTGCTGTAAATATTACAGCACTTAAACGCTACTATTTAGAACAATTATGCGAATATTATAAGGTTGAGTCAGTCGATATTGTAATGGTTTCACATCATTTAGCACATGCTGAGGCAGTATATAATACATCTGATTTTAATAATTCAATTATTTTAGTCGCGGATGGTGGAGGTGATTTAGTAGATGGATTAGAAGAATCTGAAAGTGTATTTTTTGGTAATGGAAATGAAATATCTTTGTTAGAAAGGAGATTGCAAAGCAATATTTTCCATAAAATAGAAAGAAAACAAAACCATTTATATCCTTTTATGAATCCTTCTTTTTATGATAAAAAAATTAGTATTGGAAAAAAATATGAACAAATTTCACAAATTATAGGCTTTGGACAGGGTCAAGAAGGAAAAACTATGGGACTTGCACCATATGGAAAAAGTATGATTGATTTTAAAGAAAAGTCTATGTCAAACATTGATTTTGAACTTACATTTGCAGATATTATAGATACAATATATGACAAATATAAGGGGGCTTTTCAAACATATCAGAAATTTATTCTTGACGAAAGAGCAAATATTGCAAGAACAGCACAGGATATGCTTGAGAGTAAAGTATTAAATATAGTTAAGTATATAATTAGAAAATATAAGCCCCAAAGTATTTGTTTGAGCGGAGGGGTGTTTCTTAATTGCGTGCTTAATCACAAAATCTGTAAAGTAGCTAGTGAAAATAATATAAAAGTACATATATTTCCGGCTTCTGGTGATGATGGTCAAGCGATTGGTGCTGCTTTTGCAGCACATAAGCTTATAAGTGAGGTTAAAAAGAAAACGGGTGTTTTGCCTTTTTTGGGATTATCATATACAAATAGGGAAATTGATGATTGTTTAAAAGAAATATTAGGAATCCATTACGAAATTTATGATGATGAAACACTTATTTCCTTTATTGCAGATAAGCTATATAGAAATAAAATAGTAGGTGTTTTGAGAGGAAGAACTGAGATTGGTCCGAGAGCACTTGGTCATCGTAGTATATTAGCAAATCCAATGTGGCAGGGGATGAAGGATTATTTAAATAGCAAGGTTAAACACAGAGAAGATTTTAGACCGTTCGCACCGATTGTGATTGAAGAGGAGCAATTTCATGTTTTTGATTTAGTACAACATTCGCCTTATATGCTTTTGGCAACTACAGTTAAAGAAAAATATAGAAATCAGATTCCGTCAGTTGTACATATCGATGACACAGCACGTATACAATCAGTTAGTAAATCAACTGATTTGTTTATGCATAAGTTGTTATTGCAGTTTAGTAAATTAACAGGAGTTCCAATTTTGCTTAATACATCTTTTAATGTTGCAAATGAGCCGATTGTTGAAAGTCCTATGGATGCCATTACAACTTTTCTAAAAACAGAGATAGATTATTTAATAATTGAAAATTACATAATTACTAAGGGGGAGAAATAATAATGGATTGGGATAAAATTATTTTATTTATTTTAGGGTTATTGACAGCCAGGGATTTAATATCAAAAAATTTTGATATTCCTTATGATAGAAAGTGGTCATGGTTATTTTATGATAAAAAAGATTGTGAAAAGATTCCCTATTGTTACCAGTTAAACAAAATCAATAAAGGTAAGCCGCCTATAGCTTATAATTCAGAATTGCTTCCTAAGTTATTGATAATATTAGGAAATCATACAAAGTTTTTTGAAGAAGGAGTGTTTTGTGATAGAGATAAACGGATGAGAATAAATCATTTAGTAAGTACTTTAGAAGCATCCCATAATAGTGATGATTTGAAAGTTATGTTAGATATTGTAGAAAAATTATATTTTGGGATAAGTACGAAGACAAATGTTGATTTTGTAATAAGTTTAAAAGGGGGAAATGTATTACTTGTCAATAAACTTGTGGAAAAGTATAATAATGAACTGATTCATCTTACATATAATAGAAATTTATTTTTTGAATCTTTTGGTATTGTTTCAAGTAATTCTAAAGATGCAGCTACAGGAAGAGGATTAAAATTTGAAAATATGGATGAATTAGTTAGAATAGCTAGTTTAAGTAATCGGAAATTAAATGGTTTTGTTTTAGACTGTTCTTATTCATCAGGTGAGGGTATTATACAATGTGTAAAAGAGTTTAATGAGATGCTAAAAGAATATGAAAATAGTATTTTAAATATTAATCCAATTAAAGAAGTAAGAGCAATTTATTCACATATTGGAAAGGACATAAATGATAGACTAGAGGAATTTAATTGTAATATCGAGTATTTATTTTCCTTAAATGATGAAAACAGGAAATATTTATATAAATTTATCAATCAAGAGAGTCGAGAAGATATAAAATTGCAAAAGGCTAATGAATTGTTAAAAAAACTAAAAAGTGAACATTTGCTGAATGATTCTTTGATTCAATAAGATTAAAATAAGAATTATATTATCAATATTTGTGGGAAAGGGGCTGTATGAACGGTCTTAGTATTGTAAAAATATTTGCCCGTATTTCTGTGATTTTGTGGGGATATGTTTCGATTTGATACGCATGTGGAGACCATTGTACTTTTGTCCCACAAATCACCAGATAGTGTCATTAGTGTTACGGTGGAATTTGGAGAAGGTGAAGGGAAAGTACCTTTAGATGCAATAGCAGAACGGGCAAAGAAATATCAGCCGAAACCGAAAATTACATATAAAATGATACAAGAATATGTTGAGAAGAAATATGGATTTAAAGTACATATTGCATATATTGCAGAGGTAAAGCGATCATTAGGTCTGACGATGTATGATGCGCTTAGTGCGACAGAGGAATTGAAGCAGCCGAGGAAACGTCCGCCGAAAGAAAAGGTAGAAGCAATAACAGATACACTTAAATATTTTGAGGTAATCTAATGGATGAAGAGATTTATCAGATTGCAGAGCAGATAGTTGAAATACATCAAAAAGCCTATGAGGTTTATTTGCCGCTGGTTGAAGATGTGTGCAGCAGAATTGTGTCAGAAGATGAATTGTCGCATTTGCTTGATTATGTACTGGATTTTGCTTGTGATGAGAAAATACTCGGATTGTATAAAAGAGTGTGTAGAAGATATTTGTATATATATCCTAGTTGTGTTAAGAGTTATATTGAAGCATATCGGGAGATGTGGGAAGATGAAAACAAATGACGATTTGGCAGAATATATCTAAGAGAAGTAGCTGTTACAATGCTTGAGAAAGTTTGTGATATATTACAGGAGGAGTAATGGGAAAGATAATTAAGGATACAATTCATGCTAAAGGCATTGATATTGGCATCTATACAACAAATTTTGAAAATGAGTTTATCTCATTAACGGATATTGCAAAGTATCGAAATGAAGATGCCCCAAGATTTGTGATTCAAAACTGGATGCGTAATTGTAACACACTAGAATTTTTAGGTGTTTGGGAAGAATTGTATAATCCAGATTTTAACCGTGTGCAATTCGAGGCGGTTAAAAATAAGGTGGGGCTCAATCGTTTTGTTATGACACAAACAAAGTGGATTACACAGATGAATGCCAGCGGTATTGTTTCAAAAGCAGGACGCTACGGAGGAACATATGCCCATAGTGATATTGCCATGTCTTTCGCAGCTTGGATTTCTCCTGAAAATCCTATGGGAAATGGTGCATTTGTACATATGACTGGAAATTGATTTCATACAAGTGTATTGAAAGGGACATTACGGAACTGGAATAGGAGAACAATGCCATGGGAAAATTATGGAACAGCTTTAAAATTGCATTCGCCATGTACTCAAAGATCCCCATGCCGAAGGCAGACTGGGAAAAGGATAACATGCGTTATATGATGTGCTTCTTTCCCCTGATTGGAGTTGTAATTGGTATAGCTTCCATCCTCTTCAGCCAGGCGGCACAGTGGCTTGAAGCCGGGACTCTTTTGAGGGCCGCAGGTTACGTGCTGATTCCTGTATTGATTACAGGAGGCATCCATCTGGACGGACTTTTAGACACAGCCGACGCCTTGAGTTCCTACCAGACCAGGGAACGGAAGCTGGAGATTCTGAAGGATTCCCATGCAGGAGCCTTTGCAGTGATAACGGCCTGCTGTTATTTTACAGCCAGCCTTGGAATCTGGAGCGAACTTGGGGAGGAAGAAGTGCGGCTTCTGGCTGGAGGCTATGTAATGTCCAGAGCCTTTAGCGGACTTGCGGTGGCCTCATTTCCAAGCGCAAAGAAAAGCGGAACCGTTGCCATGTTCGCAGATGCGGCTCAGAAGCGGTGTGTGGAGATCAGCCTGGCTGCGCTCTTGATTCTTTCTGGCGTATATATGTGCCTCATGGATGGAAAGCTGGGAGCGGCGGCTGTGGCCGGGGCCTGTCTGACCTTTCTATATTATTACCGGATGTCAAAGAAACAGTTCGGAGGAATCACCGGGGATTTGGCCGGCTTCTTTTTACAGATATGCGAACTCGTCATGGCTGCAGCAGTCTATCTGGTCGGGAGATTCTAAGTTTCAAACCCGTGTACTTTGAAGGATATTACGGTACTGGAATAGGAGAAACAGATGATACTAATAACAGGCGGAGCCTTTCAGGGAAAAAAGGCTTATGCAATGAAAACATTTTCTTTGGAGGAATCTGCGGCGGCAGACGGCAGAAGCTGCTCCTGGGAGGAGATCTTTAAGACCCGCGGAATCTTTTATTTTCACGAATATATCCGGCGCAGCCTGGAAGAAGGAAGAGAGCTTAAAACCCTGGCAGAAGACCTTGCCCGGCAGAATCCCGAGGCAGTGATTGTGGTCAATGAACTTGGCAGCGGCGTAGTTCCCGTGGATGTCTTTGATCGAAGATATCGGGAGACAACCGGGAGAATCTGCTGTGAGCTGGCAAAAAAAGCCTGTGAGGTTCATCGGGTTGTCTGTGGAATTGGAATGGTGATTAAGCATGATTGAACTATATCTGATCCGCCATGGAAAAACCTATGGCAACACACTGGGACGCTATATCGGAATCACGGATGAAAGCCTGTGCCCGGAAGGACGGGAGGCTCTGCAGTCATACACCTATCCCCAGGCGGAAGCCGTCTATGCAAGCCCTATGAAGCGCTGCCTGGAGACAGCAAAGATCCTCTGGCCGGAGCTTCCGGTACAGTCCTTCCATAAGCTTCGGGAGTGTGACTTTGGGGAATTTGAAAATAAAAATTATCTGGAACTCAAAGACAATCCCCATTACCAGGCCTGGGTAGACAGCGGCGGACAGACGGCATTTCCAGAGGGGGAGAGCCGGGAGGAGTTTCAAAAGAGATGTCTGGAAGGCTTTCTGGAGGTTCTGGAGGCCATCCGGCAGGCAGACTGCAAAAAGGCTGCGCTTGTGGTTCACGGAGGAACGATTATGAGTATTCTGGCAGCTTACGGGGAACCAAAGAAATCATTTTATGACTGGCAGGTAAAAAACGGCATGGGCTACCAGGCCCGGTGGGATGAAAGGGACGAAGGAGGCATTCGGCTTTATGAGGTGGAACCTATTGGCATTGACAGCAGGCTTTGTACTGGATTGGATTTTCGGTGATCCAAGATGGCTGTACCATCCGGTGCGTGCCATTGGGGTTTTGATTAGCCGGGGGGAAACAATCTTTCGAAGGGTATTTCCAAAGTCTCCCCAAGGAGAGCTGGCTGCCGGCGCCTTTTTTGCAGTCTTTGTGATACTCGTATCCTCAGTACTGCCTTTTTTGCTACTGTTCCTGGCGTGGAAGATAAATGTTTGGTTTGCATTTGCCCTAAGTGTATTCTGGGATTATCAGCTTCTGGCGGCAAAATCTCTGAAAACGGAGAGTATGCGCGTCCTGGATGCCCTGCAGGAGAAGAATCTGCCGAAAGCGCGCCAGGCCGTTTCCATGATTGTGGGGAGAGACACAGAAAGGCTGGACGAAGAAGGAGTGGCAAAGGCAGCCGTGGAGACGGTGGCGGAGAATACTTCCGACGGGGTTATTGCGCCCATGCTGTTTCTGGCTCTTGGAGGGCCGGTTCTGGGATTCCTTTACAAGTCTGTGAACACCCTGGATTCTATGGTCGGATATAAAAATGAGACATATCTCTATTTTGGGCGTTTTTCTGCAAAGCTGGACGATGTGGTGAACTGGATTCCCGCCCGGGTGTCGGGCTTTCTGATGGCCCTTGCAAGCCCTCTTTCGGGGCTGTCTCTAGGACATGCATTCCGAATTTACCTAAGAGACAGAAAGAATCACGCAAGCCCTAATTCCGCCCACACAGAGGCAGCAGCAGCAGGAGCCCTTGGGGTGCAGCTTGCCGGAAACGCCTGGTATTTCGGAAAGCTCTATGAAAAGCCCTCCATCGGAGATCCGCTGCGTCCTGTGGAGCATGAGGATATCCGCCGGGTAAACAGGCTGATGTATGGAACCTCAGTCCTGGCTTTGGCAGGAATCTGGGTGCTTTGGCTTCTGTGGAAGGTTTTGCAGTGAGAAAGGCGGCAGCAGTAGTAAAGAAAATTGTTAAAAAGTGTTTTACTCCGGCGGATTGTGGGGAAAATATATAAAAATATATGAGAAAATATTGGAGGAATCATTGATGGCTCAGTCATGCATTCACATTTACTGCGGAGACGGAAAGGGGAAGACCACTGCTGCCATGGGTCTGGCCCTGCGGGCAGCCGGGAGCGGCAGGAAAGTCCTTGTGGCACAATTTTTAAAGGACGGCAGTTCCTCGGAGCTGAAAATCTTGAGAGAGCTTCCCGGCGTTAAGGTGCTTACCTGTCCCCGGCAGTTTGGATTTTACTGGAATATGACGGAAGAACAGAAGGCGGAGGCAGAATGCTCCTATGAAGAATTGTTTGAGAAGGCGGCAGGGGCTGCGGTGGAAGAGGATATCTTTCTTCTGGTCATGGACGAGCTGATTGCCGCTTACAATCACGGCCTCTTGGATCGGGAGAGGGTTCTTGCTTTTTTAAGAGAAAAGCCGGAAGGCCTGGAGGTGGTGCTCACGGGACGGGATCCGGATCCGGAGCTTGTGAAGCTTGCCGATTACGTATCCGAGATCCAAAAGAAAAAGCATCCCTTTGACAAAGGCATTCCGGCTCGGGAAGGGATTGAATTGTAAAAAGTTTTGATAGGGCTGTCGTGAAATATGGCATCAGACGTTTCTGTATCCTGTGTTCGGACGGTTTGTGTACATTCTGTCTGCTCTGTACGGACATTGCAAAAGCAATCTCCGTCCATATCAGACAGCCAGTACGCAAACAGCCGGACACTGGATATCAGAAACGTCTGATGCCATATTTCACGGCAGCCTCAAATCAAGAGGCTTACTCTTCATCCTCCCACTGATAAGGAGTAAGCTGATATACATAATAATTGATCCAATTCGTATACAGCGTATTGGCATGGGCTCTCCACATCAGAGGAGGCCTTTTGCTGGTGTCATTTTCTTCAAAATAATCCTTGGGGGGCTGAATGGGCAGTCCCTTTCCTTTATCTCTCAGATATTCCTTCTCCAGCGTCCGCCGGTCGTATTCCGGGTGGCCGAAGACGAAAATTTTCCGTCCTTCCTCGGCCATGGCAATAAATACCCCGGCTTCCTGTGATTCCGCAAGGACGGTTAATGCCTTACAGCTGTGAATGGTCTTGGCGTCTACTGTGGTGTGCCGTGAATGAGGAGCAAGAAAAATATCGTCAAAGCCCCGGATAAGAGGTTCCTTCCGGTTCTGTACCTGATGATGGTACAAACCGAAGAGCTTTTCGGGCAGAAGCTGCTTATTTAGTCCGTAATAATGATACAGTGCGGCCTGGGCCCCCCAGCAGATAAAGAAGGTGGAGGTAACATGAGTCTGGGCCCAGTCCATGATTTCCACAAGCTCCGGCCAGTAATCCACTTCTTCAAATTCCATCTGCTCCACAGGCGCTCCCGTTATGATAAGTCCGTCAAAGCGGCGTTTTTTTATCTGTGAGAAGGGCTCGTAGAATTTGTTGATGTGGCTCTGAGCCGTGTTCTTGGATTCGTGGGAGCTGACGGTCAGGAAGGCAATGTCAAGCTGCAAGGGCGTGTTGGACAGGGAGCGCAGAAGCTGAAGCTCCGTATCCTCCTTTAAAGGCATCAGATTTAAAATTCCTATTTTTAAGGGCCGGATATCCTGGTTTAAGGCTCTTGTCTCATCCATTACGAAGATATTTTCCTTCTCCAGTATGGCCCGGACAGGCAGGTCGCTTTGTACTTTGATCGGCATATGAATTCACACTCTTTCTTTTTTAATAAACTGCCCTTTGGAGCTGCCAGGGAATGAGCTCCAGGAAAATGGCTCAGCGGAGGGCAGAATCTGCTCATTAAAATACAGTTTATCACAAATAGGAGCATTGGAAAAGATATTTTGCGAGAATGCTTATGGATTTTTCACAGAATTCTAACGAGTGTCGTTCGCCTGCGGACGTGCAGACAATTTTTAACAAATTTTTTGGAGAAAATTTCTAAAATATAGGATTTTTTGAAGATTTCCTTTGACGCAGAGGGGGAAACCAGTTATAATGTTGCACATATAAATCTTGGGTGTAATTGTAGGAAGGACATATAGACAGCTGAAAGTATTGCTTAAGGAAGGATGGTCTTTCGGCAAAGTTTGACAGACAAAATCAAAAGATGGGAGAGAGACTTTGAAATATTACACACAGAAATTTGTTCCGGAATATACCATAACAATGACGCCTATGGGAAGGATCGCAGGCTTTCCCGTAAGGCCGGGGTTGTTTGATGTGAACGGGGCTATGGCTCTGCCGAATGGGGTGAGCTTTACGGTTCATACTCATTTTGGAACCTCCTGTGAGCTTTTGCTTTACTATGAAGGAGAGGAGGAGCCTTATGCGGTGCTCCCTTTTCCAGAGGAATATAAGATTGGCGACGTCTATTCCATGATTGTGTTTGGGCTGGATATTGAGAAGTTTGAGTATGCCTACCGGGTAGGAGGCCCTTATGAACCGGAGAGAGGCATGATATTTAATAAAAGATCGGTGCTTTTGGATCCTTATGCCAGGGTGGTCACCAGGCAGGGCCGCTGGGGAGAGCGCCGGAGCCGCGGTTACCGGGCCAGGGTGGTGAAGGATATTTTTGACTGGGGGGACATGCCACAGTCCTCCCGGGAGTTAAGCGACTTGGTTATCTATGAGCTTCATGTGCGGGGCTTTACCCAGCATCCCACTTCGGGAGTGGAGCACCGGGGGACCTTTGCCGGTCTGAAGGAGAAGATTCCTTATCTGAAGGAGCTGGGAATCAATGCAGTGGAGCTGATGCCTATTTTTGCATTTGACGAGACCATGAATTCCAGGGAGAAGGACGGCCACAGGCTCCTTGACTACTGGGGGTATAATTCCATTGGATTTTTTGCCCCGAATACCAACTATATCTCGGCCAAAGAGTACAACCGGGAGGGAACGGAGCTTAAGGAGCTTATCCGGGAGCTACACGAAAACGGGATTGAAGTGATTCTGGATGTAGTCTTTAATCACACGGCGGAGGGAAATGAGCACGGGCCAACCTTCTGCTTTAAGGGCTTTGACAATAAGGTTTACTATATGCTGACGCCCGACGGGAATTATTACAATTTCAGCGGCTGCGGCAATACGCTGAACTGCAACCATCCCATTGTCCATCAATTGATTCTGGAGTGCCTTCGCTACTGGACAGTCAGCTACCGGGTGGACGGATTCCGTTTTGATCTGGCGAGTATTTTGGGAAGAAATGTGGACGGTTCGCCAATCAGCAATCCGCCCCTTCTTCGAAGCCTGGCTTACGATCCCATTTTGAGCAAGGTGAAGCTGATTGCAGAGGCCTGGGATGCGGGCGGCCTCTACCAGGTGGGGCGTTTTCCTGCCAGTAAGCGGTGGGCGGAGTGGAACGGGAGATACCGGGATGCTCTTCGAAGCTTTCTGAAAGGGGAGAATCATGCGGCGAAGGAGGCGGCCTGGAGTATCGGAGGTTCGGGGGATCTTTACGGAGATCACCATCAAGGCGATCATGAGGAGTACGCAGGCTACAATTCCAGTGTGAATTTTTTCACCTGCCATGACGGTTTTTCTCTTTATGATTTGTATGCGTACAATGAAAAGCATAATGAGAACAACGGATGGAATAATACGGATGGATCGGATAACAACCGGAGCTGGAACTGCGGAGCAGAAGGGGAGACGGATGATCCGGAGGTTTTGAAGCTTCGGTTTCAAATGATCCGCAATGCCTGTACCATCTTGATGTGCAGCCGGGGGACGCCGATGTTTCTGGCCGGCGATGAATTTGGGAATACCCAGTATGGGAATAATAACAGCTATTGCCATGACAATGAAATTTCCTGGCTGAATTGGGAATTGCGGGAGAAGAACCGGGAGCTGTTTGAGTTTTTTAAGTTTATGATTGCGTATCGTCATAAGCACCCGGTGATTCGGAAGATTCTGCCGGGGGCGGTGTGCGGAATGGATCCGATTCATGCCCATGACGTTGATGCGGATAAGGTTATGATTCCGGATGGAGCAAGGACTTTTGGGATGAGCTTTGCTGGGTATGACAGGGAATCGGGACGGGATGATATCGTATATGTTGCGATTAATAGTTTTTGGGAGGACGTGAGGATTAGGCTTCCTAAGGTTTATTGTTCTGGGGGATGGTATTTGTCGGTGAATACGTCCGGGGATGGAGAGGGGCGTTATTTTTACCGGAAAGGGGAAGAGGTTCGGATTGAAGGGGAGTTTATTATGAGGCCCAGATCGGTGGCGGTGTTTACGGTTCGGGAGTTTTGAGGTATGTGTGCCTGCTGCAAAATAAGGAACTGCCGCAGATAAGCCGGAAGGTTTTTCCGCAGCAGCCCCCTATTTTGCGGCAGGTCATTTACGTTTTAGATGGTGTCGATTATTTTAGAGGCTTTTAGGGCTTGATCTATGATGTGGCGCTGGGCCGGCTCGATGGCGGCGCCGGCGGGGAGGGTGAAGTCCTTGTGGTCTAGGAAGGCGTTGGAGAGCTGGTAGACGTAGTATTCGGCGTCGGGCTGGACTTCGGCCAGGGTTTCGCCCTGGATCCGCATGTCGCCGGTGTCGGTTTCGCGGCCGAGACTCATGGCGGTGAGAGTTTCCAGCATGATGGCAAAGTGCTCCTCGTCCCAGGCGGATAGGTACATACATTTGCATAGGCCCTTGGTAAAGAAGGGGTAGTCGCTGTAACAGTCTAACAGCTCAAAGAATCGGGTCCGGTGTCCAGAGCTTTCAAATAGTTTTTCTTCGTCTAATGACAGGAAACAGCGGTCTTTCCAGTTCATATGCATTCCTCCCCAAAAAATTCTAATAACAAAATTTTACTCCATATAAAGAAAGAACACAAGAAATATTTGACTTAAAGCAGGGTTTAAGAAGTATAATGAAATTGATCTAGACAAAATAGATACAGGTGTGTGAAACGACTATTACAGTACTGGAAACCGTAATAGTTGTTTCATGCACAAATCAGTTTACAGACGCATGGTTAGGCGGCTGGAAATTGATTTAGATACAGGTGTGTGAAACAACTATTACAGTACTGGAATGGAGGCTATGAGTTATGAATTACAGGGTTTTGGGACGCACGGGGCTGAAGGTCAGCGAGATTGGCATGGGCTGTGAGGGATTTTTGGATCAGCCCTATGAGACGGTGAAGGCGTACATTGATCGTATGGAGGAGGTTGGTGTGAATTGTATTGATTTGTATACGCCGAATCCGGATTTCCGTTCGAATCTGGGACGGGCCCTGCGGGGGCGGAGAGAGAAGTTTGTGCTCCAGGCGCATCTGTGTACGATATGGAAGAACGGACAATATAAGCGTACCAGGGAGCTTTCGGAGGTGAAAGAGGGGTTTGAGGATCAGCTCCGCCGTCTGGAGACAGACGATTTGGAGATTGGTATGATCCATTATGTGGATTCCGTAAAGGACTGGGAGACGGTAAAAAACGGGGATGTGATAAAGTATGCACTGGAATTGAAGGAACGGGGAACCATCGGCTGCATCGGCATGTCCAGCCACAATCCGGAGGCGGCGCTGGCAGCGGTTATGAGCGGCCTGGTGGATGTTCTGATGTTCAGTGTCAATCCCTGTTACGATCTGCTTCCGGCCAATGAGGATGTGGAAGCTTTGTGGGATGAGAAGAATTATGAGAGGCCTCTGGTCAATATGGATCCCCAGCGGCAGGAGCTTTACGAGGTCTGCCAGAGAAAGGGCGTGGGCATCACAGTGATGAAAGCCTTTGGGGGCGGAGATCTCTTAAGCGCAGAGCTTTCTTTGGCAGGCAGGGCTTTGACTTCCTATCAGTGTATCCACTATGCCTTGACCCGTCCGGCTGTGGCCTGTGTCCTGGCGGGAGCCCGGTCAATGGAGGAGCTGGAGTCCAATATTGCCTATGAGACGGCAGGGGAGGAAGAGAAGGATTATGCGGCAGCCTTCGCTGCTATGCCGAAGATAAGCTGGCAGGGACATTGTATGTACTGCGGCCACTGCGCGCCCTGTCCCAAGGGAATCGATGTGGCTTCTGTGACAAAGTTTTTGAATCTGGCAAAGGCCCAGGGCAGTATTCCAGAGACAGTCCGGGAGCATTACGGGAGCCTTGCCCATAAGGCGTCGGAGTGTACGGCCTGCAGAGCCTGCGAGAAGCGGTGTCCTTTTGGAGTGCCGGCTGCAGAGAATATGAAGCAGGCGGCTGAGCTCTTCGGAGCGTAAATCAAACGGACATGCCGGCACAAAGCAGGCTCTCCGGGCTTGAGGGGCCATGTCCGCCTGGCTTGTTTCCCGCGAAAATAAAAGATAACAGAAAAGGCCGCCCAAAGGCGGTCTTTTTCGATACAAGATACCATAGGATTAAAAAAATGATTTGCAGCAGGGGCTGCGGATCCCAATTGAGAATCAAAAAGGATGTTAGACAGATGCCGAATATGCTTGACTATTTATCCCGTAAGGGAGATATTTCCCTTACGGAATCCCCCATTTCCCCTGTAGACGCTTTGCTCGTAAGCGCTTTATCCTACATACAATTCGATCACCTGATATCCGGGAATCCACTGGAAGCTCCAAGGCTTTCGGAGCTTTCCCAAATGTTCCAGGAACTCTCAAAGGAAGGGAAAAAAAGCCGCTTCCGGCATCCTTTGGACGAAACGCTTTTGGAGGCTATGGGAAAAAGCAGGCGCTTCGGTTCGCTGCGCCTTACAGGGGCCAGGGAGCTGACAGATGCGAAAAAGGAGCTTCAGTTTGCGGCTGTGGCGCTCCTTTTGGAGGATGGAGGGGCTCTTGCGGCATTCCGGGGAACGGACGGGACGCTGACCGGGTGGAAGGAGGATCTGAATATGAGCTTTCTGGATGTGATACCCGGGCAGCAGGCGGCCAGAGACTATCTCCAGGGCATCGGAAGGCTCTGCCCGGGGAAGCTCTATGCGGCAGGCCATTCCAAGGGCGGCAATCTGGCCGTCTATGCTGCCGTGCGAAGCGGGGAGGAGATAAGGGGCCGCATCGGCGGCGTCTACAATTACGACGGGCCGGGCTTTCGGCAGAAAGTGCTGGAGGATCCGGGATACCTGGAACTGCTGGATCGGATACATACCTTTGTTCCCCAGGGATCCGTGGTGGGAATGCTTTTAGAGCACGAGGAACCCTATCAGGTGGTGCAGAGCACAGAAGAAGGACTTCTTCAGCATGAGCCCTATTCCTGGGAGGTTTCAGGGGACGGCTTTGTGGAGCTTGGCCAGGTGACAGAGGGCAGCCGCATGGTGGATGAAACCATCAAAAGCTGGCTCGCCGGCCTGTCCGTCAAGGAGAGAGAGCATTTTATAGATACGCTCTTTGAGATTCTGGGAGCCTCCGGTGCAGAGCATGTGGGCGATCTGGCAAAGCCCGGAAGCCTCTTTGCGATCCTTAAGAAGCTGGGGGGAGAGGACGACGAGACGAAAAAGATGCTAATCCGCATTTTGATGCAGCTTGTGAAGGCGGCGGCAGGGGTTGTTTACCCAAATCTGCAGGATTGACCTGTTTTTATACAAAGCGTGCAGATTGACGGTTTGATCTGTTCCTCTGCTTTTTTATAATCTGTCCAAATACATAGGAAGATGGGGCTGCTGTCTTATTTTGCGGCAGCCCCGTAAAGGACAGAAGCAATGAATAAGCGACAGAGGAGAACAGGGGCCTGTCTGATTCTGGGAGGGGCGATGCTGTGCGTCCTAATCCGGACGAGAAGGCTCTGCCAGCCCTATAAGGAACAGGAGATAGCATTTTCCCTGGAGGAAAGCTTTTACAGCGAGGATCAGGAGCTTTTGCTGTCTACCCTTCTGGATTCGGATATTTATTTTACCATGGACGGGAGCCTGCCTGACAAAAACGCGCAGCTATACCGGGAGCCTGTCAAGCTTACGGCAGGGAAGGAGCCGAAGGCCGTTACCATCCGGGCGGCTGCTTACTATGGAGAAGGAGCGGCTTCTGAGATCTATACAAAAACCTATTTTCTGGGAAATGAGATAGAAGAACGGTTTTCTACAAAAATTGTTTCCATTACAGGGGAGCCGGAAAGCTTTTACGGCTATGATCAGGGCATTCTGGTGCCGGGCAGAATCCGCGACGAGTATGTTTTTGAAAATCCGGGGGTGGAATTTACCGATACTGCGCCGGCCAACTATAATTTGAGAGGTATGGAGTCTGAGCGGCCTGTCCATGTGGAGATCTGGGAGGCTGACGGCACAGAGATAGTTTCACAGGATATGGGCGTCCGTGTTTATGGAGGAACTTCCCGGGGAAATGATATGAAGTCGCTGCGGCTGATTGCCAGGAAGGATTACGGGGAAGGACGTATTTCCTATGAAATATTTCCGGAGTCTGTCAGCGACTGGACGGGGAAGACCATAGCAGAGTACAAGCGTCTGGTGCTCCGCAACCACGGCAACGATCATGAGAAAGCCTACCTTCGCAACGAGCTTGGACACCGCCTGGCCAAAGATGCCGGATTCCTCGATACCCAGGAATTCTGCGGAGCGTCTGTCTGGCTGAACGGGGAATATTATGGATTTGAGTGGCTGGAAGAGAATTATGACCAGGTCTATTTTGAGACCCATTACGGAACAAAAAGCGGTGAAGGAAGCTGGCAGATCCTTTCGCCTCACCGGGGGAATGCCAATACTGATTTGGAGGATGAGGCAGAGGCCCAGGCAGCATGGGATTTTAACCTTATGTATGCATACCGGTATCAGGATCTTAGGGACGACCTTGTTTTTGCAAAGCTTGAGGAACAGCTGGATGTGGACAATTTTCTCAAGTACTGTGCCATTGAGATTTACCTTTCCAATCCGGACTGGCCCGACAACAACTGCAAGGCCTACCGCTGGCATGGGGCTGGCAATCATTATAACGGCCCCTATCTGGACGGCCGGTGGCGGTTTCTTCTCTACGATCTGGATGTGGGAATGGAGCGAACCGGATCTTCCCGGGCGGACAACCCGTCTCTGGGGGAGGTTCTCGGAGAGGAGGAGAGCAGCTGGAACCGGGAGGAGCCCCTTCTTCGGGCAATTCTGCAGAGAGAGGATATGAGAAAGCGTTTTACAGAGATTATGGAGGAGCTGATGGAGGGGGCTTTTTCCTACGAGCACGCCTGCCGGGTTATAGAAGGAATGCAAAGGGAAATGGAGAGGGAGCTGGAATTTCAGATGCGCCTTGTTTCACAGCAAAATGCAGAAGAATTTTTGGATGCAGAGGAAGCTTATCAGCATCAGAAAATGGTGTACGAGGAGGAAATAGAGAAGATTAAAGAATTTTTCCGCCTGCGTCCGGAAGTCATGGAAAAGGAGCTTATGAGACTTTCTTCCCCTTCTCGCGGATAAGGGACAGGAGGGAGGTTTCCAGAGTAAAGGAAATGCGCTCCTGAATGTCCTTGTGGCTTTCGGGATGCCGGGCTTTTAGGAAATCCTTGAGAATTCCCGAAAGGGCTCCGGCATAAAACTGGCAGAGGAACTGTCTGAGATCTGGTTCCAGGAGACAGCCCTCCTGCTTTTCCAGATTTGTAATAATGGAAGAGAGCAGGCGGATAAAATCCTCATAAAGAAATTCTCTCAGACCGTCATAGCCCAGAGAATCGTAGATGGAATTTAAAAACTGCCGGTTTGTGTCTATGTAATCAAGAAGAAACAGAATGGTGTCCTTGAAATCCCCATGGAGACCGCAGTCCAGAAAGATTTTAAGGGCCTCCTGATCCAGAATCCATTTTAAAAGCGCATAAATATCTTCAAAATGATAATAAAAGGTTTTTCTGTTAACGCCGCAGTCCAGGCAGATTTCGCTGACGGTAATTTTGGAAAAACTTTTTTCTCTCATAAACTTTCGAAGAGATCCGGCAAGCAGGCGTTTGGTATTGAGACTGGTCACTTCATACTGCATAGTAGTTCTCCTTTCCATTCATTATACGTTCCTTTTTCTGAAATTCAATGGTTAAATGGAAACTTTTGACCATCAATCTGATGTGTGGTACAATGAGCGTTAGCGAAAAGCGCAGGTTTGTAAATCGGGCCGGCAGGAGGAGTTAAGCATGAAGGATACCATTTTTTTAATCGGGTTCATGGGAGCAGGAAAATCCACCGTGGCAAAATGTCTGGAGCAAAATTACGGGCGGAGAATTGTGGAGATGGACGAGCAGATTGAAGCCCAAGAGCAGATGCCTGTTTCCAGGATTTTTGAGGAAAAGGGGGAGGAGTATTTCCGGGGACTTGAGACGGAGCTTCTGAAAGAGCTTGGAGAGGAGGAAAACCTTGTTGTTTCCTGTGGAGGGGGAGCGCCTCTTCGTCCCTGCAATGTGGAGATTATGAAAAAGAACGGCAGGGTGGTTTTTCTGACGGCCAGGCCTGAGACTGTTTATGAGCGTGTGAAGGACAGCCATAACCGTCCTCTTTTGGAAAAGAATAAGAATGTATCTTATATTGAGAAGCTTATGGAGGAACGTAAGGAGCGTTATGAGGCGGCTGCGGATTATCTTGTCCCTACGGACGGGCGCACCGGGGAGGAGATCTGCCGGGAGATTATGAAAAAAATACAGGAGGGCTGCCGGTAGAAAGCGTGTTTCGGGAAGCTGGGAAGGCTCTTATCCCGTGACTTGCGGAAATGAATAAAAATTACAGAAAAAGTTTTAAAAAACTGGCAGAATTATCTATGGACAAATGGACTTCAGAAAGAGTATGATAAAAAAGGCGGTGCAAGCCGGAAAACAACAGACAAGGGCTGCCGGGGCGGCTTTTAAGGAGGATATCAGGTTGAGAAAGAAATCACATATTTCTTTGGCAAAATATATTGTGGAGGATATGCATGTGCCGGAGCTTGAGGCTCATCGGAAGGCTTTTTATCTTGGAAGTATTCTTCCGGACTGCAAGCCCTCGTTTCTGACGAAGCGCCATGAGTTTGGGGCAACCTTTGATCTGGTGACGGATGAGATTCGCAGGCTGTCTGAAAGAGAAGGCCTGGAGAAGTCGAATCTCAGAGCTTATATGCGCCATCTGGGAGAGGTCATTCATTATCTGGCGGATTATTTTACCTTTCCTCACAACAGTACTTATGACGGGAATCTGAAGGATCACTGCTTTTATGAGAAGGAATTGAAGTTTCAGCTTCGGGACTATGTGAGAAGCGGCGAGGCCTTTCGGGATCGGATTGAAGCCTGGCGTTTTACTACGCCGGAGGCCATCGTGAACTTTATCCGGAACGCCCACAGGGAGTATCTGAGCCGGAAGCGCAATGTCCAGGAGGACTGCCGCTATATTGTCCGCATCTGCCATCAGGTAGTGCAGGCCATTCTGAACCTGGCAGGCTGCTGCCGGATCGAGACGAGGCTTTCTGCGGCATAGAAAGAGATTGAAATGAGAGAGAGGGGGGTGCTGCCTTTGCAGCAGCCCCTTTTTAAAAGAAGCGCATGTCAGCCGGTTTTGGATGACATGCGCTTTCCTATTTGCAGGTATCCGTGAATACAGATCCCTGTCTTATTTTATAATGGAGGAAGGGATATAGCCCTCTATCTTTTTGTTATCCTGGGTAAAGGAAATTTTCGTCCACTTTTGTCCGTCCTCTCCCGTTACCTCCTTTAGGATAGTCACCTTTGAGCCGTTGGCCAGGGTGGCCCGGATGTCTGCGTAGGGTGAAGCATAGGTGCGTACCTCGGCTACTGCAGACGAATTGTTATTGGAATTGGAGCCTGAGGAATTCCCCAAGGAAGAGGAACCGCCTGTGGTGCCGCCCAAGGTCACAAGGTCGCTGCGGATATAGCCCTTTAGAGCCGCACCGTTATGGGTATAAGAGATCTGATACCATTTCCGTCCGTCGGAACCGGTGGTCTCCGAAAGGATGGTGACGCTGGTGCCGGCCGGAAGCTTGGAACGGATGTCTCCGCTGGTGGAAGCATAGGTACGGATGTTGGCCACGGCAGGCTTTACTGTGGCAGGCGTATTGGCAGCGCCTCCGGAGGAGCCGCCGGAAGAATCGGAGCCGGGCTTGTCGGAGCTTAGCAGATCCGAGCGGACATAGCCTGTTAAGCGGCTCCCGTTCTCCGTGTAGGAGATCTTATACCAGACAGCGCCGTCGTCTCCTGTCTTGGAAGAAATCAGCGTAACCTGTGTTCCCCTGGGAAGGCCGGAGCGGATATCGGCATTTGGAGAAGCGTAGGTGCGTATCCGGGCGCTGTCTGTATTGATGTACCGGGTGCCGGACACATCGGTGGAAGTGGAGCCGGTGCCGCCGGGATTGGTGTCAACCAGGAGATCGCCCCGGATATAGCCGTCCATGGCGGAGCCGTTCTTGGTAAAGGATATCTTATACCAGGTTCTTCCGTCGTCAGATCCTGTCTTGGAGGAGAGGACGGTCACGCTGGAGCCTTTTTCCAGCCTGGAACGGATATCGGCATTGGTGGAAGCGTAGGTTCGTATAATGGCTACAGGCGGCTTCACGTAACGGGTGGAGCCGGAACCTGCCGGCGTATTGGAGGAGGTATTTCCTCCGGAGGAACTGCCAAGAACAGCGCCCGATACATTGACGAGATCGGCGCGCACATAGCCTTCCTTTGCGTCTCCGTTGTAGGCAAAGTATACATTGTACCACTTGAGGCCGTCGTCTCCCGTAGTGTCGGAGAGAATGGTGACCTTGGTGCCCTGGGTCAGCTTACACACAATGGAAGAGCTGGTTGAGGCGGAGGAACGGACGTTTAAGATACGGTTTTTCACAGTGCCCGTCGCCCGGGCAGCCTGGGAGCAAAGTCCCGGTCCCAGCGGCGTTAAGAATAAGGCAAGCATCAGCAGTATGGTAAGAAAGCTTCTGCCTTGCTTACGGATTGATTTTGTTGACATAAAAATACCCCCTGTTATCTTCGGTTTTTATCAAGGAATCCTTTTGTTGGCTTTTGTGTCCCCAATGGAACACGATTACGACATATTTTTCGTCTTGAATATAAAAGGATACTATTCCCAGTATAAGCATACTTGTCCCAAAATGCAAGAATCAGAAAGCAGTATTAAGAAAATCTTTAGATTTATGTTAACAAAGTAAGTCCAGAGATATCGGAGTCAATGACCAGGGAATAGTTTGTATAGTAAACCACAAAGCCCGGTTTGGCTCCGGCCGGTTTTTTGACATGCTTTTTCTCTACATAATCAATCTCTGTCTTTTCCCCTTCCCGGTTCTTGGAGTAGTAAGCAGCCAGACGGCCGGCTTCCTCAAAAGCCCGGTCCGGCACCTGCTGTCCTTCACTTTTTAAGATTACATGGGAGCCGGCCGTTCCCTTGGCGTGGAACCACCAGTCATTGCCGGAGGCGAATTTGAAGGTCAGCTCGTCGTTCTGGAGATTGTTTTTTCCCACATAGATATGAAAGCCGTCGCTGGAGAGATAGTGAAAGGGCTTTGAGGTAATCTTCGGCTTTTTATCCTGGGTTCTACGCTTGCGGATATAGCCGGATTCCATCAGCTCCTCGCGAATCTGCACCAGATCCGCTTCTGACAAGGCAATGTCAAGGGCCTGGCTGACGGATTCCAGGTGGGCCGTCTCTTTTGCGGTCTCTGCAAGAAGCTCCGTGACGGCCTCATAAGTCCGCTTCAGCTTGCCGTATTTGTCAAAATATTTTTTCGCGTTCTCCTGGGCGCTCAGCTGAGGATCCAATGGAATGGTAACGGTCTCGTTGGTGTAGTAGCTGAGAGCCTCCAAAGACCTGGCGCCTTCCTCCAGGTTGTAGCCATAAGCGTGGAGCAGTTCCCCGTAAATCTTGTATTTCTCCCGTTTTTCCGTGTCTTTGAGCTGTCTCGACTGGAGATCGTACTTTTTGCGGCTGCGTTCCAGGGCAGTCTGTACGATTTTCCGGAGATCCGAAGATTTCTGGCGGATTCGGGTGATGGCATTTTTGGAGGCGTAGTAGGTCTCTAAAAGGGCGGAGATGCTCTCAAAGGACTGTGCTTCAAGCTCCTCATATACCGTTAGGGGAAGGGCGGCAAATTCCACGGGCTCTTTTCCCCGGAAGCGGATCTGGGGGGCAAACCGTTCCTCCCGTATATCCGTTAAGACACGGGAAAGCTGATGCATCAGCATCTCCTTCTGGTTCGCTGTAAGGGTCTGGGGCTGGCTGTTGGAATCCAGAAGGGCTCTGTGGCACAGCTCCTCTGCCATCACGGGAGAAAATCCGGTGAGGGTGGTGTAAAGGGCCTTGCCAAGAGGCAGGGGTTTTGCACAGACCGCTTCAAGCATAAGCTCCTCCGGGACCGTGAGAGGATCCAGCTTTTCCTGTGTGGCCGGAATAAAATAGGCGCGCCCCGGGAGCACTTCCCGGACGGAGCTGACAGCGGAGGATATGTGCTTGATGCTGTCCAGAATCGTTCCGTCCTCCTTGCAGAAGATGAGGTTGCTGTGCTTTCCCATAAGCTCCACGATGAGCAGCTTGCGGCAGAGATCACCAAGCTCGTTTAAGTGTTCGATCTCAAACTGGATAATCCGTTCCAGGGAGGGCTGACGGATATCTGTGATCTTCCCTCCGTTTAAGTGCTTGCGCAGGAGCATGCAGAAGCCCGGCGCTGTCATAGGGCTTGGCTTGCTGCTCTCGGTGAGATAGAGTAAGGGCAGGCTTGCGGAAGCGGAGATGAGAAGCCGGTACTGGTTTTTGTTATTTTTTATAGTTAAAAGAAGCTCGTCTGCCTCCGGCTGGGCGATCTTGGAGATCCGCCCGCCTACAAGGGCTTTGGAAAGCTCTGCCCGCAGACTTGCAGTCGTAATGCCGTCAAATGCCATGTGAAACTCCTTTCCTGTTGAATGCTAACAGTATAGCATGAAAGAATCTATGTTTCCATAAATTTTTTCAACAGCGATTGCGCAAAGCCGCCGGATGAATTAAAATCAGATTAGGAAGAACAGTAAAAAATTCAAGAGAAAGGAAGAAACATACCATGCTGAAAGAAAAAATGGAGCAGTTGGGAATCAGGCAGGCCCTGGAAGAGCTGGGCTACGGTTATGACGAGATTTTTGGAGGACTGTCCAGGGAGCTTATGGAAGTCTATGCATCCTACTCCTGGCAGAAAATCACCTGTATGAAGGAGGGAATCCGTTCCCACTACGTTATTCATGCAGTTCCCCAAGAGGAGCTTTTAAAGGATCACCCCTGGGAGGAATGGTTCTTCCAGGACAACAAGCCCCATCACCACGTACTTTTTACAACAAAGCAGGATTGCTGCGACAAGGAGATTTTCATTCCAAAGGACGACAAAGAACATCCGGCAAAGATATGCGGCAGAGACTGGTATTACTATGAGGATGAAAACAGCCTGCCCTATCTTGCACAGAAGTAAGAACGGAAAGAATGAGAAAAGGTAATGGAAGAGGAGGTGCAGGGCATGAGATTACCGGGACAGGCGCTTAAAGTTACAAAGGAAGAGGCGGCAGGCTTTCTGCCGGAGCGTCCCTGGGACGGGCACAAGGGCACCTTTGGAAAGGTCTGTGTCGCGGGAGGAAGCGTCGGGCTTACCGGCGCTCCGGTTCTGGCGGCTTTGGCTGCGGCCCGGACAGGAAGCGGCCTTGTCTGCGTGGGAGTTCCCCGGGAAATATATCCCATAACGGCGGCGATGTGTCTGGAGGCCATGCCTTACCCCCTGCCGGATCGGGAAGGCATGATCACAGGAGAAGCCTATTTCAAAATTCTGGAGCGGCTGAATGCCTGCGATGCCGGGCTGATCGGGCCGGGGCTTGGAAGAAGCCAGGAGCATGTGATTCTGCTTAAGCGTCTCCTGGAGCAGTCAGAGATTCCCATGGTGCTGGATGCCGACGCCCTCTACGGGATCCGGAATCACAAAGAGCTCTTAAAAGCCAGGGGAGAAAAGGGCCGGGTGACGATTCTGACGCCCCACGAGGGAGAGTTCGCTTACCTGGGCGGCAGTCTGGAAAAAGGAGAGAAGGACGCCCCCGCAGTCCGGGAGCAGCGGATGCAGGAGCGGATCCGGGCTGCGGAGACATTTGCGGCAGAGACAGGCTGCATTCTGGTGTTAAAAGGGCCCGATACGGTGACGGCGGCTCCCGACGGGACTGTTTTTGTTAATTCCACCGGGAACAGCGGAATGGCAAAGGGCGGAAGCGGCGATGTCTTAGGCGGAATGATCCTCTCCCTGCTGGGACAGGGGATGGAGCCGGTAAAGGCGGCCGCACTGGCCGCGTGGCTTCACGGATACGCAGGAGATCTGGCAAAGGAAGAGCTGGGAGAATTCGGGATGCTGCCAAGGGATATGATAGAGCGGATTCCCAGGGCAATTTGTTCTTTGCAGAAAGACTTGTTGATTTGAAGCATTTATGTTATGGTAAGGGGAGCGAAAAATACGTTACTGTCCGTTCCGTGCCCAGCAACACACCTGGGGCAGTATTGGAATATAAAAACAAGACAATGAGGTGACAGACATTGAAATGGAAGAAATACACCTTAAAAACCACAACGGAGGCAGAAGATATCATCAGCAATATGATGATGGAAGCAGGCATTGAGGGAATCGAGATTGAAGATAAGGTGCCCCTCTCAGAGCGTGACAAGGAGCAGATGTTTGTGGATATCCTTCCGGATATGCCGGAGGATGACGGCGTAGCTTATATCAGCTTTTATCTGGAGCCGGAAATGGATCAGGCTGAAGTGCTTGACCGGGTAAGGGCCGGATTGAAGGAAATACAGACCTGGGGGCTGTCAATCGGAGAGGGTACGATCACATCCTCCGAGACGGAGGACAAGGACTGGATCAACAACTGGAAGGAATACTTTCACCAGTTTTATGTAGACGATATTTTGATAAAGCCCTCCTGGGAAGAGACGAAGCCGGAGGATTGGGACAAGCTGCTGATCCAGATTGATCCGGGGACGGCCTTCGGCACGGGAATGCACGAGACCACACAGCTGTGCATCCGCCAGATCCGCAAGCACCTTACGGATCACACAGTACTTCTGGACGTGGGAACGGGAAGCGGCATTTTGTCCGTTATCAGCCTGAAGCTTGGGGCAGAGAAGGCAAAGGGAACGGATCTCGATCCCTGTGCCGTAGATGCCGTAAGAGAGAATCTGGAGGCAAACGCCATAGACCCAGACTCCTTTGAACTGCGGATTGGAAATATCATTGACGATCAAGAGGTGCAGGATTGGGCCGGGTATGAATGCTATGATATCGTTGTTGCAAATATTCTGGCGGAGGTTCTCGTCCCTCTGACTCCCGTAGTCCTTAAGCACTTAAAGCCCGGCGGAATCTATATTACCTCCGGTATCATTGACGACAAGGAAGAACTGGTGGTAAAGACCGTGAGGGAGTGCGGCTTCGAGGTGCTGGAGGTAACTTATCAGGGAGAGTGGGTTTCCGTGACGGCCAGGAAGCCCTGACAGCCGGAATGGAAATAGATTCATACAAGGAAAAAGGGAGCGTTTATGCATCATTTTTTTACAGAACCGTCTCAGATTGGAGAAAAGGAAATCAGAATCACAGGATCCGACGTGAATCATATCCGCAATGTGCTGCGGATGCGCCCCGGCGAGGAGGTTCTTGTAAGCGACGGGCAGGGAAAGGAATACCGCTGTAAGCTTACGGATATCGCCGATACGTCCGTCACGGCCTCCATTATGTGGCGCCTTGGCGGGAATGCCGAGCTGCCTTCCCGGATCACCTTGTTCCAGGGCCTTCCCAAAGGGGACAAGCTGGAATTTATTATTCAGAAATGCGTGGAGCTGGGAGCGGTCAGAATTGTTCCGGTACAGACAAAGCGCACGGTGGTAAAGCTGGACGCAAAGAAAGAGCAGTTAAGGAGAAAGCGGTGGACGGCGATCGCCGAGAGTGCGGCCAAGCAGTCCGGACGGGGCATTGTGCCGGAGATCGGGGCAGTTACAGACTTTTCCCAGGCCCTTGCGGAAGCGGCGGATCTGGATGTCTGTCTGATTCCCTATGAGCTTGCCCGGGGAATAGAGCATACAAGGGAAGTGTGCTCCTCCATTATGCCTGGGCAGTCTGTGGGGATCTTTATCGGGCCGGAGGGCGGCTTTGAGGAAAGCGAGGTCCGGGCGGCCATAGAAGCAGGGGCAGAGCCTGTCACCCTTGGAAAGCGGATTCTGCGTACAGAGACGGCGGGAATGGCTTTGATTTCGGTATTGGCTTATCTTCTGGAACGTGAGGAAGAGGAGTGAAGTTCCATCCTGCAATGACACGGACTTCAAGTAAGAAAGGAAATAAAAAGAAGCATGGAAGTATATTTGGATAATTCCGCTACCACCCGCTGCTATCATAAGGCGGCCCAGAAGATGTGCCGCCTTATGACGGAGGATTACGGCAATCCCTCCTCCCTTCACTGCAAAGGGGTGGAAGCAGAGCAGGCGATCCGGGAAGCGAAAAAGATCCTGGCCGGCAGTCTGAAGGTTCAGGAAAAGGAGCTGTATTTTACATCGGGAGGCACAGAGAGCGATAACCTGGCTCTCATAGGCTGTGCCTTTGCCAATCAGAGGGCCGGGAAGCATCTGATTACCACGTCCATCGAACATCCGGCCGTACTGCAGGCCATGAAGTATCTGAGTGAGCAGGGCTTTCGGATCACCTATCTTCCGGTAGATTCTTACGGCGTCGTCCGTCTTGCAGATTTGGAGGAGGCCCTCTGTCCGGACACGATTCTCGTTTCCGTGATGTATGTAAATAACGAGGTGGGTTCCCTGCAGCCCATAGCAGAGATTGGCAGGCTTTTGAAAAACAGGGAAAAGCCCATACTGTTCCATGTGGACGCAGTCCAGGCTTTTGGAAAATATGTGATTCACCCAAAGAAGCTGCATGTGGATCTGCTGTCTGTGAGCAGCCATAAGATTCACGGCCCCAAGGGAATGGGGCTGCTCTATGCGGGAGAGGGCGTGAAGATACGTCCCCTCCTCTATGGAGGCGGCCAGCAGAAGGATCTCCGCCCTGGTACGGAGAATGTGCCGGGAATCGCAGGCTTTGGGGAGGCTGTAAGAGAGATTTATACAAACCTTGAGGAAAAGAGAGAGCGGCTTTACCGGATAAAGGAGCAGTTTGTAAAAGGCGTATCAGAGCTTGAGGGAACGGCGGTCAACGGAAAGGCAGGGGAGGAGGGCGCGCCTCATATTGTCAGCGTCAGCTTTGAGGGGGTGCGCAGCGAAGTGCTTCTCCATGCCCTGGAGGAACGGGGGATCTATGTTTCTTCCGGATCGGCCTGCGCTTCCAACCATCCCTCAGTCAGTGGGACGTTAAAGGCCATGGGGATAAAAGAAAAGCTGCTTGATTCAACCCTTCGTTTCAGCTTCAGTGAATTTACTACGGAGGATGAGATTTCTTACTGCCTGGGGGCCTTGGGAGAGCTGCTTCCTATGCTCCGCAGGTTTCGAAGGCATTGAGATGCAGGGGAAGATATAACAGGGAAAGAAGGAGCGGTATATGTTCAAAGCGTTTTTGATTAAATATGGAGAAATTGCAATTAAGGGGAAAAACAGATATCTGTTTGAAAATGCCCTGTTGGCACAGATCCGCCATGCCTTAAAGGACGTGGAGGGTTCCTTTCTTGTGACAAAGGAGCAGGGGCGGATGTATGTGGAAGCCCAGGGAGACTATGACTTTGAGGAAGCGGTGGAGGCCTTAAAAAGGGTGTTTGGAATCGTGGGAATCTGCCCGGTTGTGATTCTGGAGGACGAGGGCTTCGAGCGTCTGGCAGAGGAGGTTGTGAAGTATCTGGGCTCCTGTTACGGGGAATGCGATAAAACCTTTAAGGTTCACGCCAGAAGGGCGCGCAAGACGTATCCGCTGCAGTCTATGGAGATAAACGCACAGCTTGGAGGGCGGATTCTTGAGCGCTTCCCGGGGATGAAGGTGGATGTGCATCATCCAAAGCTGATGCTTTATGTGGAGATCCGGGAGCGGATCTATCTCTATTCCGATGTGATTCCCGGGCCAGGGGGAATGCCTGTTGGAACCAACGGCAAGTCTATGCTGCTGCTTTCCGGCGGGATTGACAGTCCGGTGGCCGGGTATATGGTGGCCAAGCGCGGCGTGAAGATTGACGCGGTGTATTTTCATGCGCCGCCTTATACCAGCGAGAGGGCGAAGCAGAAGGTGGTGGATCTGGCGGCTAAGGTTGCCCGGTATGCAGGGCCTGTTTATCTGTATGTGGTGAATTTTACAGAGATTCAGCTTTATATTTATGAGAAATGCCCCCATGAGGAGCTGACGATTATTATGCGGCGGTATATGATGCGGATTGCCGAGCGGATTGCCGAGAAGACCGGGTCTTTGGGGCTTATCACCGGGGAGAGCATCGGGCAGGTGGCCAGCCAGACGGTGCAGAGCCTGGCGGCTACCAATGAGGTGTGCACGATGCCTGTTTTCCGGCCTTTGATTGCTTTTGATAAGGAGGATATCGTGACGATCTCTAAGCGCATTGATACCTTTGAGACTTCGATTCAGCCCTTTGAGGATTGCTGTACGATTTTTGTGGCGAAGCATCCGGTGACGAAGCCGAATGCCGCAGTGATCCGGAAGTCGGAGCTGAAGCTTTCGGAGAAGATTGACGCTATGGTGGATGAGGCGGTTGAGACGGCGGAATTGATTGTTGTTGGATGACAAAGCAGACAGCGCACATAAGGCTCCTCTGGACAGATGTGTTTAGAGGAGCCTTTTTTTGCTGTATTAAAAGAATTTTCGTTTGTATTTTATAAAATTTTCCCCACTTATAAAATCGTGTGAAATACTTTTTTGATAAATTATTTCAAAAAAATATTCGAATTCATACCAAAAGCAAAATTGCAGAGGATATGATAACATACTTTCCAGAACAAAAAAAGTTTGCGGCAAGCAGATGTTCATGAACCGTTTTTACGGGAGAGGAAAGGATGAGTTCGATATGAAAAAATTGTTTGGGACAGTTGTTCCGATTGTCACACCTTTGACGGAGGATGACGAAATTGATGTTCAGAGCTTAAAAAATTTGACGGATCACTGCATTGACAATGGGCTGCAGTGTCTGTATCCCTGCGGAACCACAGGAGAGATGATGTATTTGACGGTTCCGGAACGGAAGCTGGCAGCAGAGACGGTTGTCAGACATGCGGACAAACGGGTGCCTGTTTTTGTTCAGGCAGGCGCCTGGAATCTGTCGGATACCATAGAACTGGCCCGGCATGCCGTGGAGATTGGCGCTGACGGAATTGGCGTGGTGACGCCTGTATTTTATAAGCTGAGCAGCCAGGGACTGGTGGATTTTTACGAATCGGTTGCCGCAGCCGTTCCCGCTGATTTCCCAGTGTACCTCTACAGTATTCCGCAGAATGCGGTCAATGATATTGACGCGGCTACCGCAGAGGCGGTTGCAAAGAGATGTCCCAATGTAGTGGGAATCAAATACAGCCGGCCGGATTTTACGAAGCTGCAGCAATTTATGATGATTCGGGAAGAGACCTTCAGCGTTCTGGTGGGGCCGGATCATTTGTTTGAGGCCTTGTGCGCCGTGGGCGGAGACGGAGTTGTTTCCGGCAACGCCATGTGCATTCCGGAGCATTATGCCAAAATCTGGGAGGCTCTGCAGGCAAAGGATTTTGACTTGGCGACGAAATATCAGAGAAGAACGAATATTTTGAACGAAGTGATGTGTGCTGTAAATAACATAGCGGCTTATAAGGTGATTCTGAAAAAAGAGGGCGTGATCGCCACTGCGAAAATGCGCCGTCCTATGGAGAACCTGACCTTGGAGCAGGAAAAGGAGCTGCTGGATGCATTGGAAGGATTGAGCTATCGCAAGGTATTGATTTGACGGGAGGGAGGTGTCTGGGACTTGAAAAAAGCAATCAAATTTTTAGACATGCATTTTGAACGCGTCTGCATGGGAATTCTGCTTGTGATTATGTTTGTAGTCGTTCTTCTCGGGATTATTACCAGACTTGCGGGAAGCCCCATTTCATGGACGGAAGAGGCATCGCGGCTTTGCTTTGTGTGGATGGTGTTTTTGGGACTGTCCTTCGGGACGAAATATGACAAGCATATCAGAGTTACCATTTTGCCGGACCGGTTCGGACCCAAATTTGCTTCGGCTGTAACAATTTTCTGGGATGTGATTACGATCGCCGTGTTTATCTGGATTGGGTTTTACGGCTTTCGGTATGTGGCCTACAGCAGCGCCTCCACAACCTTTGCGCTGCAGATAAATAAGGGAATCGTAGCTTTTGTGATTCCTCTCAGCGCATGCCTGAACGTGGTTCGCTGCCTGCAGAAAATGCTGACAGAGCATATCCCTGAGTTTAAAGCCGGGGGAAAAAGAGCAGTGGAGGGATAAGAGAGAATGAGTGTTGCATTTTGGGTGTATTTAATCATATTTATCGCTTTTTTGGCCTGTGGGGCGCCTATTTACATGGCGCTGCTCAGCAGCGGGCTTAGCTACTGCTTTCTGCATGGCGGCATTGACAATATGGCTGTTATGGCAAAAATGTATGGCAGTCTGGACAGCTTCGTCCTGCTGGCAATCCCTATGTTTATGGCAGCTGGAATTGTTATGAATAACGGCGGCATTACAGACAGAATCTTCAATGTCTGCCGGGCGCTCCTTGGGCATCTGCCCGGCGGCCTGGCCTATGTGAATGTTCTGGCCTCCTTCTTATTTTCCGGTATGTCCGGATCTGCGCTGGCAGACGTGGGAGGTCTGGGAAATGTGGAAATTAAAGCTATGCGTGACGAAGGGTACGACGATGACACGATTTTCGGGATAACGGCAGCCTCCGCAACGATGGGGCCGATTGTTCCTCCCAGTATTCCTATGGTTGTGTACGGGTCGGCGGCCTCCGTCTCGGTAGGCACGCTCTTTGTAGCCGGTCTCGGGCCTGGCATTGCCATTGGGATCATTTTGTGCATCGCCGTGTTTCTGGTGTCCAAGCGCCGCAAATATCAGGTACATAAGCGGGCCACGCTTCGGGAGCTGCTTGGCTGCATTAAGCGCAGTTTCTTTGCCCTTTTGCTCCCCATAATTATCATGGGCGGGATTATGTGCGGCTATTTTACGCCTACCGAGGCGTCCTGTATAGCCATTACCTACTGTATTTTCGTGGTCTGCCTGGTGTACCGCGATATGCCGTTTCGGCATTTGCTAGGTGTTGTTGACGGCACGGTTTCCGGAATTGTTCCCGCTTTGGCTATTGTATCCTCCGCCTCACTGTTTGGCTGGGTGCTTCAGTTTGAACATCTTGGGCAGAAAATGTATACGGGAATTATGGCAGTGACAGATAACAAATGGCTGATATTGCTGATTATTGACCTGATTTTGCTGTTTTTCGGCATGATACTGGATTCCACGCCTACGATTATGCTGCTGGTTCCTATTTTCCAGCCGCTGACCCAGGCAGTAGGAATCAGCTCCATTCATCTGGGAATTATTGTGGTACTGAACCTTATGATTGGTTTAATGACCCCTCCCTACGGCCAGTCGCTGTTTATGCTGTCGGGAACCACGGGGGTGTCGTTTAATAAAATAGTGAAATATGTAATGCCCTGGCTGCTTCCCATGTTTATCGCCTTGCTGGCGATTACCTTTATTGAGCCTATCACATTGGCGATTCCGGTTATGCTGGGTTTTGAAGTATTTTAATTGAAAATGAAGAGAATAATGGAAGGAGTAAATGAAATGAAAAGATTGCTTGCAGTTATGTTGATGTTCGCTCTTATGATGAATTTGTCCGCTTGTGCCATGAATAATCCCAAGGCAGAGGGAGATGGACAGACCAAGGAAACGGGAACAGCCGCAAATGAGAAGGCGGCAGACAGTGCAGAAGAAGCAGGCGATGAGACAGATTCTTCTCAAGCTGCTTCCGAGGATGGATTCGTCTATGATCCAAATGACCAGTATCCCGGCATGGTAGTGTACCGGGATCAGGATCCGGAAGCGGATTTGGATGTGGAAATCACTTCTACCGATCAGATTACATGGACGGTAGCCGTATGCCTTCAGGAATCCAATCCTCAAAGCATGGCGGTCAAGCTTATGGCAGAGGAGCTGGCGGAAAAGACAAACGGGAATTTTGTGTGGGATGTTTTTTATAATTCCACATTGGGCAGTGAATCCGAGGCGGTTGAGCTTGTACGCAACAATACGGTTCAGTTTGTAACGTCAAATGTTACGGTTATGTCCCCTTATGTAGATGCTTTCGGAGTATTTGCCATGCCTTATTTGTTTCATACAGAAGAGGATGAGCTGACTTATCTCTCTACAAGTGAAAAAGCAGCAGAGCTTTACAAGGAGCTGGAAGAGACTGCCAATCTGGTTACCCTCGGCTTCAACTGCACGGGCTCTCGTTGTCTGTCTACCACAGGCGTGTCCAGGATTTCTTCGCCGGAGGATTTGAAGGCAGTGAAGGTTCGTTCTATGGAAGCTCAGGTATGGCAGGATGTTATTTCATGCATGGGAGCGACGCCTGTTCCCGTTGCCTATACGGAGCTGTACACTGCCTTGCAGACAGGCGTGGTTCAGGGGCAGGACAATCCGGTGGCAAATACGGTGGACGGAAAGTTTTATGAAGTTTTAGATACCTATTATGAGACGGATCACAGCTATCTGGTGTCCGGATATTATACAAATCCCACAGCTTGGGATGCTCTGCCGGATGATTACAAGGCGCTGGTGGCCGGCCTGATGGAAAAATACCAGGGCAACTATTACCATCAGGAGGTTTTGAAATTCCGCGAGGACTGTACACAGGTAATGGTTGACGCCGGCGTGGAGATTGTAGGCCAGGATGAGCTGGATATGGATGCTTTCTATGCAGGCGCCGATGCAATGATTGAAAAAACGTATATGACAGATCCCAAATATGTGGAGATCATTAACGATGTAAAGGCTGTATTTCAGTATTAATCCGTGAGAGGCTCCGGCAAAACGGAAGGATTGTGAAATGTGAAAATGAGAGCAAAAAAGGAGACGAAGTAAAATGGGAAAAGTACTGGTTTCAGCGTCGCATTTTGATACCTTATGCAAGGAAGCATGGAAATTATTGGAAGATAACGGCCACGAGGTGGTGTTTGACGCCTCCCGCTCTTTTCCGGCATATACATATGAAGAGTTAAAGGAGATTCTTCCCGACATAGACGCGGCGATTATCGGCATGGACGTTTACGATGAAAAGGTCTTCCAGGCTGCCCCCAGACTAAAATGCGTGTGCAAGTTCGGGGTGGGAGTGGATAATATCCACCTGGAGGCTGCGTCAAGATATGGAGTAAAGGCATGCAACTGTCCCGGACAGAATTCCAATGCCGTGGCCGAGCTGACGGTGGGATTCATACTCTGTGTTTTAAGAGGAATTCTCCCTTTGCACAAGGCAATGGAGCAGAGCGCCTGGCCCAGGTTTCTGGGAGAGGAAATGGAGGGAAAGACAGTCGGCCTTCTGGGATTCGGCGCAATCGCCCGTGAGGTGGCAAGAAAGCTGTCGGTCTTTGATGTAAAGCTTAAGGCGTACGATCTTTATCCCAATGAAGCTGCTGCAAAAGAACTGGGAGTGGAGATGGTCAGCCAGGAGGAAGTGATTGAGACCTGCGATATTGTCAGCCTTCATGCGCCGGCCACAAAAGAGAACTACCATTTGTTTGGCGCAGACACTTTTTCCCGTATGAAGGACGGCAGCTATCTGATCAATGCGGCCCGGGGAGCGCTGGTGAATTTGGATGAGCTGGCGGCGGCTTTGAATTCCGGAAAGCTCTCCGGGGCGGCGCTGGATGCCTTTGAGACAGAGCCTCTGCCTTCGGACGCGGCGATTTTAACCTGCAAAAATGTGGTGCTCACGCCTCATACCGGGGCAGAAACGCGCCAGGCGTATCACAAGGTCAGCATGGCTGCCGCTCAAAATGTCATAGATGCATTGGACGGGCGGGAACCACAGTTCTGGGTGAACCGTGAGAGAAAAGAGTAAAAAGGGGACTGTGAAATGGATAGGCTGTTAGAAGGAAAAAGAGCGCTTATCACCGGAGCGGCACAGGGAATCGGAAAAGGGATTGCAGAGACATTCGCAAAGCAGGGAGCTGTCGTTTTGCTGGCAGGACGCAGGCTTTCGGCCCTGGAAGAGGCGGCCTGTGAGATTCGAAAAAGCGGAGGAAGGGCAGAATGCTTTGCGGCGGATGTTTCCAAGGAAGAAGACGTATGCCGTCTGGTGAATGACGTGACAGCCAGGCACGGCGGTGTTGATATTTTGGTCAATAATGCGGGAATCAGCAAGGAAATGCCGCTGCTGGAAATGCCGGTTCAGGTGTTTGACGAGATTATGAATACGAATATGCGCAGTGTGATGCTGATGACAAAGGCCGTGCTTCCTTACATGGTAGAACAGAAGGAAGGAAATATTATCAACATCGGAAGCGGAGCCGCTTTGCGCGGTCTGCCCGGAAGCGTGGCTTATTCAGCCAGCAAGGCCGCTGTGGTCTGCTTTACACAGGCCCTGGGAGATGAGATCCGAAGGCTTGAGAGCGGAATCCGTGTGAACGCCATCTGTCCGGGACCCGTAGATACGGAAATGTTCAAAAAATCGGAGCGGAGGGAGTTTATCCTTCAGTCCGGAGGGGACGTATTCAGTACAGAGACCGTAGCAAACGGCGCGCTGTTTCTGGCCAGCAGCATGAGCGGCGGAATGAACAGCCAGATTCTGGTCCTGCGTGGAATCAATCGCTGGTAGAGAGAGAAGGACTGTGATTTTTGCGGTAAATTTGAGGCGTGCAGATAGCCAGCTTCTTGAAAGATGAGCTAAAGTAGCTGGAGGAAGAAAAACCAAGCGCATATGCAATATCGGTAATACTTTGGTTTGTCTCTGTAAGCAGCTTTTTTGCAGCCTCAAATTTCTGCAGATTAAAATAATCCGCCGGTGTAATCCCAACCTCTTTTTTGAATTTGGTCTTGAAGAAAGACAGGGAATAGCCGGAAATATCAGCCAGTTCAGAAAGCTGCAGTTTATCTGTCACATGAGCAAGCATGTAGTCAATGGCATCTTTGATATGGGGATCGTTTGCCGTAGTCTTGCCTTGCTGCATGGGGGGGGTAAAAATTGCAGACTAAACAGAAAGCAGCACAAAAACTGCACGCCAACCTTGATTGCGTCCGAAGAGAGATCGCTGAAAAAATTGAACGCGCTGCGCAGGGTGTCAATATGAGTAGCGCCTAAAATCAGCTGCCGGTGGGGCAAATGCATCAGCTGCTGGTAAAGGGCATAAGAAAAATCTCTGTTCAGTCCCAGCAAATGATAGGGATCGGACAGATCAATCTGAAGTGAATAAAATTCGCCTGGGTATCTGGGATTCTCACCGGTGCCGTGAATCTCAAAGGGAAAGGTGATAAACGCTTCGTTGCTTAAAGTAATATATTCGGTACAGGAACCGTCTTTCGAGAGCTGACTTAAGCGCTTGCCCTTGATCAGACAGTGAATCTCCAGCATGTTGGAATGGTAGTGGAGACTAACCGGCTCCAGAGAAGAAGTGAATGTCCAATGTGCAAAATTTCCGAGCCCTTCTATGTTATGCCTGTCATGGGTAATAGTCTTTTGTTCTTTTGTCCAGCAAAATGTATCAATGATTTCCTGCATGAATACTCCTGAAGTTTTTTCCTATTTTACCATACAATCTTTATTTAGAAAAGCATTTTATACTGCCTTGTGAAAAAATGTTGATAAATGTCAAAAAGAACGGTAGAATAAACACAGGCGTTTTTTGAAAGAAACGGTACAGAAGGAGAACCATACCGTTTCCGTGGATCAAAGCCGGCCTATGCCGATGGATGGATCCGGCGTGCAGAACGGCTTTCTTCAGAATGCTTTTAGTTAAGAAATGGATTAGTCGACGATGTAAGGCTGCAGTGCGGTGAGGATAGTGTCCATTTCTTCCTGGGCGTGGATATTCAAATCGATGGGTTTGGACAGGTCGAGACTGAAGATTCCCATGATGGATTTGGCGTCGATGACATAGCGTCCGGAGACCAGATCGAAGTCGGCATCGAATCTTGTAATATCGTTTACAAAGGATTTTACTTTTTCGATGGAGTTTAAGCATATTTTTATGGTTTTCATTGTAAATACCTCCTAATTATCAGCTTATCTTAATCTTAATACGGGGGGTGGTAAAAGTCAATACAAAGTCGAAAGGATTATTGGATATGAAGAGGGTTGCGCTGCATAATCTTGGGTGTAAGGTGAATGCTTATGAGACGGAGGCTATGGGACAGCTTCTGAAGGATGCGGGCTATGAGATTGTGCCTTTTGATGAGGGGGCTGATTTTTATATTATCAATACTTGTACGGTGACGAATATTGCGGACAGGAAGTCGCGGCAGATGCTTCACCGGGCCAGAAAGCTGAATCCGGACGCGGTTGTGGCGGCGGTGGGATGCTATGTCCAGACGGCCGGTGAAAATATCTGGGAGGATGGTTCGGTTGACCTGGTAATTGGCAATAATAAGAAGAAGGATCTGGTTTCCATTCTGGAGGCTTATGAGAGGGGAAGCAAGGCGGAAGCGCTGATTGATATAAATCATACGAAGGAGTACGAGGGACTTTTTGTGACGGAGCAGGCGGATCATACCAGGGCTTATGTGAAGGTGCAGGACGGGTGCAATCAGTTCTGCAGCTATTGTATCATTCCCTTTGCCCGGGGACGGGTGCGCAGCAGGGCGCCGGAGGAGATCCGAAAGGAGATAGAACAGCTTTCAGAGGGAGGCTGCCGGGAGGTGGTTCTTACGGGGATTCATTTGAGCTCTTACGGTGTGGATCTGGAGGGGGTAAAGCTTCTGTCTCTGATTGAGATGGTGCAGGAGATTCCGGGAATCCGGCGGATCCGGCTGGGGTCTTTGGAGCCGCGGATTATTACGGAGGAGTTTGCGGAGGCTTTGCGGAAAATGGATAAGTTTTGCCCTCATTTTCATTTGTCTCTTCAGAGCGGCTGCGACGCTGTCCTGGCGCGGATGAACCGCCGGTATACGACGGCGGAGTATGAAAAGGCCTGTGGGATTCTCAGGCATGTTTTTGAGGATCCGGCTTTGACGACGGATGTGATTGCGGGCTTTCCGGGAGAGACGGAAGAGGAGTTTTCTGAGACGGAGGCTTTTTTGAGGCGGATAGCTTTTTTTCAGACCCATATTTTTAAGTATTCCAAAAGAAAGGGGACGAAGGCTGCTTCTATGTCCGGGCAGATTACAGAGGCTGTGAAGGGGGAGCGGAGCAGACGCCTCCTTGCGCTGAATGAGATACATGAGAGGCAGTATCTTGAGCGGCGGATCGGGCGGCAGTCGGAGATCCTGGTGGAGGAAGCTATGGAGATTTCGGGCGTTTCTTATCAGACGGGGCATACCAGGGAGTACTGCCGGGCTGTTTTTGTCTCGGATAAGGATTTGTCCGGGCAGATTGTCCGGGCTTTTGGTGAAAAAGTTTTAGAAAATGGGCTTCTGTTATGTAAACTTCTCTGAAAAGGTATTGTATTTTTTGAAATTATAGAGTAGAATAAGAGGGAGTGGTTTTTAGGAGCGTGAAAAATTAAGATTCAGATGAACAGAGCAGTAAAGAGCTTCATCTGTTCTGTGGAGGCAGAAATGGGTAGATTGGATAGCACACAAAATTTTAAGGTAATGCCGGAGACAGAAACCAAGGTAGGTGATATTCTGCATCAAGTATACCAGGCTATGACGGAGAAAGGCTATAACCCGGTAAATCAGATTGTAGGATATATTATGTCCGGAGATCCCACATACATCACAAGCCACAATAATGCCCGCAGTCTGATTATGAAGGTGGAACGTGACGAGCTTGTTGAGGAGCTTCTGAAAGTTTATATTAAGACAACTGTGAATGAATAAACTTTTTTCAGAGAAAGAGACGGGAGCAGCTTATGCGGATTATGGGACTGGACTTTGGTTCCAAAACTCTGGGGGTGGCGGTGAGCGATCCTTTGGGCATCACGGCCCAGCCTGTGGAGATTATCAGAAGAAAATCGGAGAATAAGCTGCGGCAGACCCTTGCACGGCTGGAGGAGCTGGTAAAGGAATACCAGGTTACGAAGCTTGTGCTGGGACTGCCTAAAAATATGAATAACACTCTGGGAGAACGGGCGGAAAAATCTTTGGAATTTAAGGAGATGCTGGTAAAACGGACAGGTCTGCCTGTTGTGATGTGGGACGAGCGGCTGACTACGGTGGAGGCCAATCGGGCATTGATGGAAGGAAATGTACGAAGAGAGAACAGAGGCAGGTATGTGGATGCTATTGCCGCTGTTTTGATTCTGCAGGGCTATCTGGATTCTATTTGCGCACCGGGAACTGCGAAACCGGGAGACGAGGAGTAAGGAATGGAAAAGATTACGTTTGTCCAGAATGACACAGGAGAGGGGACGGATTTTTTTGTTCTGGAGGAGACGAGACTGAATGGAATAGATTATATTCTGGTGGCGGATTCGGAAGAAGAGGACGCAGAGGCTATGATTTTGAAGGATCTATCTGCGGACGGCAGCCAGGAGGCGGTCTATGAGGTTGTAGAGGATGACCGGGAGCTGGAGGCTGTGATGAGTGTTTTTGAGCAGCTTCTGGAGGACGTGGACATCACCTTTTAAAAGACAGGAAAAGGCGGGCGGCGTCTGTGGCGATTGACAGAGAAGAATTTAAAAAATTACTGAAGGAAAAAGGACTGAAGGTAACCAGGCAGCGCCTGGTGGTTCTTGAGGTATTGGCAGAGAACCCGGAGGAACATCTGACTGCGGAGGAGATATACGAGAGAGTAAAAGCGGACAACCCGGATATCGGGCTGGCCACGGTATATAGAACGGTTCAGCTTCTGCTGGAACTGGAACTGATTGACCGGATCAATCTGGATGACGGCTTTGCCCGTTATGAGATTGGAGACACACAGGAACGCGCTCGGCACAGACATCATCATCTGATCTGTTTAAGGTGCGGCAGTGTGTCTGCATTTCAGAAGGACATGCTGGAGGCGCTGGAGACGGGGGTACAGGCAGCGCTTGGATTCCGGGTGACGGATCATGAGGTGAAGCTTTACGGCATCTGCAAGGACTGTTCGGAGAAAGAAATATAACAAAATGAAGCGGCTTTACCCTTTAGTGCCGTCGCGCAGCGACTTAGAATCAGTAATCTCCTTCAAAGTGCACAAATCGATTTACAGACGCATATTTTGCGGCTGGAAATTGATTTCATACCCGTGTACTTTGAAGGAGATTACGGAACTGGAATAGGAGGTTTAAGATTGAGAAATATTAACAATTCAAAATTGCGTATCATTCCTCTGGGCGGACTGGAGCAGATCGGAATGAATATTACTGCCTTTGAATTTGAAGACAGTATTATTGTTGTGGACTGCGGCCTGTCCTTCCCGGAGGATGATATGCTGGGGATCGATCTGGTGATTCCCGATATCACATATTTAAAGGACAACATTCAGAAGGTAAAGGGCTTTGTGATCACCCACGGACATGAGGATCACATCGGCGCCCTGCCCTATGTATTAAAAGAGCTTAATATTCCGGTGTACGCCACAAAGCTGACCATCGGACTGATTGAAAATAAATTGAGAGAGCATAATCTCATCAACCACACCAAGCGGAAGGTAGTGCAGCACGGGCAGTCCATCAATCTGGGGGCTTTCCGGATTGAGTTCATCAAGACCAATCACAGTATTGTGGACGCTTCTGCCCTGGCTATTTACTCCCCGGCGGGAATTGTAGTGCATACGGGAGACTTTAAGGTGGATTACACCCCGGTATTCGGGGACGCTATCGATCTGCAGCGTTTCGGGGAGATCGGCAAGAAGGGCGTGCTGGCTCTTATGTGCGACAGCACCAATGCGGAGCGGCCGGGCTTCACCATGTCGGAGCGCACCGTGGGAAGGGTGTTTGACAATATTATGTCGGATCACCGGAATTCCCGGATTATCATTGCAACCTTTGCGTCCAATGTAGACCGGGTGCAGCAGATCATCAACTCTGCTTACAAGTACGGCCGGAAGGTAGTTGTGGAAGGACGCAGCATGGTCAATGTGATTAAGACAGCTGCGGAGCTCGGATATCTGACCGTGCCGGACAAGACCCTGATTGATATTGAGATGATGAAGAATTATCCCGACGATCAGGTGGTACTGATCACCACGGGAAGCCAGGGAGAATCCATGGCGGCCTTGTCCCGGATTGCGGCCAACCTTCACAAAAAGGTGCAGATTAAGCCGGGAGATACGGTGATTTTCAGCTCCAAGGCCATTCCCGGCAACGAGAAAGCCGTGTCCAAGGTAATCAACGAGCTCTCCATGAAGGGGGCGGATGTGATTTTCCAGGACGCCCATGTGTCAGGCCATGCCTGCCAGGAGGAGATTAAGCTGATTTATTCCCTGGTGCGTCCGAAATATTCCATTCCCATCCATGGCGAATACCGCCACCTGAAGGCACAGGCGGATCTGGCAAAGAACCTGGGAATCGCCAAGGAAAATATTTTCATCCTCTCTTCCGGCGACGTGCTGGAGCTTGGGGAGAACAGCGCCAAGGTCGTGGATCATGTGCATACAGGTTCCATTCTGGTGGACGGCCTTGGAGTGGGAGATGTAGGAAATATTGTATTGAGGGATAGACAGCATCTGGCGGAAGATGGTATTATGATTGTGGTAATGACGCTGGAAAAGTACAGCAATCAGCTTCTGGCAGGGCCGGACATTGTGTCCCGGGGCTTTGTCTATGTGCGCGAATCCGAGGATTTGATGGAGGAAGCAAGAGCCGTGGTGAACGATGCGGTGAACGACTGTCTGGACCGGGGTGTTTCCGACTGGGGAAAGTTAAAGAATGTAATCAAGGATTCCCTCAGTGATTTTATCTGGAAAAGAACGAAGCGTAATCCTATGATTCTTCCTATTATTATGGAGGTTTAGGGGGATCATAGGCAGCTCCTGCTTATTGCTGGCGGGTGATATCAGACGCGTGTAGGAGACGGAAGATGAATACAAAACGAGCAGCTTTAACAGTTCTGTCAATTGCATTAAAGATTGTAGTGACCGCAGTAGTTATCTTAGGGATTATCCGGCTGGGAGGCATGGCCTTTGATTACGGCCATTCCGTGTTCCAGGAGGAAGCGGTGGACGAGGAGCCGGGGAGAAGCATTACCGTGTCCATTGAGGACGGGACAGATGTCCAGGCGGTTGCGAAGCTTCTGGAGGATAAGGGTCTGGTCAATGACTGGAAGCTGTTCTATATCCAGGTTAAGGTATCCAAATACGCAAAAAAGCTGGAGGCCGGAACGTATACCCTTACTACGGCCATGAAGCCCAGAGAGATGATGGCAGTCATGTCCGGCGTAGATCCGGCTGAGGAAGAGTAAGTGATTGTTGACGAGAGAATAAGGGCCTATATCAATTCCCTTGATATGGGCCATACAGAGCTTTTGGAAGAGATAGAGAGAGAAGCGAAGAGGGACTTTGTGCCGGTGATCCGCCGGGAGATGCAGAGCTTTTTAAAGACGCTTCTGGCAGTCAGACAGCCCAGGGCCATTCTGGAAGTAGGAACGGCCGTAGGCTTTTCTGCTCTTTTGATGTGTGAGCATGCTCACCCGGAGGCGCATATTACGACGATAGAGAAGTATGAAAAGCGGATACCCGTTGCCAGGGAGAATTTCCGAAGAGCGGGCGCGGAGGAGCGGATCACACTCCTTGAAGGGGATGCGGCAGAATACCTGGGGCAGCTTTGCGGGCCCTTTGATTTTATTTTTATGGATGCGGCTAAGGGACAGTATATTCATTTCCTGCCGGATGTGCTGCGGCTTCTGGAGCCGGGCGGGATTCTGGTGTCGGACAATGTCCTTCAGGACGGGGAGCTGATTGAGTCCCGGTTTGCGGTGGAGCGCAGGAACCGGACGATTCACAGCAGGATGAGAGAATATCTGTATGAGCTAAAGCATCATCCGCAGCTGGTTACTTCGATTCTCCCCCTGGGGGACGGGGTGACCTTGAGTGTGAAACAATAAGACTGGAATAGGGAATGACAGATGAAAAAACCGGAATTGTTGATACCGGCCAGCAGCTTAGAGGTGCTGAAGGCAGCGGTAATATTTGGAGCAGATGCCGTTTATATCGGAGGAGAGGCCTTCGGGCTTCGGGCAAAGGCGAAGAACTTTTCCCTGGAGGATATGAAGGCAGGCATTGCATTTGCACATGAATACGGAGTGAAGGTCTATGTGACGGCGAACATTCTGGCGCATAACCAGGATCTGGAAGGGATACGGACGTATTTTGAGGAGCTTCGAAAGCTGCGTCCGGACGCCCTGATCATTGCGGATCCCGGGGTGTTTCTCCTGGCCAAGGAGATCTGCCCGGAGATTGAGCGCCATATCAGCACCCAGGCCAACAATACGAATTATCTCACCTACCGGTTCTGGAAGGAGCAGGGGGCGAAGCGTGTGGTGTCGGCAAGGGAGCTGACGCTGTCGGAGCTTCGGGAGCTGCGGGCCAATATTCCGGCGGATCTGGAGATCGAGACCTTTATTCACGGGGCCATGTGTATCTCCTATTCCGGGCGGTGCCTGCTGAGCAATTATTTTACAGGGAGAGACGCCAACCAGGGAGCCTGCACCCACCCCTGCCGCTGGAAGTATGCGGTGGTGGAGGAGACGAGGCCGGGGGAATATTTTCCGGTTTATGAAAATGAGAGAGGCTCTTATATCTTCAATTCCAAGGATCTCTGCATGATTGAGCATATTCCGGATCTTCTGGAGGCTGGAATTGACAGCTTTAAGATTGAGGGACGGATGAAGACGGCTCTCTATGTGGCGACAGCAGCCAGAACCTACCGGAAGGCCATTGATGACTGTCTTAAGTCGGAGGAGCTTTACCGGGAGCATATGGACTGGTATAGGGAGCAGATCAGCGGCTGCACTTACCGGGAGTTTACCACAGGATTTTTCTATGGAAAGCCGGACGAGAACAGCCAGATTTATGGAAATAATACGTATATTAAGGGATATACGTATCTGGGGATTGTGAATGGCCTTGATGAGAGGGGATACTGCAGGATTGAGCAGCGCAATAAGTTCTCTGTGGGGGACGAGATTGAGATTATGAAGCCGGACGGGAGCAATGTGCCTGTGAGGGTGGAGGAGCTTCTGGATGAGGAAGGAAACCGGATGGAGAGCGCGCCCCATCCGAAGCAGAAATTATTTGTAAGGCTAAGTGGGGAAGCTGCGGCTTTTGATCTTTTACGGAGGCAGGAGCAGGGGTCTGCATGGCCTATTCTCTGAGATATTAGGTGGAAAGGCACTTCTTTGGGGGAGTTATCATAAGATAATATAAATCCGCCAAAGAGGTGCCTTTTTGAAAACTTTTCCCCAACCACTACCGGCCAAAGAGGAGCAATTTTATCTGCAGAAGCTGAAGGAGGGAGACCTTGAGGCACGTAATATCCTGGTGGAGCACAATCTGCGCCTTGTGGCCCATATTGTGAAGAAGTACCAGGGGACCGAGGAGGATGTGGAGGATTTGATTTCCATCGGTACGATTGGCCTGATTAAGGCGGTTACGACCTTTGACAGCGGAAAGGGGCCCAGGCTGGCCACTTATGCGGCGCGCTGTGTGGAGAATGAGCTTTTGATGTTTTTCAGAGCCAGGAAGAAGACGGCCCGGGAGACTTCTTATTATGAACCGATAGGTACGGATAAGGAAGGAAATGAGATTCATCTGCTGGATATTATAGAGAGTAATGAGCGGGATGCTTTTGCGCAGATTAGTCTGAAGGCGGACAGTAAGAAGCTGTATGAGCTTCTTGATCAGGTGCTGACGCCGAGGGAGCAGAAGGTTCTGATTATGAGGTACGGGCTTTATAATGGGAAGGAGTATACCCAGAGGGAGATTGCGGGGCAGCTTGGGATTTCGCGGTCTTATATTAGCAGGATTGAGAAGAATGCTTTGGGGAAGTTGAAGGAGTATTTTTAGGGTGGGACGGAACCGAGCCGAAACCAGGGCCGGACATTTCCAATATCTAGTGTTCGGACGGTTCACGTACACGCTGTCTGCTCTTGTCGGACTTGCGGATTTTTGGGGTGACCAGGCGGTGCCTGGTTGGCCTTTTTTGACGCAGGTCCGCCAATATCAGACAGCGTGTGCGTGAACAGCCGGACACTGGGATATTGGAAATGTCCGGCCCTGGTTTCGGCTCGGTTCCTGATTTTGCGAGGCGGTAGGGTGGAAGGGCGAGGGTTTTTTGGGGTGGTTGGAAATTGGGTAGGGGGTGGGTGAAGGGGGGATGGGGGTTAGGTGAGGTCTTTTAGGGTGAAGGGTAGGACTTTTTTGAGGTCGGTTAGGGTGAGTTCTACCTGGAAGCCTATTTTGCCGGCGCTGAAGAGGATGGTTGGGAAGGTGAGGGCGGTGGTGTCGATGGTGGTTTGGAAGGGCTTTTTCATGCCGATGGGGGAGCAGCCGCCGTGGATGTAGCCGGTTAGGGGGAGGAGGTCTTTGGATTTGTGCATGGTGATGCTTTTTTCGTTGACGGAGAGGGCGGCTTTTTTGAGGTTTAGTTCTTTTTCTACGGGGATTAGGAAGACGTAGTTGGTTTTTGTGGCTCCGTATGTTACCAGGGTTTTGAATACCTGGCTGGGGTTCTGGTTGAGGATGGCGGCGGCTTCCCGGCCGCTGATGGCGCCGGTTCCGGCGTAGGTGTGGCTTTGGTAGGGGATTTTCTTTTGGTCTAGGATTCGCATAACGTTTGTTTTTTCTGTGCTCTTTTTCATGGTTTTTTCCTTTTTATAATTGATTATTTTGTTTTTATTATAGTGTTTTTTGGGGTGTGTTGTCTACTGGTATAAAAATTGCTTGTAATAGTTGTAAATATATGGTAATGTAGGTGTATCTGAATTTGTTCTGATCTCAATTCGAGATTTATGATTTCCCAATGGATGATGAGTTAATGAAAAGGAGGAATGTTATTTTTTATGTTTAGTAAGGTGTATTCGGCGGCTCTGAATGGGATGGATGCTTATCTGGTTCGGGTGGAGGCTGATATTAGTGAGGGGATGCCTCAGTTTCTTATGGTGGGTTATCTGTCCTCGGAGGTCCGGGAGGCCGGGGATCGGGTCCGGACGGCTCTGCGCAATACGGGGTTTGTCCTGCCGCCGAAACGGATTATGGTGAATCTGGCCCCGGCCGGGATTCGTAAAGCGGGCTCCCGCTTCGATCTTCCTGTGGCAGCGGCTATTCTGGCGTCCTTGGAAAAGATTCCGGCGGATAGTCTGAAGGATGTGATGCTTACGGGAGAACTGAGCTTGAGCGGACAGATACTCCCGGTTACGGGGATACTGGCTCTGGCGGAGGCGGCCAGGGACGGAGGTGTCCGCAGATGTATTGTGCCGGAAGGGAATGCGGCGGAGGGCGCGGTGCTGGATGGGCTGGAGGTGATAGGGGTGTCCAGCCTGGCGCAGCTGATAGAGGTTTTGCGCCACCCGGAGGATGCGGTTCCTGTGAGGGTGGATACGGAGCGGCTTTTGAGGGAGCAGTCCCGGGCCCGGGAGGAGGATTTTTCGGAGGTAAACGGACAGGCTATGGCGAAACGGGCGGCGGAGGTTGCGGCGGCTGGTATGCATAATCTTCTGATGATCGGGCCGCCCGGCGCCGGAAAGACGATGATTGCCCGGCGGATTGGTGGAATCCTGCCTCCCGTTACGCTGGAGGAGGCCCTGGAAATGACGAAAATCTACAGTGTGGCCGGCCTGCTTCCGGAGCAGACTTCCTTACTTGCAGGCAGACCCTTTCGGGCGCCTCATCACACGGTGACGCCGGAGGCTCTGGCAGGCGGAGGGCGGATTCCTTCCCCGGGAGAGATCTCGCTAAGCTCCGGCGGCGTCCTTTTTCTGGACGAGTTCCCGGAATTTAAGAGAAGCGCACTGGAGATCCTGCGGCAGCCGCTGGAGGAGCGGCGTGTCTGTATCTCCCGGACAGCCGGAAACTACATATTTCCGGCAAAATGTATGCTGGTGGCGGCCATGAACCCCTGTGCCTGCGGATATTTTCCCGACCGCAGCCGCTGTGTCTGTACGGAACAGGAGCTGGGCCGTTACCGGGGAAAAATCAGCCGTCCTCTTTTGGATCGGATTGACATCTGCACGGAGGTTCCGGGAATTTCCTATGGGGATCTGACGAAAAAGCAGGAAAATGAAAGCTCGGCCGCCATACGGAAGCGAGTGGAAACCGCCCATCAGATGCAGCAGGAGCGTTATGCGGGGCTGCCCATTTATTTTAACGCTTATCTGAACGGAAATCAGACAGAGCTTTACTGTCCCCTGGGCGAAAAGGAACGGAAGCTGTTAAAAAATGCATTTGGAAAACTAAATTTAAGCGCCCGGGCATATTATAAGATTATCAAGACAGCACGTACCATTGCGGATCTGGAGCAGGAGGATCGGATTCTGGAGCAGCATCTCTTAGAAGCTATCCAATACCGTCTGCCAGGCGGGACTTACTGGGGGAGGGGAGTATGAAAGATACCATGGAAGCCTATTGGCATTGGCTGTGCAGCAGTCTTGCGGGGGAACCGAGCCTGCTCTGGCGCCTGATAGGGCAGTACAAAACGCCAAGGGACATATTTTATGCAAAGGAGGAGGAGCTTACAGCAAGATTTCCAAGAAATCCCAAAGCAATCACAGGTCTCTGTGAAAAACGAAAGGGCTGGGAGTTTGAAAGAGAGTGGGAGAGCCTTCGGCGAAAGGGAGTCGTCTTTATAAGCTGTGAACATCCGGCCTATCCCAGGCGTTTAAGCGTCATCCCTCAGAAACCAGGGGGACTGTTTGTCCGGGGCGGACAGCCGGAGGATGCAAGCCCCTCCATAGCCATTGTGGGAGCCAGGGTATGCAGCCCCTACGGAAAAAGCGCTGCCCTCTGGTTTGGAAGGGAGCTGGCCAGGGCGGGTGTGCAGATTGTAAGCGGAATGGCGGCCGGCATCGACGGCTTCGGGCACCAGGGGGCTTTTGAGGGAGGAGGGAAAACCTTTGGGGTTCTGGGAGGCGGCGTAGACATCTGTTACCCGGAGTTTCACAGAGACCTTTATATGAAGCTGGAGAGAGAGGGCGGACTTTTGTCCGAGTATCCTCCGGGAACCAGGCCCATGCGTCATTTATTTCCCCTTCGGAACCGGATTATCAGCGGACTTGCAGACGCTATAATTATTATAGAAGCAAAAGAAAAAAGCGGTTCTCTTATTACGGCAGATCTGGCTTTGGAACAGGGAAAGGATGTGTACGCCGTTCCTGGACGCCTTGAGGACCCCTTAAGCGCCGGCTGCAACAACCTGATCCGCCAGGGATCCGGAATTGCCCTTTTTCCGGAACAGATTTTGGAAGAAATGGGAATAACCCCCAAATCCGCAGAACAAAATAGGAAGTGCAGGAAAATTGCTCTTGAAAAGGCAGAAGATATAGTGTATAGTTGTCTAGGCTTACAAGCAAAGAACCCCGAGGAGCTGTCTTTGGAGAGCGGACTTACCTTGGCAGAGGTGCTGCGGACGCTTACCGGACTGGAATTGAAGGGGTATGCAAAAGAAATTTATAAAAATAATTATATTCGGGTATTGTAAGGATATCATGTGATAAACACTATACAGAGCTGCAGGCTGTGAAGCAGTATAAAGCAGGCAGAAGCTGAAGGATTCACAGGAATATTAGGAAAGAGGACGTATCAATGGCTAAGAATCTGGTTATTGTCGAGTCACCGGCCAAGGTAAAGACAATCAAAAAATTTTTGGGGAGTAATTACGAGGTGCTGGCATCCCAGGGGCATGTACGGGATCTGCCCAAAAGCCAGCTGGGAATCGATGTGGAGCATGATTATGAGCCCAAATACATTACCATCCGGGGAAAAGGCGAGATTTTGGCAAAGCTGCGCAAGGAGGCCAGGAAGGCGGAACGCGTGTATCTGGCAACTGACCCGGACCGGGAGGGAGAGGCGATTTCCTGGCATCTGTCCAAGGCTTTGAATCTGGACGATAAGAAAATGTACCGCATTACCTTCAACGAGATTACCAAGGCGGCGGTAAAGGAATCCTTAAAAAATGCAAGAGAGATTGATATGGATCTGGTGGACGCCCAGCAGGCCCGGCGTATGCTGGACCGCATGGTGGGCTACCGCATCAGCCCGATTCTCTGGGCCAAGGTAAAACGGGGCTTAAGCGCGGGCCGCGTCCAGTCGTCAGCCCTGCGCCTGATTGCAGACCGGGAGGAGGAAATCAATGCCTTTATCCCGGAAGAATACTGGACCCTGGAGGCCGAGCTTCTGGCAGAGGGAAGCAAGAAGCCCCTTCGCGCCAAATTTTACGGAACCAAGACCCAGAAGATGACCATTGCCTCCAAGGAGGAGATGGATCAAGTACTTTCAGGGCTTGAGCATGCGTCTTTTCAGGTGGCGGAGGTAAAGACGGGAGAGAGAACCAAGAAGGCGCCCCTGCCCTTTACGACCAGTACCCTCCAGCAGGAGGCCTCCAAAGCGCTGAATTTTTCCACTCAGAAAACCATGAGCCTGGCACAGCAGCTCTACGAGGGCGTTGATATCAAGGGAAACGGAACCGTCGGCGTGATTACTTATCTGCGTACCGACTCCACTCGTATCTCTGAGGAGGCCCAGAAAAATACAAGGGCTTATATTGAGGAGCAGTACGGAAAGAATTATGTTTCTTCCGGCAGCTCCACCAAGAAGAGCGGAAAGAAGATCCAGGATGCCCATGAAGCCATCCGGCCCACGGACATCTCCCGGACGCCGGCAGCCTTAAAGGAATCTCTCACACGGGATCAGTTCCGCCTCTATCAGCTTATCTGGAAGCGGTTTGCGGCCAGCCAGATGGCAGACGCCGTATATGAGACCTCCTCCGCTAAAATCGACGGGGGAGACTACCGTTTTACCCTGTCCGCTTCCCGGCTCTCCTTTGACGGCTTTATGTCCGTCTATGTGCAGGAGGAGGAGAAGGAGGAGAGCGGGCCGCTTTTAAAGGGGCTTTCCAAGGATATGGTCCTGGATTTGAAGGCTCTTGACAGTCAGCAGCATTTTACCCAGCCCCCGGCCCATTATACGGAGGCGGCGCTGGTAAAGACCCTGGAGGAGCTTGGAATCGGCCGCCCCAGTACCTATGCGCCTACGATCACCACCATCATTGCCCGCCGCTATGTTTCCAGGGAAAACCGGAATCTCTATCTGACGGAGCTGGGCGAGGTGGTCAATCATATGATGAAGGCCGCCTTCCCCAGCATTGTGGAATCGGATTTTACCGCCAATATGGAGGGTCTTCTGGACTGCGTGGAGGAGGGAACCGTCAGCTGGAAAACGGTTGTGGAGAACTTCTACCCGGATCTGGAGGCTGCGGTACAGGCGGCGGAGAAGGAGCTTGAGGAGGTAAAAATCGAGGACGAGGTGACGGACGTGGTCTGTGATCTCTGCGGCCGCAATATGGTCGTCAAATACGGCCCCCACGGACGTTTCCTTGCCTGCCCCGGATTTCCCGACTGCCGGAATACAAAGCCTTATCTGGAAAAAATCGGCGTTCCCTGTCCCAAGTGCGGTGCCGAGGTGGTTCTGCGCAAGACAAAGAAGGGGCGGAAATACTATGGCTGCGAGAACCATCCGGAATGTGACTTTATGTCCTGGCAGAAGCCTTCGAAGAAAAAGTGCCCCCGATGCGGAAGCTTTATGGTGGAGAAGGGGAACAATCTGGCCTGCGCCGGGGAAGGATGCGGTTACCGGGAAGCCAGGGAGAAAGAGTCCGGCTAAGAATACAGGTGTGTAGTGCTGTTGTGCAGCGACTACAAATAAGATGATGAATAAAATATAGGCTTGCGATAGTTCAGCCGGGCCGCGGCGAGATCCAGAGGGCGGATTTTGCCGCAGCCCGGCTGAATGGCCGTAGGTTTTGACCGCTTTTTAAAGTATTTACAAGTATTTGTAAAAAGAGATTGAAAAGTTTGACAACATATGCTAGTATCACAGATAACAAGAACTATATTTTTTTACAAAAGGAGGGGTGCAAGTGAGCGTACAGTTATTAGATAAAACCAGAAAGATTAACAAACTGCTTCATAATAATAATTCCAGCAAGGTTGTGTTTAACGACATCTGCCAGGTTCTCACGAATATTCTGAACTCGAATATTCTGGTTCTCAGCAGAAAAGGCAAGGTCTTGGGTGTAAGTCAGTGCGAAGGCGTGGAAGAGATTCGGGAACTGATTTCCGGCCAGGTCGGCGATCACATTGACGAGGCGCTGAATGAGCGGCTGCTTGGAATTTTGTCTACAAAAGAGAATGTCAATCTTCAGACACTGGGCTTTGTGTCTGAGCATGTACAGGATTATCAGGCCATTATCACCCCCATTGATATTGCCGGAGAGCGGCTCGGTACTCTTTTTTTGTATAAGTACCGGGAGCAGTACGACATTGACGACATTATTCTGAGCGAGTATGGAACTACAGTGGTCGGGCTGGAGATGATGCGGTCTGTGAACGAGGAGAACGAGGAAGAGAAGCGGAAGGTTCAGATTGTGAAGTCGGCCATCAGCACGCTGTCCTTCTCGGAGCTGGAGGCGATTACCCATATTTTTGAGGAGCTTAAGGGGAACGAAGGAATTCTGGTCGCAAGCAGGATTGCGGACAGCGTTGGGATTACGCGGTCAGTGATTGTGAACGCCCTGCGCAAGTTTGAGAGCGCGGGGGTGATTGAGTCCAGATCTTCGGGGATGAAGGGGACTTATATCAAAGTGGTGAATGATGTGGTGTTTGAGGAGCTGGCGAAGCTTAAGAAGGCGTAGACGGCTTGGAGGTAATTGCGGCGCTTATATTTTTGAAAAAATAGTAGAAGCTGAATGGAAAGAGTGTTTTCCGTTTGGCTTCTGTTTTTTTGCTTTAAATATCTGGAATTGTGCAATATAGTGTAAAATTTACAGCCTATCAAGTGAAAATTGTTGAACTTGATAATAACTGTAAAGCTGCGATAATGGAGTAAGGGAAGAGATATGAATATCAGACAAAAATATGAACTAAAAATGCTGTCAGATGACGGCCATATGGATATGTCTAAGATTGCGGAGCTGTTTTCCATCCATCTGCGAACTGTGCGGTATGATATCCGGATTATAAATGAATATCTGCAAAAGAAGTTCGGAGCCGAATATATCAAGGTGAACAATAAAACGGCCAGCGTAAAGGCGGAAGTCCGGGAAAAGCTGAAGCAGGCGGCGGATTTGAATGTGAAGGATTTTTATGCAGACAGATTGAGCAGCGGGGAGCGGATGCTTTTAATGCTTTTTGATTTATGCTGGAGCAGCGGCGGAAGCACCATTCAAAGCTTTGCGGATAAATATTTTGTAAGCCGGGCAACCGTAAATAAGGATATTGTGGCTTTGAAGGAGTATTGCCGGAAAAACCATATTCGTTTTGTCAGCAGCCGAGGGAAAGGGATCTGTGTGGATGCAGACGAGACAGAGAGACGGAGATACCTGGCAAAGATTATCCGGGATTTGACCGCCTGGAAGGCAAAGGATGCTCGGTTGGCACAGTCGGCATATTCTCAGTGGTTCCAGGAAAAAGATCTGGATTGCATTCGGGAAATTGTGAAAGAGGTGGAGGAGCAATTCTCTATTTACCTGGCAGATATTGCATATGAGGGACTTGTGCTTCATATTGCGCTGTCTATCGAGCGCTTTCGTACGGACAGCCGGTACGGTGAGTTTATCCAAAAGCCTATGGCCAAAAAGGAAAGCATCCAATATCAGATGGCGGACGAGATAGTAGGCAGCGTCAACGAGGCCTTTCAAATCAAGCTTCCGGAAACAGAGGTTCACTATGTGGCATTGCATATCGGTGCAAAATCCAGCAATGTGATTGAAAGAGAAGCCATTGGAGATGTCCCTTTGGAATACTATTGCATTCGATTGATTTCCGGTGTCAGCAGAAGTATGGATTGTGATTTGTCAGGGGACGAAAGCCTGTATGAAAGCCTGCTTCAGCATATGAACGTATGTGTCTATCGAAAGAAGAACGGAATGCTTCTGGAAAATCCGCTGAAGGAAGAACTGCTTCACAGTTATCCCCGTCTGTATGAGGTGATTCGCCAAATGCTCTGTGTAGAATTAAAGCCGGATCTTATTATTGCCAGTGATGATGAAATTGCTTATATTTTACTGCATTTTGCCGCTGCACTTTACCGGAGAAAGCAGAATGCGGCACGGCTTGCAGATGTAGTGGTTGTCTGCGCCACGGGAGTGGGCACGGCAGAACTGGTAGTCACAGGGCTTAGAAGAAATTTTCGTCTGAACCTTGTGGGAGCTGTTGCAGAGCACCAACTGGACAATTTTCTGAAAAAGAAAACGGTAGATTTGATTATTACTACAGTACCTTTGCGGATAAATCACAGCTTCGTCAGGGTAAGCCCCCTGCTTCGGAGGGATGATGTGGTCAGGATCGGCAAGCGGCTTTTGGATTTGGGCTTTGATATAGAGAAACCGCCGGAAGCTAAGGAAGAATGGAGCGATACGGCCAGATGGCTCGAATATCTGCTTCTAAATTATTCCAATAAGGAACAGGAGGAAGTGTTAAAAAGCAAAATCAGTAAAATTCCCGAAGAAAAAAATTTAAGGAAAGAGGAGAAGCGATATATGTTAAGTGAATTGCTGAATGAGAGGAGCATTCGTCTGGACGTGTCCTGCAGGGACTGGGAGGAAGCAGTCAGGCGGTCTGGAGAGCCGCTGACTGCAAAGGGAGATATTACGGAGGTCTATATTCAGGCGGTAATCGACAGCGTAAAGGAGGCAGGGCCTTATATCGTGATTACAAAGGGCGTAGCGCTTCCTCATGCCACAAATAAAGAAGGCGTCAATCGAACGGCCATGTCTTTTGTGAGGCTGTCATCGCCGGTGAATTTTGGAAATGCTTCCAATGACCCGGTAAAGTATCTTTTTATGCTGGCGACCACAGACGCCAATTCCCATCTGGGAGCGCTTCAGGACTTGGCGGAATTTTTGGAGAGAACAGAATTTATGGCGGTACTGGAGACGGCAAAAGAACCCTCAGATGTTGTTTCCTATATCAAGGAAAATGAGAGCGGTAAATAATCTGCCGACGGCAGATAAAAATAGAAGGGAGGAACTAATAATGCAGACAAAAAAATGCCTGATTATGTGCAGAACCGGAATGGGAAGCTCTATGATGTTGAAAATCAAGGTGGATAAGCTGATTGATAAAAAGGGCTATCCCCTGGACGTAACCCATGACGCATTCAGCGGCTTTGCAGGACAGCAGAATGTGGATGTGATTGTTACGATGGAGGATCTCATCGACGAATTTAAGGATTCCAAAGCGTATGTCATCGGTGTAAAAGACATTATGGATATGGAATTTCTGGAAAAAGAGCTGGACAAATATTTTGCCCAGGTAAATTAACAAAAGAAACACAAAGTAGAAAGGGGGAGTTGTAATGGCAGTATTACAATTCGTAGTTTATGAGATTTTAGGAGAAGCGTCTCTGCTGATAGGGCTTTTGGCATTGATCGGCCTTTTGATTCAGAAAAAGCCGGCGGAAAAGGTAGTGGCCGGAACTGTCAAAACAATTGTAGGTTTCTTGATTTTTGGTATAGGTTCTTCTGCGGCGCAGGGAGCGTTGAATGGCTTTCAGACCTTGTTTGTAACAGCCTTTGGCCTGGAAGGCGTAACGCCGATTTCAGAGGCAATTACGGCCCAGGCCCAGACACTGTTTCCTATGGTAATTGCATTGATTATGGTTGGCGGATTTTTATGCAACTTAGTAATTGCAAAGCTGACGAAGTTCAAGTTTATTTTCCTGACCGGCGGCCATAGCTTGTTTTTGTCCGCACTTCTGGCTGTTATGCTGAAGGCCCTGGGTTTGTCTGACGCTGCGGCTATTATCATAGGCTCTGTTATTCATGGCTTTGCGGCGGCTCTGTATCCTGCTATTGTCCAGAAATCCATGCAGGCTGTTACAGGCAGTGACGAGATTGCAATCGGACATTACTGCACGCTGGCGTATGCATTTTCCGGATGGCTGGGAAGTAAGGTGGGAGACCCGAAGGACAGTACGGAGAACATCAACCTTCCCGGGTGGCTTTCCATGTTTAAGGATTACATTGTTTCCGTGTCCTTATCCATCGGCGTTATTTACTATATTGCGGCGATCGTTGCCGGAAAAGCTGCGGTAGAGCCCCTGGCCGGCGGAACCCACTGGCTGGTATGGCCGCTGATGCAGACATTAACTTTTACGGGCGGTTTATATGTTATTATCACAGGTGTCCGCCTGTTCCTGGGAGAGATTGTTCCGGCATTTGTAGGCATTACGGAGAAGTTTATTCCTGGCGCAAAGCCGGCTCTGGACTGTCCGGTTGTGTTCCCCTATGCGCCGACGGCAACGGTACTTGGATTTATTTCCGCTTATGCGGCAGGCTTGATCTGTATGTTTATTATGGCGGCTATGAAGACAACCGTTATGATTCCGGTAGCAATTCCCTTCTTCTTCATCGGAGCTACTGCAGGCGTATTCGGAAACGCAAGAGGCGGCTGGAAAGGCTGTGTGCTTGGGGCCTTTGTGACAGGCGTTCTGATTTCCGTAGGCCCGGCGGTTATCTATGGCATTTTGACAAGCGTTGGGCTGTCCGGAAGCAGCTTCCCGGAGACAGATTTCAATTTGATTGGAATTATATTTAACTTTATCGGAAAAGCCCTTGGGAAGTGGTAAGCATTTATTAGATATTGGAGGGATATTTGCAGATGAAAGACGCAAAGCAATTAAAGCTTATCGCAAATCGAAACAGAAAGCGTATTATAGAAATGGTATATCGGGCCGGTGTCGGCCATGTGGGGGGAGCCTTGTCAGCAACGGATCTTCTAACGGCCATTTATGAAAACGAAGTGGATTTTAAGGAAAGCAGGCGTACAAGAGTGGTTCTGTCTAAGGGGCATGCAGTTCCGGCTGTTTATGCGGAACTTGTGGAAAAGGGGATTATAGAAGAAAAGCTTTTTCCCACCTTCCGGCAGATTGACTCCAGGCTTCAGGGACATCCGTATACCTGTGATATTCCAGAGGTTGACGCCACAACCGGTTTGCTGGGGCAGGGATTTTCTATGGCGGTCGGTATGGCGGCGGTGAAAAAGAAGGAACAAGACCCCCACAAGGTATATGCCATTGCCGGAGACGGGGAAATGCAGGAAGGGCAGATGTGGGAGGCACTTATGGCGGCCGCTCACTATAAGCTTGATAACTTGGTACTGATTATAGACTACAACAAGCTGTCCTCCAGCCATCCCACGAACGAGATTATAAACCTAGAGCCTTTAGCAGAGAAAATGAGAGCCTTCAATTATCACGTGATAGAGATAGACGGGCATGACATGGAGCAGATTCTTGCAGCGATAAAGGAGGCAAAAGCGGTAAATGGAATGCCGGTGATGATCCTTGCAGACACGGTAAAAGGGAAAGGAATCCGCTTTATGGAACACATTCCCAAATGGCACTCCAGTGGATTGACGGAGGAAGAGTACAGGGCTGCAATGGAGGAGCTGGCACAGGAAGAGGAGGAGCTTGCTCATGAAATATAACAAGATTACCCTGCGGGAGCTGGTGGGCAGCGTATTAGTTGAGGAAGGAACAGAGAACAGGGATATTTTTGTTATAGACAGCGATCTGGCAAAGTCCACCACCACCAATAAATTTCAGGATGCATTTCCGGAACGTTTTTTTGAATCCGGCATTGCAGAACAGAATGCAATGTCAATTGCGGCTGGAATGGCAGCAGAAGGAAAAATCCCATTTTATGTAAATTTTGCAATGTTTGTATCGGGAACCTGCTGGACGCAGCTTCGGCAAATCTGCTATGCCAACTTGAATGTAAAATTGATAGCGACCCATCCGGGGATGGATGGAAGCTTTGACGGGGCAACCCATCATGCAAATGAGGACTTAGCGCTTATGCGTGTTCTTCCCAATCTTCGCATACTGTCCCCCTCCAATCCGGACGAACTGTGCCAGGCGGTAAAGCTGGCTCTTGCTTATAAAGGGCCGGTGTACATCCGCTGTGCCAGAGACGAGGTTCCCAACCTGGCGGCAAAGGAAGAGGTGCAGATGGGAAAAGCGGTTGTTATGGAAGATTTGGGAAATGACTTTGCCCTTATATATGAGGGTTCTGCGTCAGAGCTGGCTATGAGAAGCTTTGAAGCCTGCAGGGAAAAGGGAAAGAAGGGAAAGCTGATAAATATCTTTTCCATAAAGCCGGCGGACACGAACTGCATCCGCCGGATTGCCGGCCAGGTAAAGAAGCTGGTAACGATCGAGAACCACACAATACTCGGAGGACTTGGAGGACTGGTATCTGAAACGGTCTGCGACATGCCTTGGCATGCGCCGGTGAAGCGAGTAGGCGTAGAGGATGTATTTACAGAGTCCGGCCCATTAAAGGATGTGAAGGAAAAGTATGGGCTGACTGTGGAAAATGTATTGAAAAAGCTGGAAGAAGACTGACAATTGTAATTAGGGATGCTGCAAAACAAAAGGGCAGCATCCCTTGTTGTCGGAAAAATTTTTTAAATGTTAAAAATATAAAAAATTCATAAAATGTGTTGACAAATAAAATGGAAAGCATTAATATTATACCCGTAAGTTAGCACTCAATCTTGGTGAGTGCTAATAAAGAAAAATGTTAACAATAGAATCAAGGAGGAATAGAAATGAAATTAGTACCATTAGGCGACAGAGTTGTACTGAAACAGTTTGAAGCAGAAGAGACGACAGCATCGGGAATTATTCTGGCCAGCAAGTCACAGGAGAAGCCGCAGCAGGCAGAAGTTATCGCTGTAGGCCCAGGCGGAATGGTGGATGGAAAAGAAGTGACCATGCATGTGAAGGAAGGCGACAAGGTTATCTATTCCAAGTATGCAGGCAATGAGGTGAAGCTCGGGGACGAGGAGTTTATCATTGTGAAGCAGAGCGACATCCTTGCAATTGTAGAATAAAGCGTGTATTGACGGCATAAGCCTTTTGAGGCAGATAGATGATATCTGCAAATCAGCAAAACAAATAAGACTGGAGGAGTTTTAAAATGGCAAAGGAAATTAAGTACGGTGTGGAGGCAAGATCCGCACTGGAGGCAGGCGTGAATAAACTGGCAGATACCGTTCGGGTAACCTTAGGGCCCAAGGGAAGAAATGTGGTGCTTGACAAGCAGTACGGCGCTCCCTTGATTACCAATGACGGTGTTACCATTGCTAAGGAGATTGAGCTTGAGGACGCATTTGAGAATATGGGCGCCCAGCTTGTAAAAGAGGTTGCTACGAAGACTAATGATGTTGCGGGTGACGGAACTACGACTGCAACGGTTCTGGCACAGGCTATGATCCATGAGGGAATGAAGAACCTGGCAGCAGGAGCCAACCCCATTGTTCTGAGAAAGGGAATGAAGAAGGCTACCGACGCAGCTGTAGACGCCATCGCAGGCATGAGCAGCAAGGTAAACGGCAAGCACCAGATCGCAAGAGTAGCGGCTGTTTCCTCCGGAGACGACGAGGTGGGCAATATGGTAGCAGACGCTATGGAGAAGGTTTCCAAGGACGGCGTTATCACCATCGAAGAGTCCAAGACCATGAAGACGGAGCTGGATCTGGTAGAAGGTATGCAGTTTGACCGGGGATACATTTCCGCATATATGGCTACCGATATGGAGAAGATGGAGGCGAATCTTGACGATCCCTACATTCTGATCACTGACAAGAAGATTGCCAACATCCAGGAGATCCTTCCCCTTCTGGAGCAGATTGTACAGACCGGCCGCAAGCTTCTGATCATTGCAGAGGATATTGAGGGCGAGGCTCTGACAACTCTGGTTATGAATAAGCTGCGCGGAACCTTCACTGTAGTGGGCGTTAAGGCTCCGGGCTATGGCGACAGAAGAAAAGAGATGCTTCGCGATATCGCGATTCTGACCGGCGGACAGGTGATTTCCGAGGAGCTCGGCCTTGAGCTTAAGGAAGCTACCCTGGATATGCTGGGAACTGCAAAGTCCGTGAAGATTCAGAAGGAGAACACCATCATCGCAGACGGAGCAGGGGATAAGACTGAGATTGACCAGAGAATCGGCCAGATCCGCGCGCAGATCGAGGAGACCACCTCTGACTTTGACCGCGAGAAGCTCCAGGAGCGTCTTGCAAAGCTGGCAGGCGGCGTGGCTGTGATCCGTGTAGGTGCTGCAACCGAGACCGAGATGAAGGAAGCAAAGCTTCGTATGGAGGATGCTCTGGCAGCTACAAGAGCGGCTGTAGAGGAAGGCATCATTGCAGGCGGCGGCTCTGCATATATCCATGCAACCAAGGAGATCGAGAAGCTGCTTGACACCACAGAGGGCGACGAGCAGACAGGTGTTAAGGTGATTTTGAAGGCTCTGGAGTCTCCGCTGTTCCACATTGCGGCAAATGCCGGACTGGAAGGCGCCGTTATCATCAACAAGGTAAAAGAGTGCGAGCCGGGCGTAGGCTTCGATGTGCTCCATGAGGAGTATGTGAATATGGTAGAGGCAGGCATCCTGGATCCGGCCAAGGTTACCAGAAGCGCCCTGCAGAACGCAACCAGCGTAGCATCTACCTTCTTAACCACCGAGAGCTGTGTGGCAAACATCAAGGAGGAAGCTCCCGCAATGCCCGCAGGCGGCGGAATGGGCGGTATGATGTAAGGAAAAGCCCACACTGTAAGGACAAATGTCCGCGTAATAAGAACAAGAAAAAAAGCGGCCTTGGGGCCGCACTCATAAGACAGTATTAGAAATGTTTTCGGGAAACGGCGTAGCTTGCGGGCTATGCCGTTTCTCCGTTTTGCAGGTCATCATTTTTTCTCTGATGCAGCCATAGGGCGGGTTTGTGCAGAGATGTTCGCCCGCTTCTCCTTTTGACTTCATCACAGCGCGGATTTTCTTGCTTTTCTTTCACTACCTACTACACCAGGCAAGGCGATTTTGCCGAAGATTTTAGAAAAGTTTAAGAAATATTTTTTCCTACTTCCTACTACGGAGGATTTTGAAAAATGCCAAACCTACACCGAAAAAATGTTCCATATTTTTAATTGCGCTATATCAAAGTGTCGATTGACTTTTTAGTATCAAAATGATAATATTTTCATATAGCAACGCAGGAGGGTGAAAGATGACAGATAGGCTTATGGAGTGCATTACAAATCCGGTGAAATGTAAATTACTGCTTGAAATACATTCACAGGGGAAAGCAACTGCGAAACAGCTAGCCGATATTTATACCGACATTCCCCAAGCTACCTTATACCGGCATCTCAAAAAAATGTTAAGCGACGGTATTTTACAGGTGGTGGAAGAAACACAGGTACGCGGTACGGTAGAAAAAACTTATTCGCTGGCACACAACCTCAGCAGCGATATAGAAACAATCGTCGAGAAAAATTCCGGCGAACTTTATATGCAGTATTTCATGCAATATTTCATTGGGTTTGCAAAACAGTTTCAGGAATATTGCCACTCTCCGAATATCAATATCAAAAAAGATATGACGGGATTTTCTCTTTCCCCATTATATCTTTCTGATGATGAATTGACTTCTCTTATAACAAATATTTCTCAAATAATCAGCGCAGTAAAAAACAATGCACCCAACTCGGAGCGCAAGCTGCGGACGATAGGCGTAATCGTATCTCCGGCAGAAAATACAGATAAATAAAATGACCGTCCCAAATCAGAGGGACGGTTTCTATTGACTTTATATTATCATTATGATAATATTATTGAAACGATAAAATAGGAGGTAAAAATATTGAACACGATATTTGAAATTCTGCCATTACTTGTTCCCGTTCTGCTGATAGACATTGCTCTTGCAGTAGCAGCAGTAAGACACATTCTACGACATCCACGCTATCGCTTTGGAAATAAAACCATGTGGCTTGTAATTGTTGTAGTCCTTTTGCTCTTTGGACCGATTATTTATTTTGTCTTTGGAAAGGGGGAGAACGAATGAATGTCCTCACAATACAAAATTTATCTAAAAGTTTTGGAAAGCAGAAAATCATTGACAATCTTAATCTGTCTGTTCCAGAGAGAAGTATCTTTGGTTTCATAGGGAAAAATGGTGCTGGCAAAACAACGACTATGAAAATGGTATTGGGACTGTTACAGCCCGACAAGGGAGAAATCCATGTCTGCAATGAGCCTGTTTGTTTTGGACAGACAAGGACAAATCAATATATTGGATATTTGCCGGACGTTCCAGAATTTTATAACTATATGACGCCGATACAGTATCTAAAGCTATGCGGAGAAGTCATTGGTCTATCAAAAACCGAAATTTCAAAAAGAAGTGATGAACTCCTTTCCCTTGTCGGTCTAAACAGTGCAACAAAGCAAATCGGCGGATTTTCCCGCGGTATGAAACAACGATTAGGAATTGCACAGGCATTGCTCACACAGCCCAAATTACTGATTTGTGATGAACCGACAAGCGCGCTTGATCCCGTAGGAAGAAAAGAGATTTTGGATATTCTTTATAAAATCAGCCAAACGACAACGGTGTTATTTTCCACGCATATTCTTTCTGATGTGGAGCGCGTTTGCGGCCATGCAGCCTTTTTGAATGAGGGAAAAATCGCTGTTACTGGAACACTTGCAGAAATTAAGGCTTTACATGGACATGACAGCTTGCTTTTAGAATTTTCGGCGGATCAAGATTTACGGCTTTTCAAAAAACAAAAATCTATAGAGCCATTGCTGCTTCATTCCGAAGAAAATAACAGGGAACTTATTTTGCATAGCCGAGATATGGTAAGTGTGCAAAAATCATTGTTTCGCATACTTGCGGAAACAGGGATTTGTCCCGTAAAAATAGAACGTATGGAGCCGTCCCTTGAAAGTTTGTTTTTGGAGGTAGTGAAATGAGTGGATATATTGCTTTTATAAAAAAAGAGTTTACGGAAAATATGAAGAACTATCGTTTCCTTATTCTGTTCGCAGTCTTTCTGATTTTTGGTATTATGAGTGCGTTTCTCGCAAAGTTTACGCCGGAAATATTATCGGCTTTAGCCGCAGATATGGAAATGACCTCTGAACCAGTCGCTTTGGACGCATGGAAGCAATTTTACAAGAACATTTCCGGCGTTGGTTTCAGTGCATTTATCATTTTGTTTGGGAGTTGTCTGTCAAATGAATATTCCAAAGGAACCTTAGTTTTAATGGTTACGAAGGGATTATCCCGTAAAGCAGTTATCCTTGCAAAATATACGGCAGCCGCCGCGCTTATGACAATCAGTTATTGGAGTGGATATGCTGCCGCATACGGTTATACAGCCCTTTTATGGAATGATAACCACCTTTCAAATGTTGCTTTTGCGGCAGTTTCACTTTGGATAATCGGCTTTCTATACTTGAGTATTTTAATGATTGGGTGCGTGATATTCAGACAGACTTTCACAAGCATACTCTTTACAGGCGGCATTGCCGCCATAATATCCTTGCTCGGAATGATAGAACCGATTGCAAAATTCAATCCATTCATTTTAACTTCAAAAAATATAGATTTGATTTCCGGCGAAGCTGTTCCGGCAGAATTTATGATACCTGCTGTTATTTCCATTGCCTTATCCATTTTGGGGGTGTTGACTGCCATTCGCCTTTTTAATAAAAAGCAGCTTTAATTGTCGAAAATTGCGTTGGATTTTCCATTATAAGAATTTTGTAAGAAATTGTATTGACAATAACCTTTCTTTTCGTTAATATAGGAAATTAATATAAACAAAATGAAAACTGAGAAACAGTAACAGATTCGTTGTTTGGGCTGTTACAATAGACACGAGAGGAGAGAGAGAAATGGGTAAAATTATTGGTGAGAGCATTACATTTGACGACGTGCTGTTGGTGCCTTCCTATTCGGAGGTAATTCCCAATGAGGTTGATTTGTCAACGTACTTAACAAAGACCGTGCGTCTTAATATTCCCATGATGAGTGCAAGCATGGATACGGTAACCGAGCACCGCATGGCCATTGCCATGGCAAGACAGGGCGGTATCGGAATTATTCATAAAAATATGTCTATCGCGGCTCAGGCCGAGGAGGTAGACAAGGTAAAGCGTTCTGAAAACGGAGTCATTACAGACCCGTTCTATCTTTCTCCCGAGCATACACTGGCAGAGGCCAACGAGCTGATGGGCAAGTTCCGGATCTCCGGCGTTCCCATTACAGAGGGCAAGAAGCTGGTGGGCATCATAACCAACCGTGACTTAAAGTTCGAGACGGATTTCACAAAGAAAATCAAAGAATCCATGACCTCAGAGGGACTGATTACAGCCCGGGAGGGCATCACCTTAGAGGAGGCAAAGAAGATTCTGGCAAAGGCCAGAAAGGAAAAGCTTCCCATCGTGGACGATAACTTTAATCTGAAGGGCCTTATCACCATCAAGGACATTGAGAAGCAGATTAAGTACCCCATGTCCGCCAAGGACGAGAAGGGCCGTCTGCTCTGCGGTGCGGGCGTAGGTATCACAAGCAATGTGCTGGATCGGGTGGAGGCTCTGGTTAAGGCGCAGGTAGATGTGATTGTGCTGGATTCCTCCCACGGACATTCTGCCAACGTGATCCGCTGCCTGAAGATGATCAAGGAAGCATATCCGGAATTGCCTGTGATTGCAGGAAATATTGCTACGGGCCAGGCTGCCCGTGATCTGATCGAGGCGGGAGCCGATGCGGTTAAGGTTGGCATCGGGCCGGGATCTATCTGTACGACCCGTGTGGTTTCCGGAATCGGCGTGCCCCAGGTGTCTGCGATTATGGACTGCTATGAGGTGGCTAAGGAATACGGAATTCCCGTGATTGCCGACGGCGGCATCAAGTACTCCGGCGACATTACCAAGTCCATTGCAGCCGGAGCCAATGTCTGCATGATGGGAAGCATTTTTGCCGGCTGCGACGAGGCGCCGGGAGAGTTCGAGCTGTTCCAGGGCAGAAAATACAAGGTTTACCGGGGAATGGGTTCCATCTCTGCTATGGAGAACGGAAGCAGGGACCGCTATTTCCAGGAGGGGGCAAAGAAGCTGGTTCCTGAGGGCGTGGAAGGCCGCGTGGCTTACAAGGGGACGGTGGAAGACACCATCTTCCAGCTTCTGGGAGGCCTGCGTTCCGGTATGGGCCTTTGCGGAACGCCGGATATTGAATCCTTAAAGGAGAACGGAAAGTTCATCAAGATTTCCGCCGCTTCCTTGAAGGAAAGCCATCCCCATGACATTCATATTACAAAAGAGGCTCCGAACTACAGTACGGATGCTCTATAAAGCGGGAGAAAAAGAATTCCTCTGCAAAAAGAAGGGGCGTTGCAAAATTATGCGGCGCCCCTTCTTTCTGCCCTTTCTTGACAGCAACGGAAAAACATTAGGATTTGAATTTTACGGCAGTTCCGTAAGCCATTACCTCGGCGGCTCCCTGCATAACGGCGGAGGAGGAATAGCGGATATTGATGACGGCATCGGCCTGCAGACGCTGTGCCTCTTCTTCCATACGCTTGGTTGCCAGTGTTCTGGCGGCCTCCATCATTTCCGTATACGCTTTTAACTCGCCTCCGACCAGAGTTTTGAAGCTTTGGGAGATGTCCTTTCCTAAATGCTTGGACTGGATGGTGCTTCCCTGCACCAGGCCCAGCATTTCCAATTCTTTTCCGGTGATGTAATCGGTATTAACTAATATCATAGTGGTTCTCCTTTCTTGAGTATATGATAATGATATCACTTTGATATCTAATTGTCAATCCTATTCGGGAACTTTTTTCGAAGGCAGTTGCTTTATCTGCGGAAATCTTATATATTAAAAGAAATTTAAATTTTTTTGTAGTAAATCCTAAGTCATATACGTTATTATATATGTAAAAGACAAGCAAAAGACGCGTATTTTGCAGGGGAGGGGGACCCTTAAGATGCTTTTATACTTATCCATGCTGGACACCCAGGAGGAAAAAGACAAGTTTACTTTAGTTTATGAACAGTATCAGCAGTTCTGCTGGTATGTGGCGTATCAGCTTCTTAGCGATGCCCATCTGGCGGAGGATGCGGTGCAGGAGACCTTTCTGGCGCTTACCAGGCATCTCGATAAGGTAGAGAACGTGGACAGTCCAAGAACGAAGAAGTTTCTTATGACCATCGTGAAGAGCAAGGCCGTCGATATTTTGCGGAAGAATCAGGGAGAGGCCTGTCCTTCGGAGGATATGGGCCTTGATATTCCCGACCCTTCTTCGGACATTCTGGACCAATATATTACAAAAGAGAATTATGAGTATCTGATATCCTGTATTTTGGAGCTGGATGAGGCATACCGTGTAGTGTTTGAGTATAAGTATCTTCATCAGATGTCGGACACAGAGATTGCCGGATTATTGAATATTTCCCCCAAGCTGGCGAATGTGAGGTTTTACCGTGCAAGGAAAAAGCTCCAGGAGATGCTGGAAAAGGAGGTGGCAGGCCGTGCCGGGAAGCGATAAGAGAGACAAAGCTTTGGATGCAAAAGAAGAACTCTTAAAAGAGGCGCTGGATGCCTGTATGGAAGAGCAGTTGAGCTTCATTCCCCCAGAGTGCGAGATTGCCCGCATGCATACCTTTTCCCAGCAATTCCGGGAATACATGGAACAGCTTTTAAAGACCAAGGGACGTCCGCAGCGCCGGAGCATGAACAGAAAAGAATTTATTTACAGCTTCAATCGGGCGGCTGCCTGTATCTTAGTGCTCCTTACGGCGGCTGGAATCTTTGCAGGAGGACTGCTTCTGGTGTCAAAAAGCGGCTCTAAGAGCAGCATGGACATGTCGTCCCCTGCGGCGGAGGCTCCGGCAGCGGCAGAAGAGGAAGCGGAGGCTCCCGCGTCGGAGGAGACAGGAGGAGTCTATGACTTTGAAGCGGGAGAAGAAACAGAAGAGCCGGAAGCGGCTGCCGCAGGAGATTCTGACAAAGGAGCTGTGCCCGGGACCGTGGAATTTATGGGCGGCTCTATTTCCCTGGCAGACATTCAGAGGCTTCCGGAAGAGACAGAGACCGTGAAAACCCTTGTGAGCAGCCCGGTGATTGCACGGGATGCCGAGAGCATCAAGGTCACCATCGGCAATATGGACGAGCGGACCATTTACTACTATGCTTCTATGGATCTGGAGGTTCTCATTGACGGCGCCTGGTATCTTCTTGAGCCAGAGACGACGCCTTCGGAGGAGGAAGAACGCCGCCTGGTAAGCCTGGAGCCAGGCATGGCCCAGGACGAAGAGATTTTTCTGGAAAACTATCACTTTGACTATGACGCAGAGATGTACCGGGCAGTCACCTACCTGGACGGCCTGATTCTGTGCTCCCAGTTCCGTTTTGAGAACCCCGAGGAGGATCTGGAAGAAGCCCTGGAGCAGACCTGGGAGTAGACGAGAGGAGACACAGGCGCATGCATTTGCGTCTGGAAATTGATTTCATACCCGTGTACTTTGAAGGATATTACGGAACTGGAAACGGTAAAGCTGCAAAGGCGCACGAGAGGAACTTTTATGAGTGTTTTTTCAAATAAAAGTTTCTCTCCTTACCGGTGTGTCGAAGCGGCTTTACCCTTTAGTGCCGTCGCGCAGCGACTACAATTAGGAGGAAACCGAATGAAAAAGGATATGAGAAGAATTGCATTATTGGCGGCTGCCGTCTTGATTTTAAGCGGCTGCGGTTCCAATGATAAGAGTGCGGAAGCGTCGTCTTCTGCACCGGCAATGGATGACGCAGGCTATAGTACGGAATACTACAGTGAGTCAGCCATGGATTTTGAAGCGGCGGAGGCTCCGGCAGAAGAGCCCACTTATACAACAGAGGAGGGAGGAGGCGGCGTATCCTCCACTTCGGGAATCGACAGCGTTGCCCCAACCGCCCAGAAACTGATCAAAACTGTCTCCATGAACATGGAGACAAAGGAATTTGATTCCCTTTTGGAAAACATCCGCAGCAAGGCAGAGGAACTGGGCGGATACATAGAAAGCTCCGACATTTCCGGCAGCAGCTATTACAGCATGTATGAGAGCCGCCGGGGGTGGATGACCATTCGGATTCCCAGTGACAAGCTGGACGGCTTTGTAACGGTAGTCAGCGAGCTTGGCAACGTCACCGGTAAAAGCGAGTCCATTGAGGACATTACCCTTGAGTATGTAGATGTGGAAAGCCATAAGAAGGCCTTGGAAACCGAGCAGACCCGTCTTCTGGAGCTTTTGGAACAGGCAGAATCCATGGAAGACATCCTCACAATCGAGAGCCGCCTCTCCCAGGTGCGCTACGAGCTCCAGGCCTACGGCTCCAAGCTTCGGATCTTTGACAACCAGGTGAGCTACAGCACGGTGGACATTGATATCCGAGAGGTAGAACGTGTCATGCCGGTGGTGGAGAAGCTGACCTTCTTCGAGGAAATCAGCTACCGTCTGACCGACAACTTCTACGATATCGGCCAGGGCCTGCGAAGCTTTGCCATCTGGTTTATCAGCTCCCTGCCCTATCTTGTTATCTGGGCCCTGGTGATTGTGCTTCTGGTACGCCTGGTGAGAAAGCTTATATGGAAGAAACCCTTTTTTAGGAAAAAGAAAAAAGAACAGATGAAGGAAGACCATTTTGAGTAAACCGTGTAAAGTCAGAGACTCCGCAGCAGCGCAGCTATGGAGTTTCTGACTTTTGCGGTTTCTTCCGGCGGGGTTCTTTCTATAAAAAATGACAAATGTCATAGAAAATTCATTACAAAATACAGGTGCGCAAAATCCGAAAATTTTTTATGATAATTACTGTAACAACTAAAAAATTCAAGGGAGGATTTTTAAAATGAAGAAAAAAATTCTTAGCGCGCTGTTAAGTACCGCAATGCTTGCTGCAGTAGTAGCAGGATGCGGAAGCAAGCCGGCAGAAGCTCCGGCAGAGGCACCTGCCGAGGAAGCTCCGGCAGAAACGCCCGCAGAAGAGTCGGGAGACGACGCACAGGCAGAGGCTCCGGCAGAAGGCGGCGGACGGGTATTCGGCTACACCTGTATGGACGGAACCAACCCCTTCTTTGTAGCCCTTGAGGGAGCTATCCGCGAGGTAGTAGAGGCTCACGGCGATACACTGCTTTCCGTAGACCCGGGCAACGATTCCAATACCCAGATCGATCAGATTGAAGACCTGATTTCCAGAGGCGTTGAAATCATGTTTGTAAATCCGGTAGACGCAGACGGAATTATTCCGGCGCTGGATGCACTGAAGGAAGCGGACATCCCCATGTTCGGTTTTGACACCCAGGTTGGCGATATGAGCTATCTGGTATCCTATGCAGGATCCGACAACTACAATGCAGGCTATGTATGCGGCGAGGACCTGGCAAAGAAGGTTCCCGAGGGTGGAGACATTCTGGTGCTTGACTCTCCGACCATGCAGTCTGTAACCGACAGAACCGACGGCTTCTTAAAGGCTATCGAGGATTCCGGCGTAACCTTTAACATAGTAGGACAGCAGGATGCACAGGGAAATCAGCAGGTGGCAAATGAGAAGGCAACCGACCTTCTGACTGCTCATCCCGACGTAGTAGCTATCTTCGGCGGCAACGACCCCACAGCTCTCGGCGCATATGCAGCAGCAGACGCAGCCGGCGTAACTCCGCTTATTTACGGCGTGGATGGTTCTCCGGACGTGAAGAAGCTTCTTGAGGGCACTGTACTGGAAGGAACCGGCGCACAGTCTCCCATCACCATCGGCAAGACCATTGCTGAGACTGCTTACGAGTGGCTGGACGGCAAAGAAGTAGAAGCCTTTATCCCCATTGAGACCTTCTTAATCACCTCTGAAAATGTAGGCGATTACGGCCTGGACGGATGGCAGTAAGAAAAAGGCGGTAAAACGCTGGTAAGAAATTGAGTGACTGATAAAACAGGAAAAAAGGGCTTTGGTCCATAGACGGAGCAAAGCCCTTTTGCCAAGTATATCATTTTTGATATGATAGTTTTAAAAGACAGGTGGTGGCGATGCGTGAGTGAACAGTATTTACTTGAAATGAAAGGAATCCATAAATCCTTCCCTGGCGTCAAGGCCCTTCAGAATGTAGGCCTGCAGTTAAAGGCCGGAGAAGTACATGCACTTCTGGGGGAGAACGGCGCCGGTAAATCCACCCTGATTAAAGTACTGGGTGGTATTTACCATGCAGAAGAGGGAGAGATCTACATAGACGGTCAGAAGGTAACCATCGACGGTGTCGTGGCGGCCCGTGAGGCTGGTATTTCCATAGTGCACCAGGAACTGGTTCTGGTTCCCTATATGACTGTTGCAGAGAATATTTTTCTGGGCCGCGAGCCGGGAAGCAAAATGAATATCAACCGTAAGCAGATGACAGAGGAAGCACAGAAGCTTATGGATACCTATGAGATGAACATCAATGCAGATACATTGGTGGAGCATCTGACCATTGCGCAGCAGCAGATGGTCGAGATTGTAAAGGCAATCTCTTTTAATTCCAAAATTCTGGTTATGGATGAGCCGACCTCCTCCATTTCGGACAAGGAAGTGGGCTTCCTGTTTGAGACCATGCGTGCCCTTACGAAAAAAGGCGTGGGCATTATCTATATTTCTCATAAAATGAGTGAGCTGGAAGAGATTTGTGATCGGGTAACCGTCATGCGTGACGGGGAAACCGTCGGAACCAAGGTGGTGAAGGAGACGACAAAGGATGAGCTCATCGCCATGATGGTTGGACGGGAGCTGACCAATTACTATACACGGGATTATCTAAAGCCGGGAGAGGTGGTGCTTAAGTGCGACCATATCTCGGACAATAAGATGGCAAAGGATGCAAGCTTTGAACTTCGAAAGGGAGAGATTATCGGCTTTGCAGGATTGGTGGGAGCCGGAAGAAGCGAGACCATGAAGGCCGTATTCGGGCTGGCGCCCCATATGTCCGGAGATGTTTATGTGGACGGAAAAAAGGTGCAGATTAAGTCTCCCATAGACGCATTGAAATATGGAATTGCGCTGGTGCCTGAGAGCCGCAAGGAGGAAGGGCTCTACAAGGTACAGAGCGTGCGCTTTAATTCCACCATTGAGGTTCTTTCCCAATTTATCAAAAACTTGGTGGTGAATGGGAAAAAAGAAGAGGAAATCACTCAGAAATACATTGATATGATGGGAACCAAGACCCCCAGCCAGGAGCAGGTCATCGGCAATCTCTCCGGCGGAAACCAGCAGAAGGTTATGATCGGACGCTGGCTTGCCACAGATCCCAGGATTTTGATTCTGGATGAGCCGACCCGAGGCGTGGACGTAGGCGCCAAGGCGGAAATCTACGGGATTATGAACGAGCTGGTAAAACAGGGAATGTCCATCATTATGATTTCATCCGAGCTTCCGGAAATCATCAATATGAGCGACCGGATTTATGTTATGAACGAGGGCCGGGTCACCGGATGCCTGGATCATACGGATGTTACGCAGGAAAAGATCATGCAGCTTGCGGCGAAGTAAGTGCGAAGTGAAGGAGGAGAAGCTATGGCAGCCAGATTAAAAAATGGAATTGTCAGATATTTCAAGGATAATATTGGTATTATAATTGCATTGTTGGTAATGTGCATCTTTTTGGTTGTATTTCCTACTACAAGAGCGACGTTTCTGACCCCGAAGAATGTGTTTAATATTCTTCGTCAGAATGCATCCAACTTATTTTTAGCCACAGGTATGACCATGGTCATTATCTTAGGCGGCATTGAGCTTTCGGTAGGCTCCGTAATTGCCCTTTCCGGCGTTGTGGCGGCGGGCTGTGTGATTAATTTCGGCCTTCCCGAGATCGTAGGTTTTCTTGCGGCCATCGGTGTGGGAGCCCTTGTGGGTATGTTTAACGGCTTTGTTATCTGCAAGACGGATATTCCGCCTTTTATTGTAACTCTGGCATCTATGAACATTACCAAGGGAATTGCGCTGGTGCTTACGGGAGGTTCTCCCATCCGCTGTATGACGGATACCTTTAAGTTCCCGGGAGCCGGCTATGTGGGCCCGGTTCCGACGCCTGTTATCCTGATGATTATTGTATTTATCATTGCGGCGTTTATGATTAACCGGACCCAGCTTGGACGCCACATCTATGCAGTGGGCGGCAATGCCCAGGCGGCGAAGTTTTCCGGCATCAATGTACAGAAGGTAAAGTTTATCGTTTACACCTATACGGGCATTATGTCCGGTATTGCAGGCCTGGTGGTTGCTTCCCGTCTGTATTCCGGCCAGCCTACGGCAGGCGACGGCGCAGAGATGGACGCCATCGCGGCGGTAGTAGTAGGCGGTACTTCCATGAGCGGCGGTTCCGGACGGCTGGGCGGCACTCTGATCGGCGTCCTGATCATCGGTGTGCTGAACAACGGCTTGAACCTGTTGGGCGTGGATTCCAACTGGCAGTATATTGTCAAAGGCCTTGTTATCCTTCTTGCGGTATATGTGGACTTTATCCGTAATAAAAAGGCGGGAAGATAAAACGTACTGGTATACACAAAAGTCTCTGCGGCCTTCGGGCCAAGGAGGCTTTTGTGATGGAGAAGAAGATGAAAAAAACTACCTTAGCAATCGGCTTTGCACTTTGTATTGGCATCTTGACAGGCTGCGGTATGATGAGAGACAATAAGGAAGAGCACGTTCCCCGGGTGTTCGGCGCCACTTATATGACCAGAAACAATCCTTACTTTGACGTGCTCCACGAAGCCATAGAAGAAGGGGTGGAGGGAAACGGGGATATCCTGATTTCCAGAGATCCAAGCCAGGATCAGGAAAGGCAGAACGCCCAGATTATGGAGATGATCGAGGAAGGGATTGAAGTGCTCTTCCTGAACCCGGTAGACTGGGAGAAGGTGAAGCCTGCCCTGGAGGCCTGCCGGGAGGCCGGCGTTGTGGTGATTAACATTGATACGGTCGTAAAGGACAGGGAATATGTAGTTACCGTCATTGAGACGGACAATTACCAGGCCGGCGTGCTCTGTGCGGAGGATATGATGAAGCGGGTGGACAGTGCGCGGATCGTGGTCATAGACAATCCCATACAGACCTCCATTACAAACCGCGTCCAGGGTTTTCTGGACACCATCGCGGGAAATGACAGCTACCAGGTGGTGTACACCCATGCAGGCGCGGGAGAGTTCGAGGTCTCGGCAGATGTGATAGCGGAATTCCTCAAAAAGAACATGGAGTTCAATGTGGTTCTTGGAGGAAATGATCCCAGCGCCCTGGGCGCTCTGGCAGCCCTGCAGCAGTATCACAGGGAGGAAGGGGTTTTGATCTACGGGATTGACGGCTCGCCCGACTTTAAGGCGATGCTGGAGCTTGGGGCCGTGTCGGGAACCAGCGCCCAGAGCCCCAAGACCATCGGCGAGGTAGCAGTAAAGAAGGCGTATGACTATCTGAACGGGATGGAGATAGAACCCTATATCAGCATCGAGCCTTACATGATTACCAAGGAAAACCTAAGCGGCTACGAAATCAACGGCTGGCAGTAAAACAGCAGGGCCCAGGCGGCGCATAGAAGGAATAAGAATTATTATGAGTGACAGTAAAGAACGCTTTGTAACACTGCTCCAGGGGGCAATGCTGATTTTAAATGTATTATGCGTTGCTTTTATCTGCGTGCTGATCTATGTGACTACCGGAAAAATTCTCGCCAATTACGACGCCCGGGAATTTCTCAATTCCATCTCCTCCTTTCCGGAAAGCCCCAAGGAAACTCTCATTATCTGCATGGGCTTTATGGGAGTTCTCATACTGACCTTTCTGGTACGGCACCTCTGGAGGGAGATACCGAACAAATGGAATGTGGCGACACTGATTCTGGATATGTTTGTATGCAGTGCTGTGATTTTTCTGTTGAATTTTAACTACAAAGGCCTTCTGCTTCTTGTTTTTGCCAGTGTGATCGCCTATGTAAAGGACGGCAAGATGAAGCTGGCTTTTGTTGCTATGGCCATTGCAGGCTATCTGGTGGCAGATTATGAGCTGCTGTCCATTTATATGCGGCTTTACAATATTTCCGATTATATTCAGTACTACTCCTACGATACGCAGCAGTACCTGTTCAGCATCTATAATATACTGATATCTCTGAATATGATTTTGTTTATTGTCTACTGTGTCTATGTGATCAATGTCCAGAGGGGCACGATAGAGGAGGTCAACCGTCTCTATCACGAGCTGCAGATTGCGAATGAGCAGCTTCAGGAGTATGCGGATGTGACGGAGCACATGGCACAGACCAAGGAGAGAAACCGTCTGGCCAGAGAGATCCATGACACGCTGGGCCATACCCTTACGGGGATTGTTACCGGATTGGACGCATGCCTGGCTCTGGTTGACGTGTCGCCGGAGCAGACAAGAAAGCAGCTGGCCCTTTTATCAAAGGCGGGGAGAGAGGGGATTCAGGATATCCGGCGTTCGGTGAATGAGCTGCGGCCGGACTCCCTGGAGCGCTTAAGCCTTGAGGTAGCTATCCGGAAGATGGTGACAGATATGAGCAGGGTGTCGGATGTGCGGATCCATTTTAAAACAGAGGAGAAGCATCTTAAATTTGACGAGGATGAGGAGAATGCCATCTACCGGGTGGTGCAGGAGAGCATTACCAATGCAGTCCGCCACGGGAAGGCAAAAGAGATCTGGATTACGCTGGAACGCATCGAGGGTGAGATGCTTCTGACCATCCATGATAACGGAATCGGCTGCAAGGAGATGAAAAGCGGCTTTGGAACAAAGCATATGAAAGAAAGAATCGAAATGCTGCGGGGCACGGTGACTTTTGACGGACAGCACCAGGGTTTTACCGTAACTGCGCATATACCGATTCGCTGGGGGGAGAGCTATGATTAAGATTTTGATTGCAGACGACCAGGAGCTGATCCGGCAGAGTCTTCAGATTGTGCTGGACAGCAAGGAAGGCCTGGAGGTAACGGATGTGGCGGCTGACGGACAGGAGGTCATTCAGTGTATCCGGAAGCAGAAGCCGGATGTGGTGCTGATGGATATCCGGATGCCTAAGATGGACGGGGTACAATGCACAAAGATTATTAAGGAAAATTATCCGCAGATAAAGATTATCATTCTGACGACCTTTGACGATGACGAGTATGTATATAATGCACTGAAATTCGGCGCCAGCGGTTATCTGCTAAAAGGCGTTTCCATGGATGAGCTGGAGAATGCTATCCGGACGGTTTACGGCGGCCGGGCTATGATCAATCCGGATATTGCCACAAAGGTGCTGCGGCTGTTTTCACGGATGGCTCAGGGGGATTACACGATTCCTGTGGGGAATAAGGGCGTGAAGGAGCTGACAAAGACGGAATGGAAGATTATTGCCCAGGTTGGGACGGGGGCGGCTAATAAGGAGATTGCGGATACGCTGAAGCTGTCGGATGGGACAGTGAGGAATTATCTGAGTACGATTTTGAATAAGCTGGATTTGAGGGATCGGACGCAGCTGGCTATCTGGGCAGTGCAGACGAATGCGGCGAAGCAGGTGCCGGAGGATTAAGGAGCGGGGGCGGACGGGGCTGCTGCAAGATAAGGCAGCAGTCGTTTCCATATCCTGTGTTCGGACGGTTCGCGTACAGGCTGTCTGCTCTGTGCGTACATTGACTTTGGATGTTTTGGATGCTTTTTGGTTTTTTGTCAATGTGCGCCCATATCAGACAGCCTGTGCGCGAACAGCCGGACACTGGATATTGGAAAAGCCTGCTGCCTTATCTTGCAGCAGCCCCTGGGAGGTGGAGATATGAGGAGTATGAAGGGTTATAGCAGGATGTGGATTGGGCTGGCGGTTTTGGCGGGGGTTGTGCTGCTGGGGGTTCAAGATGGGAGGGAGAGGGAGATTGTTCTGGAGTTTGGGATGTTTACGGGGAGTAACTGGGATGTGGCGAATGCGAATAGCTTTGTGATTATTGATAAGGCGATTGCGCGTTTTGAGGCGGAGCATCCGGGGGTGCGTATTCATTATTACAGCGGTGTCTTGAAGGAGGATTATTCGGAGTGGTTTTCGCGGAAGCTTCTGGTGAATAAGGAGCCGGATGTGTTTATGGTGCTGGGGACGGATTTTAATCAGTTTTCTTCTCTGGGGGTGATGAAAAATCTGGATGAGTTGATTCAGCGGGATGCAAAGTTTGATCCGGGGAGGTATTTTTCCAGTGCTTTTTGTACGGGGCAGTATGGGGGTGTTCAGTATGCCCTGCCTTATGAAACGGTGCCGACTCTTATGTTTGTGAATAAGACGCTTCTCACAAAGGAGGGGATTTCTATGCCGGATCAGGACTGGACATGGAAGGATCTCCTTGCTATTTGTGAGAAGGTTACGAAGGATACGGACGGGGACGGTGTTCCGGACCAGTTTGGAATCTATAATTATGATTGGAAAGATGCTGTCTGTTCGAATGGGGCAGAGATCTTTGATTCGGACGGGACGCAGGGGTATTTTACGGACGAGCGGCTGGCGGAATCGGTGAAATATATCCGGGAGTTGAATGAGCTGAACCAAGGGCAGAAGGTGGTGCAGGAGGATTTCAACAACGGAAATGTGGCCTTTATGCCGCTGACGTTTGCGGAGTACCGGACGTATAAAACGTATCCCTATAAAATCAAGCGGTATGCTAATTTTCAGTGGGATTGTATTACGATGCCGGCCGGGACCAAGGGGGATAACCTTTCTCAGGTGGAGACGCTTTTAATGGGCATCAGCGCCAGTACCAGGGAGGAGGAGCTGGCCTGGGAGTTTTTAAAGCTTCTGACTTATGACGAGGAGCTGCAGACGGAGATTTTCCGGTATTCCCAGGGGGCTTCGGTGTTAAAAGCCGTCACACAGTCCAGTGAGATGGAAAGTATTGTCCAGGAGGATATGGAGGAGGGCGATACGGTTATCAGTGGGAAGCTTCTGGGCCGGGTGATTGAGGAGGGGCATATCGAGCCTCAGTTCAAGCGGTATGAGCAGGTCCTTGCCCTGGCTGACAGTGAGATCAGCAATATCCTGGAAAATGACAAAACCTTGGACAGCAGTCTGAAAATTATTCAGAGGACGATCAACAATTATCTGAGGCAGTGACGGATATGCCGCATTACAAAGTATGCGTAACAGGCCGGAGGCAGAATCTGCTTCCGGCCTGTTCGAATTGTGCTGCATGTGGCCGCTCCCCTGCCTCCCTTGAAAAAACAGGATGTCTATGATAGTATGGAAATACAAAAAATAAGAACTGATGATTGTGAAAAACATATTTTTATAAAAAGCGGAAAGGCCTGCAGAAGATATAGGATGCGTTATGTCCTGTGAGCGGGCGGTTTTGTGATTCATTGTGTGATATGAGGGTGAAAGTATGAGTGGAATAAAGGATGTAGCGAAAAGGGCCGGCGTTTCTATTTCAACGGTTTCGAATGTGCTCAATCAATCAAAATATGTCAGTCCTGAGCTGGTGAAGCGTGTGGAGGACGCAGTACGGGAGCTTTCCTATGAGGTAGATCCGATTGCCCGGAGTATGAAGAGTAATAAATCGGGAACCATTGGCGTGATCGTGGAAGATATGTGCGGCGTATTCTATCCCTATGTTGTAAAGGGGATCAATTCCGTGGTGATGGAAAAGGGATATCAGCTGGTTATCTGCGACGCCCAGAGCGTATACGGAGATACCAATGCCATAAGCCGGGAGCGCGAGCTGTTCAAAAAGCTTTTTGCAAGCCGGGTGGACGGGATTCTCTTTGTAACCATGGTACATCAGGATTTGATTGAAAGGCATTTTCACGAGATTCTTGCCCGTTCAAACCAGTCTAAGAAGATTCCGCTGGTGAGCCTGGAGCGTGATTTGACGAAGATCGGGATCGACTCGGTCTATTTTGACGGCTATAATAACGCAAAGATGGCAGTGCAGCATCTTATCGACTGCGGCTGCAGGAAGATTGCGCACATTATGGGGCCGATGATGATGCAGGTTGCCCAGGAGCGTGTGGAGGGGTATAAAGACTGTATCCTGCAGAACGGGCTTTTGGCAAATTGGAATACGCTGATTGAATACGGCGATTACTCCCATCAGAGCGGATATCTGGCTATGAAAAAGCTTTTGGAAAATACGCCGGATCTGGACGGGGTATTCTGCGGAAACGATCAGATGGCAGTGGGAGCCCTGAAGCTTTTAAAGGAATATGGAAAGCGTGTTCCGGAAGACATTAAAGTCATGGGATATGACGATGTGTTCCTGTCCAGTATCATAGAGCCTTCTCTGTCCACCATACACATCCAGAAGACCCACACGGGCATGAAGGCGGCGCAGATGCTGTTCCAGAGGATTGAAAACCCGGATTCCAGCCAGGAGCCGGCAGCGGTAAAGATGGGGGCCAGGCTGGTGGTAAGACGTTCTACCGTGGCGGATTCGGAGGAAGAGTGGATCTTTGTAGATTGGTGAGACTGGAATAGGCGGCATCTATGTAGAAGGGTAAAACAGGCCCTTTGTAAAAACGTTTTTCTGATATTTAGAGGCTGTAGGAAAAGATATCAGAAAAACAGTAAAAAAATCATGTGAAAATAACATAAAAACATTAAAAATACACACAATAAAAACGTTTTTTACAATAAACTGATAAAAAAGTAGAAATAAATCGTGAAAAACACTTGACAAAAACGTTTTTCCGAGTTATTCTGTCATTAGAAATTACCAAAAAACAAAAAGCAACCCATTACGGAAGCGCTTTTTATTTTTGGAAATGAGAAAAACGTTTTTCTAAAAAATAATTTTATAAGGAGAGGAAAATCTTGGAGAGCACAAAGTACATTCTGGAAGCAAAAGGAATTGACAAGTCTTTTTCCGGAGTAACCGTCCTAAAGGGTGCCGAGCTTTGTATTGTCCCAGGTGAACTTCACGCCCTGATGGGTGAGAACGGTGCAGGCAAGTCTACATTGATGAAGATTATCATGGGCATTTACACAAAGGATGCAGGTACGGTAGTCCTGGATGGCAGGGAGACAGATTTTAAATCCGCCAGAGATGCATTGGACGCCGGCATTTCGATGATACATCAGGAATTGAGCCCCATTCCTGAGATGACGGTAGCAGAGAACGTATTTCTGGGAAGAGAACAGAAAAAGTTTAAGGGTCTGCCCTTTGTAGACAAGAAAGAATTGAACCGGATGACCCAGGAGCTGCTGGAGGAATTTGAACTTTCTGAATTCATCAGGCCGGACATGAAGATGAAGGATCTGAACATTGCACAGATTCAGATGATGGAGATTATCAAGGCCATCTCCTACAATTCAAAGGTCGTTATCATGGATGAGCCGACTTCGTCTCTTTCCGAGAAAGAGACAGAGACGCTGTTTCGGATCATAGCAAACTTAAAAGAAAAGAAAATCGGGATTATTTACATATCTCACCGTATGGAAGAGGTTTTCGAGCTTTCGGACCGGATTTCCGTACTCCGCGACGGACAGTTTATCGGCTGCGTCAATACAAAGGAAGCCTCCAGAGAAGAATTGATTAACATGATGGTTGGACGTGAACTGGAAGGCGGCTATCCGCGCAATACGGCGGAAAAAGGCGATGTAGTTCTGGAACTGAAGAATTTCACCCGCAAGGGCGTGTTTGAAAATGTAAACTTAAGTGTACATGCAGGAGAGATTCTCGGCATGGCCGGGCTGGTAGGCGCAGGGCGGAGCGAGGTGATGCGGGCTCTTGTAGGGTATGACCGCCTGGATTCCGGCGAGGTGATCCTGGAAGGCAGAAAAGTTGACATCAAGCATCCCAAGGATGCAGTGAGGAATCATATTATTATGGCTTCCGAGGATCGGAAGGAGCTGGGCCTGGTTCTCTGCAGAAGCATTAAGGAAAATGTTTCCCTGCAGAATTTTGATAAGCTGGCAAACGCTTCCTTTATCAATAAAGGGACAGAGCGGAAGCTGGCGGATGACTACACCCGGCAGATGGCTACCAAGATGAACGGCATTGAGGATATGGTATCCAGCTTGTCCGGAGGAAACCAGCAGAAAGTGGTACTGGCCAAGTGTCTGCTGTCCGACCCCAAGGTTTTGATTATGGATGAACCGACGAGAGGTATTGACGTAGGCGCAAAGGCGGCCATCTACCATATTATGATTGAACTGGCAAAGCAGGGGATCGCAATCATAATGATTTCTTCTGAGCTGCCTGAATTGATTGGAATGAGCGACCGGGTTATGGTTATGTCCGGCGGAAAAGTAACAGGTGTGCTGGAGGGCGAGGAAGCTGCTTCCCAGCAGGAAATTATGAATTTAGCGTTTGGAGGAAAGTAAAATGACACAGAAAAAAGATATGGGAAAAATACTTAGACAATTTGGCCTGATATTTGTAGCCCTCTTTATTATCCTTGCAATGAGCTTCGTGTCTCCGGTATTTTTGACAAGCCAGAATATCACCAATATTTTGAGACAGATTTCTCTGAATGGCATCCTTTCCATAGGAATGACCTTTGTAATCCTTACCGGAGGCATTGACTTGTCGGTAGGCTCCGTAATCGCTATCACAGGTGTTATCAGCGGCTCCCTGATGGCAAATGGATGCAACTGGTTTGTGGCTTGTATTGCAGCTCTGGTTTGTGCTCTCATCTGCGGCTTTGTGAACGGCTGGCTCATCTCCTACATTGAATTCCAGCCTTTCATCGCAACACTGTCTACCATGACCATTGGAAGCGGTATCGCCCTTGCGTATTCGAACGGCAAGCCCTACACCATCTCGGATCCCTCTTTTATCAAGATTGGCCAGGGAACCGTAGCGGGAATTCCGATTCCGATTATCCTGTTGTTCATCTTCTGCGCAGCAGGCCTGGTTATCCTGAACATGACCACCTTCGGCCGCTATGTATTTGCAATCGGCGGCAATAAGAATGCGGCAAAGCTCTCCGGTGTACGGACCCGTGTTGTTCAGTTGGCCGTGTATGTGATTTCTTCTGTCTGTGCATGGATGGTGGGCCTCATACTGGCGGCGCGTATCAGCTCCGGCCAGCCTATAGCGGGGGAAGGTTATGAGATGGACGCCATTGCGGCAACGGCTATCGGCGGAACGAGTATGAGCGGCGGTATCGGCTCTCTGTCAGGAACCATGTGCGGCTTTGTCCTCCTTGGACTTTTGAGCAACTCCATGAACCTGATGAATATTAACTCTTTCTACCAGAAGATGGTAAAGGGCCTTCTGATTATCCTGGCCGTATTCCTGGATATGAGAACCAAGGGCAAGAAGGACTGATAAAAAGAACACGCACACCAAACGTATGAAAACTGCCTTCAGCCGGGACTGCGGGCTGGCAAAAGACAGTTTTTAATAAAAAAACCTACATAATTAAAGGAGGAACAAAAAATGAAGAAGAAAACAATTGCACTCTTACTGGCGGCTGCAATGACACTGGCAGGCTGCGGCGGCAAGGCGGAGGCTCCTGCAAGCACAGGCGGAGACGATGCGGGAACCGAGGCGCCGGCAGAGACAGGCGGAGACGACGCAGAAGCTCCTGCGCAAAGCGGGGCAAAGGACAATGCAGACATTACCATCGGATTCTCTTCCAAGGATAATTCCGATACCTTCGTAGCAGCAATCGCTGACGCGGCACAGGCACGTGCTGACGAGCTGGGCGTAAAGCTGGTAATGTATGATGCAGGCGGCGATGTAAACAAGCAGATCAGTGATGTTGAGACTATGATAGCCCAGAAGGTGGACGCAGTCATCGTAATTCCCCAGAGCGTAGAGGGAAGTGCGCCGGTAGTAGGCAAGTGCAATGACGCCGGTATCCCCATCATCATTGATAATGGCGATATTGCAGACACCAACTTCACTGCATTTGTAGGCTGTACGGATCAGGAATCCGGTGAGATCCTGGGCCAGTGGTTTGTTGACAATGTAGAGAAAGGCTCTAAGGTTTGTATCATTGAGGGACCCATGGGACAGTCCGGACAGGTTGGTCGTTATGCAGGATTCGAAGCGGTAGGAATGCTGGAGCACTTTGAGGTACTTTCCACTCAGACAGCAAACTGGAAGCGTGACGAAGCTATGGCGCTTGTAGAAGACTGGATTACACAGTACGGCGAGGATCTGAAGGCGATTATCTGCGAGAATGACGATATGGGACTTGGCGCCCTTTCTGCCTGCAAGGCAGCCGGAAGAAGCGACATCGTTGTGGGCGGCGTAGACGGACTGGACGATGCAGTTGCAGCAGTTAAGGCCGGCGAGTATGGAATCAGCGTTCTTCAGGATTCCCAGGGCCAGGGCGCTGTAGGCGTTGACGTGGCGCTGCAGATTATCAAGGGCGAGGAGTACGAGAAGGATACACGTATCCCCTTCCGCGCAATCACGGCTGAGAACGTAGACGCTTACCTTGAGGGCGGCGTAGACGCTATCTCCGAATAAATATTGCGGTAAAAGGAAAAGGCGCCGCTGGTAAAGCAATGAATCAGAGGGCTTTGCAGCGGCGCCCTTATTCTATCCAATTCTAAGAAAAAGGAGCTGATGACATGTTAAGAAATATTCCAAAAGTCCTTCCGCCAGAGCTGGTAAAATGCATGATGGAAATGGGGCATTCCGATGTATTGATTCTGGCAGATGCCAATTTCCCGGGAACAGCCCATGCAAAGCGGATGATCCGTATGGACGGTATCCGGATCCCAGAGCTCTTAGAGGCAGTGCTCAAGCTGTATCCTTTGGATAACTTTATTCCCAATCCAGTCCGTCTGATGAGAAATCTTCCTACGGAGCCAGTCCCGGAGATTTGGGAAACCTATCGGGAACTGCTGAAGAAGTATGACAAAGACGATGCGTTCCATGAATTTGACTTTATTGAACGGCTGCCCTTTTATGAGGACGCAGAAAAGGCATATGTGATTGTCCAGACAGGGGATGAATCCCGGTATGCCAACATTATACTTCAGAAGGGAATTTGTTAGAGGCGGCGTATGAATTATCAGGAAGAAAAAAAATATATCGGCCACAGAGATCAGCTGATTCGGGTAAGGCGCATCCGGATGCAGGAGGGAAAAGCCCAAGGCGTGGAGCTTCTGGATGTGCAGAACCGTTCGGGGATGCATTTTGATGTAAATATAAGCAGGGGAATGGACATTCCCTATCTGGATTTCTGCGGAGAGAACGTAGGATTTATCTCTCCCTGCGGCGTGGTTGCCCCGGAATATTTTGACGATCAGGGACTTGGCTTTTTAAAGAGCTTTACCGCAGGCTTTCTGACTACATGCGGACTGAAGCTGGCGGGAGCCCCCTGTGAATATGAAGGGCAGTCCTACGGGCTTCACGGGAATATTTCCCATACTCCGGCGGAGGACGTGAGCTGCCGGGTGGAGGAGGGAGAGACGCCCTGCGTGGCTATCCGGGGAACCGTAAGGGATGCCGTTATCTTTGGGGAAAAGCTGAGACTGGACAGAGAGATTCGATGCTTTTATAAGGAACGGAAATTCACCCTTCACGATAAGGTGACAAACGAGGGATACAAAAAGGCCAGGCATATGATCCTTTATCACTGCAATATCGGCTACCCCGTTCTCTCCCCGGACAGCGAGGTGTACATTCCGGCCCTTGAGACAAAAGCCAGGAACGCCCACTCGGAAGAGGGAATTGCCGACTGCAGAAAGACGGAGCCGGCCGATCCGTTCTATGAGGAGATGTGCTACTACCACACTTTAAAGCCCGATGACAGGAACCACGGGACAGTGGCTGTCTACAATCCCAAACTGGAACTGGGCATTGCCATTGAGGTGGATCTGGGCACCCTGGATCACCTGGTACAGTGGAAGATGATGGGTGCGGGCGATTACGTGATGGGCCTTGAACCGGGCAATTCCACCATTGACGGCATCGAGGACGCGGTTGCCAACGGTTCTATGAAATACCTGGAGCCAGGGGAGTCTGTAGACTATCACCTGACCTTCCATATTTTAAAGGGCCGGGAAGAGTTTGAGAACATAAAAGAAAAATAAAAATAAAGGAGACGGACTGAAATGACAGAAAAAGAATTAACCATCAAAGCAGGCGAAGATCTGGATATGCGTCTGGCCGAGGCAAAGAAAACAGGAAATCTGGTTGTTCAGAATGCAACCGAGGATGAGAGCGTAATCCGGGAGACCTTCAAGAAGGGCGAGGGAATCCTCCGCCTCTTCCCGGCATTCGTTCCGAGAAGATTCGGAAAAGCGGGACGCAGGCTGAAGCTGCATCCGGACGATTACTTTGCATTCGGAATGGCAAGAGGCTCCATCACAGAGCGCTGGTTTGCATCCACCATTGCAGCCCAGAACGGCGAGCTTGCCAAGGCAGACGAGGGTATGGCTTACGTATGCGTAGACTACGGCAGCGACGAGAAGTTTTCCCTGCGCATGGCAGTGAAGGTTCTGGGAGAAGAGATCGTGGGAAAAGAGCTCATGGAGAAATACAACGGCTGGCCTATGTACTCCAAGTTCTTTGACAATGAAAATCCTCTGTTCCACCACCTGCACCTGGGCTTCGAGGATGCGGCGCGGGTAGGGAAGCTTGGAAAGCCCGAGTGCTACTACTTCCCCAAGCAGCTGAACAATTACTTTGGCGAGGCCAATTATACATACTTCGGATTTGACCCGGATATGGATCCCGAAGAGGTGAAGGAGAGGATCCGTCATTTTGCAGACGATGATACGAGAATCACGGATCTGTCCAGAGCTTACCGCATTGAGCTGGGAACCGGCTGGTATACGCCTGCGGGAGTGATCCATGCGCCGGCTTCCGTACTGACCTACGAACCGCAGTGGAATTCCGATGTGAACTCTGTATATGAGAACATTGTATCCGGAGAGGTTTATCCGCCGGAGATGCTGGACGAGGAGCTGCCGGAGGGACAGAAGGATGTGGAAGACGTATTTAAGCTTCTTGACTGGGAGAAGAACGTAGATCCCCATTATAGAAAGCATTACTTCCGCAGACCTATTGTGGAGGCTGAGACAGAGCAGTATGTCCAGAAATGGATCACCTACGGGAATCCGTACATTGCAGCAAAAGAACTGACGGTAAATCCCGGCGAGACGGTAACCATAAAGGACGGCGCCGCTTACGGCTGTATCTTTGTACAGGGCCATGGCAGATTCGGCGTTTATGACTGCGAGGCTCCCACCCTGCTTCACTTTGGACAGCAGAGCTCCGACGAGTTCTTCGTATCCGAGAAGGCGGCTGTGGAAGGCGTAGTCATTACCAACACAAGCAAGGTAGAGCCTTTGGTTGTACTGAAGCACTTCGGCCCCAACTGCCCGGGCGTTCCCCAGGCGGAAGAGGACTAAAATATAAGAGCTTAAGCATTCGCTTAGCTTGTTAGATCCACTGAATGAGGGAAGAGAGATCCCATGAAAAGAAGCTCGGGATATCAAAAGAATGGGCGATATTCCGGGCTCTTTTCCTACATGGAAGTGAAGGTGAGACTTATGAGATATTTACTGGGAATTGATAACGGCGGAACCTTTTCTAAGGCGGCTGTATTTGATGAGGACGGAAAGCAGATTTCCGTGGCCAGTGTTCCTACGGTTACGCTGACGCCTAAGCCGGGATATACAGAAAAGGATTTGGATGAGCTTTGGGAAGTGAATGCCCAGGCTGTCCGCACAGCCATTGAAAAGAGCGGTATTGATCCGAAGGATATTGCAGGCGTATCTTTTTCGGGAGCTGGCAAGGGCCTGTATCTGATTGGGCATGACGGAAAGCCTTCTTATAACGGCATTATGTCAACTGATACCAGAGCGTGGGCCCAGGTAGAGCGCTGGTATCAGGACGGCACCAGCAAAAAAGTATACGAGAAAACATTTCAGGAAATTCTGGCAGTACAGCCGGTGAGCCTGCTGGCCTGGTTTAAGGAGAATCAGCCGGAGGTTCTGAAAAATACGAAATACATTTTTGCGGTAAAGGATTATATCCGCTATATGCTGACCGGGGAGGCCTACAGCGAGTACACGGACTGCTCCGGAGGCAATCTGGTGAATATGGTAACCGGACAGCACGACAGGGAGCTGATGGCCCTTTACGATCTGGAGGAATGCTACGAGAAGCTTCCGCCCCTGCGCCATTCGGCTGATCTCTGCGGCTGCGTGACCAGGGAGGCCAGTGAACAGACGCTGATTCCGGAGGGAACCCCTGTGGCGGCCGGTATGTTTGATGTCAATGCCTGCGGCATTGCCTCCGGCCTGTCTGACGAAGAGCAGATGTGCATGATAGCGGGAACCTGGAGCATCAATGAGTTTATCGGAAAGAAGCCGGTAACAAACGGAACCGTGGCTTTAAACTCGATGTTCTGCATACCCGGATATTATCTGATTGAGGAGAGCAGCCCTACCTCTGCCGGAAACATGGAATGGTTTATCCAAAATCTGATGAATGATGAGAAAGAGAAGGCAAAGAAGAACGGCGGTTCCATATATGATATTACCAATGAGTGGGTGTACTCCATTGAACCGAAGGACAGCCAGATTATTTTCCTGCCGTTCTTAAACGGCTCCAATGAGGATGCCCTGGCCAAGGGAACCTTTGTAGGGCTGACTGCCTACCACAGTAAGAAGCATATGCTCCGGGCAGTCTATGAGGGAATCGTATTCTCTCATGTAACCCATGTAAAGAAGCTTCTTCGGAACCGGGAAACGCCCAAAAGCATCCGTCTCTCCGGCGGAGCGGCCAACTCGGATGTATGGGTGCAGATCTTTGCGGATGCTCTGCAGATCCCCATTGACGTGATTGCAGACAAAGAGCTGGGGGCCCAGGGCGCAGCCATCGCGGCGGGGATTGCGGCTGGAATCTATCCGGATTACCAGGAAGCCATCCGGCGCACGGTGACGATTACCAAGACGATCTATCCAAGGCCTGAATACAAGGAGATCTACGAGGAGAAGTATGCTACATACAGGGCGGTGATTGACGGGCTTAGCAGCGCCTGGGAGAGATTTAAAAACTAAACATGGAAAATCCTGGAGGAATAATAGATGATAAAAATGGCAATTTTGGGAGCCGGCGCCATTGCGAATAAAATGGCGGCGACCATTACAAAGATGGATGAGGTTGAGGCATATGCCATTGCGGCCAGAGATCTGGACAGGGCGCAGGCATTTGCAGAAGCGTATGGTTTTACAAAGGCATATGGATCCTATGAGGAAATGCTGGCAGACGAGGCGGTGGATCTGGTTTATGTGGCAGTTCCCCACTCTCATCATTACAAAATGACGAAGCTGTGCCTGGAGGCCGGGAAGCATGTTCTCTGCGAGAAAGCCTTTATGGTAAATGCGGAGCAGGCCAGGGACGTCCTGGATCTGGCGAAGTCAAAGAAGCTGCTTTTGACGGAAGCTATCTGGACCAGATATATGCCCTCCAGAAAGATCATTGATGATATTATCGCAAGGGGAGAGATTGGAGAAGTAACCTCCCTCACTGCCAACCTGGGCTATGAGTTAAGCCAGATTAAGCGTATCTGGGATCCGGCTCTGGCGGGAGGTGCCCTTCTGGACGTAGGGGTGTACCTGGTGAATTTTGCCCGTATGGTATTTGGGGAAGACATGACAAGCGTCTCATCCTATGCGGTATTTAAAGACGGCGTAGATATGATTGACAGTATTGTGATGACCTTTGAGGGCGGAAAGACAGCTACCATGCAGTGCAATGTAAATGCAGTTTTGAACCGCACAGGCTGCATCTTCGGGACAAAGGGCTATCTGGAGATTACCAATATCAATAATCCGGAGGAGATTAAGGTATATAATGAGGAATACCAGGCGGTCAGGACCTATGCCGTCCCGGAACAGATAACCGGTTACGAGTATGAGGTAGAAGCCTGTGTCCGTGCCATTGAAAGCGGCAGTCTGGAGTGTCCGCAGATGCCCCACGCAGAGACCATACAGGTCATGGAGATTATGGACGGAATCCGCAAAAGCTGGGGGTACGAGATACCGGTACTGGAATAAATCCTTAGACTTATAAAAGCTGAAAATGCTCTTTTTGCAGGAAAAATGAAATTTCTGCAAGGAGAGCATTTTTTTGAAAATTTGGAAAAAATTTCTACAAATGAATGGAAAATTCCTTGTCAAATATTGCCGAAATCTGCTATAATGAAAAATACGATTTTATTATTTCATAATGGGGATAATATTAAGATTTTACAAATCGAAACAAAGCAGAACATTGCGGAAAGGATAGGAACTGAATGAAGAAATGGGACAAAAATATTCAGCATGACATTAAAGAGGGCATTCTTCAAGGGCCGGGTGTCCGAAAGCTAGGGGAAGACACCTGTTTTACAGTCGCAGTACCGGATAAAAAAACCTGCAGTTTATTGCTTTACAGAAAAGGAAGAAAAGAGCCGGAGGCCGCTATTTCTATGGAGGGTTCTGGGCAGTACGGGGATTTGCGCTCTGTGCTGGTGAAGGGTCTGCCGGCAGACAGATACGAATATAATTATGAGATTGAAGGAAAGGTGGTTACGGATCCTTACGCCTGCCGGATAGCGGGCAGAGAGAGCTTTGGAAAGCCTGTTAAGGAGGAAGAGCTGAGGGGAAGAATCTGCCCCGGCGTCTTTGACTGGGAAGGGGACAGGCCCCTTCGTCTGCCTTATGAGGAGGTTGTGGCTTACGCAGCCCATGTGAGGGGCTTCACAAAGCATGGAACCTCCCGGGTGAAGGCAAAAGGAACCTTTGCGGGACTTCAGGAAAAGATTCCTTATCTAAAAGAGCTTGGCATCAATCAGCTTGAGCTGATGCCTGTATACGAATTTTCCGAGCTTGCCTCTATGGACAGCCCGGAGCTTAAGAAATATGCGCCTTTGGACGGAGGAGAGACACGGATCAACTATTGGGGCTATTCTCCTAAGGCATATTATTTTGCCCCCAAGGCTTCTTATGCGGCTTCGGACAATCCGGTGCAGGAGTTAAAGGAGCTTGTGAAGGAGCTTCACAAAAACGGAATAGAGCTTATTCTGGAATTTTATTTTCCAAAGGGGACAAAGGCCTCCCTGGTACTGAGCTGCATCCGGTACTGGGTGGTGGAATACCACATTGACGGCGTACATATCAACCGGGACAATGCCCCTGTGGAGGCTCTGGCCCAGGATCCGCTCCTGAGCCATACGAAGATTCTCAGCGAGTGCTTTGCCCTGGATGAGATTTATGAGGAAAAGGCCGTGCCGGCTTTTCGGAATCTGGCGGAGTACAACGACGGCTTTATGCTGGATGCCAGACGCTTTTTAAAGGGCGACGAGGGGCAGCTTGCCGCTGTCACCAGCCGGGCAAGGCGTAATCCGGCGCGGCACGGGGTTATCAATTATATGGCCAATCACAACGGATTTACATTGATGGATCTGGTGTCCTATGACGAGAAGCACAACGAGGCCAACGGGGAAGCCAACCGGGACGGCTCCAGCGTGAATTACAGCTGGAACTGTGGGGAGGAGGGGCCGAGCCGGAAAAAGCGGCTGTTAAAGCTTCGGAGCCGTCAGCTGCGCAATGCTTTTGTCATCCTTCTGCTGAGCCAGGGAACCCCCCTGATCTATGCGGGGGACGAGAGGGGCAATTCCCAGTCCGGCAACAACAATGCCTGGTGCCAGGACAATGAGATTTCCTGGATTCCCTGGAAGACGGGGAAGCAGCAGACAAAGCTTTTGGAATTTGTAAAAGGGCTCATTGCCTTCCGCAAGGCCCATCCGGTGTTCCGCCAGAGCCGGGAGCTTCAGATGATGGATTATCTTTCCTGCGGTTATCCCGATGTATCCTACCACGGAAAGCAGGCATGGTTCGCAGATTTTGAAAATTACAGCAGAAGCGTAGGTATTCTGTATGCCGGCGGTTATGCGGAGGCCGAAACGAAGGAAGAGGAGAAGGACGATTTCTTCTATGTCGCATATAATATGCATTGGATGCCCCATGAGTTTGCCCTGCCCGGGCTTCCGGGGGACCGCAAGTGGCGGATTGCGCTGGATACGGGACTGGAAGGGATGGACGCCATTTCTGCGGAGGGGCAGGAAGTGATTCTTAAAGAGCAGCGGCAGGTTACGGTGCCGGAGCGCACGATCCTGGTGCTGGCGGGAAAGTAGAGATATGAAGGCTTGGAAGCATTTTTGCACTATCACGCGCCATAGGCTGCTTGTGATGAAATACTGCTTTAAAATCGGTCTTTACCGGCAGGGGCTGACCCATGATTTGTCAAAATATTCCCCGGCAGAGTTTGTGCCGGGGTGCCGGTATTACCAGGGTTATCGAAGCCCTAACAATGCGGAGAGGGAGAGCAGAGGCTATTCCTCGGCATGGCTTCATCACAAAGGGCGGAACAAGCACCACTATGAGTATTGGATTGATTACAGCTTAAAGACGGGCAGAGGGCTGGCCGGAATGAAGATGCCGGCAAAGTATGTGGCGGAGATGATGATGGACCGCATAGCGGCCTCCCGGATCTACAAGGGAAACGCCTACGATCAGCATGCGCCGCTGGCCTATTATGAACAGGGAAAGGAAGCCTATGTGATCCATGAGGAGACGAAGGCTCTTTTGGAGTACCTGCTTCGTATGCTGTCAAGGCAGGGAGAGGAGAAAACCCTTGCATATATCCGTCGAAATCTGGTGGGAAAAAAAGAATATCCAAATTTGAAGAAAAAAAGAGGGAATTGAGAGCGGACGCAGAATAGATATAATAGAGGCAGTTTTAGGCAGTGCCGTTTCGTTAAGTCCGGGAAGCTTTGCTTCGGACTTAAGGAAATGACAGGAGTTCAGCAGGAGCGAAAGGAGCGGCCTATGACGATTCGAGAGAGTACGGAGCAGTGGGAGCAGGAGTATCTAAGCCCTTATGCGGCATTCAGCAGGGCTTCTAAGGGGAGGGATGCGCCGGAGCCGCCCTGTGATATCCGGCCGGTGTACCAAAGGGACCGGGACCGGATCCTTCATTGCAAGTCCTTTCGCCGTCTGAAGCACAAGACCCAGGTGTTTTTGACGCCCAGGGGAGATCATTACCGGACGCGTCTCACACACACCCTGGAGGTTGCCCAGACGGCAAGAACGGTGGCAAAGGCCTTGCGGCTGAATGAGGATCTGACGGAGGCCATTGCCCTGGGACACGATCTGGGACACACGCCCTTCGGCCATGCGGGGGAGAGGGCCCTAAGCGGCCTGTGCTCCAAAGGCTTTGCCCACTACGAGCAGAGCGTCCGGGTGGTGGAGCGTCTGGAAAAGCAGGGCAGGGGCCTCAATCTGACCTGGGAGGTCCGGGACGGCATCCGCAACCACAGAACCAACGGAAGCCCTTATACCCTGGAGGGGCAGATTGTGCGCTTTGCAGATAAGATTGCCTATATCAATCACGATATCGACGATGCCATCCGGGCCGGGATTCTGGAAGAGGCGGATATTCCCAGGGAGTACCGGGATATTCTGGGACATTCCACCCGGGAGCGGCTCAATACGCTGATTCACGATATTGTGATGCAGAATGCAGACTGGCTGAGGGAGAGACCGGAAGAGGAACCCGTGGAGAGGCCAAAGCTTCGGATGTCCCAGGAGGTTGGCGGCGCCATGCAGGATCTGAGAACCTTTATGTTTAAGAGCCTGTATACGAATCCTCTGGCAAAAAGCGAGGAGATCAAGGCCCAGGAGCTTTTGGAGGCATTGTTTTCCTATTATATGGAGCATCCGGAGGAGATGTCGGAGGAGTTTCTGGACATGCTTTTTAAGGAGCATGAGGAGAAGGAGCTTGTAGTCTGCGATTACATATCCGGCATGACAGATCAGTATGCAATTTACAAGTTTAACGAGTATTTTATTCCAAAGGCATGGAGTATTTAGTCTGATGGAGAGGCTTTTGACTGGAACAGGTGGTAAGAGATGTATTATTCGGAGGATTTGGTTGAGGAGGTACGTTTAAAGAATGACATTGTGGATGTCATATCCGGCTATGTGCGCCTTCGGAGACAGGGCAGCAGGTACTTTGGGCTCTGCCCCTTCCACAGTGAGAAGTCTCCCTCTTTTTCCGTCTCGGCGGACAGGCAGATGTATTACTGCTTTGGCTGCCATGCCGGAGGGAACGTATTTACCTTTTTAATGGAATATGAGAATTTTACCTTTCCGGAGGCCATGAAGCATCTGGCCGATCGCTGCGGGATGGCGCTGCCGGAGATGGAGTATTCAAAGGAAGCAAGGCGGCAGGCGGATCAAAAAAGCAGGCTTCTGGAGATTCACAAGAAAGCGGCCCGGTTTTTCTACTACCAGCTGAAGCAGGAGAGCGGAAGGGATGCCTACGCTTATCTGAGAAGCAGGGCCTTGTCCGAGGATACCATCCGCCGCTTCGGCCTGGGCTATTCCAGCAAATACAACGGGCAGCTTTACAGCTATCTGAAGAAGGAAGGCTATCCGGACGAGCTTCTGAAGGATTCGGGGCTGATTACCATGGATGAGAAGCGAGGGGCCTATGATAAGTTCTGGAACCGGGTTATGTTTCCCATTATGGACGGCAATAACCGGGTTATCGGCTTTGGAGGCCGGGTCATGGGCGACGGGAAGCCCAAATACCTGAATTCTCCGGAGACAAAGATTTTTGATAAAAGCCGGAATCTATACGGGCTTAATTTTGCCAGAAGCGCAAGGAAATCCAATATGATTATCTGCGAGGGCTATATGGATGTGATTGCTCTTCACCAGGCGGGATTCAACCAGGCAGTAGCTTCTCTGGGAACGGCCCTTACCGCTCAGCAGTCGCTTCTTTTGAAGCGGTATACCCAGGAGGTGCTTCTGACCTACGACAGTGACGAGGCCGGAACCAAGGCGGCTTTACGGGCCATTCCCATTTTAAAGGAGGCGGGGCTTTCGGTCCGGGTGCTCAATCTGAAGCCCTATAAGGATCCCGATGAATTTATCAAGGCTTTGGGAACAGAGGCGTTTCAGGAGCGCATAGAGAAGGCTCAGAGCAGCTTTCTCTTTGAGATAGAGGTCTTGGAGCGGAATTTCAATCTGAAGGATCCGGCGGGAAAGACGGCCTTCTTTGATCAGATGGCGAGAAAGCTTCTGGGCTTTTCGGACGAGCTGGAGCGGAATAATTACATAGAAACCCTGTCGGAGCAGTATCATATCAGTTATGAGACGCTTCGGAAGAAAGTAAATACCCTGGGGATTACCCTGGGGGGCGTTCCGCCGGTGGAACGGCCCAGAGACGTGTCCGCCCGCAAAAAGGAGAAGGCCGATGGAAGCGAGGTCTCCCAGAAGCTTCTGCTGACCTGGATGATTTCGGATCCGGTTTACTTCCGGGAAATCCGGCGTTATGTGGAGCCGGAGGATTTTACCGTTCCTATGTATGCCCGGATTGCCGGGATGCTTTATGAGCAGCAGAAGGAGGGGGCGCTGAATCCGGCCCGGATCATCGGAGCCTTTGAGGATACGCAGGAGCAGCGGCAGGCGGCAGGCGTATTTAACGCGGTGCTTAAGGTGGAAACCAGGGAAGAGATGGAGAAGGCCCTTCGGGAAACCATCTATAAGGTCTGCAAGAACGGACTGGAAAAAGAGGCAAAGGAACTGGATCCTGCGGATATGACAGGCCTTCAGCGAGTGGTGCAGCGCAGACGCCAATTGGAGAAATTGCATATTTCTTTGGATTAAGGATAAAATACTAACAAGTTATGGAAGGATGGAACAACATGGAAGAAAACATGGTAAAGTTTGAGGAGAAGTTAAAAGAGCTTCTGGCTATGGCGAAGAAAAAGAAAAATATCCTGGAATACCAGGAGATTAACGACTTTTTCCACGACATGGAACTGGATGCGGAGCATTTCGAGAAGATCCTGGAATATCTGGAAGCCCACAACATTGACGTGCTCCGGATTACCAGTGACGACGATGACGACGAGATTATTCTCACAGACGAGGATGAAGTTGATGTTGAGCAGATCGATCTTTCCGTACCAGAGGGCGTCAGCATAGAGGACCCCGTGCGTATGTATCTGAAAGAAATTGGAAAGGTTCCCCTCTTAAGCGCAGAGGAGGAGATTGAACTGGCAAAGCGGCTGGAGCTGGGGGACGAGGAAGCCAAGAAGCGTCTGGCGGAGGCGAACCTGCGTCTGGTGGTCAGCATTGCCAAGCGCTATGTGGGCCGGGGCATGTTGTTTCTGGATCTCATCCAGGAGGGAAATCTGGGCCTTATCAAGGCGGTGGAAAAATTCGATTACCGCAAGGGCTTCAAATTCAGTACCTATGCTACCTGGTGGATTCGCCAGGCCATTACCAGGGCCATTGCAGACCAGGCCAGGACGATTCGGATTCCTGTGCATATGGTGGAGACTATCAATAAGCTGATCCGTGTGTCCCGCCAGCTTCTGCAGGAGCTTGGCAGGGAGCCATCTCCGGAGGAGATTGCGGAGGAGATGAAGCTTCCGGTGGAGCGTGTCCGTGAGATTTTAAAGATTTCCCAGGAGCCCGTGTCTTTGGAGACACCCATCGGCGAGGAGGAGGACAGCCACCTGGGCGACTTTATCCAGGATGATAATGTTCCGGTGCCTTCTGACGCAGCCGCTTTTACTCTTTTGAAGGAGCAGCTTGTGGAGGTCTTGAGCACCCTGACGGATCGGGAGCAGAAGGTACTGCGCCTGCGCTTTGGGCTGGACGACGGCCGGGCCCGTACCCTGGAGGAAGTGGGCAAGGAGTTTAATGTAACGAGAGAGCGTATCCGGCAGATTGAGGCCAAGGCCCTTCGGAAGCTCCGCCACCCAAGCCGCAGCAGGAAGCTGAAGGATTATCTGGATTAAGCTATGAAGTTATCAGAACGATTGGAGCGGTTAGCCGAAATGGTTTCTCCGGGAAACCGCCTGGTGGATGTGGGAACAGATCATGGATATGTTCCCATCAGCCTTTGTGAGGGAAAACAGATTCCCTCAGCCATTGCTATGGACATTAACGAAGGCCCTCTTCTGAGGGCAAAAAGCCATATTGAGGAAGCGGGGCTTACCGGATACATACAAACAAGGCTTTCGGACGGTCTGGCAGCTTTGAAGGCAGGGGAAGGAGACACGGTTCTCATTGCCGGAATGGGCGGCATTCTGATGGAGAAGATTCTGCATGAGGGCAGAGAGACGCTGTCTTCTGTCCGGGAGCTGATCCTGCAGCCCCAGTCTGATATTGCGGGCGTCCGTCAGTGGCTTGACAGAAATGAGTGGCAGATTGTCTGTGAAGACATTGTCATGGAGGAGGGAAAGTATTATCCCATGATGAAGGCCGTGCAGGGGAGAGGGCGGTCTTACACTCTGCCGGAATTCCGATATGGGCGGGCCGATCTGCAGCAGTCTCTTCCGGTTCAGGAAGAATACTTAAGAAAGCAGCTTCAGGCCCATGAGAAGATTCTTGAGAGGCTTCCCAAGGAAGGAAAAGAGCGGACACTTGCCCGGGAGTATTTTGTCCAGAGGGATATCCGGATTTTGAAGGAGGCTCTAAAAGCCTGTGTTCTTGAGCAGCAGGAGGTGGTTTTATGATAAAATGTCAGGATTTGATTGAGAAGATAGAGGAGCGGTATCCGAGAATCTATGCCTGTGACTGGGACAATACAGGGCTTCTGGCAGGAGACCGGGAGCAGGAGATTCAGAGCGTGTACATTGCCCTGGATGCGACAGACAGGGTGATTGACGGAGCCATTCAGGCAGGGGCGGATCTGCTTGTGACCCATCATCCCATGATTTTCGGAAGCATCAAATCCGTTACCGCGGATGATTATGTGGGAGAGCGGCTGATACGCCTGATTCGCGGAAATGTCTCTTGTTATGCCATGCATACCAACTATGACGTGATGGGTATGGCAGAGCTTGCGGCTTCTTACCTGGAGCTTACGGATACCTTTGTGCTGGAGGAGGTATTTGACGGGGAGGGCATCGGACGGGTGGGAAGCCTGCCGTCCGCCATGACCCTTAAGGAGTGCGCAGAGCTTGTGAAGGAGCGTTTTCACCTGCCCAATGTCAAGGTTTTCGGGGATTTGAATAAGATAGTAAGGATAGCCGCCCTGTCGCCGGGGGCGGGCAAAAGTATGGCGAGTCCGGCTCTTGAGTCGGGAGCGGATGTGCTGATTACCGGAGATATCGATCACCATACGGGAATTGACATGGAGGACTGCGGCATGGCGGTGATTGATGCGGGGCATTATGGGATTGAGCATATCTTTATCGCAGATCTGAAAGACTTTGTGGAGCGGAATTTCCCTGGGCTTGCCGTTTATACGGAGACGGTGAAGCAGCCGTTTTTGGTGGTTTAGGATATTACGGAACTGGAATAAGACTGGAATAGGAGGATGAGGTATGGATTACAAAGTAACGATTGACGGGAAGGTCTATGAATACCCGGAAGGAACTGCTTATCAGACCATTGCGAAGGACTGCCAGAAGGATTATTCCTGGGATATTGTCCTGGTGTCAGTGAATCACAAGCTTCAGGAGCTTTCCAAAAAGCTGGTCTCAGACTGTGAGCTTCGTTTTCTGACTACGGCTTCCTTTATCGGCCAGCAGACATACCGGCGGAGCATGACGCTGCTTTTGATGAAGGCTGTCTATAAGGTGCTGGGCCATGACCGGATCCACCGCGCCCAGGTTCAGTACTCCCTCAGCAACGGCTACTACTGCACATTGGAGGGGGATCTGCTTCTGAATGAGGAGCTTTTGGGAAAGATCAAGGAAAAGATGCTGGAGCTGGCAGAACAGGCAATGCCCATTGAGAAGCGCAATGTCAATACGGACGAGGCTCTTGCTATTTTCCACGCCCACAAGATGTATGACAAGGAAAAGCTGTTCCGCTACCGCCGGGCTTCCCGGGTGAATATCTACAGGCTGGGGAATTTTGAGGATTATTTCTATGGATATATGGTGCCGGATACGAGTTATCTGAAGTATTTTGAACTGTATCTCTATGACGCAGGCTTTGTGATTCAGTTCCCCTTACAGAAGCAGCCGGATACGGTGCCGCCCTTTAAGCCCCAGCACAAGGTATTCCAGGTAATGAAGGAATCGGTCTCCTGGGGAGATATGCTCGAGGTTTCTACGGTAGGCGACCTGAACGACTGTATTTCCAGGGGCGGCATGCAGGATCTGGTGATGGCACAGGAGGCATTGCAGGAACGCAAGATTGCGGAGATTGCCCGAACCATTGCAGAGGACAGGAGCCGGAAGTTTATTATGATTGCGGGCCCTTCTTCCTCGGGAAAGACGACCTTTTCCCACCGGCTGTCGATTCAGCTCAAGGCAGCGGGACTGAAACCCCATCCCATCGCCGTGGATAATTATTTTGTGGAACGGGAGCTGACACCGAAGGACGAGGAAGGCAATTACAATTTTGAGTGCCTGGAAGCGGTGGATGTGGAGCTCTTTAACAAGCAGATGAGCGAGCTTCTATCGGGAAAGACCGTGGAGATTCCCCGTTTTAATTTTAAGCTTGGGAAGAAAGAGTACCATGGGGATTATATGACCCTGGGAGATGAGGACATTCTGGTACTGGAGGGGATTCATTGTCTCAATGACAAGCTTTCCTACAGTCTGCCCAGGGAGAGCAAGTTCAAGATCTATATCAGCGCCTTGACCCAGCTGAATGTGGATGAGCATAACCGGATTCCGACTACGGACGGACGGCTGATCCGCCGGATGGTGCGGGATGCCAGGACAAGAGGCTCGGGAGCGGCCCGGACGATCAGCATGTGGCCTTCCGTGCGCCGGGGAGAGGATGAAAATATCTTCCCTTACCAGGAAGAGGCGGATGCCATGTTCAACTCGGCTCTCATCTATGAGCTTGCGGTGCTGAAGCAGTATGCGGAGCCTCTGCTCTTTGGAATCGGACGGGAGGAGCCGGAATATCTGGAGGCCAAGCGGCTGCTGAAATTCCTGGATTACTTCCTGGGCGTGGACAGCTCCTTTATACCGGATAATTCCCTCGTGCGGGAGTTTATCGGAGGCGGATGCTTCCGGGTTTAAAGATATTATAAAACTGGAATAAAACTGGAATAGGAGCAATGGGATGAAAACAGCATTGACAAGAGAGCAGGCCCTTTCGCTGCTCAGAAAGTACAATAAGGAACCCTTTCACATTCTTCACGGCCTGACTGTAGAGGGCGTTATGCGCTGGTATGCAAAAGAGCTTGGCTATGGAGAGGAAGAAGACTTCTGGGGCATAGCCGGACTTCTTCACGACATTGATTTTGAGCTGTATCCCGAGGAACACTGCCAAAAAGCCCCAGAGCTTTTAAGAGAAGGCAAAGCAGAGGAAGAGCTGATTCATGCGGTGTGCAGTCACGGCTACGGCCTTGTGAGTGATGTGAAGCCGGAGCATGAGATGGAGAAAATCCTTTTTGCCGCAGACGAGCTCACCGGCCTAATCGGAGCGGCTGCGCGGATGCGCCCCTCCAAGAGCGTGTCTGATATGGAGGTTTCCAGCCTGAAAAAGAAATTCAAGGACAAACGTTTTGCAGCCGGTTGTTCCCGGGATGTGATCCGTGAAGGTGCGGAGGTTCTGGGCTGGGAGCTGGAGAAGCTCTTTTCCATGACCATTGACGCCATGCGTTCCTGTGAGGAGCAGGTGGCACAGGAGCTGGAGGCAGTGACAGGAGAATAGTGATTAACGGGAGGTGTTGGGAAATGAGACAGAGGTTTTCCCACGCCTCTTTTTTGATGCGGAAAAGTTTAAATTTTGTTTTCAACAAAGGATAAAAACTTTATAGAAATTTAATTTGTTTTTTACACGCATTTCGTATATACTAATTTTGTCAAAGGATTCTAAGCAATTTTCGGACATTTCCGTCAGAAAAATCCATGAGATGAAACGTAACTTTAATTAGGAAAGAAAGATATTGTATCAGATAGGGAAATCTTTTATAATAAAAGCAGACATACTGCTGCTGGTGTCTTTCTTTCCGAAGGTATAATTGCTTCGAGGAAAGGAGAGAGCAGTATTGAGTAAGGAACAGACATTTTTAATGAAACCAAAGGTGGATTTCTGCTTCAAGGAATTGATGGAGGATGTAGAGGTCCGTAAGGGATTTATCTCTGCGTTGCTGAATGTGAAGCCGGAAGAAATCACGAGAACAGAGCTTTTGCCTACTTATTTGAGGAAGGAACATGAAGAGGACAAACTGGGAATTCTAGATGTCCGTGTTTTTGTCTGCGGCCAGTCAGGCAGGGAAGAGGCAGTTTTAGGAGAAAGGAGCCATAAGGGGGAGAGCCAGATGGATCTGGAAATTCAGCTGGCGCCTTTCCCGTTATGGCCGGAGCGCTCTATGTTTTATCTGGCAAAAATGTATGCCAAAACGATTCAAAAAGGCCAGAGTTATGATGTGCTCTCAAAGTGTATCCATGTGGGCATATTGGATTTTCTTCTCTTTGAGGAGGATGAGGAATTTTATTCCCGTTTTCATCTCTGGGAGGATACCAGACATCGAATGTATTCGGATAAACTGGAGATCCATATTCTGGAGCTGCCGAAGCTTGCAGGAAGGGAATATCCACAGACAGAGCTGCTGAAGTGGGCCAGCTTTTTCAGAGCGGAAAAGAAGGAGGAGTTTGAGATGGCGGCAGAGGGTAGTTCTTATATTGGAAGAGCCTATGAAAGATTGACGGAGCTCAGTGCGGATGATAAGAAGCGCCTGGAATACGAGGCAAGGGAGAAGGCTTGGAGGGATCAAACTTATCTGATGAATTATAATTTAAATAAGGGATTAGCAGAGGGAAGAAAAGAGGGAAGAAAAGAAGGAATGGAAGAGGGGATAAAGGCTTTTGTAGAAATCTGCCAGGAAAATAATTTTTCGAGAGAAATTATTTTGGAGAAGATGCTTGAAAAGTTCACCATTTCCAAAGAAGCTGCAAAGGAATATTTAGAAAGGTATTGGAAAATGAAGTGATACTGGCAGTGGGAAATCGATATAGAATCAAATGCGGTTTACGATAACCAGCTAAAAAGGAATCCCTATAGAAATTCTTTGAAGCAATGCTCAAACGAGAATGTCTATAGGGATTCTTTCTGCTTACCGATTCAATGGCAGATCCAGTTTTTCCAGCTTGTCCTGCCAGGATTTATGGAAGGGCTCATTGAAGTAAATATGATTCTTGATTGCAAGCATCCGGGCATCCGTCTGGGCGATAATATCCGCGCATTCCTTCAATTCGGCGGAAACAGCCTCCGGATTCTCCACATCCTGCTTATACTTAAGCTGATGATCCACGCTGGCCCAGAAATCCATAGCTATGGTGCGGATCTGTACCTCCACACGCATATTTTTCTTCTGCTCGGAGAAAAATACCGGAATTTCCACAATCAGATGCAGGCTCCGGTAGCCGTTGGGCTTTGGATTCTGAATATAATCCTTCTGCCGGATAAGCGTAATATCATCCTGCTGGAGCAGCATGTCCGCAATGGCATAAATATCATCAATAAAAGAACAGATTACCCGGATACCGGCTACGTCATTCAGCCGTTCCTCCACAGATTCCACCGTGAAGGGGGCATCGTAACGTCCCAGCTTTTGTATAATGCTCAGGGGCCGCTTAATGCGCGAGGTAATGTGTTTGATGGGATTACGTTTATGCCGGATGCTCAGCTCGTCATTTAAAACTTCAAGCTTGGTACGAACCTCCCGGATGGCGCAGTTGTACATCATCATCAGTTCTTGAAACTGAAAGGCCTGATTTGCAAAATCCTTTGGTATCTCCGGAAGAGTATTTGTATCGGTATAGGAGATATGTGCTTCGTGTTCCATAAAATCGCTCCCATTTTCGCAGGTGTTTTTTAAAATTAGATTGTCTTGCAAATGTCCGTAACGGCTTTTGGAGATATAAGACGGCATCAGTGGCGCGGATTCTCCTTTACCTGGGTGCAGGCCTTTAAGGCTTCCACCGTAACCTGGCTGATAAGCCGGCTTGTATAATAGCTCACAAGGGGATCCACCGCAAATCTGTCTACAATTTTGTACTTGGCCGGGAGGCCGCTTAGTGTGAGCGCAATGGTATCTGCCTTGCACCGGGCACAGGTACAGACCTCAAACTGCTTCATAAAATAAATGATCTTGTCCTCTACAACACGCTGCATTACATTCAGCATTACATAATCCGGCTCCGGTTCTGCCAAAGGTTCCGGTGAAAGCTCTAAAACTTCTTGCGGTTCTTCCGGTTCCGGCTCCGAAGAGGCAGCTGGTTCCGGTTTGGGTTCTTCTGCCATAGGAGCAGAGGAAGTTTCAGTCTTAGGCTCTTCTGCCATAGGAGCAGAAGAAGTTTTGGTCTTAGGCTCTTCTGCGATAGGAGCAGAGGGAGTTTCGGCCTTAGGTTCTACTGTCATAGGAGCAGCGGAAGCTTCAGCTTCTTCCACCGCAGGAGCCGGAGACGCTGCTGTATCGGAAGCAGCAGGAATTTCGGCTTTTGGCTCTTCCTGTACGGGAGAAGCTAAAGCTTCCGCTGCCGGAACTTCTGCAGTGGGAGAAAGCTCTGCTTCGGAAGGTTTTGCAGCAGGAACAGTTTCCTCTGCGGCAGCAGCCCCTTCTTCCTTCTCAAGCTCCTTTAAAAGCTCTTCGTGAATCCGTTCTGCAACCAGATCAGCTTCCTTTGCTCCGTTGTCAATGATCGATATATTAGAAGGAACCTCCGGTGCAGCCGTCTGGGCTTTGACAGGAGCCGCAGCCTGTGCTGACGCTGCCTCTTCTTTTTCCGGCTCGGTTTCCGCTTTTGCGGCCGCAGTTTCAGCCGCAGTCTCAGCCTCTGGCTTCTGCGGCTGCTGTGTTTCCTTTTCGGGTTCTCCTCCCGAGAGTAAATTCAAAACGTGTGCGGTTTTATTACTTTTGCGTGCCATGGAGAACCTCCTGCTGTTTGATCTTATATAATACCTCCCGGACAAACGCCTTATAGTCTAAGGAGGGCTTGGAAAGGGGGGAGTAATCATAGATACTCTCTCCATGGGCCGGAGCCTCCGCAACGGTGACGCTGGGCCTGATCTGGATCTCGAATACAGAGCTGTTAATCTGGGCGGCAATATTCTCCGCCATCTCCTTCACTTCCCGGGCCAGGATGGTACGCCGGTTAAACTTCGTCAGAATAATCCCCAATACGTGAAGATTGGGATTCACGGACTGCCGGACGGAATTGATGGTCTCCTTAATCTGCGCTACGCCCACAATACTGAGAATCTCCGCAACCATGGGGATAATCAGATAATCAGCCGCCGCATAGGCATTGACCGTCAGAATATTCAGAGCCGGCGGCGTATCAATAATAATAAAATCATAGCGATCCTCAATCGGCATCAGAAGCCGCTTGAGCATCAGCTCTCTTCCAGGCTCGTTAAACTCCAGCGCCGCACCGCTTAAGAGAATATTGGATGTAATGAGATCGCAGTATTCCGTAGGCTGGATGGCAGCTTCAATCGGAATCTGATATTTGAACACTTCATAAATGGTCTTTGAATCTTCGATATCAAGGCCGAGACTGAATCCAAAATTGCCCTGTGGATCCAGATCAATGCCAAGTACTTTTTTGCCCTCTCTGGTAAGTCCGGCTGCCAAAGCACTTGAAGTCGTGGTCTTGCCGACGCCGCCCTTCTGATTGGTAAGTGCAATGATTGTAGCCAAGGTAAATTCCTCCGTTTCTAAAAATTTCAATTAAGTATTAACTAAAGTATACTATATGCCGATAAATAAGTACAGAGTAATTTCGAAAATGTATAGAAATGTAAAGCAAAAAAGAGATAAAAGGAGTGGTTATAATGGCAAGTATAAGCAGTCTGAGCGGATCTACCAATAATGCAATGTCCAGTTTAAGAGGCTATGGCGGTCTGGCCAGCGGCCTGGACAGAGATGAATTGATTGCGGGAATGACCTCAGGAACACAGACAAAGATTACAAAACAGGAGCAGGCAAAGACGAAGCTTGAGTGGCAGCAGCAGGCGTATCGGGACATCAGTGATAAGATGATTGCCTTTGCTAACAAATATACATCTACCATGTCTTCCACCACCAACTTGTTCAGCGAGGCCCTGTGGGGAGCGGCAAGTACAATGGTGAAGGGCATTAACAGCAAGTTCATCAGCGTGGCAGGGGCCAACCGGACAGCGGCAGCCAATGTATCCATTCTCGGCGTCAAGCAGATGGCGAAGAACGCCAAGGTGATGTCTGACAACTATGTGTCAGATCGAAAGCTGTCAACTGGTGCCGTTGATACGGGAGATGTGGATATCAGTACATTGGCCGGGAAGAATCTTGATTTTACGGTAGGCGGCAAGTACTACAGTGTTGGTCTGCCTTACGGAACCGGCGAGCCTTTCGGAAGCATGCAGGAGGCTGCAGATGCATTCAATGAGGCTATGAAAAAGGTAGAGATCACCCAGACCGGAGGCGCAAAGAAGCAGACACTGTTTGATTCCGTAGAAGTCGGAGTGAGTGATGACGGTAAATCTTTTGTTTTGAAGTCGAAAGGGAACGCCGTAACGTTGACCGGCGGTTCCGCTCTGGAAGCTATGGGCTTTAAAGAGCAGGTGGATGAAGCAAAAGCAAACAAGAGAGTTGGTCTGGATATTGCGGGAAATACCGGAACTGCGGCTGGTAAAGAGGCAACGCTGAAAGAAACCCAGAGCTTTGCACAGCGCATGGGTGACAAGAGCCTGACCTTTAGCTACAACGGCTCTACAAAGACCATTCAGATGCCCTCTCAGAAAGAGATTGAAGATGCTATAAATAGCGGTAAGGACGGCTTGGAATTTTTGGCAGAAAAGATGCAGGAAAGCCTGGACGCAGCTTTTGGAAAAGGACGTGTGCAAGCAAAGGTTGAGGAAGATTCGGCCGGCGGCGACAGACGTCTTACCTTTAAAACCACAACACCGGACGGCAATAGCGATGACAGCTCCACTCTGGCCATTACAGAGGGCAGCGAGTCCATTATGTCCAGTTACGGCGGTCTTGGAATTACGAGCGGCGAGTCCAACCGTTTGAATCTGAATACAAGCTTAAAGAATTCGGGCCTGAATTTCGGCGAGAAAACTGCTGATGGAAAATATGAGCTGGAGATCAATGGAAAGAAGATCGAATTTACAGAGGATGAGTCTCTTGCTACCATTATGGATCGGATCAACAATGCGGATGCCGGCGTGAAGATTTCCTATTTGTCAATGGCGGATAAGTTCTCTTTGGAAGCGACAGACAGCGGTGCCAGCGGAGTGCTGAAGCTGTCCGGAAGCGGTGCAAAGGCGCTGTTTGGAGAGGAGATTGATTCCGCTAATCCCACTGCTGCAGGAAAGAATACTGTTACTTTGGGCCAGGATGCAATCATAGCCGTAAAATATGCAGGCTCCGATGAGGCGATTGAGCTGACCAGGGGAGATAACAGCTTCTCCATCGACGGTCTGGATGTAACCATCAAGGGAGAATTCGGCTATAAATTGGGGGCAGACGGAAAAACCAAGGAGTTGGATGAAACCACTGAGGCCGTAACCTTCGAGACGAACGTGGAATCTGAAAAGATAGTAAAGGCCGTCTCTGATATGGTAAAGGAATATAACGAGATTCTGGAACTGGTGAATACTCAGCTGAGCACCCGTCCGGATCGGGATTACTTCCCTCTGACCGACGAACAGAAGAAGGAAATGAGCGAGAGTGAGATTAAGCTCTGGGAGGAGAAGGCTCAGGCAGGTATTCTCTTCGGCTCCAGCGAACTGCGTCAATTGTCCGATGACCTGCGCTGGATCATCAGCCCGGCGGATCAGCAGGCCATGGAGGCTCTCGGAATCTCTGTATCCGAAAGCTGGCAGGACAACGGTAAGCTGGCCTTTGACGAGAACAAGTTCAAGGCTGCCCTGGAGAAGGATCCGGATGCCGTGAAGGCTGCTTTCACCAAGGACAACGGCATTGCTGCCAACTTAAAGAATACCATGAACAAATACGTGAATACGTTAGGCGCTACCAAGGGTATCCTCATCGAGAAGGCTGGTTCTACCCATGCACCTTTAAGCTTGCTCAACAACTCTCTGAAAACGGAGATTGATGATGTGGATAAGATTCTGGAGAACTTAAAGGCCCGCTTGAAGTCCGAGCAGGACCGTTACATCAGCCAGTTTACACAGTTAGAGACGCTGATTTCCCAGATGAATTCCCAGAGCAGCTATTTAAGCGGAATGGGCTTCTAGCGTACCGGCCGGCGGGCATACTGTAAGACGCTCCGCTCTTTGAGAGCGGAGCAAAGAAAGGGTAAGAAGTGAGACAGTGATGAATGCAAACGGTTATCAGCAGTATAAAACCCAATCCGTCAACACCATGACGGCCAGTGAGATGCTTCTTCTCCTGTTCGATGAACTGGTAAAGAGACTCACCAGAGCGGAATTGGCACTGGAGGTAAAGGATGAGGTACTGTTTGAACAGTCCGTAACCCGTTCCAGGGAGATTGTACAGTATCTGAAGACAACCCTGAACAGGAGCTATGCCATCAGCAGAGAGCTGAGCGTAATGTATGACTTCTTTATTTATGAGCTGTCGCGCATCAGTGCTGGCAGGAACCCCAAAGTAATCGCAGAGCTTAAGGAACTGGTGGAGGAGCTTCGCGGGGCATTCCGGGAAGCCAGCCGGATGCTCGATCATTGAGAGGACAAGGAAATGGCAGAACAGGAATTGTGGACGGAGCTTCTAAAGCAGATGCACCGGCGTTATGAGGCGGTAAATGAAGTGTTTCGTTTGACAAAGGAGATTGCGGACACCCTGTCAAGGGACGACCGGGTGGCGGCCCAGATGCTTCTAGGGATGCGCCAGGAGGAGATCGAGCATCTTTCGGAGAGTGAAGAAAATATCTATATACTTCTGGAGTGCGTGGGACTGCAGGAGCGGTCGGAGATCCTGGGACTGCTGAAAGGGGAACGGGAGGCTTCCCCGGAGGCTTCTTTTGAGGAGAAAAGGATTGGGGAGATAGGATGTAACATAAGAAGGAATCTGGAGAAGATTCTGGAAGTGGATCGGGTAATCAGTGTGAAACTGGCCGGAAAGGATTCTTTCTATCAGAAGTAAATGAGGTTCCTAAGAAGAAAGGGCGGATGCAAATTTGCCCTTTCTTTTTTTATGGGTTTATTGTAAAATCTAGATAATAGTTCGGGCAGCCCTTGAGGGAGGTTCTTGAGCATAGGGAAGAGTGAGGGAATGACATGGCCCAGATTGTGTTTGATTGTGTGACGAAGATTTTTGAGCCGGATGATTTGGTGCTGGAGGATATCTCTTTTCGGGTTGAGAAGGGGGAGTTTCTGTTTCTTATCGGGAAGAGCGGGGTGGGGAAATCCAGTATTCTGAAGCTTCTCAGCAGGCAGGAAGAGGTGAGCGGAGGGCGGATTTTTGTGGATGAGCAGGATATCGGCTCTTTGAAGGGACGGGAATTGGCTTTTTTTCGTAGAAAATTCGGGATTATGCAGGCGGACATGAAGTGCCTGCGGGATCGGAATGTGTATGAGAATCTTTTTCTGGTGATGCGGTCCTGTGGATTTTCCCGGAGGGAGAGTAAGAGACGGATTGGGGAGGCCCTCGGACGGGTGGGCATGGCTCACAAGGTCAAGGCATTTCCCCAGGAACTGTCTGTGGGGGAGGAGGCCCGGGTGCTTCTGGCCCGTGCGCTGGCCACAGGGCCGAAGATACTTCTGGCGGATGAACCTACGGCGAATCTGGATCCGGATGCGGCCTGGGATATGATGAATCTGATTAATGATGTGAACCATCAGGGGATTACGGTGATTGTCAGCAGTCATTCGGTGGATCTGGTGAATATTATGCGGAAGCGGGTGCTCACCCTGGTGGAGGGGATGCTTGTTTCGGATGAAAAGAATGCGGGTTACAGCTCGAAAGCCCTGGACATTTTTGAGGAACGGCGGATTCGGCAGCTCCGGGAAGGAAAATCTGAAAAATTTTAAAGATTTTTTAAATTTTTTGTTATTTATCTTTCTAAAGAACCGATATATTATATAAGAATAACCAGCGTACTACTCTGTCCAAAGGCAGGACGGACAGTTGTGCACTGGCAATTGGTATCTTTAAAAGAAGTCAGCAGTGTTTTTAAAGGTAACAGTTCCTGTTATTTCGAAAAGATAGATTTGAAAGGGGGCAATGGATATGGCAGTTGGCAGGATAGGTTCATCCATGAGCTATATGAACTATACATCCTCCATCAATCAGCTTCGGCTTCAGCAGGCGCTCAATAACTATCATTCAAACCGCCAGGCTGTCACTCCAGTGAATCGTGTAAACCGGACCTATAAGGATTCCAGTCTGAATTTTCTTAAGAATTATAATTCTAAGATGACGGATCTGATGCAGTCGGCGAATTCGCTGCGGGGATCGAATTCCTCCGGCGCAGCGAACACGAAAAAACTTGGAAGCTCTAATAACAGTGTATTGACGGCGAAGGAGCGTTTTGGCAGCGGCTTCGGGCAGAAGCTTTCCGTCAATGTGAGCCAGGTGGCAAAGGCCCAGATGAATCAGAGCGCAGGGGTGAACGCAAAAGCGAAAGCGTCCTCGGGCATGAATTTCAGCATTCGGTCCAAGAGCGCTTCCGGCGGAGTGTCCAATGTATTCGTGCAGGTGGATGCCCGTAAGAAGGACGGCGGTCTAAGAACCAACCAGGAGATGCTGGAAGAAGCGGCCAGCCAGATTAACCGGGCGAAGAGCGGTGTGCAGGCGAGTGTTGTTGTGAAGGATGGAGAGGCATCGCTTCAGATTACAGGGAGAAAGACCGGGGAAGGCAATACCTTCCAGGTAAACGGGGACACCGGGATTGCAAAGGGCTTGAGCGAGACGGCTCAGGAAGCCCAGAATGCGAAGTACTCTGTGACAGAGAACGGTGCAAGCCGCAATTACATTTCCTCTACCAATGAGATTTCTTTGGATATGGGAAGGATTCAGGCCACCCTCAAGAAGGAAGGAACGGCGGATATTGAGCCTCAGGAGGACAATGAGAGCCTGATTTCCGGTGTGGAGGATTTGGTCAATCACTACAATAAAACCGTGGATTTTCTTCGGAGCAACGCAGGCCAGGGAGCGGAGGTCAGCCGGCAGCTTCGGAATATGGTGAGAAGCTTAGGTTCCGAGCAGTCTCTTGAGATGGCCGGAATTACCGCCAACAAGGATGGAACACTTTCCTTTGACAAGGAGAAGCTTGCGAAGAATCTGGAGGAGGATGAGGCTCTGGTGCGGGATGTGATTTCCGGCAGGAACGGCATTGCCCAGGCAGCCTTTGACAGGGGAAGCGCCGGACTTCGGGCCAATTCCGCCGGATTGGTGCAAGAGAGTGTGAGGCAGGCGGAGAGCAGCCAGAATACGGACGGCTATCATTTTTTGAATACGTTTTCCAAAGCAGGCGCTTATAATCTGAGTAATTATATGGCCCTTGGGCTGATGATGGATTATTTCGTATAAAAGAAAAGGGCCGGGAAAGGCGGCCCTTCTTCTTGTGTCTGAAGAAGCAGAATGAAAGACACAGGGAACCGCTTTGCATAGGCAGAAGGCTTTGCAGGCGGAATTCTTTAATAGGAAGAGAGAGATTCCTTTGATGAACGTATTACAGCAGGATCGCCGGTATCTGCTTTTGCTGGTATCGGCAGTCATGAATCAGAAGAAGGTTCCTGCCATGTCGGGCAGTTTGATGCCCTGGAGAACCATCTACCGGCTGGCAGACATCAATCAGGTCGCAAATCTGTGCTGGCTGGGTATCCTGGGATTAAGCTCAGAGATAGATAAAGAGATCAAAGGCCTGTTTTATGAGAGCTATCAGAGGGAGTTAAAGAATGTTTCCGGTTATCAGAGTGCGGAGGAAGTGCTGATCTGGCAGCTGGAGCGCAAACAGATACATTTTCTGATTCTGGAGGGAAAGGACCTGCGGGAGCTGTATCCTCAGAAAGAAATGCGTAAGATGGATTGCATCAGCATTCTGGTTCCCAAGGGGGATCTGGTACGCATTGATACTATTATGCGGAGCATGGACTATGAGCCCCAGGAGAACCGTGAGGATGAGGGCATTTTATACTATAAAATACCAGGCATCTATGTGAAGTTCTATGATAAAATAAAGTTTGTGAATCTGAAACTGGAGCGTTACTTTGATTCGCCGGTGCGCATGTATTCCAAGAAAAAGGGGTATCGGTATCTCAGGTGTTTTGACAAAGAGGAGGCTTACCTGTACATGGCAGGCAGGGCGGCCAATGATTACGCTCTTGGCAGAGCCACGGTCCGGACAGTCCTGGACTTCTGGCTGTATGAGAAGGCCCACAAGGAAGAACTGAACTGGCCCTATGTGGATAAGGTGCTTAAGCGGCATAAGATTCTGGAATTCTCGGAGCGTCTTTTGAAGCTGGGAGATATCTGGTTTCAGAACGGAATCAGCAGCGAGATGGATATCTACAATGCTATGGAGGCTTACATTCTCTCAAAAGGGGAACAGGGGAGACAGTTAAGCGGAAAAATTCTTCCGCTGCTGCAGGATGTAGCAGATTTTTATAAAAGAGACCGGCGGAGGGAGTGGATGAAACGGGAAAAGGAAGCCTTATTTCCGCCCAGGGACTATATGGCAGGCATGTTTCCGGTTCTGAAAAAATTTCCGTGGCTGTATGGGCTTTGCTGTCTCCTTCGTTTATGGAGAATCTGGTTTTCCAAGGTGAAGCAGTTTTTTGCAGAAAAACGAGACCAGCTCAAGGCAAAGCTGACGCGGAAAAAAGACGCTGAGGAAGCGCCGCCGGATTCACAGGAAGAACATGAAAATAATATAAGAATGGAGTAAGACATGAAGAATTTAAAGATTTCACAAAAGCTGATTGTTTCCTTTGGAACGATTTTGTTGATCAGCATCATACTGGTGGTACTCTCCATAACGGCTTTACGCTCCATCGGAAGTAAATCACACCAGATGTTTGAGGGACCCTTTGTGGCGGCTACGGAAGGCATGAGTGTAGCCGAGAAGATGTACAATGTCTGGGGAAGCCTGAATGCAGCTCTGGTAGAAGAGGATCTGGCAAAATATGCGGATCGGATCAACGCAAGCGCTACGGAAGTCGTTGCAGGCTTGAACAAGCTTCAGGAGATTTCCGGTTCCTCCGGCGGGGCTGTAAAGGATCTTCTGGACGACAGCGGTGAAGCCCAGGCCCTCATCGGGGAGATCATAGGGCTCATGGAGCAGGGAAACTGGGAGGAAGCCCGGGCACTGCTCACAGGAGATTTTTCTGAAATTTTTACCAGGAGTTCCGCTGCGGCAGAGGCTATCTATAATGAGGCCAATGAAGCGGCAGAGGATATGAACAAGTCTGTCAATAATACGACCAACAATGCGGCTCTCTTTCTTTTGGCCCTGCTGGTTCTGGCCGTTCTCATTGCAGTGGGAATTATGGCGATCCTGATTAAGGGACTGACCCGGCCTATCTATGAATTGGAGAAGACAGCCCAGGCTATTTCTACCGGAAATATTGAAAATCATGTTACATATGAATCCAAGGATGAGCTTGGCGTTCTGGCGGACAGCTTCCGCAAGACAAGCGAGGTGCTTTCTGCAGTGATTCAGGATATCTCCTATCTGATGAACGAGATGGCAAAGGGAAATCTGGATATCCGTACCAAGGCGGAGAATTATTATGTGGGTGATTTCCAGGCAATTCTGTTGTCTATCCGTGAGATGAATAAGTATCTGAGCACAACACTCCTTCGGATCAACGATGCCAGCGATCAAGTGGCCAGCGGCTCCGATCAGGTATCCAGCGGCGCCCAGGGGCTTTCCCAGGGAGCTACGGAGCAGGCAAGCGCAGTGGAGCAGCTTGCAGCTTCTATCAATGATATATCCAGCCAGGTAAAGCAGACCTCCGAGAATGCCAAGAAGGCAAGCGAGCAGGTGGAGAATGCGGGAGCGGATCTTCAGATTTCCAACCAGAAGATGGAGGAGATGATTGCGGCTATGTCCGAGATCAGCGATCGTTCCGGCGAGATCGGCAAGATTATCAAGACCATCGAGGATATTGCATTCCAGACCAATATCCTGGCGCTGAATGCGGCGGTAGAGGCGGCGAGAGCGGGAAGCGCCGGCAAGGGCTTTGCAGTAGTGGCGGACGAAGTGCGCAATCTGGCCTCCAAGAGTGCGGAGGCGGCACAGAATACAACCCACTTGATCGAAGGCTCCATGCAGGCGGTGGACAACGGAACAAGGATTGCAGGCAGTACGGCGGAGGCGCTCTTGTCTACGGTAGAGAGTACCAGGAATGCGGTAGAGCTGGTGGAAAAGATCACCCGTGCCGCAGAGAACCAGGCGAATTCCATCCAGGAGATTACGCAGGGCATGGATCAGATTTCCAGCGTGGTCCAGACCAATTCCGCAACGGCTCAGGAGAGCGCGGCGGCCAGCGAGGAGCTGTCCAGCCAGTCTCAGATGCTCAAGGAGCTTACAGGCCGCTTTACCTTGAGAAGGGATTAAGCTGCGGTTCGCTCTGCGAACAGTGAAGGGATGATACAGTTTTAGAAAAAAATATTTGTTTTCTGTGGACAAAGAAGCAAATTCGCAGTATGATAAAATAGAGTGTTGAATACTGCACAATAAAGAGGAAAAGAAGGGGAAAGACATGTTAAAGAACTTGAAAATCAGAAGTAGATTGCTGGTAAGCTATGCCATTGTTCTGGTGCTGACGGTTATTATTTCCGTGACGGCGATTTCCAAGCTGAACAGTGCGAACCAGAACCTGCATAATTTCTCAAACGGCGCTATGACCGCCAGAAGCTATGTGCGCAACAGCCGGATGAGCACCAACACAGCAGCCCGGTATCTGCGTGATATGGCTATTTCCAAAGACAATGCAACCTTAGAAGCCAATGCTAAGAAGGTGGATGATCTGATTGCATCCATCCGCAGCGATATTGCCTCCTTGAAGGAAATGAACCTTCTGGATGCAAATGAGGTTAATACATATTCCTCACTGATGGAGGAGTGGATTGTCATTGGCGGAAGAGTAGAGGAAAGCCTGAGAGCCGAGGCAGCAGCCGGCAATTCCAATACCACAGGAATGACGGAATCCCAGCGGATACTGGTGGAAGAGTGTACGCCGACTCTGGATAAACTAGTTGCCCAGGCTATGGTTCTGGATGACGCTACGGCAGTGCTCCAGGACGAGACGCTGGATGAGAGCGTGAAGTCTACGAACCAGGATATGATTCTTGTTGTTGTTCTTTTGATTGCATCGGTTATCCTTGCATTCTTTATCAGCATTAAGGTGACGGCTTCCATTGTAAGACCTATCGCAGAGGTGGAGAGCGCCGCAAAGAACCTGTCCAGAGGCTTGATTAAGAATGATTTGGCTTATACGGGCAGAGATGAGATCGGCACTCTGGTGGATAACTTTAAGGTGACTTTTAAGGCTCTGGACGCTATGATTACAGACTTGAACCGTCTGATGGCTGAGATGGCCAAGGGCAATTTCAACGTCCGCACAGCGGCAGAAGAATACTACGTAGGTGATTTTGCACCCCTTTTGGTTTCTATCCGGAAAATGAGTTCCAATTTAAGTACGACCCTGAGCCGTATCAATGAGGCTTCCGACCAGGTTGCAAGCGGATCCGATCAGGTATCCAGCGGAGCCCAGGCTCTTTCCCAGGGAGCTACGGAGCAGGCCAGCTCGATTCAGCAGCTTGCAGCATCCATCAATGAGATTTCTCAGAAGGTGGTACAGACGGCACAGAATTCCCAGATTGCCAGCGAGCAGGTGGGCAAGGCCGGTGAGGAGCTGACCATTTCCAACCAGAGAATGCAGGATATGATTGCGGCTATGTCCCAGATCAGCCAGAGCTCCAACGAGATTGGAAAGATTATTAAGACCATTGAGGATATTGCATTCCAGACTAACATTCTTGCTCTGAATGCGGCTGTAGAGGCAGCCCGGGCAGGAAGCGCAGGCAAGGGCTTCGCTGTTGTGGCGGATGAAGTGCGGAATCTGGCTTCCAAGAGTGCGGAAGCTGCTAAGAATACCACAGCTCTCATTGAGGAATCCATTCATGCAGTGGAGAATGGTACGAAGATTGCCGACAGCACAGCCAACGCCCTTGTGATGACTGTGGAGAGCACCAAGGTTGCAGTAGACGTTGTGGATAAGATTACGCAGGCTACGACAGAGCAGTCCAATGCTATCCAGGAGGTAACCCAGGGAATCGACCAGATCTCCAGCGTGGTCCAGACCAATTCCGCTACGGCAGAGCAGAGTGCGGCAGCCAGCGAGGAGCTGTCCAGCCAGGCAGAGATGCTCAAGAGCCAGGTAAGACGTTTCAAGCTTCGTTCCGATGTTTCTGCTGCGTCTGTTACCTATGAGGAGGAGCCGGCGCCGGCTATGGACATGGGGATGGATACGGCTTATGATTCCGATCCGGTTGTTTCCGCATCTTCTTCCAGCAAGGAGAGTTATAGCTCTTACTATACGGGAGATAACAACAGCAAGTATTAAAAAGAACGATTCTTATAAAAAAGAGGCCGCTCTTTCGTGGTATAGTTTTCCACGAAAGGGCGGTTTCTTTGTGACGAATGATGGTTATAAGGAGAGGCAGTCCGGTCGATAGTTTTAATAGAGGAGTTTAGGCTTATTCTTGGAGAGAATGCTGCCGGAAAGGCTTTGGCAGATTTTTCCGGGATATTTTCAATATGAGGCGAGGGGTATGGAGAAGGTTGGTACAAGTACAAAGGGGGCTGAGCTTCAGACGCTGCCGGCTCCTACGGGAGCGGAAAACAGGGCGGCAAGAAAGCTGATGGAGCTGGAGGCCGGGCAGGTTCTGGTGGCACAGGCTGCAAAGCAGGCGGAGGAAGCAAGAGCAAAGCTTGAGGAAGAGCGTCTTGAGACCAGGGAAAAGGAACAGGAAAGGGAACAGCGTGATACGCCGGAGCTTTCCAGGCAGAGCAGATGGTTCGGATTGGAGGGGAAGCTTCTGACAGAAGCAAATCTCAGATGGATCCTGGAGATGGAGCAGGAGCTCTGGGAGGCTCTTTTGAACTGGCAGCCTTCGCCTTCAGGAGATTTATCCAAGGAGCTGGAGGAACTGTCCCGTCTGTATCTGGCTCTTCTGGAGGCTGTGCTGATTCATACGACAGGAGCGGAGCAGACGGAACAGAAGGGGCGGCTGGACGGTATACTCTCTGAGAAGCTGAATCTGGTTCTGGAGGTTCGGCTTAAGAATCTTGTTTCCCTTTTGGAACGGGTGGGACAGAGGGAGACAATTGACCGTATCCGCTGCAGTTTGTATAAGCGGACTACAGGGGAGAATATTTCTCCCAGGGAGGCAAAACGGTTTTTTTCACTGGGGAGCAGTACTGGGAAAGGGCATGAGGCTGCCACTGCTTCCCATACTGTGACAAGGGGGACAGGGAAGGCCTTTGGCGAGGAGGGAAGCGTGTATCGCTCCTATGGCGGAAGGGATGTGCGTGTCAGCCAGGAGTTTGACGCTCACAGGAAATCAGGCCAGATGGAGATGAATCAGCGGAATCTGGCATCCGGTGAAGTCCGTGGCGGAAGCCGGGTGAGTAGGAGCTTTGGGGTCGGCGAGCTTGTTCGGGCGGATGCTTTTGCCAGGCATTTAAGCGAGAGCGGGCGGCTTCTTGAAGGTATGGGAACTTTGAAGGGGAACCAGGAGGCTGCAGGGTATCTGGCGGCCCTTACTTCCATAAAGGGAGAGATCTATCTTTCAGGAGGCAGGCAGTCCGGGGAGATGGCTTTGCCTGTGAAAAATCTGGTGAATCAGATGGTGGATTACTACCTCAATCAGAAGGGGGCTTATGAGGCCTATTACCATACGGTTGGGATTTACGAGAAGACGAAGGATCCCCAGAAGGCAGCTGCCGAGGGGCTTGTCTTTGCTTACCGTCTTTTTCTGGAGAAGAAGGGGGAGGCGTCTTATAGAAATCAGAAAGCCTATTCAGAGGAAGCCGGTTTTTTTCAGATGCTTGGAGGCCGGACCCTGGATGAAGACCTTCAAAGGGGAGTGCGGCTTCTGGAGAAGAACTGGAGGGACTTTCTTTCTGCTTTGGGGCAGGAGGGGAAAGGGATTACGCTTCGGATGCAGAGATATAGTCCCTGGGGGGCTGTGATGGAGGCGGAGGAGCGCAGGAAGGCCAGGGATCAGAAGGCGGAGAAGGTATTTTTCAGGCAGATGCTTGTGGCTGCTGGGATTGTGGCGATTTATCTGGTCTGGAAGGTGTTTTTTGCCTGAAATTTTATACGGATTTTGGGAGAACACTTATTTTTTTCCAGGTAAGGGTCGATATAATGTATATAGAAAATAAATGCTTTTAGTACTTAACAAGAAAGGAGGAAATTGGTTTGAGACTTGAAGATAATTATTATCAGAATGTCCAGACAACTTCCGGATATGCTCCCGTTAATGTGAATAATGCGGTTAAGGCTGCGGAGGTGGCACAGAAAGAGGATCAGAAGGCTGTGGATGCCGTTTCCGGCGCAGCTGCGAAGCCGAATACGGATCGGGCGGAGTTTAGCAAGGATTCCCAGGTTACGAAGAAGATGAGTGATTCTGAGCGCGCATCTCTGGTGAACAGCTTGAAGGCTGATTTGGAGAATCAGACGACCCGCTTTACGAACATGATGATGCAGGTGTTCAATAAGCAGGGAATCACTGGTCTGCAGGCAGGCAGCGATGACTTCTGGAGGACAATCGCCAGCGGTAATTTTACGGTGGATGCCAAGACGAAGGCTGAGGCCCAGGCTGCTATCTCGGAGGATGGCTACTGGGGAGTGAAGCAGACTTCTCAGAGACTCTTTGATTTTGCACAGGCTCTTGCAGGAGATGATCCGGCGAAGATGGAGAAGATGCAGAAGGCGATTGAGAAGGGCTTTGAGCAGGCTGAGGAAGCTTGGGGCGGATCTTTGCCTTCTATCTCTGGTGAGACTTATAAGGCGGTGAATGATCTGTTTAGTGAGTATTATGAGAAGACTGGGAAGTAGGGAGCTGCTTTCGTGGAAAAGAGCTGTCGGGGGGACCGGATGGCTCTTTTTTTGTGTGTGTGCGGACGGAAAATAAGCCGGCAGCCTTTTCCGTATCCTGTGTGCGGACGGTTCGCGTACATCCTGTCTGCTCTGGTCGTACATTGCCTTGGAAGCTTTTTTGTGCTTTTTTGTTCCTTGGCAATGTCCGCCCATATCAGACAGGCTGTTCGCGAACAGCCGGACACTGGATATCGGAAAAGGCTGCCGGCTTATTTTCCTGGTTGTTGATTAGGGGTGATATGTTGCTGGTTTTGATTGAGGCAAGGGTTTGTTGGTTCTTTGGTTTTCTGGCTCTAACGGAGCCGGGTTAGAAGGTTACTGGTTCGGATAGGGTTATTTGGTCGGTGGTGATTGGGGCGGCTTCGGCTGGGGTGAGGCTGCCTGGGGCGGGGATTTCGGAGGAGACGGGGAGTTGGGGATTGCTGGCTTGGGATAGATATTGCTTGAGCCTTCGGATTTCCCGGTCAGCGGCGTCGCCTTCTTCTACGATTTTTTTGTCTAGGCGTATTCTTTTGGCTTGCTTTTTCTTTAGCTCGTTTTGGAGTTCTCTTGCTTTGGTTTCTTCCTGGCGTTTTATGGCGCGCTGCCTTTTGAGTTTGAGAAGTGTTTCTTTGTCTAGGTGGCGTAATTTCTGGCGGCTGCGGATGGAGAGTTTTTGGAGGGCGCGGACGGCTTTCTGGGCTTTTGCGCGCTCTTTGTCATCTCCCATGCAGGCGATCAGGCGGAGTGAGGCTATGTTTCGGTAGACCTCGCTCATTACGGACTGAACCAGGGCTTTGTCGCCGGCCCGGGCCAGCTTTCGGTGGAGTTCTCCTGTTTCGTAGGAAACATTGGAGGATACTTTGAATTTTTGTGAGCTGTTGGCCTTGGCTTCTTTTAGGCTTTCCAGCATTTTGGCTATGGTTTCGGTTTCTGAGTCTTTTTTTTCGTCTTTTTCGTTGATTTTCCAGGAGACGGCCTGTTTTTCGCTTAGGAATACGCCGGCGGCGTGGTTTTCGGACAGCATAAGAACGGAGGCCAGAAGCATGGTCTTGCAGTTCTCGAATTCTTTATCGCTGCTGCCCATACGGGCGATGAAGGATTCGGATAGAAGGAGATGCTTTCCCTGGCCTAAGGCTGCGGCTTTTTCTTTTAGATTCAGAAAGTCGCTGTCCGGAACGATCTCAAAGGTGATGCCGGGAAAGCTTTTGGCTAACTGGTCTAAGAGCTTCTGGGTCCGGGCATCGGGACTGACGGAAGGCGGATCGGTGAGATCTGCTTGATCTTTTATGACGGTGTTCTGCTTTTGGCTGGTTTTAGATACTGGTTCGGACAGAGAGCGCAGTGTAGTGCGGCTGTTCTGCCACAGTCTGGTTTCCTGGTAATGACTGGTAACAGGCTTCATAGAATTCCCCCCTTTCGTTCTATTAACCTGACGTATTGACGATAGTTTCTTATTTATTCTTTCGACAGGTTTTTGAAGGAGCATAAGGGGAAAAGGCCTGCGGAAAAAAGAATTGTGTGGATTCTCCTTTGTTTTTCGTCTTGAAAATATATGGAAAATGTGTATACTAATAGAAGTATGTATTTGAGCCGCGGTAACAGCGTGGTTATGAAGGATAAGAGAGATTAGAGATAAGGACAATATGAAATGGCTGATTATGTAAAAGAGATTGAGAAGAGAAGGACGTTTGCCATCATTTCCCATCCGGATGCTGGTAAGACTACGCTGACGGAGAAGTTTCTGCTGTACGGAGGAGCTATCAACCTGGCCGGTTCGGTTAAGGGGAAGGCTACGGCACGTCATGCGGTGTCGGACTGGATGGAGATTGAGAAGGAGAGGGGTATTTCTGTCACTTCCTCGGTTCTTCAGTTTGAATATGACAATTACTGTATTAATATTCTGGACACGCCGGGGCATCAGGACTTTTCTGAGGATACTTACCGGACGCTGATGGCGGCTGATTCAGCGGTGATGGTGATTGACGGCTCTAAGGGTGTGGAGGCTCAGACCAGGAAGCTGTTTAAGGTATGTGCCATGCGGCATATTCCGATTTTTACTTTTATCAATAAGATGGACCGGGATGCTATGGATATCTTTGAGCTTCTGGATGATATTGAAAATGAACTTGGCATTGCCACCTGCCCGGTGAACTGGCCGATTGGTTCCGGCAAGGCCTTCAAGGGTGTGTTTGACCGGAATACAAGGAAGGTTCTGCTGTTTTCGGACACGGAAAAGGGAACGAAGGAGGGGCAGGAGCTGGAGCTTGATCTGGAGGATCCGAAGCTTGAAGGAATTCTGGATCCAGGACAGAAGGAAAAGCTTTTCGAGGATATTGAGCTTCTGGACGGTGCAAGTGCGGAGTTTGATCAGGCTCAAGTGAGTAAGGGAGAGCTTTCGCCGGTGTTTTTCGGATCGGCTTTGACGAATTTCGGCGTGGAGACTTTTTTGAAGCATTTTTTAGAGATGACGACTTCTCCGCTTCCAAGGCGGGCGGATATCGGGGTGGTTGATCCCATGAAGGAGGAGTTCTCTGCCTTTGTATTTAAGATTCAGGCGAATATGAATAAGGCTCACCGGGATCGGATTGCGTTTATGCGCATCTGCTCCGGTAAGTTTACGGCCGGCATGGAGGTAAATCATGTCCAGGGGGGGAAGAAGCTCCGTCTGTCGCAGCCTCAGCAGATTATGGCCCAGGATCGGAAGATTGTGGAGGAGGCTTATGCCGGAGATATTATCGGTGTGTTTGATCCGGGGATCTTTTCTATAGGGGATACGATCTGTATGCCGGGGAAGAAGATCCAGTATGAGGGGATTCCTACCTTTGCGCCGGAGCATTTTGCCAGGGTGCGGCAGATGGATACCATGAAGCGGAAGCAGTTTGTGAAGGGGATTGAGCAGATTGCCCAGGAGGGCGCGATCCAGATTTTCCAGGAGTATAATACGGGTATGGAGGAGATTATCGTGGGCGTGGTAGGCGTCCTGCAGTTTGACGTGCTCAAGTACCGCCTGGAAAATGAGTATAATGTGGAGATTAAGCTGGAGCCTCTGCCCTATGAGCATATCCGGTGGATCGAGAATGAAGAGATTGATATGGGGAAGCTTGTGGGAACTTCGGATATGAAGAAAATCAAGGATTTGAAGGGACGTCCGCTGCTTATCTGGGCCAATGCGTGGAGTGTGGGCATGACCCTGGATCGGAATCCAGGGCTGGTGCTTTCGGAGTTTGGAAGGTAGTGGGCCGGAATCCGCCGCAGACTGGCTGAATTTTTATGGCTGGAAGTTAGAGTAAAGATTGAATAATTGGATATTCTATGTTATGATTATGGCAGATTTGGAATTGAAATCTAAATTTGCCATAAAAATAGGCGGAAGGGAGGCAGTGAGATATGGATTATATTTCAAGAGCCTTGGAGGACAGACTGCGCAGATATGAAAAAGCATATAAAGCAACCCTGGTGACAGGAGCGCGTCAGGTAGGAAAATCTACTCTGCTGAAAAAAGTGTTTCCGGACAGAAAATATGTATCTTTGGATGATCCTTTTCTGGAACAACAGGCAAAAGAAGCGGGAAATATGTTTTTGACATTAAATCCCCCTCCCGTCACCATTGATGAAGTGCAAAGGGCCAAAGAACTGTTTCGCTATATTAAGCTTAAATGTGATGAAAGCGAGGAAAATGGATTGTTCTGCCTGTCGGGTTCACAGCCCTTTCATCTGATGCAGAATATATCGGAATCTTTATCCGGACGAATCGGCATTATGGAGCTTGCCGGTTTGTCTATGCGGGAATGTATGGGTGACGGATTTAATAAGCATTTTCTTCCTACATTGGAATATGTGGCAGAGCGAAGGAAAACGCTGCAGAAACCAGAGAATATCTGGGAAATGATTCATAAGGGAGGATATCCGGAACTCCAGGATGGAAATAAAGAGTGGAGTTCGTTTTACGCAGACTATGTAAAGACTTATATAGAGAGGGATGTCAGAGAGTTGGCGGCGGTGCAGGATCTAAATGTTTTCAGGCAGTTTATGATTGCGGCTGCAGCAAGAACCGGAGAGATATTGAATTATTCTGCTATTGCATCCGAGATTGGGAAAGATGTGGGGACAGTAAAAAAGTGGATGTCTATTTTAGAGGCATCCGGAATTGTTTATTTGTTAGAACCTTTTACCTCTAACATTTTGAAAAGAGCAATTAAATCACCGAAGCTTTATTTTCGGGATACCGGACTGGTCTGCTATCTTACGAGATGGCTGACCTCTGAAAATCTTGCTTATGGAGCCATGAGCGGGCCTGTTTTTGAAACCTTTGTTGTGTCCGAGATTTTGAAATCATATGCAAACGAAGGTCTGGACTATCGCTATTTTGTATCTTATTATCGCGGACGTGACAAGAAGAGGGTGAAAAAGGATGGGGAAACTTTGGAAATAGAGGCGGAGATCGATTTAATTATTGAAGAAAATGGAATCTTATATCCAATTGAGATAAAGAAAAATACACAGGCAAAGGCTATTATGACGTCGGCATTCGCCGTATTAGATGAAATCTCTGGAAAAAAGAGAGGAATGGGAGCGGTCATATGCAATTGTCCGGATGTTGGAGCGCTTAGGGAAAATATACTGCAGATACCGGTCTGGTATATTTGATATATTTTACTTGACAGAAGCAAGGTTTTTTGCTATCCTTGAACAATGATATAGAGAAATGCAAGGATGAGGAGTAGTACAGTTCCCTCGGCGTTCAGAGAGCTGCTGGCTGGTGTGAAGCAGTGGATGAGGGTATTGGAACTGACCTCTGAGCGGCTGTTCCAAATCTCCGTTTCCGGGGAGAGTAGATGCAGACGGAGCCCGACCGTTACAGCGGGGAGGATATAAGGTTTAGGGAGCTTCCCTTAGAACCCGTATCTGATGAGTGTGTGATAATCACAAACCAGAGTGGTACCGCGTAAGGCAGAGCTTACAGCCTTTCGTCTCTGAATACAGTATATGCTGTAGGGGAGACGGAAGGCTTTTTTGTGTACTTTATTGTAGGAAAGGGTATCACATGCAGTCAGGCTTCTGCCGTCCAGAGGAATTTTTTTATATCAGATTTTATGCCCGGGCGCTCTTTTGTCTGTGAGGCCTTTCCCGATGGAAAGCCGGAAAACAGAGCTTTCGGGTATCAATAAAAAAGGAGAGAGAAAAAGATGATGAATCACAACAAGTATCAAAGGCAGTATTTCTTACCCCCTTATAAATGCATGAAATGGGCGGAAAAGGATTATGTGGAAAAAGCCCCCATATGGTGCAGCGTGGACTTAAGAGACGGCAACCAGGCTCTGGTGGTGCCTATGACATTGGAACAGAAGGTGGGCTTTTTCAAGCTTCTCTGTAAGGTAGGCTTTAAGGAGATTGAGGTCGGATTCCCTGCGGCTTCCGAGACGGAGTATACATTTCTCAGAACCTTGATTGAGCAGGATCTGATTCCCGATGATGTGACGATTCAGGTTCTGACCCAGGCCAGGGAGCATATTATCCGCAAGACCTTTGAAGCGCTTGAGGGAGCAAAGAAGGCTGTGGTTCATGTGTACAATTCTACTTCTGTAGCACAGCGGGAGCAGGTGTTCCACAAGTCAAAGGAGGAGATTCTTAAGATTGCCGTGGAAGGAGCAGAGCTTCTTAAAAAGCTGACGGATGAGACGGGAGGCAATTATCTTTTTGAGTACAGTCCTGAAAGCTTCACGGGAACGGAGCCGGAGTACGCACTGGAGGTCTGCAATGCAGTTCTGGACGTGTGGAAGCCCACACCGGATAAGAAGGCTATTATTAATCTTCCGGTTACGGTGCAGCATTCCATGCCCCATGTATATGCAAGCCAGATTGAATATATGAGCGAAAATATGAAATACCGTGACAGTGTAGTTCTTTCCCTTCATCCCCACAATGACCGCGGCTGCGGCGTGGCCGATACGGAGATGGGGCTTCTGGCGGGAGCCGACCGTGTGGAGGGCACTCTTTTTGGAAACGGAGAGCGCACCGGCAATGTGGATGTTGTAACGCTGGCGATGAATATGTATTCCCAGGGTGTGGATCCGGAGCTTGATTTCAGCAATATGCCGGAGGTCTGCGAGGCTTATGAGAAGTTTACAGGGATGAAGATCAACGAGAGAAGCCCCTACTCCGGAGCGCTTGTATTTGCGGCCTTTTCCGGTTCACATCAGGATGCTATTGCCAAAGGCATGCATTACCGGGAGGACAACAACTGCCAGAAGTGGACGGTGCCTTATCTGCCCATTGATCCCAGGGATATCACACGGAATTACGACGCGGATGTCATAAGGATTAACAGCCAGTCCGGCAAGGGCGGCGTGGGTTATATCCTGGAGCAGAATTTTGGCCTGAATCTGCCGCCGAAGATGCGGGAGGCCATGGGATATGCGGCCAAGGAGGAATCCGATCACAAGAACAAGGAGCTGATGCCGGAGGAGATCTTCGAGCTGTTCAAGCGGAAGTTCGAGAGTCTTACGCATCCCTACAATATCACAGAGGTGCATTTCAAGCAGGTAAACGGTATTACTGCCGAGGTGCATACGGAGCATGAGGGAAGGCAGGAAGTGACTTATGCGGAAGGAAACGGACGTCTCAATGCAGTGAGCAATGCGCTTAAGAAATGCTTCGGCCTTCAGTACAATCTGGTTACTTATCAGGAGCATGCTCTGGAGCAGAGCTCCAGTTCCAGAGCCATTGCCTATGTGGGAATTCAGACGCCGGACGGGAAGCTCTATTGGGGAGCTGCCGTAGATCCCGATATTATCCGGGCATCCATTGACGCTCTGCTGACGGCTATTAACAATTCGGTGTTGTAGGAGCTTAAAAGGTTCACTCTGCAGACGGCAGCGTCAAGAGAACCGTTAAGAGCAAAATAATACGGGATTTGCCTGAAAAGAAAAAGCAATATAGGAAAGATGCGGCTGGAGAGGAAACGAAGGCCGCATTTTTTATGGGGATGTTACGGGGCTTTCTTGGAAAGGAAAAAAGGATAGACGGAAACAATTCAATATGTTACACTACAGAATAGGTAACAGCAGTATGGCATACTGCGGAACTGGAATAAAAAGAATTCCCCGGATTTCTCCTGCAGATGCTTGTGCTCCGTCCGGCGACGGCGGGCTGCAGCTTTTTTCAAAGAGGCTTCGGGGTATGCAGAAAAGAGGATAAAAGGATGGATTTGTTTTATAAGAGTACCAGAGATTCGAAGGTAAGGGCGACGGCTTCCCAGGCGATTCTGCAGGGCTTGTCGGAGGACGGCGGCTTGTTTGTGCCGGAGGCGGTTCCGGCCCTTCCGGTAAGCCTTAAGGAGCTGGCAGACATGAGCTACCAGGAGACGGCTTATACGGTGATGAGCTGTTTTCTTACGGATTTTACGGAAGAGGAGCTTAAGGACTGTATTGCCAAGGCTTATGACGGCAAGTTTGATCTGCCGGAGATTGCGCCTCTTACAAAGGCGGAGGGAGCATATTATCTGGAGTTGTTTCATGGGGCCACCATTGCCTTTAAGGATATGGCCCTTTCTATCCTGCCTCATCTGATGACGGTTTCTGCAAGGAAGAATCAGGTGAAGGAGGAGATTGTGATTCTCACAGCTACCTCTGGGGATACGGGAAAGGCGGCTTTGGCAGGCTTTGCGGATGTGCCGGGGACGCGGATTATTGTGTTTTACCCCAAGGACGGCGTAAGTCCCATTCAGGAGAAGCAGATGGTGACCCAGAAGGGGGACAATACCTTCGTGGTGGGTATCCGGGGCAATTTTGACGATGCACAGAGCGGCGTAAAGGCAATTTTCGGGGATGCTGCCTTTAAGGAGGAGCTGGCTGGGAAGGGCTTTCGGTTTTCCTCGGCCAATTCCATTAATATCGGGCGTCTTGTTCCGCAGATTGTGTATTATGTGTATGCTTATGCCAAGCTCTTTGCAGACGGTGAGATAGAGGAAAACGAGCGGATCAATGTGGCAGTTCCCACAGGGAATTTCGGAAATATTCTGGCGGCTTACTATGCGAAGCAGATGGGGCTTCCCATCGGAAAGCTGATTTGTGCATCCAATGACAATAAGGTGCTGTATGATTTCTTCCGGACAGGCTGTTATGACCGGAACCGGGAGTTTCTGCTGACCAGCTCTCCCTCCATGGATATTCTGATTTCCAGCAATCTGGAACGGCTGATTTATCAGATTGCAGATCAAAACGACGAGACGGATCGGAGACTGATGAAGGAGCTCGCCGAGAGCGGCCGCTATGAGATTACCTCTGCCATGGAAGAAAAGCTTGGGGACTTCTGGGGAGGCTACGGAAGCCAGGAGGAAGCAGCGGCGGCTATACGCAGTGTGTACGAAGCGGTGGGCTATGTGATGGATACTCACACGGCGGTGGCTTCCTGTGTCTATGGAAAATACCGGAAGGAGACAGGGGATAATACCAAGACAGTGATTGCTTCCACGGCCAGCCCTTATAAATTCACCAGAAGCGTGATGGAGGCTTTGGGGAAGAACGCAGAGGGAATGGATGATTTTGAGCTGGCCGACGCTCTTGCAGAGCTGTCCGGCGTGCCGGTGCCGAAGGCAGTGGAGGAGATCCGCAGCGCCAAGGTACTTCACAATACGGTGGTAAATGCGGAAGAGATGAAGCAGGCGGTTAAGGAGTTTCTGGGGTAAACGGGATATTACGGAACTGGAATAGTCCAGCTAAGAAATGTCAAGAGCTTTTGAAAAATAATTTCTGCTGGACGGTAAAGCTGCAAAGGCGCACGAGAGAAACTTTTATGAGTGCCTTTTCGAATAAAAGTTTCTCTCATTACCGGTGTGCCGAAGCAGCTTTACCCTTTAGTGCTGTTGCGCAGCGACTTTTAATAGGAGATTGATTATGGATAATGTTTGGAGTATTATGGATTTGCTTTTTGCCGGAGCCGGCCTTTACGCCCTCTATGCGTACTATCTGCTTAAAACCAAGGGGGAGATTACCACATCGATTCTGATGAGCAAGGATGTAGACATCCGCAAATGTAAGGATATCGAAGGCTACAAGGTCTTTGTAGCCCCGAAAATTCTAATCTTCGGGGCGGCTGCGCTGCTCTACGGTATTCTGGGACTGGTGAACAGCTATGTCTCTCCGGTGCCGGGCGTTCTCTATACGGCGGCGATGGTATTGTTTTTTGTTATTTTGATTTGGTTTGCATTTCAGACGAAGAAGGGCGTTCAGATGTTTTGGTGAGTTCCCTTCATAAGAAAAAAGAAGAGGCGGTTAGGAAAGACGGCATCAGACAGTTCTGATATCCTATTTTCCTACAGCCTCTTTTTTCTATCCCATTTTCAGCCTGCTTACAGGAGCACGGATTGAGATTGTTTACCGCTTACTCAAGTTTACATATTTTTTCTTCTTTGCGACACTCTTATAAGCGGGACGGATAATCTTCCCGTTATTAGCCAGCTCCTCGATCCGGTGAGCGCTCCAGCCCACGATACGGGCCATGGCAAAGAGCGGCGTATAAAGCTCTAAGGGCAGATCCAGCATGCTGTACACAAAACCGCTGTAGAAGTCCACGTTGGCGCTGACGCCCTTATAGATCTGGCGTTCCTCGGCAATGACCTGGGGAGCCAGGCGTTCCACCATGGAGTAAAGCCGGAACTCATCCATCCGGTTTTTTTCTTTGGAAAGACTCTCCACAAAGGATTTAAAAATATTGGCACGAGGGTCGGAGAGGGAATATACCGCATGTCCCATACCATAGATAAGGCCTGCATGGTCAAAAGCATCCCGGCTTAAGAGAGCCTTTAAGTAAGTACGCACCTCTTCCTCGCTGCTCCAGTCCTTAATTACCTGTTTCATATCTTCAAACATGCGGACTACCTTAATGTTAGCGCCGCCATGCCTGGGTCCTTTTAAGGAGCCTAAGGAGGCAGCCACAGAAGAATACGTATCTGTGCCTGAGGAGGAAACCACATGAGTGGTAAAGGTAGAGTTGTTACCGCCGCCATGCTCCATGTGAAGCACCAGAGCAATATCCAGAATAGTCGCTTCAAGCTCCGAATAAGAGCTGTCCGGCCGGAGAATATGGAGAATATTTTCCGCCGTGGAAAGCTCCGGCTGCGGGGAATGAATAAAAAGACTCTTTCCGTCATGATAGTGGCTGTAGGCCTGATAAGCATAGACAGCCATGATGGGCATCAATGCAATGAGCTGCAGGGACTGACGCAGCACATTGGGGATGGAGGTGTCGTCGGCCCGGTCATCGTAGGAGTAGAGAGTCAGCACACTTCGGGCAAGGGTATTCATCATATCCTTACTGGGGGCTTTCATAATGATATCTCTTACAAAGTGGGTCGGCAGGGAGCGGTAGGAGCTTAAAAGCTCGGAGAAAGAAGAAAGGTCTTTCCGGCTTGGCAGTTCGCCAAAGAGCAGAAGATAAGAAATTTCCTCAAAACCAAAACGCTTTTCTGACACAAAGCCGTGAACCAGGTCTTCAATGTCCACTCCCCGGTAGAAAAGCTTTCCTTCACAAGGGACCATCTCGTCATCCACAATGGTATAGGAACGAATCTCGCCAATCTCGGTCAGTCCGGCCAGAACGCCCTTGCCGCTGATATCACGAAGTCCCCGTTTCACCTCATACTTCTTATATAGTTCCGTGCTAATCTGACTGATTTCCTCACTCATTTTTGCAAGGTTTAGAATTTCGGGAGTAATTTCCGAATATGTGTTATTCTGCATAAACATCGTCTCCTTTCCTTGATTTGTACATGCTTTTTGTACATAGAGGTATACCCGAAGGGTGTTTCCTTGATTTGTACATGCTTTTTGTACATAGAGGTATACCCGAAGGGTGTTTCCTTGAGTTGTACATATTTTTTGTACATAAAGGTATGATTTCCCCAGACAAAAAAATGAAATTTGAACTAGCATAACATAAAATTAGGGGAAAAGGGAAGAAAAAATGAAAAATTCATAGTTATTTAATATTTTCTTCAAATCAATTTCATCCGTTCCAGGGTACGGGCAATGCCGTCCTCCTGACAGCTTTCGCAGACTTGATCCGCCAGATCCTTCACCCGATCCTCTGCGTCTCCCATCGCCACACCGATTCCGGCAGCCAGAAGCATCTCCGCGTCATTCATGCTGTCCCCAAAGGCTATACTCTGTGCGGGAGACTTTCCATAGTAAGCGCAAAGCTCCTTAAGAGCCAGCCCTTTATGTACCAGCCTGTCAGACACCTCCCCGGCGATCCAGGCAGAGTTTTGCATCAGATTGCTGAAGTGGACTACCTTGAAACGCTCATCCAGACTGTGGGCAAGCGTTTCAATCTGCTCTATGGACCGGGCAAGGAAAGTAACCTTGTAGACAGGCTCCCCCTGGTAATCTTTCAATGTGTTTCGATCCATAGATGCCAGGATACGCTGAAGCTCTGTACTGCCTCCGGACATATCCGAGAGAGCGGCGGCGGACAGCTCCGGGCTTCGCCTGTAATTTTTAGAAGCGCATTCCAGTGAGAATTCCATATTCACTGTCTCCATTGCCGTGCATATGGTCCGAACCATTTCCGCTGTCATGGATTGGTCGGACAGAACAGAGCTTCCGGCCTCTACATGTCCGCCGGCACTGTAGATGCCTCCGTCAAAACCGATTTCCCGGACAGCTTCCGGGACGGATGCTTTTGAACGTCCGGTGCCGAGAAATACCTTGTGCCCCTTGGCACGGGCTCTGCGGATGGCGCTTACGGTTCGTTCGCTGGGGTTTTGCCCGGGGCAGGCAAGGGTTCCGTCAATATCAAAAAAGAGAAGCTTTTTTTCCATAGTTATAACAATTCCTTTCATTGTGTTGTTTTTTCAGCGTATGCAGTATCAGCCAATGAAACCGTTAATTTATCTGCTGGATTCTCGTTCTTTCAGAAATAATTTTTCTCAAACTTGGTTTAGAACGTAACCATAGGATTGGACTATAACCAGAACTTTCTTTTCTGTTTCCGGAGAATACCCTTAGTGAACAAGGGGCGAATGTCCCCTTATTCACTGAGGGTACCGTCCCTTGTTATTTAATATCCGGGATACGGCAGCAATGCTGACACCCGATATGGCTGCGATATCTTTGATGGAAAGCATTTTCTTATTATCGTCTAGGAAGCAATTGCTTCCTTGGTTTTAAAAAAGAGAACTCAGAGAGTCCCTATTAAGTATATCAGAAACAAAAGAAAGAAGCAACCTTGGTAGAAGGCATTATGCAATTATGGAATTGCTGAGTTACTGTTCACTCCGTGCCCAGTAACACGGGGTGGCCCAAGGCAGGAAGCGGGGATGGTGGAAAGATTCGTGATGTGATTGCCTGTACCGAATGGGGAAAGGATGTCTATGGAGATCAGCTCTTTGTCTTTGCCGGAAAGTGGGAGGACGGAAAAGCCGTAAGAAATTATAGTTTCACTATGAATCAAAAATATTTTTGATAAAATTTGTGAAGAATTTTTATTGATTTTATTATTTTATTATGTATAATATGATAGTGAACGTTACAGTGCCTTTTGCAGGAAAGGCTTGCATACACAGGCAAATATTGAAGAAGAGAGGTTAAAACTAAGATGGCAGAAATCAATTTGAGCAAGTATGGTATTACGGGAACTACAGAAATTGTTCACAACCCTTCTTATGAGATGTTATTTGAAGAGGAGACCAAGCCGGAACTGGAAGGCTTTGAAAAGGGCCAGGTCAGCGAGCTTGGCGCAGTGAACGTAATGACCGGTATCTATACAGGCCGTTCACCGAAAGACAAGTTCATTGTTATGGACGACAATTCAAAGGATACCGTATGGTGGACCTCTGAAGAATACAAGAACGACAATCATCCGGCAACCGAGGAAGCATGGGCAGAAGTAAAGAAGATTGCTCTTGGCGAGCTTTCCGACAAGAGACTTTTCGTAATCGATGCATTCTGCGGAACCAACAAGGATACCCGTATGGCCATCCGTTTCATTATGGAGGTTGCCTGGCAGGCTCATTTCGTAAAGAATATGTTCATCGCTCCTACAGAGGAAGAGCTGGCTGACTTCGAGCCGGACTTCGTTGTATACAACGCTTCCAAGGCAAAAGCAGAGAACTACAAGGAGCTGGGACTTAACTCCGAAACCGTAGCGATGTTCAATATCACAAGCCGCGAGCAGGTTATCCTGAACACCTGGTACGGCGGAGAGATGAAGAAGGGTATGTTCTCCATGATGAACTACTATCTGCCGCTGAAGGGCATCGCTTCCATGCACTGCTCTGCTAATACAGATATGAACGGTGAGAACACCGCAATCTTCTTCGGCCTTTCCGGAACCGGCAAGACCACCCTTTCCACAGACCCGAAGCGTCTGCTCATCGGCGATGACGAGCACGGCTGGGACGACAACGGCGTGTTCAACTTCGAGGGCGGCTGCTATGCGAAGGTTATCAACCTGGACAAGGAATCCGAGCCGGATATCTACAATGCAATCAAGCGCAACGCACTTCTTGAGAACGTAACGCTGGATGCAGAAGGCAAGATTGATTTCAACGATAAGAGCGTAACCGAGAATACACGTGTGTCTTATCCCATTAATCATATTAAGAATATTGTACGTCCTGTATCCGCAGCTCCGGCAGCAAAGGAAGTTATCTTCCTGTCCGCAGATGCATTCGGCGTACTTCCTCCGGTATCTATCCTGACTCCGGAGCAGACACAGTACTACTTCCTGTCCGGCTTTACCGCAAAGCTTGCAGGAACAGAGCGCGGAATTACCGAGCCCACACCGACCTTCTCCGCATGCTTCGGCCAGGCATTCCTGGAGCTTCATCCCACCAAGTACGGCGAGGAGCTTGTTAAGAGAATGGAAGCGAACGGCGCAAAGGCATATCTGGTAAATACCGGATGGAACGGAACCGGCAAGCGTATCACCATCAAGGATACCCGTGGAATCATCGACGCAATCCTAAGCGGAGATATTCGCAAGGCTCCCACAAAGAAGATTCCGTACTTCAACCTTGAGGTTCCCACAGAGCTTCCGGGCGTAGACACCAACATTCTGGATCCCCGGGATACTTACGCTGAAGCTTCCCAGTGGGAAGAGAAGGCAAAGGATCTGGCAGGCAGATTCATAAAGAACTTTGCAAAATACGAGGGCAACGAGGCAGGAAAGGCACTGGTTGCTGCAGGTCCTCAGTTATAAGCAGAGGTTCGGTTATAAGATAGGCGTTAGAAAGGCTGTCGGGAACGAGTTTCCCGGCAGCCATATTTTTTTTGCCGGATGAAGCCTTTGAAGCTGCAAAAAAGAGTTCCCATTTTCACCAAAGTATGCTAGAATCAAAGGAAACAGGAGATTACTACCTATATACCAGGAATGGCGGGTAAGAATCATAGAAGAATTGAACGGAGGTCACAGCAATGGCAAGAGAGGAAAATAGAGGGATTCACATGATACATGCAGACGGAAAGCTTGGGGAGGTGCAGATTGCGGACGAGGTAGTCGCCATTATCGCAGGCCTGGCAGCCACAGAGGTGGAAGGCGTTGCAGCTATGGCCGGCAACATCACCAACGAGCTCATCAGCAAGCTGGGAATGAAGAACCTGTCCAAGGGCGTGAAGGTTCTGGTGACAGACAGAAGCGTGGACGTGGATCTTGCGCTGAATATCGAATACGGCTACAGTATTATGAAGGTATCCGAGAAGGTACAGGAGAAAGTAAAGGCAGCCATTGAGAACATGACCGGCCTGGAAGTAGCCATGGTCAACATCCGCATCGCAAGCGTGAACATGGAGAAGGCAAGATAGCCGCCAGGCCGGTAAAGCGTCACAATACAGAGGATAAAACAAGGGGGAATAAGGGGGTGTTTTGTACATCCCCTTCCTTTGGTCTTTTGCGGCAGGGGGAAAGGACAGAGTATGAAACGAAGAGAACTGAGAGAGCATATATTTGAACTGCTGTTCCGAATCGAATTCAACACTCCGGAGGAGATGCCGGAGCAGATTCAGCTGTTTTTCGCAGATATGGAAGAACTGAAGGAAGCAGATCAGTCTTATATGGAGGAAAAGTATGCCCGCGTTGTGGACAAGCTTCCCGAGATTGACAAGCGAATTGAAGAGACGGCAAAAAGCTGGAAGATTTCGCGTATGGGCAAGGTGGATCTGACAGTGCTGCGGCTGGCTGTCTATGAGATGGAGTTTGACGAGGACGTTCCCGTGGGCGTAGCCATCAACGAGGCGGTGGAGCTGGCGAAAAAGTTCGGAGGAGATGATTCGCCGGCCTTTATCAATGGAATTCTTGGGAAAATAGGAAAGAAGGAATGAAGAACGTCAACGCCTACACCGTTGCCCAGGTAAACAGCTACATCAAAAATATGTTTTCCCAGGATTTTCTGCTCAGCCGCATGTACGTCAAAGGCGAAGTATCCAACTGCAAATACCATACTTCCGGTCATATTTATTTTTCCTTGAAGGATGAGAGCGGCACCCTGTCTTGTGTGATGTTTGCCGGACAGAGAAAGGGGCTGGCCTTTCCCATGAAGGAAGGGCAGCATGTGATTGTTCTGGGCAGCGTCAATGTGTATGAGCGGACGGGAAGCTATCAGCTTTACGCAAAGGAGATTCTTCTGGATGGAATGGGCCGCCTCTATGAGGAATTTGAGAGGCTGAAACGGGAGCTGGAAGAGATGGGGATGTTTGCGGAAGAATATAAGCAGCCCATTCCCGTTTATGTCCGCAGGCTTGGAATTGTCACGGCTCCTACCGGCGCGGCGATCCAGGATATCCGCAACATCGCATCCCGGAGAAATCCATATGTGCAGCTGATTCTCTATCCCTCCCTGGTACAGGGGGAGGGAGCGGCAGACAACCTTGTACGGGGGATTGAGGCGCTGGACGAACTAGGGGTGGATGTAATAATTGTAGGCCGGGGCGGCGGTTCTATGGAAGATCTCTGGGCTTTTAATGAGGAGAAGGTGGCCAGGGCTATCTTTGAGTGCCGGACGCCGGTGATCTCAGCCGTGGGGCATGAGACGGATACCACCATTGCGGATTTTGCGGCAGATTTGAGAGCGCCTACACCCTCGGCGGCTGCGGAGCTGGCCGTGGCGGATATCCGGGAGCTTCTGGAACGGATGAGGACTTACCAGCAGCGGCTTAACCAGGGCTTTGGCTATCGCCTGGAGCAGTACCGGAACCGTCTTGGGGAGCTTAGGAACCGCCTGCTTCAGATTAGCCCCAGGCAGCAGCTTTTTGAAAAGCGTATGCGCGCGGCAGAGCTTTCCAATCAGCTGGAGCAGGCCATGAAAGAAAAGCTGGGCGACCGGAAGAACCAGCTTGCTCTCTATATCGAGCGGTTTCACGGGCTTTCCCCGCTGCTCAAGCTGCAGCAGGGGTATTCTTATATAGAAGGCACCGACGGGAAGGCAGTTACCAGCATCCGGCAGGCGGACACAGGAGACCTCCTGCGGATTCATGTGACAGACGGTCTGTATACGGCGGTGGTGAAGGAGCGGCTGGCCGTAGAACGGACAGAATCAGAATGAGAGGTATGAGATGGAGCAGACAGAAAATCAGGAAAAGACCTTAGAGGAAGCATTTGCGGAGCTGGACTTTATGCTGGAGAAGCTTTCCGACCGGGATACGGCCCTGGAGGAATCCTTTCAGGTGTATGCAGAAGGGACAAAGCTTTTAAAATACTGTAATGAAAAACTGGATAAGGTGGAAAAAAAGATGCTGATCCTGAACGAGGAGGGAACACTGGATGAGTTTTAACGAGGAGCTTCAAAAGAGAACGGCAGAGATTGAGGAGATTCTAAAAAAATATCTGCCAGAGGAGACAGGATTTCAAAAAACCGTTCTGGAGGCCATGAATTACAGTGTGACGGCAGGGGGCAAGCGCCTTAGGCCCATGCTGATGCAGGAGACCTATCGGATGTTCGGGGGCAGCGGCCAGGTGATTGAGCCCTTTATGGCGGCCATCGAGATGATTCACACCTATTCTCTGGTACACGACGATCTGCCGGCTATGGACAATGACGAATACCGCCGGGGCAGAAAGACCACCCACGCCGTCTATGGGGAGGCTTTGGGAATTCTGGCAGGGGACGCCCTTTTAAACTATGCCTTTGAGACGGCGGCAGGAGCCTTGTCGCAGGAGCTGAATGAGAGAACAGCACGTGCCATACAGGTTCTGGCAGAAAAGGCTGGCATCTATGGCATGATCGGCGGCCAGGTGGTGGATGTGGAATCCGAGGGACAGGCTGTTTCCAAGGAGAAGCTGGACTTTATATACCGGCTGAAAACAAGTGCGCTGATTGAAAGCTCCATGATGATTGGCGCCCTGCTGGCCGGGGCTTCCAAGGAAGAGGTTGACAAGATCCGAAGGACAGCCCAGGATGTGGGACTGGCTTTCCAGATTCAGGACGATATCCTGGATGTGACCAGCACCCTGGAGGTTCTGGGAAAGCCCATTCACAGCGATGAGAAGAACGAAAAGACGACTTATGTAACCCTGGAAGGCCTAAAGCAGGCAAAGCAGGACGTGGAGGAGATTTCCAAGAGAGCTCTTGCCACACTGGCCTCCTTAGGGCGTGAGAATCCCTTCTTGGAAGAACTGATAACCATGCTGATCACCAGAGAAAAATAGCGGTATCCGTATGCTGCAAAGCTGGAAGACAGCAGAGCCTGTAGAACAGGAATAGGACAATACAATGGCATTAGAGAAGATTAACCAGGTAAATGATATCAAAAAACTGGAGAAATACGAGTGGAACCTTCTTGCAGAGGAGATCCGGGAGTTTCTCATTGAGAAAATCAGCGTAAGCGGCGGACACCTTGCCTCCAACCTAGGCGTGGTGGAGCTGACAATGGCGATGCATCTTGCCTTTCATCTTCCGGAGGATAAGGTGGTATGGGATGTAGGCCATCAGGCTTACACCCATAAGCTTCTCACCGGGCGGAAGGCCGGCTTTGACGAGCTGCGCAAGTACGGGGGCATGAGCGGTTTCCCCAAACGCAAGGAGAGCGACTGCGACTGTTTTGATACGGGGCACAGCTCCACCTCCATCTCCGCAGGCATCGGCCTGGTAAAGGCGAGAGAGCTTCAAGGGGGAAAGGAATCTGTGATTTCCGTTATCGGCGACGGGGCGCTCACAGGGGGAATGGCCTATGAGGCCCTGAACAATGCTTCCCAGCTAAAGAGCAATTTCATCATCGTCCTTAACGACAACCAGATGTCCATTGCAGAGAATGTGGGAGGGATGTCCCAGTATCTGAACGGCCTGCGGACAGCAGAAGCCTACACTGGTTTTAAGGAGGGGCTGCAGAATACCCTGGAGCGGATTCCCGTTTACGGCGAAGGCCTTGTCCGCCAGCTGAAAAAGACGAAGAACGGCTTAAAACAGCTTGTGATTCCGGGGATGCTCTTTGAAAATATGGGCATCACTTACTTAGGGCCGGTGGACGGACACAACATCGAGCAGATGATCCGTACCTTCAACGATGCCAGAAGGATCCGCCACGCCGTGCTGATCCATGTAAAAACCCAGAAGGGCAAGGGCTATGCCCCGGCGGAGCGCCATCCGGCCCGGTTCCACGGGGCGGAGCCCTTTGAGATAGCTACCGGCCTGCCCAGCCACAAACGCACAAAGGCCAATTATACGGATATTTTCTCCACGGTTATGCGGAAAATGGGAGATCGGGACGAGAAGGTGACTGCCATCACGGCGGCCATGCCGGACGGAACCGGTCTGAAGCGGTTTAAAAATATGTTTCCCGATCGGTTTTTTGACGTTGGAATTGCGGAACAGCACGCCGTAACCTTTGCGGCAGGCCTGGCGGCGGGCGGCTTAAAGCCGGTGGTGGCCGTGTACTCCTCCTTCCTGCAAAGAGCCTACGATCAGATTCTTCACGACGTCTGCATTCAGAACCTCCCGGTGGTATTTGCTGTCGACCGGGCGGGGCTGGTGGGAAGCGACGGGGAGACCCACCAGGGCATTTTTGATCTGTCCTACCTTTCCAGCATTCCGAATATGACGATTATGGCTCCGAAGAACAAGTGGGAGCTTTCCGATATGCTGAAATATGCCATTGATTTTGAATCCCCCATAGCCTTGCGCTATCCAAGGGGGGAGGCTTACGACGGCCTTCAGGAGTTCCGTTCCCCAGTGACCTATGGAAAGAGCGAGATTCTCTATGAGGAAGCGGATATTGCCCTTCTGGCAGTGGGGAGCATGGTGAAGATTGCAGAAGAGGTGCGGAAGATTTTGAAGGACACCGGTTACAACTGTACCCTGGTCAACGCCCGCTTTGTTAAACCCATTGACACGGAATGTCTGGAGCTGCTGGCAAAGACTCACCGCCTCTTCGTTACCATGGAAGAAAATGTACGAAGCGGCGGATACGGAGAAAAGGTTCTTGGTTTTGTGTCGGATCGGGGGCTTTCTGTCCATGTGCTGTCTGCGGCCATTCCCGACGAATACGTGGAGCACGGAAACGTCTCCCTTCTTTTTAAAGAAGTGGGGCTGGATGCGGAAACCATTGCAAAGCGTGTAATTACTGCCTATGTGGGACAGATGTAAGGAGCCGTGATGAAAACAAGACTGGATGTACTACTGGTATCCCGGGGACTTTCCGAGTCCCGGGAAAAGGCAAAGGCCGTAATAATGGCGGGAAATGTCTTTGTAAACGGACAGCGGGAGGACAAGGCCGGTTCCATGTTCGAGGACAAGGCAGAAATCGAAGTCCGGGGACATAAGCTTCCCTATGTGAGCAGGGGCGGCCTGAAGCTGGAAAAAGCGGTAAAAAGCTTTCAGCTGTCCTTGGAGGGGAAGATCTGCATGGATGTGGGCTCCTCCACAGGAGGCTTTACCGACTGTATGCTGCAGAACGGCGCGGCCAAGGTCTATGCCGTGGATGTGGGAACCAATCAGTTAGCCTGGAAGCTGCGGACGGATGAGCGGGTAGTGTGTATGGAGAAAACCAATATCCGCTATCTTCTGCCGGAGCAGATTGGGGAGCCGCCGCAGTTTGCGTCCATTGACGTAGCCTTTATCTCCCTTACGAAAGTGCTTCTTCCGGTACGGGAGCTTTTGACAGAGGAGGGAGAGATAGCGGCCCTTATTAAGCCTCAGTTTGAAGCGGGCCGGGAGAAGGTGGGAAAGAAGGGCGTCGTCAGGGAAAAGGAGACCCATCTGGAGGTCATCCGGCAGGTGATTTCCTATGCCGGATCCGTGGGCTATGAGATCCTGGGACTGGATTTTTCTCCGGTCCGCGGGCCGGAGGGGAATATAGAGTATCTGCTTCATCTGAGAAAGAACAAAGAGGAAGCCTGCCTGTCCGGCTGCCCGGAGCATATCCGGCCAAAGGAGGTAGTGGATGAGGCCCATGCCCTTTTGACGTAAACCCAGCAGCCTGGTAAGATATAGCATAAGACAGGGAAAGAAAATGAATCAATTTTATATTATAACCAACAGTGAAAAGGACAAAAATCTGGAGACCACCAGATGCATTTACGAATACCTGACTTCCCATGGATGTTCCTGCACGGTACGGGAGTACCAGAAGCTGGAGAGGCGTGAGAGCGGGGCGGGAAAGGTTCAGACCGGGTATACGGATGCAGACTGGATTCCTCAGGGGACAGAGTGCATTCTTGTTCTCGGAGGGGACGGAACGCTGATTCAGGCAGCCAGGGACACGGTAGAACGGAGAATCCCCCTTCTGGGAATCAACCTTGGCAATCTGGGCTACCTGGCTGCCATCGAGAAGTCCGGAATTCCTGATGCCATGGACAGGCTTATGGCCGATGCGTACATTTTGGAACCCCGGATGATGCTGAAAGGGGCCGTCTGCCGGGAGCAGGAGGGAGCGGTACACAATCTGGCCCTGAACGACATTGTGGTAAACCGCGCCGGGGCCCTTCGGGTGATTGACTATGAGATTTATGTAAATGGGGAATTTCTGAACCGGTATTCGGCGGACGGCATCATTGTATCCACGCCCACCGGATCCACCGGCTACAGCCTCTCGGCGGGAGGGCCCATTGTATCCCCCATGGCCTCTATGATCGTGGTGACGCCCATCTGTCCCCACACACTGACGGCCAGAAGCATTGTATTGTCCGGAGAAGACCGGGTAGCCATCCGCCTTGGTTCCGGAAGGAGGATGGACCGGGAGGAGGCATTTGCCACCTTTGACGGGGAGGTGTCCGTGCCCATTGCCACCGGGGATTATGTTGAGATTCAGAAGTCGGAAAAAACCGCAGATATCGTGAAGATTAGTCAAATCAGCTTTCTGGAGGTGCTGCGGAACAAGATGCGCGGAAACTGAACAAGATGTGCGGAATAGGAGGATAGGTAGACCATGAAACGGGAGCGGCATGGAAAAATTATTGAACTGATTGGCCGGTATGACATAGAGACCCAGGAGGAGCTGGCGGAAAAGCTGAACGAGGCTGGTTTTCAAGTGACACAGGCCACGGTATCCAGAGACATCCGGGAACTGAAGCTTACAAAAATGACCATGGGAGACCGCCAGCGTTATGTGGCAGTCCGGGAGCACAGCCGGCAGATGGGGGAGAAGTACATAGGAATACTGAGGGACGGTTTTGTGTCAATGGATGTGGCCCAGAACATCCTGGTGATTAAGACTGTGTCCGGCATGGCCATGGCTGTGGCTGCGGCTCTCGATGCTCTTCACTGGCAGGATATCGTGGGCTGTATCGCAGGAGATGACACGGTGTTCTGTGCCATCCGCACAGCGGAGGATACGCTGCAGGTCATGGACAAGCTGCGTAAGATGATGAAGGAATTGTAGAGCGTCGCAGAACTATAATATAGGAGAACTTATGTTAACTCATTTACATGTAAAGAATCTGGCTCTGATTGAGGAGGCAGAAATCGATTTTTCAGAGGGGCTGAATATTCTCACCGGCGAGACGGGAGCCGGCAAGTCCATTGTCATAGGCTCTGTAGGCTTGGCGCTGGGGGACAAGGCCTCCAGGGAGATGCTGAGGGAGGGAGCGGAATTCGGACTGGTAGAGCTTGTCTTCCAGGTGTCCAGAGAGAGCCAGCGGCAGCGGCTTATGGAGCTTGGCGTTACTTTGGAAGAGGATCAGGTAATTATTTCCAGAAAAATTTCCGATAAACGAAGCATGAATAAAATCAACGGAGAGACGGTGCCTTTAAGCCAGTTAAAGGAGACGGCCTCTGTTTTAATTGATATTCACGGACAGCATGAGCATCAGTCCCTTCTTCAGAAAAAGAAGCATCTGGAGATTCTGGATGAATTTTCCAAGGAAAAGCTGGGGAGCATCCGGGAAGAGCTGGGAGAAACGTATAAAAACTGGAAACAACTGAACGAAACGCTGAAGGAAGCACAGCTGGACGAGGAGAGCCGCTTAAGAGAGATTTCTCTTCTGGAATTTCAGATTGATGAGATCGAGAAGGCTGCCCTGGTTCCCGGGGAGGATGAGGAGCTGGAGCAGCAGTACCGCCGGATGACCAACGGAAGAAAGATTCTGGAGGCTGCGGGGGCGGCTTATACTCTTACAGGCTACGAAGATCCCCAGGCGGCGGGCGGCTCCATCGGCCGGGCTTTACGGGAGCTGCAGAGCGTGGCTTCCTTTGATGAAGAAATGTCCCCTCTTCTGGAGCAGCTGACGGATATTGACGGCCTGTTGAATGATTTTAACCGGGATATGGCAGAATATCTGGATTCCCTGGAGTTTTCCGAGGAAACCTTTTTTGAGACCGAGGAACGGCTGAATCTTCTGAACCAGCTAAAGGCAAAGTACGGGAAAACTCTGGAGCAGGTGCTTTCCTGGCAGGAAGCATCCAGGGAGCGTCTGGAAAAGCTTCTGGATTATGACGCCTATCTTTTGAAGCTTAAGAAGGAGCTTTCTGACACGGAGGAGGAGCTTTCAGAGCTCTGCAGGCAGGTATCCGGAATACGAAAAGCCTGTGCAAAAAAGCTGTGCAAAGAGATTCGGCAGCATCTTGTGGATCTGAACTTTCTGGATGTGCAGTTTGAGATGCAGTTTGAGAGCCTGCCGGACTATACGGCCCTGGGGACGGATGATGTGGAATTCCTGATTTCCGTCAATCCCGGGGAGCCCCTGCGGCCTCTGATGAAGATTGCCTCCGGCGGAGAGCTGTCCCGGATCATGCTGGCCATTAAGACGGTTCTGGCAGACAAGGACGATATTGACGCCGTGATTTTCGATGAGATTGACGTGGGAATCAGCGGACGGACGGCCCAGAAGGTTTCCGAGAAGATGATGCTCATCGGAAAGACCAGGCAGGTTATCTGCATCACGCATCTGGCTCAGATTGCAGCCATGGCAGACAGCCATTACCGTATTGAAAAAATGGCAGAACATGGAGAAACCAGGACGCAGATAAGGAAGCTTTTTGAAGAAGAAACCATTGAAGAGCTGGCTCGTATCTTGGGCGGCGCAAAGATCACGGATGCCGTGATGAAGAATGCGGAGGAAATGAAGGAGCTGGCAAAGGGAAAGAAGTCCGGCGGCAGGTAAAGCAGGATTTCGGGCAGCAGTCTGAATGCACGCCGAATTGCCGCATTTTTGGAAATATTATACTAGTCTAGCGAGATCCATATTTCACATACTAAAGAAGGATGCAGTGTTACCATTGTAAACACTACATCCTTTTTACGATTTCGACAGAGGATGTGGAGCTATGGATATGAGACAGTACCGGCGCTGCCTCATCGGTCTTTTACTGGTGAGTCTGGCAGGCCTTGGAGTTTTGGGATACCGGGAGATCCGTGACGGGATACCGGATTCTTATACACAGACAGAGGGAGAATCAGGTCCGGAATATCCCGGTTTTTTTGTTACGCAGGAAATCAAGCCGGGACTTGCGGAGGCTTCGGCCAATGCTTACGGAACGGGAAATTATACCATTGCATATAAGCTTCTTGGAATAATTCCTTTAAAAGAAGTCCAGGTGGAGGTGTTAAAACCTGCCTATGTGATTCCCGGCGGAGTTCCCATCGGGATTTATATGGAGACAGAAGGAATTCTCATCATCGGCACCGGGGAGGTGACGGGAGTAGACGGGCTGAATTACGAGCCGGCCTACCGGATTGTCCAGCGGGGCGATTATATCCAGGCAGTCAACGGCCAGGCGGTTTCCGATAAGGAGGAGCTGATTGAGGCAGTCAATGCAGGGGGCAGCCAGGATGTAATTCTGGATCTAGACCGGGGCGGCGAAGAGATACAGGTGAAGGTTGAGGCGGTTCAGACCGGCCAGGAGGAATACAAGCTTGGAATCTGGGTGCGGGACAATACCCAGGGAATCGGAACCCTGACCTTTCTGACAGAGAGAGGCAGCTTCGGGGCATTGGGTCATGGGGTCAATGACGTAGACACAGGGACGCTGCTGGAGATCTCCCAAGGCGCCCTCTATGACACCAATATCATTGACATCAAAAAAGGAGAGAAAGGAAGCCCGGGAGAGCTTTCCGGCCTCATCCGTTACCGGGAAGAGCTTATCTGCGGAGCGCTTACGGAAAATACGCCTGTGGGGATCTTTGGAACCGGGGAGGATCGGATTTATGAAAAAGTCGAAGGAGAGAGCCTTCAGGTAGGATATAAGCAGGAGATCCAGACGGGCGAGGCTTTTGTGCGCAGCGCAGTCAGCGGCGAAATCAAGGATTACCGGGTAGAGATTCTGGAGGTGCACCGGAAGGATGAGGATATGAACAAAGGAATTATTTTGAAGGTGACGGATCCGGAGCTTCTTAACCTTACCGGGGGGATTGTCCAGGGGATGAGCGGAAGCCCCATCATCCAGAACGGGAAGCTGGTGGGGGCAGTAACCCACGTATTTGTACAGGATTCCACAAAAGGTTTCGGAGTTTTTATTGAGAATATGCTGGAACATGTAAATCTTTAGAGGAATCCGTCGAAAGCTGTCCTGCCATGTCTTAAAATGGGGAGAGAAAGAAATTGCAACCCAGGTACATGCTGTCTATAATGTAAGCATGTTAAGCAAACATCTGTAAGAAGGAAATTGCCGGGAGAAGCTTCCGGCAGTTTTAAGGACAGAGACATATGGGAGGTTGAGATGGAGAAATTACAGGTTGCAATTGCGGATGACAATGAACGGATCGTGGAGCTGCTGAACAGTATGATACGCAGTGAGAGCAGCATGGAGATTGTAGGTACGGCGGGAAACGGCGAGGATGCGGTGGAAATGATACGCAAAAGCCAGCCAGACGTGGTGCTTCTGGATCTGATCATGCCCAGAATGGATGGGCTTGGAGTGCTGGAAAAGCTGAAAGAGGATAAGGGGATGAAGAAACAGCCGGCTTTTATTGTTCTTTCCGCCATCGGGCAGGAGGATGTGACGGAGGACGCCTTTTCCCTGGGAGCCAGCTATTATATGATGAAGCCCTTTAATAACGAAATGCTTCTTGGAAGGCTGAGAAGCATCCAGAACCGGGGAGAAAAAATTCTGAATCCCGTGAGAACTCCGGGAGAGTCCGAGCGGAAGCGGCTTCCTTACGAGACACGGGATCTGGAGACGGATGTGACCAATATGATTCACGAGATAGGCGTTCCGGCCCATATCAAGGGCTACCAATATCTGAGAGACGCCATTATGATGTCTGTGGAAGATATGGATATGCTGAGCTCCATTACGAAGGTGCTCTATCCCACCATTGCCAAGAACCATCAGACCACTCCCAGCCGGGTGGAACGGGCCATCCGCCATGCCATTGAGGTGGCCTGGAGCAGGGGGAAGATGGATACCATCGACGAGCTGTTCGGGTATACGGTCAGTACCGGGAAGGGGAAGCCGACCAATTCCGAATTTATTGCGCTGATTTCCGACCGGATCCGGCTGGAGTACAAAGCGAAAGTATCATAAACTTTGTAGCTTTTGCGAAAATTTCCCTTTCAAATATGCGCTGTTTGAGGTATAATGAATATAAAATATTACAAATACCCATGGGTGTATGGGAAAATAGGGAGGAAATACGGTGAAAAAGATATTATTTGTTGCTTCTGAAGCGGTACCCTTCATTAAGACAGGAGGTCTGGCAGACGTAGTGGGATCTCTGCCGAAGTATTTTGACAAAGAGTATTTTGATATCCGGGTGATGGTTCCCAAATATCTCTGTATCAAGCAGGAATGGCGGGATCAGATGAAATATGTTACACATTTCTACATGAATCTCGCATGGCGGAGCCAGTATGTGGGAATTCTGGAGATGGAATATGAGGGCGTAAAGTTCTATTTTGTTGATAATGAGTACTATTTTGCAGGCGCCAAGCCTTACGGGAACATTTATGAGGACATTGAGAAGTTTGCATTTTTCTCCAAGGCAGCTATCTCAGCCCTCCCCTCACTGGATTTCCGGCCGGATATTATCCACTGCCATGACTGGCAGACGGGGCTTGTTCCGGTATTTCTGAACGATTCCTTCCAGAACAATCCGTTTTTCCAGGGAATCAAGACGATTATGACCATCCATAATCTGAAGTTCCAGGGCGTGTGGGATATGAAGACGGTGCGCGACATTACCGGACTATCCATCTCTTATTTCGCGCCGGATAAGCTGGAGGCTTATGGAGACGCCAACTACTTGAAGGGCGGTATTGTTTATTCGGACGCAGTGACCACCGTAAGCGAGACTTATGCGGAGGAGATCAAGATGCCCTATTACGGCGAGCATCTGGACGGCCTTATGAACGCAAGGGCCAACTCCCTTCGCGGAATTGTCAACGGCATTGATTACGAGGAGTACAATCCGGAGACCGACAAGTTTCTGGCGAAGAATTACAATGCCGTGAACTTTAGGAAGGAAAAGGTAAAGAATAAGACGGCTCTTCAGGCGGAGCTGGGGCTGGAAGTAGATCCCAAGAAGATGATGCTGGGCGTGGTATCCCGTCTGACGGATCAGAAGGGCTTCGATCTGATTGCCTATGTTATGGATGAGCTATGTCAGGATGAGATTCAGCTGGTCGTACTCGGAACCGGCGAGGAGCGGTACGAGAATATGTTCCGTCACTTTGCCTGGAAGTATCAGGGGAAGGTGTCGGCCAACATCTTCTATTCCGAGGCGATGTCACATAAGATATACGGTTCCTGCGATGCGTTCCTTATGCCGTCCCAGTTTGAGCCCTGCGGCTTGAGCCAGCTGATGAGCCTTCGGTACGGCACCGTGCCCATTGTCCGGGAGACAGGCGGACTGAAGGATACGGTAGAGCCCTACAACGAGTATGAGAGCACGGGAACGGGCTTCAGCTTCCTCAACTACAACGCCCATGAGATGCTTCACACCATCCGTTATGCAGAGAGCGTTTACTACGACAAGAAGCGTGAGTGGAACAAGATTGTAGACCGGGCTATGGCCGTTGACTTCTCCTGGGGCGCTTCTGCGAAAAAATATGAAGAATTATACAACTGGTTAGCCGGCTAATTTGGAAAATTTTGATTAAAATTAAGATATTTGCCTGCCCTTAAGGGCAGGCAAACTTTGTCTATGGAGAATCCGCATAAAAACACCTCCGGATCGGGATACTGTTAATAACTGTTCAAAAATCATTTTGGGCAGGGAACTGGAAACAGTAATATTCCTTACAATGCACAAATCGATTTACAGGCACATGCATCTGTGACTGGAAATAGATTTCATACGGGTGTACTGGATAGGATATTACGGAACTGGAATAGGAGGTATTTTTTTATGAGATCGGAATTATCTGAACTGGATGTACAGAACCTTCGCCATCTCATCGGAGGCTACGACACCACCCACTGTAAAATGAACGATTATGCCAACAATGCCACAGATCAGCAGGTAAAGCAGTTTTTCCAGAAGGCAGCCCAGTCTGCCAAGGAAAACAAGCAGCAGCTGATGCAGTTCTTAGGTTAGGAGGGTGCGAAAATGAATGAGAAGACAATGGTAGCAGATACCCTGGTCGGTATCAACGGAGAGTTAAAGATGTTCAGCGAAATGATTCCTCAGACCGAGGAGCCCAGACTTAAACAGACCTTAAAGGATCTGCGGAACAAGTGCGAGATGTCCCAGGAGGAGCTCTATCAGATTGCCCGGGCCAAGCAGTACTATGTACCGGCTTCCAAAGCCACCGAGGAAGAGGTACAGCATGTGAAGTCTCTCTTTACCCAGAGTGTGATGTAAGCCCAGAGGCTCAGAAGGGGGAAGCATAAAATAGTCTGAAGTATGAAAAAGGATGCCGGAAGCCCTAGCCGCAATTTCCCTCTCTCTTTTTGTAAACAAGACAAAATGAGAGAGGGAAAAGCAGAAAAAAGGGCTTGCGGCATCCTTTTAAATGATTCAGACCTCACGCAGCTGCGGAATCCCCATTGCAAAGGAATACAGGGACAGGACTGCCGTGATCACCAGAAGCAGGTTAAACCACCGGCTTTTTGTGATCCGCTCATCCAGGGAGGCGGCATGAGCCGCCAGAACAAATACCGGAAGCATATACCGTCCCTGGGGCTGAAAGTCCACAAAAAATCCATTGTACACCACCAGCAGGTAAGACACGAAGGCAGAGGCATGAAGAAGTCCCCAGGCAATCCGCTTCCGGCGCTGGGCCTTGAGAGAAGCCTTTTCAAGGGCCTCCGTCCACTCAGGGGAAGCCTTTTGCCACACATATACGCCAATTCCCGCATACAGAAGGAGGTAAAGGAGGGCCATGGCCGGATAATACCACCCATGGGCATAGACATTCATGCCGCCGTACACGCCCACGGAGGACTTAAAGAGCTGTCCGTGGAAATTGTATTTTGTCAGGAAATCCAGGAAGGAAACGCCCTTGTTGTACATGGCGAATTCCGGCGCCTGTTCCTGGGGCGGCGTGGAGGGACGCAGCTCATAAGCGCCCAGTGCATTCTGCACCTCCAGGATGACCTCATTTCTCTGAAAGCCGTAGTGGGCAAATTCAAAGCTCAGGCGGATTCCGAAGATACAAAGAGCCGCCAGCAGAATCCACAGATAAGCCTTGAACCGTTCGCTCCGCCTGTCCGCCTTTGCTTCCAGAAGGGGAGGCAGCAGCATCAGGAAGGCATAAATGAGAATCATGTAAAAATTGGCTTTGGCCATCAATACGTGGGCAAACATCGTACCCAGGAGCAGGATGCGGAAAATATCGGTTTTCTTTACCTCCCTCTCGACCAGGCGGTTCAGCATACTTTTTGGATTGGCCAGCTGGTAAAGCACAAGGACGGATACCAGGTAGTCAAGGGCGTCGGAGGTGGCATATGCATAGAGATACCACAGCTGCGGCGTCAGAAAACAGGCCGCCAGCAGGTAACGGTTCTTCCGGGCATTCAGCAGACAGAAAAGGAAGAGGGCGATTCCCAGGCACAGGCCGAACACGCGCTCCTTGTGAACACAGGAAATGACGGAGGCCAGCTTTCCGGCATAAAAGTAGTAAGGATTAAACTCCGAGAGCCGGGTGGTTCCGTAGGTTCCCACAGTGGGAAGCGCCTCGGGGCTGCGGATATCCGGCGGAAGGTTATGATCCACGTAGTAGCGGATGGCATCCCGGCTTTCCCACTCATCCGGATTTTTTCTGTGATCGCCCGTAAATACAGCCGTTATCAGAAGGCACACAGCTCCTGCGGCAGCCAGCCACAGAATAACGTCGCTGATATCCAGATGCCATTCTTCCTTCCGGCTTTTTCGGATCCTTCCATAGAGCCGGCTGAGAAGAAGGACGGCAGCCGTAAAGAGGAACAGGTACAAAATGCCGATTCTGGAATATAGGAGGGCTGTGTGCGTATAAAGCCTGCGGAAGGAATCGGTGGGAAAGAGCTGGGAGTCGTTTCCGCTTATGAGAAGATCCAGATTTCCTTCCGGGCTGAGAGCCATTTCCACCTGCTCGTTGGGGGTAAAGGCATCATACAAGGCCTGTCCTTCCAAAACTCCCCCCAAAATGCCGTTGCAGCGGATCTCTACAGAACGGATGCTTATCAGGGGAATCTTGTCCGTGTCGGCCGGATCCAGCCGGCGCACATAGCTTCCTTTCCGATACAGATAGTCCAGAAAATAAATGCGGCTCTGGCCTGTCCGGGCATAGGTTGCCTGAAGACCGCTGAACGGAATGGTGTCTTCCCGGTGGGAGGTGAGGACTTTGAAGGTCTCTCCTTCTGTATACCCGGGATCGCTGTAGTTGATCCGAAGCTCCATACATACCAGAGGCGGAAAGAGAAGAAGCAGCAGGCATACAAGAGCTGCTGCTGCGGTCCAGGGATGCTTTTTCAGCTTTGCTAAGATGGATTTTTTATGGAATGCTTGTATTTGAACTGTCATTTTTGAGTGCTCCTTACCATGATGGCGGACGTTTGCAGGCGTAAAAGTCCGATAGGGGGTCTCGCATAGGTTTGACTGCTTACTGACTTATTCTGCCATAAATATACATGGTTGTCAATGAAAGGGGAATTTTGCTGGTGAATGAGGGATTTTGAAAAGAAAACAGGCAGCATGAAAGCCTGAGACAAAACTTAAAGTGTACGGGGCTGCAGCAAAATAAGCCGTCAGCCCCGTACCTTTTTAGCCCACTGTCTTATTGCTCATAAGAAACCTTACCCGTCTTTCCATAAAAGGTCAAGAGGTACACTGCACAGATACCTACCAGTGCATAAATAATCCGCGCCAGTCCTCCGGATCCGAAAATAAACTGAACGAGATTAAAGTTGAAAAATCCAATCAACCCCCAGTTCAGAGCACCGACGATACCGATTGTGAGGGCCAGAATATCCAATGTTTTATTCACAACAACACCTCCATATTATCCTTGTCTCAGATTGTTGGGCAGATCGTGCGCCTGTTATCAATTTTCCCGAAAGTGCGGAGGGTTATTCTCTCAATTTTTTGAAAAGAAGACCGGCCGGAGTCTGCTGGTTTCAAAAAAGAAAGCCGTTAAAAATTTCGGTAAATTCACACAATTTATTTAATTGCGTTTGAATGGGGATTGCTTTTCCGCTCTACACCATGTAAAATATACCTAGTAATAAAGTAGAATGAATTCCCGAAAGGTAACGATCGAGATGAGTAGAAGCAAGAAGAAACAATTACTGAGAAAAATGCGCAACAATATCATTCTGCTGGGCATGTTTATCTGTCTGGTGGTGTTGTGCACCCACATTCTGCGCAATTCTTTAATGGAGAATACTAACAAAATGGGCTTAACTCTGGTGGAGAATTATTCCTCCGCAGAGGAAGGCAATATCAGTACCTGCGAGTCTATTCTGACTATCAGCGTCAAATACGTGGAGGAGCGGGAGAAGGACAATGTCACTTTGGAGGAGCTTCGGGAGGGACTGTATCCTTTTATGAACGGGCTGACGGATCTGTACGGGCACGAGAATATCCAGATCTACGGAAAAGCCATGGGCGGTACGAGGATGATATCTAATGATCCCCGGATCGAGGCCATGGATGATTTCAATGTGGAGGAACGGGATTATTACAAGGGCGCTATGGAAGCAGACGGCGACATCTATATCTCCTCCGCCTACACGGACGAGGTGACGGGCCTGCCGGTGGTGACTATGTGTAAGGCCGTTCCCTCTACAGGAAGCTTTCTGGCTATTGACATTATGTTTTCTTGTTTTGAACGGAACAATGAAAGTATGAAGCTGCCCAAGGACGCAGCCTATTACCTTCTGGGCAGGGAGGGAACGCTTCTTTATTATAAGTCCCCTCTGGATTATGAATATGAGGATTTCCAGGAGCTGGTGGACGGATTTATGGAGCTTGCAGACGGGGAGATGGAAAACCAGGTTTTGGAAAATGTGATCGCTCTGGAGGGAGTCACCCGGAATGTTTATTTCCATCAGATGGACAACGGATGGACTGCTATCTTAACCATACCTAAGGATGAGATTCTATCTGGTGTGGATACTTTTAACTACATAATCATTATACTGGTACTTCTGGGCCTTGCGCTTGTTATTTTCCAGGCATTCCACGATTACAGACATGAGAAGCGGAGCCAGCTTTTGATGGAGGAACGGGATAAGATGGCGGATCGGAACCGGATCTACCAGAATGCCATGAACGGTACGGCAAGGGCTTACCGGGCCATCTACTATATTGATGTGGAAAAAGGCACCTATGAGATGCTCTATCCTCATCGGGGCATGGCCTCCGAGTGCGGCGATTACAATACGGAATTTGTATCAAGCCGTTTTGAGACGGGGATTATCGGGGAGGAATACCTTCAGCAGCTGGAAGAGTTTCTGAAGCTGTCCAATATATTAAAGCAGCTGGAGACGGAGGATTACGTAGAGTTCCGGTATAGGCGGAGGGATCCCGACGGAGACTTTGAGTGGTGCTGTGCGGCGATTACCGTGGCGGAGATGAGAGAGGAGGGTCCTGCGGCCATTACATTGGCTGTCCGCAGCATTGACGAGATTATTCACAAGGAAGAGCGGCAGAATGAAATGCTGGCGCTGGCAGCGGAACGGGCAGAGTCTGCCAATCAAGCAAAGAGTGATTTCCTGTCCAGGATGAGCCACGATATCCGTACGCCTATGAATGCCATTCTGGGCATGACGGCAGTTGCCGGAATGCACATTGACGAAAAGGAACGTGTGATAGATGCTTTGGGCAAGATTACCCTTTCCAGCAAGCATCTTCTGGGATTGATTAACGAGGTTCTGGACATGAGCCGCATTGAGAGCGGAAAGGTCAGCCTTACGGAAAGCTCCTTTAACCTGTCGGATACCATTGAAAGTCTGATGACTGTGTTTCATACCCAGATGGAGGCCAAGAACCTGGAGCTTGGCGCCAGTATTGCAAAACTTGAGCATGAGGATGTGGTGGGAGACGAGCAGCGTCTGCAGCAGATCTTTATGAATATTATGGGGAACGCCATTAAGTTTACGCCTGTGGGCGGCCGGATCAGTATCCACATTGAGGAAAAGCCTTCTCATATCGAGGGCAGCGGATGCTATGAATTCACCTTTGAGGATACGGGCATCGGTATGGCGAAGGAGTACATTGATAAGATCTTTGAGCCTTTTTCCAGGGCGGCGGATTCCCGTACCGGCAAGATCGAGGGAACGGGCCTTGGCATGGCCATTGCGGTGAATATTGCCCGGATGATGAACGGGGATATTAAGGTGGAGAGTACCCTTGGCGAGGGTTCTAAGTTTACCGTAACCGTTTATCTGAAGTTTGATAACATTACCCAGGAGGATCTGGATTCTTTTGTTTCCCTTCCGGTGCTTGTGGTGGACGATGAGAAGGCATCCTGTGAGAGCGCCTGCGATATTTTAAAGAGCCTTCAGATGGAGGCGGAGTATGTCCTTGACGGAGATTCAGCCGTAAAGCGGATTGTAGAAGCCAGGGAAGCAGGAAAAGACTTCTCGGTGGTGATTCTCGACTGGAATATGCCAAAAAAGGACGGCGTGGATACGACAAAAGAGATTCGCAGGGTGGTAGGGGACGAGATTCCGATTATTATTCTCTCCGCCTATGACTGGTCGGATATTGAGGCAGAGGCTTTAGAAGCCGGTGTGGATGCCTTTATTGAAAAGCCGCTGTTTAAGTCCAGGCTGACCAGGGTGCTTAAGGAGGTTCTGGGCTTTGGCGGCGAGGAAAAGGAGATTACGGCCCTTGAGGCCTTCCAGCAGGAGGATTTCTCCGGGAAACGGGTGCTTCTGGTGGAGGATAATGAGCTGAATATCGAGGTTGCTACAGAGCTTCTGGATGTGGTCGGCATTCAGGTGGAGCAGGCGCTGAATGGGGAGCTTGCGGTGCAGTGCGTGCAGGAGCATGAGCCGGGATATTTTGACTTGATCTTCATGGATATTCAGATGCCGGTGATGAACGGTTATGAGGCGGCGAAGGCCATCCGGGCTTCCGACAGGGAGGACTTGAAGGAGATTCCCATTATTGCTATGACGGCGGATGCTTTTGCGGACGATATCCGTAAAGCAGAGGAGTCCGGAATGAACGGGCATATTTCGAAGCCGGTGGACATTGAGAAATTGGAAGATGCGTTGAAAAAATGGATTCGGTAAAGAGCAGAGGAGATATGATTTATTAAAATCATATCTCCTCGTTTTTGAAGCTGTCGGTTTCCTGACAGCTTTATTTTATAGCTGCCTTGATGCATTTGTCTCACAATTTCCACGCTTGACTATAGCTTATAGATCGATATAGTTAAAGTACCTTGATCTGCGGATGCCTGGATCTGAATGGGATCGTCAAAAATATTCGTAAACCGGAGATCCAGCGCATTGCCGGAGATGGTTGCATCCATTCCCTCGGGAATATAACCTACGTTGAGAGAATGGGGATGACGTTCGGTAGCCGGAAGGCCTGCAGTCAGCATAGCGGCGTACAGCGTAGAGGAAACCTGGCAGATGCCGCCTCCTGTTCCAGGAACGTACTTTTTGTTCACGATTACGTTGGCTTCCACATAGCCGTTAGCGGCAGTTCTCGGCAGGATTGTATGATTGAAGGAAAAGCTGTCTCCAGGCTGAATGACAACGCCGTTGATTCTGGATGCCGCAAGTGCGATGTTTACTGCCCGTGAGATGTTCGGATTGTAAGCGGTGGCGTAGCTGCCAAGAAGTGTGTTTTCCGGCGCTTCCGCAGAAGCAGCCGTATTGTCTTTTGCGCCTGCGGGGGCAAGGGCCATGCCGTCGCCTGAGGCGCTTCTGCCCTCAGCCTTTCCGTAGGTTTCATAGTGGACGCAGTAGGCCCGGTAATCATTCCCAAAGGCAGCCTGCAGATCCGGATAATTGTTCCGATATACCAGACAGTTGAATTCTGCGCTGCCGGAACGGCCTTCCGCAAGTCCGGAAGTAAGGTAATGCTGGTACAGGCTGTTGTAGTCATACCCCAGGGCGGCCTGCAGATCCGGATACGTATTGTAGTAATAATCCGCATCAAAGGTCAGACTGGTAAGCGCAGCCGGCGCTGCTTTGACAGGTGTTCCGCTTCCCCACAGCAGGCAGAAACACAGAATCATTGAAATAAAAATGCTTGTTTTCCGTTTCATTTTTTTCCTCCAATTAGATTTAAGATTGAGCTCATCGTATCAAGGCATCTCTCTCTGAATTGAATTATAGCACAATCCGGATGAGAACGGAAGCGAAATCAGACTTAGTAATATGGCACAATTTTTACAGAGTTACTGCTTGCTCCGTGAACAGTAACTTTAGGGATATAAATAAAAGGCTGCGTCTTTTCCCTCCGGCCAGCACTGATACCCATTGATCCGGGGCGCCTCAAAGTCCAAAAGGGGTATGACTGTCAGGGAGCCTGCTTCCAGATAAGGCTTTACCAGGCTGGAGGGCAGGAAGCTGCAGCCAATCCCATCCAGAAGATAGGAGATGAGCTTGGTGCTGTTGTCAATCTCAAAGGGAAACTGGTAAAAGGGCGGAAACAGCTCCCGGATAAACTGGCCTACCTCCTGGAGTGCAAAGTTGCAGAAGAGATAATTAAGACTGGGAAGCTCCTCTTTGCGGATCCCCTTCCGGTAGTGAGCATGCTCAGCGGAAGTGACAAGCAAAAGCTCATCGGTGCGGAACCTGCGGCAGCAGAAGCCGGACCGGGACAGGGGCTCGTAGGTGAAGGTCAGATCCAGAAGGCCGTCCTGGAGCATCTGCAGAAGATTGACGGAGTGGCTGATGATTACATTCATGGCATAGTCTGTATTTTCCTTCAGCATCCGGGTCAGTATCGGGGCAAGGTGGCACTCGTAGATGGTGTTGGTGGTTCCGATGCGCAGGGAGGCGCGGGAAAATGCCTGGGAATTCATTTCACGAATAGACATTTCCTCCAGATCTACAATGCGTCTTGCATAATCCTGGAATAGAATGCCTTCCCGTGTCAGGGAGAGCTTTTTTTTATTCCGGACAAAAAGCTTCCTTCCTACTTCTTTTTCCAGCTCTGCAATCCGGTTGGTGACTGTGGACTGGGCAACGTAGAGAAGATTGGCAGTCTGGGTGAAATTCTTTACATTGGCAAGAGTGAGAAAGGTTCGTAGATTCTGCGTGTCCATGGGCGCCTCCTTCTTGGTATTTCCGTGAGCAGCTGGCAGCGGAGCGGGCTGCGGAATTTTGAAATAATCATTTGAAAATCGAATTATTATAATCAAAATTATTTGATATACAAATCATAGGCTTTATGGTTATAATAGTCAAGGATAAAAATAAGAAAAAAATAAAGTTACCGGGCACGGAGTGAACGGTAACAAAATAAGCAGAGCAAGGGCTTGCTATAAGAAATTTTGAACAGAAGGAGCATACCGATGAAAAAAGAACCCTTTGTGACATTGGAACAGTTACAGGAGATAACAAAGACCTACCCGACTCCCTTTTACCTTTATGACGAGAAGGGCATCCGGGAAAACGCGAAAGCCTTAAAGGATGCATTTGCCTGGAATCCGGGCTATAAGGAATATTTTGCAGTAAAGGCAACCCCCAATCCCTATCTGATTGAGATCCTAAAGGACTATGGCTGCGGCTGCGACTGTTCCTCCATGACGGAGCTGATGCTTTCCGATGCCATCGGCGTGAGGGGAGAGGATATTATGTTTTCTTCCAATGACACGCCGGCGGAAGAATTTGCCTATGCGGCAAAGCTTGGAGCACTCATCAATCTGGACGATTACACCCACATTGACTTTCTGGAGCAGACCCTTGGGTACATTCCGGAAACCATCAGCTGCCGTTACAATCCCGGTGGCGTGTTCCAGATCAGCAACGACATTATGGACAATCCCGGAGATTCCAAATACGGCATGACCAAGGAGCAGCTTTTTGACGCTTACCGGGTGCTTCAGAAAAAAGGGGCAAAGCGTTTCGGCCTCCACGCATTTCTGGCAAGCAATACAGTGACCAATGAGTATTATCCCATGCTGGCCAAGGTGCTCTTTGAGGTGGCGGCGGAGCTTAAAAAGGAGACCGGGGCAGACATCCGCTTTATCAATCTGTCCGGAGGCGTGGGGATTCCCTACCGTCCCGAGCAGGAGGCAAATGATATCCGGGCCATCGGCGAGGGCGTGCGGAAGGTATATGAGGAAGTACTGGTTCCGGCAGGCATGGGAGACGTGGCTATTTACACGGAGCTTGGCCGCTTTATGATGGGGCCCTACGGCTGCCTGGTAACGAAGGCGATTCACGAGAAGCATACCCACAAGGAGTATATCGGCTGTGACGCCTGTGCGGTGAATCTGATGCGCCCGGCTATGTACGGGGCTTATCATCATATAACCGTGATGGGAAAGGAAAAAGAGCCTCTGGATCATGTGTATGACGTGACAGGCTCTCTCTGTGAAAACAATGATAAATTTGCCGTTGACCGGGAACTGCCGAAGATTGACAAGGGGGATCTTCTGGTGATTCACGACACGGGTGCACATGGATTCGCCATGGGATACAATTACAACGGGAAGCTGAAATCCGCGGAGCTGCTCCTTCGGGAGGATGGAAGCGTTCAGCTGATCCGCAGGGCGGAGACACCGAAGGATTACTTTGCCACCTTTGACTGTTTTGATATTTTAAAAGACTTAGTGTAGGGGATTTTGATGCTGGGCGGTCACTTAATACAGATACGCCTTCTGGTTTACAGAGGGATCATTTCATCATCCAGGTAAAAGTATTCCGGATCAACGGCACAGTAACTGCTGTTAAGATTCTCGGGAACCGTGTGCAGAAAGATCTCGGTTTCCCCCGTACTCCGTGACATACGCATAATATGGCTGTGGTCGTAAAAATAGAGCCATGCCCGATCGTAGGTAAGGAGATAGAAGCTGTCGTAGGAAATCTCTTCATTCAAAAAGGAGAGGGCTTCCTTCTGGAGGAAAGAATAGTAATGAAACGTATCTATCTGAGTTCCATCTCCGTAATAGTAAATGCCGGTAGGAGTAACCGCCAGGATGTCATAAGCGTCAAATAAAAGCTGCTGTTCTTTGGTGGCGGAATTCGTCAGATAAAAATGAGCGGCAGCCTCCGTGTGAATCTTTTTTGTAATAAAGTATCCGTTCAGCATAGCAGCACAGTCGGGAATGGGGAGAACCTCCTCTTCCAGAGAAAATGCGTTTTGCTCTGCACAGATAAAATCCGGGGAAGCCTCATCCATTTTTTCACCAGGCATTCCCTGGCTGTCCAGAGGATAAACGTCGTAGCGAAGCGCGCCGAACAAAGAAGAGCCGATGTAGAGGTTCCCGTTATAGATGCTGAAGATATAAGGGAGATCCTCAACCATATTTCCGATTTCCCTGGATTCCAGGGTGTCCAGATTTAACTGCCAGAGCGTCCCACTGACTGCTTCCCACCGCCCGGCGGTAGATGCCGTCTGAAAAAATGCGGTAAGTGAAGCCGTCTTCATAAACAATGGAACGGTTATGATAGTGGCGGTACCAGACAGCAGGATCGCTGTCGTCAAAGGCGTCCGTAATGTCCTCCAGCATGTCAGACAGGCTCATAGGCTTTGCCGGGGCTTGTTCCCCGTCAGACATATCCCCGTCCAGAACCGGTTCCTCGGTGTCATATCTTGGTGTTTCCTCTGGCAGTTCTCTTTCTTTTTTTCCGCAGGCACCCAGTAACAGCAAAAAGCACAGCAGAAGATAAGCATATTTTTTCACTCTCACACACTCCGTAATCCGTAATCAGTAAAACAGCAGGTTACAGACAGGCATTCCGGTATTCCTTCGGCGAACAGTCATAAAACCGCCGGAACATCTTGGAAAAGTGGCTGGGGCTGTCAAAGCCGCACAGAAGGGCAATCTGGGAAATGCTTGTACCGCCTTCCCGTAAAAGCAGATCCGCTCCCTGCATCACCCGGTATTTCAAAGGATACTGTATGGGTATACCTCCCTTTGGTCGATTTTATTATATTATACGTCGGAAATTATATTGTATCAAGCAATAAACGGTGGTATTCTGTTAGTGGTCAGGAAATGGTTACTGGGCCGGAGCAGAGCGAACTTGCGTACTTAAATTCATTACTAGTACAACGAATATTAAGTTATTGGCAGTTTGACTTGCCTATTTTCCTGATAGCACTACTCCCCAAGCCTCGCCGCAGCCGCCGCTGCGACTGCGTTTGTGAAGCAGCACTCTCAGAAAAATATTCTGCGTCAAACTATCCAAAACTTAATTTTCGTTGTACTAGTGTGTCAAAGCGGCTTTACCCTTTCGTGCTGTCGTGCAGCGACTATAAACAGTAATATCCTTCAAAGTGCACAAATCGATTTACAGACGCATGTTTTGCGGTTGGAAATTGATTTCATACCCGTGCATTTTGAGGGATATTACGGAACTGGAATAGGAGGACTTATTAATGATTGATTTACATATGCACAGCATCTACAGCGATGACGGACAATTCACGCCGCAGGAGCTGGCAGAGCAATGCGCAGCCTGCGGCGTGGAGGTGATGGCGGTGACGGATCACAACAGCGCCAAAGCGAACAGAGAGGCCGAAGAGACCGCAAGAAAACGGGGAGTCCGTTACATTACCGGCATTGAGATTGACTGTACATACGAGGGCGCAGATTTTCATATGCTGGGATACGGCATCGACGACGCCTCTCCGGATTTTGCCAAAGTAGAGAAAAATATCCGCTCCCAAGTCCGGGAAGCCTCCGAAATTATGCTTGCCAAGACCAGGGAGCTGGGCTTTTGGGTGGAGGAAGAGGAGCTTAACAGACTGTCCGGGAAAAGCCTCTGGCCGGATTCCTGGACAGGGGAAATGTTTGCTGAGATCCTTCTTGCAAAGCCGGAATACCAGGATCACCCCATGCTTCTTCCTTACCGGGAGGGAGGCAGCCGCTCCGTCAATGCCCTGGTGAATTTTTACTGGGATTTTTACGCCCAGGGAAAACCCTGCTATGCACACATTGAATTCCCGGATATGAAAGATATCGTCGATATCATCCACCAAAACAACGGCCTTGCAGTTCTGGCCCACCCTTGTGTCAATCTAAAGGGAAAGGAACAGCTTCTTGAGGGAATCGTATCCCTGGGAATCGACGGGATGGAAGCTTTCAGCAGCTACCACACCCCAGAGCAGTGTAAGGAACGCATGGAGCAGGCAAAGGCCTGCGGCTTGTTCTACACCTGCGGCAGCGACTACCACGGAAAGACGAAGCCGTCCATTTCCCTGGGAGGGCATGGATGCGGCATACCCAGGGAAGAATTGGACCAGGTGCTGGCGCGGCTCCTTGAGAAGGCCCGGTAAGCAGGCGGATTGGTTTGTGCAGGTAGAAAGGCTATAAAAGCAGTAGATCAAAAAGATTTGCTGCTTTTTTGCATGATATGACTGGAAATTGATTGTATGCTTAGAGGGTTGATAATTTGCCATTTTTCGTAAATTGTGTTACATTGTTTACGAAGTGCATGTCCGGAAGGTCAAAGGTGAGAGAACTTTATTGGATTTTTATAGGTAAAAGGCAAGTATTGTATTTTAAAAAGCCATCTTGGTGTTTGAGAGGAGAACTGTAGGAATGTTAAAAGAATTACGAATTGCAGGATTTAAAGGCTGGAAAGATACCAAATCCATTGAATTGGCGCAGATTACAGTCTTTTTTGGCAGCAATAGTTCCGGTAAATCCAGCATAGGGCAATTTTTAGTAATGTTAAAACAAACGATACAACAGCCGGATCGAAAAACAGTTTTATACCTGGATGGAGAAAAAAGCTCAGTGAGCTTGGGAACCCCGTATGATATTTTCCACAAACATGATTTGGAAAGCAGTATACGGTTTGCTTATACATGGGATTTGCCAGGGAAATTTTCTCTTGATGAAGAGATGAAGAAACAGATTTTATACAACAAAATCTGTTTTGCAGGTGTAGTCAATGTGGAGAGTAAAGAAACACAGCTGCTGCAGGCTGACAGGATTTGCTATCGCTTATTTGATAATGAAAAAATCATCGCCGATTATGCAATGATAAATTCTGGAAAAGAAAGGGTTCATGAATATGAACTAGAAAGCACGGGGTATGAATTAAAAAAGAAACGAGGACGCTCCTGGCCATTGCCGGAACCAGTAAGATTTTATGGATTTCCAGATGCAGCTACGGCATATTATCAAAATGCAGCCTTTTTACAGGATTTAAATCTGCATCATGAAAATTTGTTTTCTAAGCTTTATTATCTGGGCCCGATGAGAAGAAAGGCACAAAGAATCTATACCTGGAGCGGAGTTAGTCCGGAAAGTGTTGGAGATGACGGCAGCAATGCAATTGCAGCTATTTTATCATCAAAAAATGATGGGCGGATGCTGAATTTCAAATATTGTCAGAAAAAGCCGTTTTTAAATATTGTTGCAAAAGAGTTGAAAAGTATGGGACTCATATCAGATTTTATTATAGAAAAAATTGGGAGCCGCCAGGAATATGATGTGAAAGTTCAGGTTCAAGGCTCTGACAGCTATGTAAACATTCCGGATGTGGGTTTTGGCATTTCACAGGTACTTCCGGTTATTGTTGAGCTTTTTTACGCACCTAAAAATTCCATTATATTTATAGAACAGCCGGAAATCCATTTGCATCCTGCAGCACAAGCAAGATTGGCAGATGTCATAATTGATGCAATCGGGATGTCCGAGAACGGGGAAAAAAGAAATATTCAAGTGATATTAGAGACCCATTCAGAACATTTGCTAAGGAGGCTGCAAAGAAGAATGGCAGAAAAAAAGCTTACCAAAGAACAGGTTAAGGCGTATTTTGCAAATAATAATACGGATCCGTCTACACTTGAGCAGCTTCGTGTAGATGAATATGGAAATATAGAAAACTGGCCGGAAGATTTCTTTGGAGATATGGAAGAAGATATCTATCAGCAGGCACAACACACCATTGCAAGGAAAATGGAGGAAAGGGATAGGTTACAAGGATGAAATGTATCATGGATACCAATGTACCTGTTAAGGCTTCTGAGCCTCTGTCGGAATGTAAGGCAGAGGAATTAGAGATGGCAGGCGCATGCATTGAATTTATTCATGACCTAATAAATAATCCGTCGTCTAAGCTGGTTCTGGATATGGATTGGGAGATACTGGGCGAATATAGAAAAAGAGTTAAAAAAACTGATATAGGTAAACAATTTTTTAGATGGTTGTACACATATGTAAATCAAATGGATGTAATAAATGATATGGTCAAATTAGAAAGAACGGGCGGTGAATATACAGCATTTCCAAAAGATAAGGAGTTGGAGGAATTTGATCATGCCGATCGTAAATTTATAGCGTTAGCTTTAAGCCACAATGAAAAACCGCCGCTTATACAGGCTGCGGATGGTAAATGGCTCGGATTTGCAGAGAAATTCAAAAAATATGGAATACATATCAGATTTTTGGATATGAATTATGCGAATAGTAAATATAATAAAAAGATTAGGAATAAGAGGCGTTAAATGTTTTTTAAATTTCCATCTACTCCTTATATAGAATCAAAGAAAGACAAAGTGAGGAAAGATAAAATTCTTTCCGGAAAAAAAGTGGAACAGCTATTAAGCCAGGAAGTGTATGTTGAAGAAAAAATAGATGGTGCGAACCTGGGTATTTCATTTGGCGGGGATGGAAAGCTTCTATTTCAAAACAGAGGATCCATTTTGTATCCCCCACTGGAGGGACAATGGGCCATATTGGAAAAATGGGTTGAAAAATATGAGGAAGCTATGTTTGAATATCTGGCAGACAGATATATACTTTTCGGAGAATGGTGCTATGTTACACACTCCATATATTATGATTCTTTACCGGATTGGTTTGTTGGTTTTGATGTTTTTGATAAAAAGAGTTATAGATTTTTGTCTGTTAAAAACAGAAATCAGATTATGAAGCAGATAGGCATTTGTTTTGTGCCTGCGCTTGGGCAGGGCGTATTTAAAATAGAACAGTTAAAAGGTTTTTTTGGAAAATCACAGTATAGCAGCAGTTACTGTGAGGGTATTTATTTAAGGCAGGATGAAGGAGAGTTCTTAAAATACAGAGCAAAGCTTGTACGGGAGGATTTTCAGCAGAGAATAGAGGAACATTGGTCAAAAAAACAAGTAAGGCATAATAGAATCTGTTATCCTTATTTCCCAAAAACCAGCCTTGACGCTGCTTCCTTTCACGAAGTATAATAAGCAGGTGACAAAAGCCAGAAAAGAGATAAAAGCAGGACGCAAATGAGCGTCAAGGAGGAATATGAGAAGAAGAAAGACAAAAATTATCTGTACCTTAGGCCCGGCCTCCGAGTCGGAGCAGATGATTCGGGAGCTGATGCTGGCCGGAATGAATGTGGCAAGACTGAACTTTTCCCACGGAACATACGAGGAGCAGAAAGGGAAAATTGAACTGGTAAAAAAGGTACGGGAGGAGTTAAAGCTTCCCGTTGCGCTGCTCTTAGACACCAAGGGGCCGGAGATCCGCACCCGTGACGTGGAGGGCGGAAAGATAGAGCTGAAAAAGGGGCAGAGCTTTGTGCTGACCACCGAAGAGGTTCTGGGAAATGAGGGCATTGTGTCCATTACCTACCGGGATCTGGTAAAGGACGTGAAGGAAGGAGATGCGATTCTCATTGACGACGGCCTGATAGAGCTTGAAGTCAATCAGGTGACGGAAAAAGACATTTACTGTACCGTAATGAACGGCGGTTTCATTTCCAATAAAAAGGGAATCAACGTACCCGGCGTCAATCTGAATATGCCCTTTATCAGTGAAAAAGACTATGACGATATTATATTCGGAATTGAGGAGGGCTTTGACTTTATCGCGGCTTCCTTTACCAGAAGCGGAGAGGATATTCTGGAAATTCGGAAAATCCTGGATGAGAAGAGCTGCGATCACATCAAGATCATAGCCAAGATTGAAAACCTCCAGGGCGTGGAAAACATTGACGAGATTTTGCGCATATCCGACGGAATTATGATTGCCAGAGGCGATATGGGTGTGGAAATTCCCTTGGAAGAGGTGCCGGTCATCCAGAAAAAGCTGATTTTAAAGAGTCTGGAGATTGGAAAACCGGTGATTACGGCCACCCAGATGCTGGATTCTATGATGAAGAATCCGCGGCCTACACGGGCGGAGACCAGCGACGTGTCCAACGCCATTTACCAGGGGACAGGGGCAATTATGCTTTCTGGCGAGACGGCCTCCGGCCAGTATCCGGTGGAGGCGGTTAAGACGATGGATCGGATCGCCGTTCGAACCGAGGAAGACATTGATTATGATTACCGCTTCAAACGTCGGAGCATTATGGATAAGCCTGATATCACCAACGCCGTGTCACACGCCACCTGTACCACGGCGGCGGATCTGAAGGCGGCGGCCATTATTACCGTGTCAAAATCAGGCAGAACGGTGGGTATGATTTCCCGTTACCGTCCAAGCTGCACGATCATCGGCTGTTGTATGGATGATTATGTGTGCCGCCAGCTCAACCTCTACTGGGGCGTGGAGCCTCTGCTTTTGGAGCGTGAGGACAATGCGGAGACATTGTTTAACCGGGCGGTGGAGGCTGCCGAGCATGCCGGACTGGTATCAAGAGGCGACTTGACCGTATTGACGGCAGGCGTTCCTCTTGGCATTACCGGAACCACCAATCTGATTAAGGTGCAGGTGGCAGGCCGGATTCTTGTTACCGGACAGGGAATTACCCGGAAAAAAGCATGCGGCCCCTTGTGTGTGGCAAGAGATGCGGAAGAATTGAAGAAAAATTACCATGCCGGAGATATTATCGTGGTGCCGGAGACCACCAATGAGATGATGCCGGAGCTTAAGACGGCCCTGGCTCTTGTAACCGAAAAAGAGGGCGGCAATTCCCACGGGGCTATTGTGGGATTGACGCTGGATATTCCGGTGATTGTGGGGGCGGAAAATGCGGTAGATATCCTAAAAAGCGGAGCCGTGGTTTCCGTGGACGCAGAGACAGGCGCCGTGTCAAGCAACCGGTAAAAAGATAATCGATATTTCAGGAGAATTATGGAGGGTAAGCAATGGAGTGCCCGTTTTGCAAGGCAGAGATGATAAAGGGGTATCTACAGTGCGGCACAGCTCTTTGGAGTACCAAAAAGCATAAGGTGAGCATATTTCCGGGCAAGAATGAACAGTATGCCTTTCGTGTGAAACTGCCAATGGTATCTGGCAACTATATAGAGAGCGACTGCTGCCCCAAGTGCAAACGGCTCATCATAGATACCTCGGCATATGAAAACAACTTAGAGTAGTGCCGAGGATACGGAACTGAAATAAAACTGGAATAGGAGAAAATTCATGGCGGAAATGACACCCATGATGCAGCAGTACCTAAAGACAAAGGAGCAGTACAAGGACTGTATCTTATTTTATCGCCTGGGCGATTTTTACGAAATGTTTTTTGACGATGCGCTCACCGTGTCGAAGGAGTTGGAACTGACCCTCACCGGAAAGAGCTGCGGCCTTGAGGAACGCGCACCTATGTGCGGCGTTCCTTATCATGCTGTGGAGGGATATCTGAACCGTCTGGTATCCAAGGGCTATAAGGTAGCCATCTGTGAGCAGGTGGAGGATCCAAAGACAGCCAAGGGCCTGGTAGCCCGGGATGTGGTGCGGATCGTAACCCCAGGCACCAACCTGAATACAGCGGACGAGACGAAAAACAATTACCTTATGTGCATCGTCTACCTTTCCGACCGCTATGGTATCTCCACAGCAGATATCACCACCGGGGACTATTTTGTCACTGAGGTGGATTCCGAGCGGAAGCTTTTAGACGAGATCAACAAATTCACCCCTTCGGAAATTGTGTGCAACGAGGCGTTTACCATGAGCGGCGCAGACTTGGACGACCTTAAGTTCCGTCTGAACATCGCCTTGTATCCCTTGGAGGCCTGGTATTTTGACGACGAGCTGTGCAGGCGCACGCTTCTGGAACACTTTGGAGTGTCGGATCTTGCAGGGCTGGGCTTAAGGGACTTAAGCTGCGGCACCATTGCGGCTGGAACCCTTCTCAAATATCTCTACGAAACCCAGAAGAATTCCCTGTCCCACATGACGCGCCTGCAGCCCTACACCATCGGAAAATACATGATTATCGACAGCTCCAGCCGCAGAAACCTGGAGCTGGTGGAAACCTTAAGGGAAAAGCAGAAGAGAGGTTCCCTCCTGTGGGTTCTTGACAAAACCAAGACGGCCATGGGAGCCAGAACCCTGCGTATTATGGTGGAACAGCCTCTGATTGACCGGGGAGAGATTGAGAGCCGCCATGAGGCCATTGCGGAGCTGAATGCCCATGTGATTACCAGAGAGGAGCTTCGGGAGTATCTGAATCCCATCTACGATCTGGAGCGCCTCATCGGCCGCATCAGCTACCAGACGGCAAATCCCAGAGATTTGACGGCATTTTGCTCTTCCCTGGAAATGCTGCCTCATATTAAAACACTGATGGAGGATTTTCAGTCTCCGCTTCTTCGGACGCTCTGGGAAGAGCTGGATGAGCTGTCGGATCTTCAGGCGCTGATAGCCCGGACAATCCGGGAGGATCCGCCCATTTCCGTCCGGGACGGCGACATTATCCGGGACGGCTGCAATGAGGATGTGGACCGCTACCGGAAGGCCAAGACGGAGGGCAAGAGCTGGCTGGCTAAGGTGGAGGCCGACGAACGGGAAAAGACCGGCATCAAGAATCTGAAAATCAAATTCAACAAGGTATTCGGTTATTACCTGGAGGTAACCAACTCCTACAAGGACATGGTTCCCGATTACTATATGCGCAAGCAGACCTTGACCAATGCGGAGCGTTATATTACGCCGGAGCTTAAGGAGCTGGAGGATACCATCCTGGGAGCGGAGGAAAAGCTGACCGCCCTGGAATACAGCCTTTTTGTGGAGCTTCGGGAAGCAATCGCCTCCCAGGTTCTTCGGATTCAGAGGACGGCAAAGGCTGTGGCCCAGATAGATGTGTTCGCCTCCCTTGCTTTTGTGGCGGAGCGCAACGGCTTTGTGCGCCCGAAGATGAATGACAAGGGCATCATTGACATCAAGGGCGGCCGCCATCCGGTGGTGGAGAAAATGATTGAGCATGATATGTTCATTCCCAACGATACATACCTGGACAACGGCAGCAGGCGGATTTCCGTTATCACGGGGCCCAATATGGCCGGAAAATCTACTTATATGCGCCAGACGGCCCTCATTGTACTGATGGCCCAGATCGGCAGCTTTATTCCGGCACAAAGCGGGAAGATTGGCATTGTAGATCGGATTTTTACCCGTGTGGGAGCCTCGGATGATTTGGCCTCCGGCCAGAGTACCTTTATGGTGGAAATGACTGAGGTCGCCAATATTCTGCGGAATGCCACAGCCAGCAGCCTTTTGATCCTGGATGAGATTGGCCGGGGAACCAGTACCTTTGACGGGCTGGCCATTGCCTGGGCAGTGATTGAGTATATCAGCAATCCTCGTATCCTGGGAGCAAAGACCTTGTTTGCCACCCACTATCACGAGCTGACGGAGCTTGAGGGCTCCCTGGCCGGGGTGAACAATTACTGCATTGCCGTAAAGGAAAAGGGCGACGATATTGTGTTCCTGCGGAAAATCGTGAAGGGCGGAGCGGACAAAAGCTACGGCATCCAGGTGGCGAAGCTGGCCGGCGTGCCGGATCCGGTGATTGCCCGGGCTAAGGAGCTGGCGGAGGAACTGGCGCAGGCGGATATTACCCTAAAGCCCAAGGCGGTTCCCGTAGAAATGGAAATGGAGATGGAGCAGATATCTCTCTTTGATACCGTGAAGGACGACGATATCATCAAAGAGCTCCGGGAGATGGATCTGAGCAATATAACGCCGCTGGACGCACTCAACATCATGTACCGGCTGCAGAATAAGATTAAGAATCGGTGGTAAGAAGCTGATAAATAAGGGGATTCATTCATGCTGGAAAAAGAGCTTTTAGAATTGATTCACCAAGGAGAAGGAGTTACGGTTGAATTAAAAAAATCAACTTATGAAATCACCAAAGATGTGTATGATACTGTCTGTTCTTTTTCAAACAGGAATGGAGGCCATATTTTCTTGGGAGTCAGGGATGACGGCACTATCAAGGGAATTTCGGCAGATGCTGTTGAGCGGATGAAAAAAGACTTTGTGACTTCAATCAATAATGCTCAAAAAATTTATCCGCCCCTTTATTTGAATCCGGAACAATATATGATTGAGGGAAAAATTATTCTTTACATCCATGTTCCTTCCGGCAGCCAGGTATGCCGCCGCCATGGAAGAATATTCGACCGTAATAACGAATCGGATATTGACATTACAGACAGCACTGACATGGTTTATCAATTGTATGCCAAAAAAAGCAGCAGTTATTTTGTTAACAAAGTTACGGGATTTGGATTGGAGGATTTATTCCAGCGGTTACATAGCAAAATTTGTTATTGAAAAGAACCGGATGTTCACTGTGAATGCCAATTGCTCCCATGGGCACGGCCTGTTAAGTATTTCCAGCTTTGAGCCATATGCCAAAAATCCGCCTATCTCGAAAGTATTTCGTGAGATTTCCCTGGCGGATGAGCTTGGTTCTGGTATGAGAAATACTTATAAATATACAAAACTATATTCTGGTGGAATCCCTCAATTTATCGAAGGAGATATTTTCCAAATCATCATTCCGTTCGATACCGTCTCGATAGGAAAAGTTGGGCCCGAAACGGTACAAAATGATAAGACCCAAGTTTCCGGATAAGCCTAACAGCCGGAATCAGAGATATATTGCAGTCTCGAAAGAAGGAAGCGAACTTGCTTAAGAAAACAAAAAGAGCTCAGAAGAATAAGAAATTCCAGAGATAAGAATACGTCAGGGAGCAAAAACAGATATGGGAAAAATAGCAGTGCTGGATCAGCAGACCATCGATAAAATCGCAGCAGGAGAAGTCATTGAGCGGCCTTCCTCCGTGGTAAAGGAGCTTGTGGAGAATGCCATCGACGCAGGCGCTACCGCTGTAGCCGTGGAGATCCGGGACGGAGGAATCTCCTTTTTAAGGGTCACGGACAACGGAAGCGGTATTGAAAAGGAGCAGGTGCCTACGGCCTTTCTGCGTCATGCCACCAGTAAAATAACGCGGGTGGAGGATCTGTTTGAAGTTTCTTCCCTTGGCTTTCGGGGGGAAGCTCTTTCCAGCATTGCAGCCATTGCTATGGTGGAGCTGATTACAAAAACCCGGGATGCAGACGCAGGCGTCCGTTACTGCATTGAGGGCGGCGTGGAAAAGAAGCTGGAGGAGACGGCTGCGCCGGAGGGAACTACCTTTCTGGTACGCAGTCTTTTTTACAATACTCCGGCGAGAAGAAAATTTCTCAAAACCCCTATGACGGAAGCCGGTTACATCAGCGACCTCATGGAGCGGATGGCATTGTCCCACCCGGAGATTTCCTTTCAGTTTATCAACAATGGACAGGCAAAGCTTCATACCTCCGGCAATCACAATCTGAAGGATGTGATTTACCATATTTACGGCAGGGATGTGGCGGCAAATGTAGTGGAGATAGACGAGGCTGCAGGCCCGGCCCGTATCACGGGTTATATCGGAAAACCAGTGATTTCCAGAGGAAACCGAGGGTATGAGACGTATTTTATCAATGGGAGATATATTAAAAGCTCCCTGATTGCCAAGGGAATTGAGGACGCTTACCGTACTTTTATGATGCAGCATAAATATCCCTTCACGGTGCTTCACATTGCTATGGACGGGGAGCTTCTGGATGTGAATGTGCACCCTACCAAGATGGAGCTGCGCTTTTCCAACCAGGAGGAGCTGTACCGCCTGATTCAAAAGACGGTCCGGGAGGGGCTGACCCGGCAGGAATTAATCCCCCAGGTAAAGCTGACGGAGGAATCCAAAGAGAAGAAAACTGCTTCTGTCCCGGAAGCAAAAGCAGAGCAGCCGAAAAAGCAGGCGGAAGACAGGCCGAAGCTTCCGGAAGAGAGGCCGAAGCAGGCGGAAGGCAGGCCAAAGCTTCCGGAAGAGAGACCGAAGCTTCCGGAAGACAGGTCAAAGCTTCCAGAAGAGAGACCGAAGCAGCCGGAAGAGAGGCCAAAGCCGCCGCAGGAACGCAATCTGGAATATTTTCTTTCGCAGATGCGCCATCGTGTGACGAAAGAGTTCCAGGAAAAGGAGGAGCAGAAAACTGCCCGGACAGAGGCAGAACAGAAACTATATTCCAATGAGGAATTAGAAGCATTGGCAGGCACCGAAGTGGTAAGGGAAAGGGGAATCTATGGCGCAGCAGAGCAGCCGGAAAAAGAGACGGCCAATGCAGAGCAGCCGCCTTCCTTACAGGCATCCAGGCATAAAAAGGATGAAAAACAGGAAGCAGATTTAAAAGCGGAACCGGAACAATTGGAGCTTTTCGATCATAAGCTTCTGAACCCCGAGACCAAATCCGAAATACAAATCATCGGCCAGCTCTTCGAAACCTACTGGCTGGTGCAGTTTGAAGATAAATTCTACATGATTGATCAGCATGCGGCCCACGAAAAGGTTCTCTACGAGCGCACCGTCAAAAGTCTGGAAAACAAAGAGGTAACCTCCCAGATGGTCAGTCCTCCCTTGATTTTAACCTTAACCATGCAGGAAGCGGGAAGGCTGGAGGAATATCTGGACTATTTTACAGAGATGGGCTTTGAGATAGCTCCTTTTGGAGGCAGAGAGTACGCAGTCAGCGCAGTGCCGGGGAATCTCTTTGGAATTGCGGAAAAGGAGCTGTTTCTGGAGCTGCTTGACGGCCTGGACGGCATAGGAGGCAAGGATTCCAGGCTTGTTTTGGAAAAGATTGCTTCCATGTCCTGCAAAGGGGCGGTAAAGGGCAGCCAGCGCCTTTCTGCGGCAGAAGCCAAGGCGCTGATTGAAGAGCTTCTGCACCTTGAGAATCCCTACAACTGTCCCCATGGACGCCCCACCATCATTTCCATGACAAAGCAGGAAATAGAAAAGAAATTTAAAAGGATTGTGTAAATGAAAAAGACGAAAACCACCAACTGCGAATGCTGCGGAAACTATGTGTACGATGATGATTACGGCTATTACGTGTGCGAGATGGATCTGGACGAGGATGAAATGCGCCTTTTTATACAGGGAGACTTTCAAAGCTGTCCCTATTTCCAATACGGGGATGAATACCGGATTGTGCGTCATCAGATGTAGAGCTGTTTCTACATCTCGTTCTGGTACTTTTCTATATAACAGAAGTCCAGGATATACGCCAGTACAAACACTCCCATAAGAGCCAGAGTCATCCACAGGTATCCCTGTACAAGAAAGTTAATCCAGGCAAGGGCAGCAACAACCCAGCGGCTGATGTCGCTTGTTCTGGCCTTGGCCCGGCTGCGGATTTGGGTATTGCGCTCGTCGTGAAACTCGATCTCCTCCTGGCGGACTGCCCAGGGAAACTCCTTTTCACGGGATAAGCGCTGAAGCTTGCCTAAGCATAGGGGAAAGAGCAAGGCTCCCACCCCGATGCAGCTTCCGCTTATTATACGCTGGTTATCCGGGCCGGCAGTGATTCCGGCGAATTGCAGGATGAGCCCGGCTGTAACGCCCAGAATGAGTAAGGTTTTTTTCTTCTTTTCGTTCATATTTTATCCTCCTCATAGATAAAAATGTCTTCAATTGACATCCCAAAGTAACGGGCAATCCGGAAGGCCAATAGAATGGAAGGATTATACCGTCCGTTTTCCAGTGAGCCGATGGTCTGTCTGGATACTTCCAGGGAGGCGGCCAGCTCCTCCTGGGTGACACCGCGTTCCTTTCGGATTTCTTCCAAACGATTTTTCAAAGGAAGGTTCCTCCTATTTAAAGTCGCTGCGCGACGGCACTAAAGGGTAAAGCCGCTTCGACACACCGGTAATGAGAGAAACTTTTATTCGAAAAAACCCTCATAAAAGTTCCTCTCGTGCGCCTTTACCGTCCAGTTCCGTAATATCCCTCAAAACACATGGGCCGGCTGAGCTTTTAGTGTGATGGAAAGTTAACTTTACATTATCACTATACAATGTTTTCCCCGGAATGTCAAGTTAACTTTCCATTACAAGCATTGGGAAAAGCCATGAAATGCAAGCCATGAAATGCTATAGAAAAATTTCTTGCATTTTCCATTGTGACATGATATAATGATCTGCGTTGTGATAAAAAAGAGATGGTCCGCTGCTATAATACATTGGAAAAGAGAAGCCAGATATGGCAGGAAGCAGATACGTGCCGGCCTCCGGTGCGGCTTCACGCACTTGGGAATTATGGTAAGAACATCCGGAATTCAGAAGGAGGAAGCAACGAATGAACGAGATTATTAAGAATATCGAGGCTGCGCAGCTTAAGGCAGAGCCGCCCAAGTTCCGTGTGGGCGATACCGTTAAGGTGTACGGTAAGATCAAAGAGGGTAACCGTGAGAGAATCCAGGTTTTTGAGGGAATCGTTCTGAAAAAGCAGGGCGGCGGATCCAGAGAGACCTTTACCGTAAGAAAGAATTCCAACGGCGTAGGCGTTGAGAAGACATGGCCTTTACATTCCCCCAACGTAGAGAAGGTGGAAGTAGTACGCCGCGGAAAAGTAAGACGTGCGAAGCTGACTTACTTAAGAGGACGTGTAGGCAAGCGCGCGAAGGTAAAAGAATTGGTAAAGTAATGGATTGATGAAAGCAGGGGGGACGACGCAAAATGGAGTACTTATATTTTGCGGCGGCCCTCTTTTCATTCTTTTTGCGTTTTTTTACATCCTGCCTTCAAAAGGAATGCACGGATGCAGAAAGGAGACTGCAAAAAGAATATAAAATGTAAGGTATCTGACAGTGTAAGGAGAGAACCATGGCAGGTTTGAACTTCCGGCGGCGGAAAAAACGGATTAATATGGCGGTACTTCGGGAAGCCGTAATCTGGATAGGCGAGGCAGTGCTGGCCTTTGGTTTTGCCTGCATACTGGTCAGCTTTTTCGGCTCTGCCTTAAGCAATGTAGGACAGTCTATGGAGCCGGCCATATACAGCGGAGATCAGGTTCTGGTCAACCGGCTGGTTTACCGTGTGAAGGCTCCGGATTACGGAGACCTGGTTGTTTTTAAGCCAAACGGCAATGAGAATGCCCACTACCACATCAAGCGCGTTGTGGGAGTGCCGGGAGATACGGTGACCATTGAAAGCGGCCGGGTTTTCATTGACGGAGAGCTGCTTAAGGAGGAGATTCTCACAGAGGGTATGCATGACCCAGGCGTGGCCGCCGGGCCGGTGGAGCTTGGCGAGGATGAATTTTTTGTTCTGGGAGACAACCGGAACAACAGCGAGGACAGCAGAAGCGCAGACATCGGCAATGTGCGCCGCGAGGACATTATGGGAATGGCCTGGTTCAACATAACGCCGGGCGAGCGTTTCGGATGGCTGCCTTAATGGGAACTGGAATCAGCGATATCCTCTATAGTGCCAGAAGGATTTACGGACACATGTATTTGTGGCCGGAAATTCTTCTCATAGGGGGTACTGTGCAGGATATTGCGGAACTCAAATAAGGAAGACAGTATGAATGTACAGTGGTATCCAGGTCATATGACCAAGGCAAAGCGGATGATGCAGGAGAATATCAAGCTGGTGGATCTGATCCTGGAGCTTGTAGATGCAAGAGTGCCCTTCAGCAGCCGCAACCCCGACATTGACGAGATGGGCCGTCAGAAGGCCCGGATCATATTATTGAATAAATGCGATCTGGCAGATGAAAGAAAGACAGCTCTGTGGAGCGGGCATTTCAAGGAACAGGGCTGCCAGGTGGTTCTGGTCAATTCCAGAAGCGGTTCTGGGCTGAAATCCATTCATGGAGCAGTTCAGGAGGCTTGCAAGGAGAAGATTGAGAGAGACCGGAAGCGTGGAATTCTGAACAGGCCCATCCGGGCAATGGTGGCAGGCATCCCCAACGTGGGCAAGTCCACTTTTATCAACAGCTTTGCGGGAAAAGCCTGCACCAAGACAGGCAATAAGCCGGGCGTTACCAGAGGGGCCCAGTGGGTCAGGCTGAATAAACAGGTGGAGCTTCTGGATACGCCTGGGATTCTGTGGCCCAGATTTGAGGATCCCAGGGCTGGCGTGCGCCTTGCCATGATTGGCTCTGTAAAGGATGAGGTGCTCAATACAGAAGAGCTGGCTCTGGAGCTTCTGCAGTTTCTGCACACCGAGTATCCGGGGGTTCTTGCCCAGAGGTACGGCATCCATGAGACAGAAGACGCTTTTGCTGCGCTCTTAGAGATAGCAGAGAGCCGGGGCTGCCTCTTAAAGGGAGGACAGCCGGATCTTCAGAAGGCTGTGGGAATTGTATTGGAAGAGTTCCGCAGCGGAAGACTGGGAAGATTTACCCTTGAAATTCCAGAAAAAGAGAACTAAAATAATTCTAAAGCTGATTGTGAGGGTTGGATATGGGGAGAAAAGGGAAAGCAACAGAAGATGATTTTATTGGCGAAGGGGATCAGGAACAGGAAAAAAGTCCCCTGAGAGAACTGGTTGGAATGATTCTTTACATAGGCGTGGTGCTGGTCATTACCTTTCTGATCATCACCTTTGTAGGCCAGCGGACCCATGTAAGCGGCGAATCCATGAAGAACACCCTGGATCACGGGGATCAGCTCATCGTGGATAAGATTACCTACCGTTTTCAGAAGCCCCTCCGTTATGACATTATTGTATTTCCTTATAAATATGAGGAAAATACCTACTATATTAAGCGGATCATCGGCCTGCCCGGGGAGACGGTGCAGATTGCTGACGGCGAGATTTATATCAATGGGGAGGTTTTGCGGGAAACCTATGGCCGTGAAGTGATTCGGGATCCGGGCACGGCGGCAGAGCCCGTGACCCTGAAGGAGGACGAATACTTTGTCCTGGGGGATAATCGGAATGCCAGCTCAGACAGCCGGGAGCCCAGCGTCGGCGTGATTCACAGGGAGGACATTGTGGGGCGCGCCTGGATTCGGATCTGGCCTTTGAATAAGGCCGGGATTCTGAAGCATCAGTAAACGGCAGGCTTACAGTACAGGAGAGAAGCATGACAAAGGCAGAGCTTTTAAGAGAGCAGAAACGGCAGGAAAGATTAAAGGCAGAGAGGGAACGTCTGGAGACCATGAAGGAGTATGAATACCGGTACATGGACAGAGGAATGCTCTGCGGCATTGACGAGGTAGGAAGAGGGCCCCTGGCCGGCCCTGTGGTGGCCGGAGCCGTGATTCTTCCGAAGGACTGTGAGATACTTTATCTGAATGATTCCAAGAAGCTGACCGAAAAAAGGAGGGAGCTTCTCTATGACGAGATTATGGAAAAGGCCCTTGCCGTAAGCCTCGGGGTTGTGGGGCCGGAGCGGATTGACGAGATCAATATTCTGCAGGCGACCTATGAGGCCATGCGGATAGCCGTTGCCGGCCTGAAGGTGCGCCCGGATCTGCTTTTGAATGACGCCGTGACGATCCCACAGGTTGAGATTCCCCAGGTTCCGATTGTGAAAGGAGACGCGAAAAGTGTATCCATTGCAGCGGCAAGCGTCATTGCCAAGGTAACCAGGGATCGGATGATGGCGGAATATGAAAATATATATCCAGGGTATGGATTTGCTTCCAATAAGGGGTACGGAGCTGCAAAACATATTGCCGCCTTAAAGGAGCTTGGACCCTGCAAGATCCACCGGAGAAGCTTTATTAAAAATTTTGTGCCTGAGAATTCCGTAATCGAAAGCTGTCCATAAAAGCCGCAGATAAGGCATTGTCTAAGAAAGGAAACAAAATGGAAAACAGCCGGAGCGTAGGAGCCCAGCAGGAGGAAAAAGCGGCAGAATATCTGGAAAGCCAGGGGTATCAGATATTGGAGCGGAATTTCCGTTGTAAGGCCGGGGAGATTGATCTGATTGCAGAGGAGGCAGGCTGCCTGGTTTTTCTGGAAGTCAAATACAGGAAAAGCAGCCGGTACGGTATGCCGGCAGAGGCGGTGACGCCGGCCAAACAGAGAAGAATCTGCCGGACAGCGGATTTTTACCGGATGTCCCGGCGTATTCCCGAAAACAGGGGATTCCGTTTTGACGTCGTGTCGATTTTGGGAGACGAGATACAGGTATATAGCAATGCATTTCCTTATCAATGACCAATGGTATAGGGAATGGCAGAATCAAAAACGAAGACAGGAGAATCAAATGGAGTTTGTGCGAAAAAACAAAGGGGCGGCAATGAAGGTTGTGGAACGTGAAGGCGTTCCTTTTCTTGTATTTCCGGGTCTTGATGAAACAGAGGCGGTGATCCACGGATTTTCCACCCGTATGGGCGGTGTGAGCGAGGGGATGTTCTCTTCTATGAATCTAAGCTTTGCCAGGGGAGACGAGGAAGGGCGTGTGAGGGAGAATTTTGCCCGTCTTGGCAGGGCTATGGGATTGGACTGCCGGAATCTGGTATTCTCGGATCAGACTCATACCAGCAATGTCCGCGTGGTCACGGAGGCGGATCGCGGAAAGGGTTTTGTCAGGGAGAAAGACTATAGAGATGTGGACGGACTGGTGACCAATGTGCCGGGGCTGGTTCTTGCCGCCTTTTACGCCGACTGTGTGCCGCTGTTTCTGGTGGATCCGGTTCACAGAGCCGTCGGGCTGTCCCATTCCGGATGGAAGGGGACTGTGGGGAAGATTGGGAAACGCACGGTGGAGCTTATGAAAGAGCAGTACGGAACCCGGCCGGAGGATCTGACAGCGGCCATCGGCCCTTCTATCTGCCAGGACTGTTATGAGGTCAGCGAGGATGTGATCGGGCAGTTTCAGGAGGCCTTTGAGAAGACTTATTGGAAGGAAATTTTTTACGAGAAGCCGGATGGAAAATACCAGCTCAATCTCTGGCGTGCCAATGAACTGATTTTCCGGGAGGCAGGACTTCTTCCGGAGCGGATTCTCACTACGGATCTCTGTACCTGCTGTAATGCAAAGCTTTTATTCAGCCATCGGGCTTCCAAGGGAAAACGAGGGAACCTGGGAGCGTTTCTGATGCTGAAAGAATGAGGGAAAAAGTGAGAGGGGCTGTCTGGAAATATGACATCAGACGTTTCTGGTATCATATTTCCAGACAGCCCCCATTTTGTTTTCAAGCCTCTTTTAAGGGCTGATAAAGCTGATTCTCCCTCCGCCATTCGGTTGGAGGAATTCCAAATACATTTTTAAAGGCTCTGGAAAAATGAAGCTGATTGGGATAGCCTACCAGTTTTCCGATCTCTCCTACCGTTGTCTCGGAAAATTTGAGAAGCTCTGCCGCCCGGTTCATCCGGTAATAAATGAGGAACTGCTGGGGCGTCTTGTTGAGCTCCTCCCGGAAAATCTTGCCCAGATAGCTTCGGTTCAGATTGCAGAATATAGCAATATCCTCCACTGTAATGGGATGGCTGTAGTTCTGCTCGATAAAGCTGATGGCCTCCCGGATATAGAAGTCCTTGAGCTTGCCGGCGGAAAATTCCTTCCGGTTAAAGGAGGATTGGATCAGCAGGTCGAGAAAGAGGTAGAGATGTCCAATCTGATAGAGAGAAGAGTGCTCTTTGCCGTGGACAATGTTGAGCAGCTCTTCTTTCATGCCGCCCCGCAGATCCTGGCTGGCGCTCCGATAGATGGGGGAGCGCTCTGTCAGGCCGGCGGTTTCCAGAAATTCTTTTACCCGCAGTCCGTCAAATTCCACCCAGGCGTATTCCCAGGGGTCTTCCTTGTCTGCTATGTAAGTGTTCACCAGCTCCGGACAGATGAGAAAACCCTGGTGAGGCTTCAGATTGTAAATGTGGGTCTGGCCGTGATCGTCCGTGTGATGCAGGACGCCTTTGCCTTTGATGATGTAGTGAAATAAATAGTGATTCCGTGAAGCGGGGCCGTAGGAATGGGCCGGTTCACACTGCTCCCAGCCGTACTGGTAGAGCGTAAGATCCATGTAGCGTTCGTTGGGAAAGATGTTAAACAAGTGATTACTCATGGTGCCTCCTTTTAAGTAAAAGTACTTTTGCTAGGGTATTGCATCAATTGTGAAACATTTCTAACTTAATGAAATTGCTTATGGTGAATCAATATTCTTATTTGATGTAGATTTTTTGAGGGGCTGACGCAAAATAAGACAGCTGCCATTTCTATATGGCGTTCGGATGGAGCTTGTACAGGCTGTCTGCTCTGAACGGACATTGCCCGGGACACTTTTGAAGGTATTACGGTTTTGGGGTACAGCCTGTTTAGATCAGACAATCTATTCAGAACAGACAACCTGTGCGCGGACAGCCGAAGGTTTGATATCGGAAACGGCCGCTGCCTTATTTTGCGTCAGCCCCTGGCTATATGCCAAAATTTTACCACATTATACTTTATTTGTACAGATCTAGCATTTTGGTATATAAATATAAAATCTATGCTATTTACCATGATTCTGTGGAAATGTTATAATTTTTACGATATTTAGGGTATAATTATCCAATATACCCAATTTTGTTCCAGCACCTGGCCAGGGTGGAATTGTTTTATTCACTATTTCTAAGCCGGATACAGGCAAAAATTGATGGAAAAAGCTGAAAATCCGGTGGAATATGTCCATATTAAGGAGGGAAACTTGTGAAGAACATGAAGAAATTACTTGCAGCTCTTCTGGTCGTGGTTTTGGCTTTTGGATTAGCTGCATGCGGAAAGGCTTCCGACGGCAAGACCCATCTGACGTTCCAGATCTGGGATGTAAACCAGAGAGATGGTATGCAGGCCGTTTGTGATGCCTATACCGCAAAAAATCCCGATGTGGTGATTGAGGTTCAGGTTACGAGCTGGAGTGAGTATTGGACCAAGCTTGAGGCAGCGGCTGTCAGCAATCAGATGCCGGATGTGTTCTGGATGCATACCAATGAGATTTTAAAGTATGCGGACTACGGCATGATTGCGGATCTGACGGATCTTTATAACGATGAAGATCCCGACTATTACAAGAATCATTTTTCAGAAATCTCTCTGGCAAATATCCAGGGAAGCGACGGCAGATATTACGGAATACCAAAGGACAAGGATACGGTCTGTCTGGTATACAACAAAGAAATGTTTGACGCCGCAGGCGTGTCTTATCCGGATGAAACCTGGACCTGGGACGACCTGACAGCAGCTTCCCAGCAGATTTATGACACCACCGGCAAGTACGGCTACATGGCTTACGGAGACGATCAGCTTGGATACTGGAACTTCGTATATCAGAAGGGCGGATACATACTGACCGAGGATAAGACAAAGGGCGGCTTTGACAATCCGGCTACCCGGGAAGCGATGGAGTTCTACATCAATCTTCAACAGGAAAACTGGTGCCCGGATCAGAACTACTTTGCGGAGACTTCTCCCGGAACAGCCTTCTTCTCCGAGCAGGGTTCGATGTTCTTAGAAGGGAACTGGAACCTTCTCTCCGAGATGCAGAATTATCCGGAGATGCAGGGGAAATGGGATGTGGCAGTACTGCCCATGTGCCCGGATCCGGCAGAGGGCGACGGAAAAGCCACGATTTCCAACGGTCTGTGCTATGCAACCGGCGCCAAGGGAAAGAACCTTGAGATTGTAAAGGATGTTCTTAAGTTCTTCGGTTCCGAGGAGGGACAGCGTGTCCAGGGTGAATCCGGTGCGGCGATTCCGGCTTACATCGGTCTTGAGGATACCTGGGTAAAGGTATTTGACCAGTTTGACTATAAATTAGACGTACAGAAATGTGTAGATATGTTTGACTACGGCGTACAGAGCGTGAACAATGCTTCCCGTTCCGTATGGAAGCCGAAGGTACAGGATGAGCTTCTTCGGATTTACTCCGGAAAATCTACACTGGAGGACGGACTGAATAACATCCAGACTTTCATTGATACGGCAGAAGCAGAGTAGAGGGGAGGTTTATACATGGCAAATAACAGCAAGGCGGGCAAGTTCGCCAAGACCGAAGGCATGTGGGGCTATATCATGGTAGCGCCTACCATCATCGGCTTGATTGTACTGAATCTTTACCCGTTTATTGATACCTTAAAATTGAGCTTTACAAAGACAAAGCCCTTTGGCTTTTATGAGTTTAACGGTTTGACCAACTATATCACCATGTTCACCAATGCGGATTTCTGGAGGGCGAATTTAAATACCATTTATTTCTGCCTCCTGACCGTGCCTCTTGGCATTTTCCTGGCGCTGGTGGTTGCGGTTATGCTGAACACGAAGATTAAGGGAAGAACGGCTTTTCGTGCCATCTTCTTCCTGCCCATGGTTGTAGCTCCGGCGGCGGTTGCTATGGTGTGGAAGTGGATGTTCAACACCGAGTACGGTATCATCAATACCCTTCTGGGGAACAACGTAAACTGGATTACCAATCCCAACGTGGTTATGGTGACCTGTGCTATCGTGGCAATCTGGAGCGCCATCGGCTACGATGCGGTGCTTCTTCTGTCGGGACTGCAGAATATATCCAAGTCCTACTATGAGGCGGCAAGCCTTGACGGAGCAACCAAGATTCAGCAGTTCTTCCACATTACGCTGCCTATGGTTTCTCCTACTCTGTTCGTAGTTATGATTATGCGTTTGATGTCCTCCCTGAAGGTATACGACTTGATTTACATGATGGTTGAGGAGTCAAACCCGGCACTGACAAGCGCCCAGTCTCTGATGTTCCTGTTCTACCGCGAGTCCTTTGTAGCCGGCAATAAGGGCTACGGCTCCGCAGTGGTGATCTGGACCGTTCTTCTCATCGGTATTGTAACGGCCTTCCAGTTCTGGGGACAGAAGAAATGGGTGAACTACGAAGTATAGGAGGTGGAGAAGTATGAAATCCAATTCATTAGAGAGAAATCAAAAGCTTCGGACAGCAGGCACATATTTGTTTTTCATCATTGGGTCCATCGTTATGATCTTCCCCTTTATCTGGATGCTTCTGACCAGCTTTAAGACAGTAGCCGAGAGTATGCAGATTCCGCCGGATTTCTTCCCGGCACAGTGGATCATTGATAACTTTAAGGACGCTATGGCAAGCCTTCCCTTCGGAGCCCTTTACAAGAACACCATTCTGCTGATTTTCTGGCGAGTGGTCTGTGCGGTGGCATTCAGCTCCATGGCCGGCTATGCATTTGCAAAGCTGAACTTTAAGGGAAAGAATTTCCTCTTCTCCCTGGTTCTGGTGCAGATGATGCTTCCTTCCCAGATTTTCATTACGCCCCAGTATCAGATGCTGGCAAAGATGGGACTGACCAATACGATTTTTGCTTTGGTATTCCCCGGATTGGTGAGCGCCTTTGGTACGTTCTTCCTGCGCCAGGCTTATATGGGAATCCCGGATGAGATTTCCGAGGCGGCTTATCTGGACGGCTGCAATCAGTGGCAGACCTTTGTGAAGGTTATGGTGCCCCTGACAACATCCTCTATGGCGGCTCTTGCGGTATTTACCGCTGTGTTTGCCTACGGAGATCTGATGTGGCCCCTGATTGCCAACACAGATTTGAAGATGATGACCCTGTCCTCTGGTCTTGCTACCTTACGAGGTCAGTTTAATACGAACTTCCCGGTTATGATGGCCGGCTCCCTTTTAGCCATGATTCCCATGGTGGTACTGTATCTGTTCTTCCAGAAGCAGTTTATCGAGGGCGTTGCAATGACGGGAGGAAAATAAGTCCAGGGCAGATTATTTTACTTACGGTGGAGGACTACATAGATGTCAGTCAGATATATAGAAAGCAAAAAAACATTTCTGTTGCAGACAAAGAACAGCACTTACCAGATGAAGGTAAGCGATTATGGATATCTTTTGCATTTATATTATGGAGAGCGGCTGGAGGATGAGGATTTAAGTTATCTGATTCAGCTCCAGGACAGAGGCTTTTCTCCCAATCCCAACGAGGCGGGAAATGACCGTACATTCTCACTGGATTTTCTACCGCAGGAGTTTTCGAGCGATGGAAGCTGCGATTATCGATTGAGCAGCATTGAAGTAAAAAACGGGGACGGAAGCTATGCCTTTGTGGGAAAGGCTGCTAAGCATGAGATTTATGCCGGCAAGTATTCCCTGGAGGGCCTTCCCTCCCTGTGGGCGGCAGATCAGGATCGGGTGGACACCTTGGAAATCTGGCTTACGGATCCGGCTACGCAGCTGACGGCTGTGCTCTGTTACTCGGTATTTGAAGAAAAAGATATTATTACCCGGGCGGTGAAGGTGATCAATGAGAGCGAGGAAACCATTTATCTGAACCGCATCATGTCAATGACCATGGATTTTATGGATTCTGACTATGATTTCATTCATTTTGACGGACGTCATACTATGGAACGGGAGTGGAGCAGAAATCCCCTGGCATACGGCATTCAGAATGTGGGAAGCTTCCGGGGAGCATCCAGCCACCAGCACAATCCATTTACGATTCTCTGTGAGAGGGGAGCTAGTGAGGATGACGGACGCTGCTATGGATTTTCCTTTGTATACAGCGGCAATTTTATGTGCAAGGTGGAAAAAGATCAGTATGACCAGACCCGGATTGTGATGGGCATTCATCCCAAGCATTTTTCTTATCAGCTAAAGCCCGGCGAGCGTTTTACGGCTCCGGAGGTGGTGCTGGCTTATTCGGGGAAGGGGCTGACCCATCTGACGCACCTGTATCACAGGGTGTACCGTGAAAATTTGTGCAAAAGCCCTTATGTAAGGAAGGAGCGGCCGATTCTTATCAACAGCTGGGAGGCGGCTTACTTCGACTTTGATGAGGCAAAGCTCCTTGAGATAGCAAAAGAGGCAGTGGACATGGGCGTAGAGCTTTTTGTCCTGGACGACGGCTGGTTTGGCAACCGCAATGACGACAATGCAGCCCTGGGAGACTGGGACGTGAACACAGCCAAGCTGCCTAGAGGTTTAGGAGGCCTTTCCGAGGATATCCATGAAATGGGACTAAATTTCGGCTTGTGGATTGAACCGGAGATGGTGTCAGAGAACAGTGAGCTGTACCGGAAGCATCCGGACTGGTGCCTGCAGATGCCCAGACGTCAGCCTTCCAGAGGCAGATACCAGCTTGTGCTTGATTTGTCCAGGGAGGACGTGAGGGATTACATTGTGACATCCATCAACAGCGTACTGGACAGCGCCAGGATTGAGTATGTGAAATGGGATATGAACCGCTTTATCACGGATGCCTGGTCTGCCATTGTGGAGAAGGAAAAGCAGGGTGAAATTTATCACCGCTATATCCTGGGGCTCTATGACATTATGAACCGTATTATTTTAACCCATCCGGAAATTCTTTTCTGTGGATGCAGCGGCGGCGGCGGACGTTTTGACCCGGGAATGCTTTACTACCAGCCGCAGATCTGGTGCAGCGACAATACGGATGCGGTGTGCCGCTTAAAGATTCAGTACGGAACGACCTTTGTGTATCCCGTTTCCGCTATGGAATCTCATGTGTCGGTATGTCCCAACCATCAGACGGGGCGGACCGTGCCTCTGGAAACACGGGGGATCACGGCCATGGACGGAATTCTGGGCTACGAGCTGGATTCCACAAAGCTTACCGAGGAAGAGAAGCGGATCTGCAGGCAGCAGGTTGAGGCTTATAAAAGGAATTATCCGCTGATTGTCTACGGAGATTATTACCGGCTTACCAATCCTTACACCTTTTCGGAGTATGTGGCCTGGGAGCATGTGTCCCAGAACCGTGACGAGGCACTTATCTCTCTGGTGCTGACGGAGAAGGAGGCCAACGACGCCCAGCGGTATGTGAAGGCCAAGGGCTTAAATCCGCAGATGCAGTACCAAGTGGACGGCATGGAGGGAAGCTTATCCGGCCAGGCTCTTATGAGCGCCGGGCTTCCGGTGCCAGGCAAGCTGATGCAGTATGAGGCGGTGCAGTATCATATTAAGGCTTTGTGAAACAGCAATATCCCCAACAGTGCCAGAAGGATTTACAGACGCATTTTTTGGCGGCTGGAAATACTTCTCTACGGGGTACTGGAAGGGATATTGCGGAACTGGAATGGAGGAGCGTTTTATAATGAAGGATGTTGTTTTGGAATGGTGTATTCCTTATGTGATGCCAAAAGGAAAGCGTCTCTTAAAGGCAGTATTGATGGCAGCTATGGCAGTGCTTGTGGTGGATACGATTATTTTCCCCTTGTTGTTCCTTCCGGTTCTGGCCTTCGTGATATTCGGCGTGCTGCTTCTTCGGAGCTGGCGGTATGAGTTTGAATATGTGTACGTGAACGGAGACTTTGAGGTTTCCAAGATTATCCGCAAGGAAAAGCGCAAGGATCTTTACCACTGCGAGCGCAAGAACATGGAATATGTAGCTGAGGGACGAAAAAGCGTGACAGGCTGTAAGGTTCGGGACTTTACCTCTGGATGGGAGAATGCCAGGGTTTACACCCTGAAAGCCGGAAATGACCTGGTTTACTTAGAACCCAACGAGGAATTCCTGGAGGAAATGCGGCTGCACCGGAAGCTTCAGTAAGCGGAATCGGACTATTAACGTCCAAAAAACTAGCTTTTACAGACAGATTAGAGAAACATGTGAAATGATTAAAATAAATTACCTGGGAGGTAAGAGGAATGGCAAGCTTATCATTAAAGCATATTTACAAGAGATACCCCAACGGATATGAGGCGGTAAAGGATTTTAACCTGGAGATCGAGGATAAGGAATTTATCATTTTCGTAGGCCCCTCCGGATGCGGAAAGTCTACGACCCTGCGTATGGTTGCAGGCCTGGAGAGTATTTCTGACGGCGAATTCAAGATTGACGGACAGCTTATGAACGATGTGGAGCCCAAGGATCGGGATATTGCAATGGTATTCCAGAGCTACGCTCTGTATCCCCATATGACGGTTAAGGACAACATGGCATTCGGCCTTAAGATTAAGAAAACGCCAAAGGAAGAGATTGACAAAAAGGTGCAGGAGGCGGCAAGAATCCTGGATCTGGAGAAGCTTCTGGATCGGAAGCCGAGAGCGCTCTCCGGCGGACAGCGTCAGCGTGTTGCCATGGGCCGCGCCATTGTGCGGAACCCCAAGGTATTCCTGATGGATGAGCCTCTTTCCAACCTGGACGCCAAGCTGCGTGTACAGATGCGTACCGAGATTTCCAAGCTGCATCAGAGACTGGGAGCTACCATTATCTACGTAACCCATGACCAGACAGAGGCTATGACCCTGGGAACGAGAATCGTTGTTATGAAGGACGGCGTGGTTCAGCAGATTGCAAGCCCCCAGACCTTATACAACGAGCCGGATAACCTGTTTGTGGCAGGCTTTATCGGTTCTCCCCAGATGAACTTTATAGACGCTGTCTGCGAGACGGAGGGAGATAAGGTATTCTTAAAGGCCGGCGATTACCGCATACCCCTTACGGCAGAAAAGGGCAAGAAGCTGATTGACGGCGGCTACAAGGGAAAACAGGTTGTGATGGGTATTCGTCCCGAGGATGTAAGCGATCCGGCAACTACAAGAGCCAGGAATCAGGCTGTGGTAAAGGGAACCGTGAATGTTTACGAGCTTCTGGGCGCCGAGGTTTATCTGTACTTCGATATGTGCGGAACCCAGATGACGGCAAGAGTAAGCTCCGGCACAACGGCCCGGGAGAACGACGTAGTTGATTTTGTTCTGGACACCGATAAGATTCATGTATTTGACAAAGAGACTGAGAAGGCAATTGCTCATTAACCATTTTAAATGAGCTTCAAAGGCAGGCAGCCCAGGCTGTCTGCCTTTGGACATAACGGAACTGAAAAACAGGAATAGGAGCTATCGTATGAGTAAAGTAGTAGAATTTGAAGAGCGGCTGGCAAGGCATCTGGAGGAACTAAAGTGGCTGTACTGCGAGCTCTATCCGGAGGATGGGTTTTCTTACCTGTGCAGCCGCCTGAAAGCCAGATACGAAGAACGCCGGGCTTCTTTGAAAAAGCTTGACCGGACCAGGGAGAAAGATCCGGACTGGTACAAGCGCAACGATATGGCGGGCATGATGATGTATACAGAGGCCTTTGCGGGAAACCTAAAGGGCGTGAAGGAGCGTCTGCCCTATATCCGGGAGTGCGGTGTGAACTATCTGCATCTCATGCCGCTTCTGGATTCTCCGGAAGGGCGGAGCGACGGCGGTTATGCGGTGTCGGATTTTGGAAAGGTACGGCCGGATCTGGGAACCATGAAGGATCTGGCGGCGCTTACGGAAACCTGTCACAAGAAAGGGTTAAGTGTCTGTCTGGATTTTGTGATGAACCATACTTCAGAGGAGCATGAATGGGCAAAGCGCGCCCGGGCAGGCGAGAAGGAATTCCAGGATCGGTATTTCTTCTTTGATACCTTTGACATTCCCGGACAGTATGAAAAGACCTGTCCCCAGGTATTTCCCACCACGGCGCCTGGGAATTTTACCTGGCTGGAGGAGGAAAAGAAGTTTGTGATGACAACCTTCTATCCTTACCAGTGGGATTTGAATTACCGCAATCCCATTGTGTTCCACGATATGACCGACTGCCTGCTGAATCTGACCAACCAGGGCGTAGATATTATCCGCATTGACGCGGTACCCTATATCTGGAAGGAGCTTGGCACCACCTGCCGGAATCTGCCCCAGGTTCACAGCATTGTGCGGATGCTGCGGATGATCTGCGAGATTGTATGCCCCGGGGTTCTGCTTCTGGGCGAGGTGGTGATGGAGCCGGTGAAGGTAGTTCCCTATTTTGGCACAGTGGAGAAGCCGGAGTGCCATATGCTCTACAATGTAACGACCATGGCCACCACCTGGCATACGGCTGCCACAGGGGATGTGGCTTTGCTCAAACGGCAGATGGACATTGTAAACGCGCTGCCTAAGGAGTATGTGTTCTTAAATTATCTGCGCTGCCACGACGATATTGGCTGGGGGCTGGATTACGACTGGCTGAAAGCAGTAAAGGATATGGAGGAGGTTCCTCATAAAAAGTATCTCAATGACTATTTCACCGGAAAATGGCCGGGATCCTATGCAAAAGGAGAGCTGTATAATGACGATCCCGCCTCCGGAGACGCTCGCCTTTGTGGAACGACGGCTTCTCTCTGCGGACTGGAGAGAGCGCTTGAGGAGGGAAATAAGGAGGCAGCGGCCCGTTCGGTACGGTTGATTGAGATGCTTCACGGATACATGCTGGTGCAGTCGGGCATCCCGGTAATTTACAGCGGAGATGAGATTGGACAGCTCAATGATAACGGGTATCACAATGACCCCAAAAAAGCGGAAGATTCCCGATACCTTCACAGAGGAAGCTTTTCCTGGGAGAAGGCAGAGCTTCGGAAGACCGAGGGCAGCTATCAGAAGGAAATCTTTGACTGTCTCAGGAGGATGGAGGATTTGCGTGCCATACATCCGGTCTTTTTGAATCAGGCCGCCGTATGGACGGCAGACACGTATGATGCGGCAATTCTCTGTGTAAACCGGGCTTACGGGGAGGAAAAACTGACAGCCCTGTTTAACTTTGCCGGCGAGGAGCGGACCGCCTGGATCAATGAGGAAGGAATGTATGTGGATCTGCTCTCCGGCGAGCAGATGGAAGGCAGGGAAGTGAAGCTTCCGGCATATGGAATGCGGTGGCTTTTGCGGGAATAAGCAAGGAAAAGGCTTCTGCAAAAAACACCTATTGTCTCCCGAGGTGAAATGAATTATAATAGTCATTGAAATTTCAAAAGTCAAAAAGATAATACCAAAGGAGAATAGACAAGTATGAAGCTCGGAATCGTGGGACTCCCCAACGTGGGAAAAAGCACACTTTTTAATTCACTGACCAAGGCAGGCGCGGAATCTGCAAACTATCCTTTCTGCACCATCGACCCGAATGTAGGCGTGGTGGCGGTGCCGGATGAACGGCTGGGCCTTCTGGCGGCTCTCTATGATTCGGCGAAGATTACGCCGGCGGTCATTGAGTTTGTAGACATTGCCGGCCTGGTGAAGGGAGCCTCAAAGGGCGAGGGCCTGGGCAACCAGTTCCTGGCGAATATCCGGGAGGTGGATGCCATCGTCCACGTAGTCCGCTGCTTTGAAGATACCAATGTAGTCCATGTGGACGGAAGCATCAACCCCTTACGTGATATCGAAACCATCAATCTGGAGCTTATCTTCTCCGACATTGAGATCCTGGAGCGCAGAATCTCCAAGACCGTCCGGGGAGCCCGCAACGACAAGACCCTGGCTAAGGAGCTGGAGCTTCTGGAGCGCATCAAGGCATGGCTGGAGGAAGGAAAGATGGCCGCCGGCTTTGAGACCGAGGACGAGGACGAGCAGGAGTGGATGGCAGGCTACAATCTTCTGACTGCCAAGCCTGTGATCTTTGCGGCCAATACAGCCGAGGAGGATCTGGCGGACGATGGAGCTTCCAACACCTGCGTGGAGCAGGTTCGCAGCTTTGCCAAGGAATACAGCAGCGAAGTCTTTGTCATCTGCGCCCAGATAGAACAGGAGATTGCGGAGCTGGATGAAGAGGAAAAGGCCATGTTCCTGGAGGATCTGGGTCTTAAGGAGTCCGGCCTGGAGAAGCTTATCCGTGCAAGCTACAGCCTTCTGGGGCTTATCAGCTACCTGACAGCCGGAGAGACAGAGACAAGGGCCTGGACGATAAAGAAGGGGACCAAAGCGCCCCAGGCGGCGGGAAAGATCCATTCCGACTTTGAGAGGGGCTTTATCCGGGCCGAGGTGGTGAATTACCAGGATCTGCTGGACTGCGGTTCTTATTCCGCGGCAAAGGAAAAGGGCCTGGTGGGCCTGGAAGGCAAGGAGTATGTGGTGAAGGACGGGGATGTTATTCTCTTCCGCTTTAATGTGTAGCGCGGCAAAATCTTGGATGAGGCGGAATATCGGACCGAAAGAATCAGACACATATTGTGATGGAAGAAAGAGGTGGAAAAGCATTTTCCGCCTCTTTTCTGCATAGGCTTTAAGCAGAAAAAGCATTTGCGGAGGTGGCATTTGCGAGAACTGATTATGGCTCTTATGGAGCAGTACGGCTACCCGGGGATTTTCCTGCTGATTGCGGCGGAAAACATTTTCCCACCGATTCCCTCAGAGATTATCCTGCCCTTTGGCGGATTTCTCACTACATATACCCGGCTTTCTGTCTTTGGAGTGGTCTTTTACGCTACCCTGGGCTCCCTGGCCGGGGCGCTGGTACTCTATGGGGCAGGGTGGCTTCTCAACCGGGAACGGCTGATGAAGCTGACGGCAGGTCCCGTGGGAAAGGCGCTCTGTCTGAAGCCTGCGGATGTAGCTAAGGCGGACGACTGGTTTCGTAAGAAGGGAACAAAAACCGTATTTTTCTGCCGCTTTATTCCCATTGTCCGCAGTCTCATCTCTGTTCCGGCCGGGATGAGCCGGATGCCTATGGGAAGATTTCTGGCCTATACGACTGTGGGAAGCGTGCTCTGGAACAGCGCTCTGATAACGCTTGGGGCCATTCTGGGGGAATCCTGGGGCCGGATTGCTTATCTGGTGGGGGAATATTCCCATATTATGCTGATTGTGATCTCCATCAGCACCATCAGCGGAATCATCTGGTTCTACCGGACGCGCCGGGAGGGCGGCAGGCGCAGAAGCATATAGTCTGCAGTCTGGGAGATTAAATTAAAAGAAATGAAAGATGGCTTCTATATCTGGGGATCGTTTTTGATGCCTGTACAAGATATAGGGGCTCTTCTTTTTTCCAAAAAATTCCATGGAATTTCTTTTAAAATTCCCCCGAAAGGGCTTGATTTTTAAAAAGAAGTAAGATAAACTTGTACTACAAGTGGTAGAAAGTGGTGGAAAGTGGTTTTTAGGTAAAGAATGGTGGTGAATTCAACCTAAAACCAGACGAAAGAGGGGTGAGCGCTATGTTCCGCGGCGAATACAACCATTCGGTGGACACCAAGGGCAGGCTCATCATTCCTTCAAAATTTCGGGAGCAGTTGGGAGAAGAATTCATTGTAACCAGGGGATTGGACGGCTGTCTCTTTGTATTTCCCATGAAAGAGTGGGAGGACTACGAGGAGAAGCTTCGCAAGCTCCCCACGACCAACAAGAACGCCCGTTCCTTCGTAAGATTTCTCACCGCAGGCGCCACCTCCTGTGAGTTTGACAAGCAGGGGAGGATTCTTCTTCCGGCAACGCTGCGCAAGTTTGCGGGGATTGAAAAGGACGTGGTTCTGGCAGGACTTCTGAACCGCATCGAGATCTGGAGCGAAGAGAAGTGGAATCAGAATAACAATTACGAAGAAATCGATATGGACGAGATTGCAGGCCAGCTTACGGAGCTGGGGCTGGATATCTAGGAGGTCTGAATGGAATTTTCACATGTATCGGTCCTCCTTAAGGAGACGGTTGAACAGCTGAATATCCGGCCTGACGGAATCTATGTGGACGGAACCCTGGGGGGAGGGGGACACGCCTATGAAGTGTTAAGGCGTCTTTCTCCAAAAGGAAGGCTGATTGGAATCGACCAGGACGCAGACGCCATAAAGGCGGCGGGAGAGCGTCTTTTGGAATTCGGCAGCCGGGTAACCATTGTCCGCAGCAATTACAGCAATATGCGTCTGGAATTACAGAAGCTCGGTATAGACAGAGTGGACGGAATTCTTCTGGATCTGGGGGTTTCCTCTTTCCAGCTGGATTCCGCAGAGCGTGGCTTTACCTATCGGGAGGACGCACCTCTGGATATGCGGATGGACAGGCGGCAGGCCAAAACGGCAAGGGACATTGTGAATGAGTACTCCGAGCAGGAGCTCTTCCGGGTGATCCGGGACTACGGGGAGGACAAGTTTGCGAAGAACATTGCAAAGCATATAGCGGCCGCCAGAGCGATAAAGCCAATCGAGACCACAGGGGAGCTTGTGGAGATTATCAGAAGAGCCATTCCTGCAAAGGTTCGCATGAACGGCGGCCATCCGGCGAAGAAAACGTTCCAGGCTATCCGGATTGAACTGAACGGAGAACTGGAGGTTCTTAAGAATTCCCTGGATGACATGATTGATCTTCTGAAGCCGGGAGGAAGAATCTGCGTGATTACCTTTCATTCCCTGGAGGACCGGATGGTCAAGACCATTTTTAAGACAAATGAAAATCCCTGCACCTGCCCTTCTCATTTTCCTGTGTGTGTGTGTGGCAACAAACCGAAGGGCAGGTTAGCTGTTAAAAAACCAATTGTTCCAGGTGAGGAGGAATTGACAAAAAATAAAAGATCCAAGAGTTCAAAGCTGCGAGTGTTTGAGCGGATCTGAAGTGAGAGTTGAGAAAAGCAGATGGCAGAAATCAGAAGCATTCATACGGACAAAAGAAGAACTTCCGACAGAAACAGACAGACTTATGTGAATGGCACAGCGGTCCGTAAGCTTCAGGTTGTGGAGGAACCAAAAAGAAGAAGAGGCAGACAGGCACAGCGTCCCCGGATTCACCGGGCCAGGCGCGAGAAGGTGCGGTATCTGAGCATCGGTTACAGCCTGTTTCTGACAGCTGCGTCTATAGTGGCCTTGTGGGTGTGCGCAGGCTACTTAAAGCTTCAGGCGGATAACTCGGCCAGGATGAAGAACATTGCGGCCCTGGAGGCCCGGCTTTCGGAGCTGAAGGCGGAAAATGACGACGAGTACAACCGGGTAACCACTTCCGTGGATCTGGAAAAGGTACGGGAAATAGCAATCAACGAGCTGGGAATGGTCTATGCAAAGGCAGACCAGGTGATACTTTATAACAGCCAGGGAAGCGACTATGTAAGACAGTATGGAGATATTCCCGAAGAGGACAAGGGGCTGAAAGGAATATTCAGATCCGGAAGCAGGTGAGCATTTGAGAAAGTCGGCGCAAAGAAGAAAAAAAGATAGAAAAGCTCTTATGGAGCACCGCATGAAAGGAAAGCTGGCACTATTATTTACCATAATAGTGCTTGCTTTAATTGGCGTAAACATCCGCCTGGCCTACATCAATAAGACAAACGGAGAAAAATACACAAAAAAAGTGCTGGCCCAGCAGGACACTGCCAGTACGCTTCTGCCCTACAGAAGGGGTGACATTCTGGATCGTAACGGCACCATTCTGGCGACCAGTGAGAAGGTTTACAATCTAATCCTGGATCCTAAGGTATTGCTGCAGAATCAGGATAAGGATGAGAAGAAGGACTGCGTGGAGCCTACCATCCGGGCCTTGCTGGAATGCTTTGAGCTGAACGAGGAAGAACTGCGCACGGCCTTAAGCGAAAAAAAGGACAGCAGCTACGTGCCCTTGCTGCGTCAGCTGACAAAGGAGCAGACGGCGGCCTTCCGGGAGATTTTGGAGGATGAAAAACGAGGAGCAAAGATAAAAGGTGTCTGGTTTGAGGATTCTTACATCCGCCGTTATCCAAATGATACTCTGGCCTGCCATGTAGTTGGCTATACGGTTACGGGAAACCAGGGGCAGACAGGCATTGAAGAGGAGTACAGCGATATTCTCAACGGCACCAACGGCAGAAGCTATAATTATCTGAATGAAGATCTGGAGCAGTCCAAGTCCGTGAAGGCCCCCACAGACGGCAACAGCGTGGTATCCACCATTGACGTGACCCTTCAGGGAATTGTGGAGAAGTACATAGACAAGTTTATTGAGGATTATACGAATAAGTATGTAGAGGGGCCTGCGGCAAAGGATATCGGGGTCATTATGATGGATCCCCAGTCCGGCGAAGTTCTGGCTATGGCCGGAGACGTGGATTTTAATTTGAACGATCCCCATGATCTGGTGGGAAACGGTTATATTCCCCAGGATGTCTACGATGCCATGGAAGGGAATCCCCACATTCTTGTGGATAAGGGATACATGCTGGAACGGGAATATACCCAGCTTGAGACAAACGGAAAGCTGGATAAGGAAAACCTGGAGCTGTTTCTCCAGAATCAGATGTGGAGAAATTACTGTATCAGTGACGGCTTTGAGCCAGGCTCCACAGTGAAGCCCCTTACCGTGGCGGGAGCATTGGAAGCAGGAATCATTTCAGATTCAACCACATTCTTATGTGACGGCGGACAGGTAATCGTGGAAGGGCAGAAGCCGATCACCTGTGCAAAAAAATCGGGCCATGGGATTATTTCCCTGGAAGGAAGCCTGATGTTCTCCTGCAACGACGCACTGATGCAGATAGGAGCTATGGAAGGCTATGATACCTTTTTAAAATACCAGCAGATCTTCAATATCGGCCTGAAAACAAACATCGACCTGCCAGGGGAGACAAACAATGCTTCCACTGTATTTTCTAAGGAGAATATGGGCCCCACGGAGCTTGCAACCAGCTCTTTCGGCCAGGGCTACAATATGACTATGATCCAGGAGGCTGCTGCTTTTTCCTCCGTCATTAACGGCGGCTATTATTATAAGCCTCATGTGGTAAAGAAGATTCTGGATTCTAACGGCGGCACGGTGGAGAATATCAATCCGGTTCTGGTGAAACAGACCGTATCGGCGAAAACCTCTGCCCTCATCCGGCAGTATCTCTACCATACCATGTACGGAACGGCGGACGGTAACGGGAACAATCCCACCGGCCGGAAGGCCCGTGTGGCGGGTTATACCATGGGCGGCAAGACAGGGACGGCGGAGAAGATTCCCCGTTCCGCCAGAAAGTATCTGGTGTCCTTTATCGGCTTTGCGCCGGCGGACAATCCCCAGGTAGTCTGCTACGTGGTGGTGGACGAGCCGAATGCCGTAGATCACATCACACAGGCAAGCAGTGTCTATGCCCAGGAAATTTTCAAGAACATTATGAAGGAAGCCATGCCTTATATGAACATCTATGCCACGGAAGAGATTCCGGAGGACATGAGGGAAGAGGTAGAGGCGGAAAATGCGGCCAAGGCAGAGCAGGAGGACGGCCAGGAAGGCGGGGGAACAGGAGAAGAGGGAGAAGAGCCCGAAGAAGATACCCTTCCGGAAGGCTATCTTACAGACCCCAATACAGGGGAACAGGTGAAGATGCCCACGGAGGAAGAGGTTCAGAGCCGGGAGGAGGACGGAATCCTCGGCGGTATCGAGAGCCCGCTTTTTCCAAAGGAGGAGCCAGAAGAGCCTGAGGAGCCAGAGGAAGGGGAAGGACAGGAGGACCCGGAGGAATAGGGAAGGGCTCTATGAATGCATACCTCTGCGGAACGGGTAGATTTCGTCGAATAAGGTATAAATAGAAAGATCTCATAATAGGCTGATACAAAGCCGTTATGGGGTCTTTTTATGTATTCAAAATGTAAGACTTATAATAGGAAGAAAATCATTCTTATTTTTACCTGCTGCCTTCTGGCTGTCTGCGTGCTTACGGGCCGTCTGATAAAGCTGATGGTATTTGAGTCGGAATACTACCAGGAGCTGGCGGACGATCTTCACGAGCGCGAGCGGAGCATTAAGGCGGCCAGAGGAAAAATCATCGACGCCTCCGGCACAGTCCTTGCTACAAACCGGACTGTCTGTACGATTTCAGTGGTTCACAGCCAGATAAAGGAGCCGGAAAGAGTCATTGAGGTACTCTGTAAAGAGCTGGAGCTTCCGGAGGAAACCGTGCGCAAGCGGGTGGAAAAATACAGCTCCATCGAGCGGATTAAGACCAATGTGGAAAAAGAGATCGGCGACCGGATCCGGGCTTACCAGCTGGAAGGCGTAAAAATTGACGAGGATTTCAAACGCTATTATCCTTACGGAAGCCTGGCTTCTAAGGTTCTTGGCTTTACGGGAAGCGACAACCAGGGAATCATCGGCCTGGAGGTGGTCTACGACAAATATCTACAGGGAATTAACGGAACCATATTAACCCAGACGGACGCCCGGGGGGTGGAGATTGCAGACGCAGGGGAGGAACGGGTGGAACCGGTGGCCGGAAGCGACCTTTACATCAGCCTGGACTATAACATCCAGCTTTATGCCCAGCAGGCGGCCTTGAAAGCGCTGGAACAGAAACAGGCCACATATGTATCCATTCTGGTTATGAATCCGCAGAACGGGGAAATCTATGCCTGTGTCAATGTGCCGGAATTCGATCTGAACGATCCCTTTACGCTGAACGTGGATGTGGATACCAGCGGCCTTACAGAGCAGCAGAAGCAGGATCTGCTGAACCAGATGTGGAGAAATCAGAGCATCAACGACACGTATGAGCCGGGTTCTACCTTTAAAACCATTACGGCAGCTGCGGCCCTGGAAAAGGATGTGGTTTCCCTGGAGGATACCTTCAGCTGCCCGGGATTCCGGATGGTGGAGGATAGGAGAATCCGCTGCCATAAGGTGGGAGGACACGGGACGGAGACCTTTGTGCAGGGAATAGAAAACTCCTGCAATCCAGTTTTTATGGATATCGGCCAGCGCATAGGCGTAGACGATTTCTGCGGATATTTTGACCAGTTCGGCCTGCTCTCCAAGACAGGGGTGGATCTTCCCGGGGAGGCTGGAACCATTTTTCATAAGAAGGAAAACATCGGCCCTGTAGAGCTGGCTACCATTTCCTTCGGGCAGTCCTTTCAGATCACGCCCATCCAGCTTGCGGCCACCGTCAGCTCCCTCATTAACGGCGGAACCCGGGTAACGCCTCACTTTGGCGTGGAAATCAGGGATGCGCAGGGAACTCTTTTAAAGAAGCTTACCTATACCCAGAAAGAGGGGATAGTCTCAGAAGAGACCTCCGAGACAATGCGCTTCCTACTGGAGAAGGTAGTGTCGGAGGGCGGCGGAAAGAAAGCCTATATTGAGGGTTACCGCATAGGCGGAAAGACGGCCACCTCCCAGACCCTTCCCAGAGGCACCAACAAATACATATCCTCCTTTATCGGCTTTGCTCCGGCAGATGATCCGCAGGTTCTTGCCATGGCGATTATTCACAATCCCCAGGGGATCTACTATGGAGGAACGATAGCGGCTCCGGTGGTACAGGACATATTCTCGAATATCCTGCCTTATCTTGGAATTGAGAAAGAAGAAATAATTACAGAAATTCCCAGCGAAGATAGATAATGGTTGAATAATTCCCTGGAAAGACTTATAATGCTGTACGAGGGACAATTCACAGCCCGAGACCAAAGAAGCTTGTGAGGTATAACGATATGAACTATACAATGATATTGCCGGTATTGATTTCCTTTGCCATCAGTGCAGCCCTGGGGCCCGTGGTGATTCCTCTGCTGCGCAGGCTGAAGTTCGGGCAGACAGTCCGGGAGGAGGGGCCCCAGAGCCATTTGAAGAAGACCGGGACGCCTACGATGGGAGGCCTTATCATTCTGGCGGGAATTGTGATCACATCTTTACTGTATGTGAAGGATTATCCGAAGATTATTCCCATTCTCTTTGTGACGGTGGGATTTGGGATCATCGGGTTTCTGGATGATTATATCAAAATCGTACTGCACCGCTCGGAAGGGCTGACGCCGGGGCAGAAGATGCTGGGACAGATTCTGGTGACGGGCGTGTTTGTCTACTATTATTATCAGCTGACAGAAGGAGATATGGCGATGCTCATTCCCTTCTGGCCGGAGCATTACCTGCATCTTGGCTGGCTGGCAGTTCCGGTTGCTTTTCTGGCCATCATCGGAACGGTGAACGGAGCCAACTTTACAGACGGCCTGGACGGCCTGGCCTCCAGCGTTACCGTGCTGATTGCCACCTTTTTTACGGTGGTGGCCTTTGGGACCCAGAGCGGCATCTCGCCCATTACCTGTGCAGTGGTGGGAAGCCTGATGGGCTTTCTGCTGTTCAATGTCTATCCGGCCAGTGTATTTATGGGGGATACGGGCTCCCTGGCCTTGGGAGGCTTTGTGGCTTCCACGGCCTACATGCTGAAGATGCCCATGTTTATTCTGATCGTGGCCCTTATTTACTGGGTCGAGATTCTTTCCGTGATGATACAGGTAACTTACTTCAAAATGACCGGCGGAAAGCGCATCTTCCGTATGGCGCCCATCCATCACCATTTTGAACTGGGGGGATGGTCCGAGACGAGGGTTGTGGCCGTCTTCTCCATTGTGACGGCGGTACTCTGCCTGATTGGGATTATGGCATTATAAAAGTAGAAAACAGTAATATCCCTCAGAGTGCACAAATCAATTTGCAGACGCATGGATTTGCGGCTGGAAATTGATTTCAATCCTGTGAACTATGAGGGATATTACGGAACTGGAAAACAGTAATATCCCATACAATGCACAAATCGATTTACAGACGCGTGTTTTTGCGGCTGGAAATTGATTTCAGACAAGTGCATTGTATGGGATATTACGGAACTGGAAAACAGTAATATCCCATACAATGCACAAATCGATTTACAGACGCATGATTTTGCGGCTGGAAATTGATTTCAGACAAGTGCATTGTATGGGATATTACGGAACTAAAAATAGGAGATCTGGAATGATTACAGATAAAAAAATACTGATTATCGGAAGCGGCATCAGCGGAATAGCGGCGGCGGAGCTTCTTATGGAGGCAGGAGCAGATCCGGTGCTCTATGACAGCAATCCGGCCCTGGAGGAAGCGGAGATCCGGAGCCGTCTGCCAAAGGACAGCCGGATCCGGATTCTGACAGGCGAACTTCCGGAAAAAGAGAAAAAAGAGACAGAAGTGGTGATCTTAAGCCCCGGAGTTCCGATAGATCTTCCGCTAGTAGAGGAACTTCGTAAAAACGGAGCAATTATATGGGGAGAAGTGGAGCTTGCTTACCATTTTGCAAAGGGAAAGCTCGCAGCCGTCACAGGCACCAACGGAAAGACAACCACCACGGCTTTGGTGGGAGAGATCCTAAAGAGCTATTATAAGGAAGTTTTCGTGGTGGGAAATATCGGAAATGCCTATACCAGGGAAGCCTTAAAAATGACAGAAAGCAGCGCCACAGCAGCGGAGATCAGCAGCTTCCAGCTGGAAACCATCCAGAGCTTCCATCCCCAGGTCAGCGCAATTCTCAATATTACGCCGGATCATCTGAACCGCCATCATACCATGGACTGCTATATAAAAACCAAGGAGCGGATTGCGGAAAACCAGGATATGGCCGATACCTGCGTGCTGAATTACGACGATGAGGAAACCAGGCGGTTCGGAGAGCAGGTCAAAGCGGCAGTTCTTTATTTCAGTCGGCAGCATATATTGGATCGAGGCGTATATCTGGACGGAACATCCATCATATACCGGAACGGGCCGGAGGCAGAAAAGATTTGTGATACCACGGAGCTTAAGCTTCTGGGAGCTCACAATCACGAAAATGTTATGGCTGCCATTGCCATAGGCGCTGCCATGGGAGTGCCCCTCCCCCAGATACGCAGCGCAGTCTTAAGCTTCACAGCCGTGGAACACCGGATTGAGTTTGTGGAAGAGAAGAATGGCGTGGCCTACTACAATGATTCCAAGGGAACCAACACCGATGCTGCCATCAAGGCAGTGGAGGCCATGACAAGGCCGGCCATTGTGATCGGCGGCGGCTACGACAAGCATGTGGAATTTGACGACTGGGTAGAGACATTCCCGGGCAGAGTGAAGCTTCTGGTGCTTCTTGGAGCTACGGCCCGGCAGATTGCGGATACGGCGAAGCGGCATGGCTTTGATAAGATTGTATTTGCAGAAAGCATGGAGGAAGCAGTACAGGTGAGTGCCAGAGAGGCTGAACCAGGGGATGCGGTTCTTTTGTCTCCCGCCTGCGCCAGCTGGGGCATGTTTGAAAATTACGAACAGAGAGGAAGGGTTTTTAAAGAGCTTGTGAGAAAGCTGTAAGAATAAGCGTTGAAATATAAAAATAGAGGTGAGGATATGGCAGGTCGGGAAACCGCCAAAAAAGCAAAAAAGCAGGGGCGCGAGCCTTTTGACTATGGTCTGATGCTGTGTGTGCTGATTCTGGTGGTTTTCGGACTTGTTGTGCTTTACAGCACCAGCGCCTATAACGGGCGCGTCAAGTTCGCAGACAGTGCCTATTACCTGAAAAAGCAGTTTTTTGCCACCTCCCTTGGGCTTGCAGCCATGTATGGCGTTTCCAAAATCGACTATCACAAATGGGAACGCCTGGCCTGGCTTGGGTATCTGGTATCCATCCTTCTGTCCACGGCAGTACTCTTTTTCGGAGATGAGTACAATGGCTCCAAGCGGTGGCTCTCCCTGGGGCCTCTGTCCTTCCAGCCCTCCGAGTTTGCCAAAGTGGCGGTGATTCTCCTTCTGGCGTCCGTCATCAGCCGCCGGGTGCGGAAAATGAAATCCTTAAAACAGATGTTCCTGGTGATGCTGCTGATTCTTCCCATTGTGGGCCTGGTGGGAACCAACAATCTGAGCACAGCCATTATCATTATGGGAATTGCCGTTATTCTTGTCTTTGTGGCAAGTCCCAAGTACCTGCAGTTTGTGGCGATGGGAGGCCTTGGGGCTGGCTTTCTGGCTATTTTCCTAAGTGTCGAGTCCTACCGTCTGGAGCGTCTTGCCATCTGGAGGAATCCGGAGGCTTACGAAAAGGGCTATCAGACCCTCCAGGGCCTTTACGCCATCGGCTCCGGCGGCCTGTTCGGGGTGGGTTACGGGCAGAGCATGCAGAAGCTGGGATTTGTACCCGAGGCCCAGAATGATATGATTTTCTCCATTATCTGCGAGGAGTTCGGCCTTGTGGGGGCGGCCCTTCTGATGCTGCTCTTTCTCCTCATGGGGTGGCGGCTTCTGATGATAGCCGTTCATGTGACGGATCTCTTCGGCTGCATGATAGCGGTGGGAATCATGGGGCATATTCTGATACAGGTGATTTTGAATATTGCAGTGGTGACCAACACCATCCCCAATACAGGCATTACGCTGCCCTTTATCAGCTACGGAGGCACTTCGGTCTTATTTCTTTTATCGGAAATGGGGCTTGCCTTGAACGTGTCGCGGCATGTGACGAAATAGACAATTCTCTCCTTTGAACAAAGCGGCGGTTTTTGCATACCTTAGTATATAGTCGGGAATTAGGGGGAAGGATTTGTGGAATATCTGGAGATCGAGGGCGGAAATCCCCTCTATGGCGAGGTCCGCATTCAAGGCTCAAAAAATGCCGCGCTGCCCATCCTGTCTGCTGTCATCCTGCATCGTGGAACTACCGTTCTGAGAAATTGTCCGAAAATCATAGATGTACTCTATATGCTGGAAATTTTAAAAGGCTTTGGCTGCCGGGTAAGCTGGGAGGGGGAGGCTCTTGTGATTGAGGCTTCCGATCTTGCGGCCTGCCAGGTGGCAGAATGCTATGGAAGGCAGATGCGATCCTCCATTATGCTTCTGGGAAGCCTGTTGGGAAGGATGAAACAGGCTTCTGTGTCTTACCCGGGCGGCTGTGTGATTGGAGAACGCCCCATTGACATTCATCTTGGAGCCCTGGAAAAGCTCGGGGCAGTGTTCGCAGAGGAGCCCTCGGGCCTGAAGGCGGTGTGTGAAAAGCCGGTGGGGCTTACTTTACGTCTTCCCTTTCCAAGCGTGGGCGCCACGGAGAACGTAATACTGCTGGCAGCTTCGGCAGAGGGAACCACGGTTCTGGAAAATGCGGCCATGGAGCCGGAGATCGGGGAGCTGTGCCGCTTTTTAAACAGCATGGGTGCAAAAATCCGGGGAATGGGCACGGATAAGCTTGTGATAGACGGGGTAAGGGAGTTCCATGACACGGAATTTACCATTATGCCGGATCGGATTGTGGCCGGAACGTATATGCTGATGACGGCTGCTGTGGGGGGTGACGTGCGGCTCCTGGATGTGCCCCTGGAACAGCTTAGGAGCGTCCGAAAGGTGCTTGGGCAGATGGGAGCCAGGCAGGAGGCCGGGGAGGGAATGCTGCGTATCCAGAGCAAAGGGCGTCCCAGGAGCATTTCAAGGATTATCACCAGACCCTATCCGGGATTTCCAACGGATCTGCAGTCGCCCCTTCTGGCTGCCTTATCCCTGGGGGAGGGATGCAGCGTCATTGAGGAAACCATATTTGAGGCCCGGTTTAAGATTGTGGAGGAGCTTCGCCGTATGGGAGCCCAGATCCAGGTGGAGGGGCAGAAGGCCTTGATTCAGGGCGTAGAGGAGCTTCGGGGAACGAATCTCACGGCCAGAGAGCTTCGGGGCGGAGCCGCCCTTGTCCTGGCAGCAGCAGCCGCCAGGGGAACCAGCAGAATTTACCAGTATCATTATATTGCACGAGGGTATGAAAATATAATTAGGGATTTGCAATCTATGGGAAGTGTGGTACAATCCACCTAGTACCATAAAAAGCAGCTTAAGAACAGAGGAGCTGTTTTGCTTTTGCTTACAACGGCCGGGCGGACGTTTGGTGGGGCAGCTCCTTATGATATGGATAGAAAAAGGACAACCAATGGCATTGTTTAAAGAACCACAACCAAAACACCATTCCATACGTTTTCTGATAGGGGCGGCTCTGGCTATCCTTCTGGCCGCGGCTCTTCTTGTGGCTGCGACTGTTTTCAAGATTCGTGATATTGAGGTCACAGGCAACAGCTTTTATTCTGCCCAGGAAATCATAGATAAGGTGGTGGCAGACAGTTATTCTTCCAATTCCCTGTATCTCTATTTTAAATATCAGTATCTGGATACGGAGGAGATTCCTTTTGTGGATAAAATTGAGGTAAGTCTTGTCTCGCCCAGCAAGGTGAGGCTTCGCGTGTACGAGAAAAGTATCGTGGGTTATGTTGATTATATGGGGGCGAATCTGTACTTTGACAAGGACGGGATTGTCGTGGAGAGCTCTTCCGAGGTGACGGAAGGCATTCCCTGCATTTCCGGGCTGAAATTTGATTCGCTTGCCCTGTATCAGAAGCTGAATGTGGCCGATGATTCTATCTTCCAGCGGATCCTGGATATTACCCAGCTGGTGAAAAAGTATGAATTGTCTCCGGACCGGATTGAATTCGGGAATAACCAGACACTGACTCTGTATTTTGAAGAGATGCGTGCAGCTTTTGGAAACAGCGGTTCTCTGGATGAGAAGGTCGGCAGGCTCCATGAGCTGTTTCCTGACCTGGAGGGGCGTTCCGGGGTGCTGCGGATGGAGAATTATACGGAGGATTCCAAGTTTATCAGTTTTGAGCAGGATGAACGGGAGGAGCAGGAGGAAGAGGAAGAAGAGCAGACGCAAGAGCAAGAGGATGGATCAGAGGATGGAGCGGAGACAGAAGAGGAGGAGAGTAACCCTTAGCAAGTAAACTTGCACGGGTGGTTTATATAGGTCTGCGGCATCGGACGCCATGCAGCTCAATGGCGCAGAGCGCCATTTCGCTTAGGGCTAATCGCCCTATAGCCAAATATAAAACCAACCCTTAGCAAGTAAACTTGCACGGGTTTGTTTATATGGGACTGTGGCAGCGGACGCCATGCAGCTCAATGGCGCGGGCGCCATTTCGCTTAGGGCTAATCGCCCTATAGCCAAATATAAAATCAACCCTTAGCAAGTAAACTTGCACGGGTTGATTTTATATTTGGCTGCATGGCTGTATAGGAAATAATTTTTTTGGAAATCTTATAAATATGGGTTGATTAATTTGGTAAAAAAAGTTATCATATATTGTATGAGATTTTTGAAGATTGTATGTATTCCTAAGATAAAAGAACAGAATTGATTTGGATAGATTTGTTTTGGAATCGTATGCTATGCTTAAGGAGGGCAAGGATTTGCTTGAGATTACTATGAATGACACAGAAGCGGCGGCCAGAATTATTGTGATTGGTGTTGGCGGCGCCGGGAATAATGCTGTGAATCGAATGATAGAAGAGCAGATTGGCGGAGTAGAGTTTATCGGAATTAACACGGATCGGCAGGCGCTGCAGCTTTGTAAAGCGGAGAGGGCCATTCAGATTGGCGAGAAGCTGACCAAGGGCCTGGGCGCGGGAGCGAAGCCGGAGGTTGGAGAGAAGGCGGCAGAGGAAAGCATCGAGGAGATTAAGGAAGCTATCCAGGGGGCGGATATGGTATTTGTCACCTGCGGTATGGGCGGCGGCACCGGTACCGGCGGCGCTCCGGTGGTAGCAAAGCTTGCCAAGGATATGGGGATTCTGACGGTAGGCGTTGTGACGAAGCCCTTTAAGTTTGAAGCAAAGACACGTATGAACAATGCCACGACAGGGATCCAGAAGCTCAAGGAGAGTGTGGATACCTTAATTGTGATCCCCAATGATAAGCTTCTGGAGATTGTAGACCGCAGGACAAGTATGCCGGATGCCTTGAAGAAGGCGGATGAGGTGCTGCAGCAGGCGGTACAGGGCATTACCGATCTGATCAATCTTCCGGCTCTTATTAATCTGGATTTTGCAGATGTGCAGACAGTTATGACGGACAAGGGCATCGCCCATATCGGCATCGGCTCCGGAAAGGGAGACGAGAAGGCCTTAGATGCCGTGAAGCAGGCCGTGGCAAGTCCTCTTCTGGAGACTACCATTGTAGGCGCTTCCCATGTGATTATCAATATTTCCGGAGATATTTCTCTGATGGATGCCAACGACGCGGCAAGCTACGTACAGGATATGGCAGGCGACAATGCCAATATTATTTTCGGTGCAATGTATGACGATACATACACCGATGAGGCGACGATTACCGTAATTGCCACAGGGCTGGATGAGAAGAGCCCCACCAAGGTGCTTCCCAAGAGCAGCTTCAGTAAGATTCCAAGCTCTATGGCCGCTAAGCAGACCTTTGAGGCGAATCTGGGACAGGCAGGCGGACGCACAGAGACGCCGTCCTTTAAGCCGCTGCCGGGACTGAACATGCCGAAGCGTCCCGAGAGTAAGATTCCGGAGACGGAGATTAAGATTCCGGAATTTTTGCAGAAGAATAAGTAGGATCGCTTTCAGGGTACAAGGAGGAACTTCTATGTCCTATGACATCCATATTACCAGAGCGGAATTTTGGATTGACGATGAGGATCCGATTACATTGGAGGAGATAGAAAGACTTGTCAAGCCATTGCCGCAGGGGTTTTCCATTGACAGAACCGGGATAGTTACCGCAACGGGACCTCAGGGACAGACGCTGTCTGCAGAGGTTGGCCCATATCTGGTTTATGAGGATCAGGAGGACATGGACAGCCGTATCTGCATCTATTTTGATGAGGAGAGCGGTCCGTGGTTTCGGGCGTGCGACGAGAAGTATATGCTTCCTGTTATAGAGCTTGCTGATATGCTTCATGCAAAGGTACAGGGAGATGAAGACGAGATTTATACAAAGGAAGCCGTTTTAAAGGGCGGCTGAAAGTTGGATTTTGAAAGAACCGGGAGCCGGGAGAAGGGGTTTCGGTTCTTTTTCTTTGCAGATGGAGAAGCGGGAAGAAAGCAGGGAACGGGAGTGGGCAGTTGGAGAAGAGAGTAAGCGGTATTGTAGAAAAAGAGGATGAGGGAATCCGGCTGGGGCATTTTTTGAGGAAAAACATGCATCTGACAAAAAACGAGATCAGCCGGGCAAAGTTCCGTCAGGGAGGCATCTGCGTCAACGGAGAGCGCAGGAAGGTAAATGGGCTTCTGAAAGCAGGAGATTTTGTAGAGGCGCTTCTTGAAACGGAGGATGAGGTCTCGAAGGGGGTGGAGGCTTTTGAGGGAGGGATTACAGTGCTTTACGAGGACCAGGATGTGGTGGTCGTGGATAAGCCTTCCGGCCTTAAAGTGCATCCGGCAGGGGGAACGGATGATGATACCCTTGCAAACAGACTGGCCGCTTATCTGCGTGGGAAGGGAGAGGATTCGGTGATTCGGATCTTCGGCCGACTGGATAAGGATACCTCCGGGGCTGTTCTGGCGGTGAAGAATCGGGGAGCGGCAGTCCGGCTGGAACGCCAGAGGGAACAAGGACAGCTCTTTAAAAGCTATCTTGCGATTGTGGAGGGTACGCCTGAGCAGGGGGAGGGAAAGATTGATAAACCTCTGAGACCGGTTCCCGGGCAAAGAAACCGCATGCATGTAGATACGGAAGGAAAACGGGCAGTTACATACTATACCTTACTGGACGAAGTCCCACGACCCGAAAAAGATTCATTAGTCGGCCTGCGCCTGGAGACAGGCCGAACGCATCAAATCCGAGTCCATATGGCATCCATCGGCTGTCCGCTTCTTGGAGATCCCCTATATGGAAAGGGAGCAGTCCAAGGGATGGAGCGGACGGCCCTGCATGCCTGGAAAATTCATTTTCTGCAGCCCTTTACAGGGGAAGAGGTTCAGGTGGAAGCGCCCCTTCCGGAGGATATGAGGCTGTTTCTTTCCATAAGCAGCGACTGCTTTTCAAAAAATGCAGCTCCATAGCAAAGAATGGTGGTGTAGCCTTTTAAAAGACTTTTTGCGTATTGCTGCCGTTCGATCTGCTCCAAGGCGTCCAGGCAGTCTTTTTGCATGGAGGCTTCTGTTCTGGAGCGTTTGGTTTCGATTACGATAGCCCGTCGGTTCTTCCGGTCTTTGATTAGGATATCCGCCCGTCCCGTTCCCTGCTCCGAATTGGAGGCTACCTCATAGCCGGCGCCTACAAACAGACCGGCAGTAAAGGCGTGATAGTAGTCCTCCCGATAATCAAAGTAGCTGATGGTTGCGAAAAGGATATCAGTGATTTCCTTTGTCAGCTTCGCTGCATCTCCATTCCACCAGGCGTAAAAAAATTCGGTTCGATCCAGCATGGTAACAGTATCTGTAAACCATTTTGCCACGGTTTCTGCAAACAGAGTCCGGATCTCCTCATTTGGGATGCGAAGAGCTTTTTTCCCTTCTTCCAGAGAAAAGCGGGCTGGTAAGAGCTTAGGAGAGGCCTGTGTGAGATATCCGGTCAAATAGAGAATACTCCACAGGTTGTCCTCAGAGGAATGGTCAAAATCGTAGGTCAGATCTTCTGCGATATGTTCTTGTATGATTCCGCCGGATAGAAGTATTTCAAATTTATCATGGACAAAGAGATCTTTGCGATCTATAAATCTGCGGATAATCTGATTGTGGCTGGTATCCTTCCAATAGCTCTGAGGCACGGCGCCGGGATCTGTCATCAAAATACTCACATGGTTGAGGACATCCCAAGGGCAGTATACTTCCTGAGCGCCAAACAGATAACCGTCATACCAGTGCCGGATATCAGCAAGAATGTTTGATTTTTCCTCTTGTCTCAAAAGTCCGGCAGTTTTTAACAAAAGGGAGACCTCCTGTTCGGTAAAACCAAAATAGCGGCTGTACCGTGGAGTTGAGACAGAGTTGGAAACAAAGTTATTGGCCCCGGTAAATATGCTTTCTTTTGCAATGCGCAGACAGCCGGTAATTACAGCAAACTTAAGAGAGGGATTTGTTTTCCATGCCATTCCCAGAAAGGTACGCATGATATTCAGCATCTGGGGATAGTAGCCGTGATCATTTGCCTTGGCAAGAGGGACGTCATATTCGTCAATCAGAAGGATCACAGGCTTCCTGTAATGCTTTTCCATCATACGGATTAAGACAACCAGAGCTGTTTTAACGTCTGTCTGGGTTCCCTCCTGGTTTATAAGGCGCAGAAATGTTTTCCGTTCAATGGGGCTTACCTGCTCACTGGTTTCCAGATAACTGTGCTCAATACACAGGGAAGAAATGGAAAACTGGAGCATATTGTAAGCATCCTCAAAGGTATCGCCGTCAATATCCTTTAGGGTTAGAAACAGTACAGGCCACTGATTTCTCCATTCCTTACACAGTTCCGTGTTATGGGAGATTTCCAGGCCTTCAAACAGTTCTTTGCTGTCTTTATGGATAGAAAAAAAATCTGCGAGCATGCTCATGGTAAGGGTTTTGCCGAAACGCCTTGGGCGCGTGATAAGATTTACCTTAAAGGTATCTTCCAGAAGTTCCTGGATAAAGCCGGTTTTATCAATATAGCAGCAATCATTGGTACGTACTTCTTCAAAACTTTCGATGCCTATTGGCAGCCTTATTTTCATATAAAATCTCCATTCTGCTGTCCGAACTGACATTGCGTGTGAACGGTAACGTCTGATTTCCTTTATTCTAGCATGGAGGGCTTTGTTTCACAAGTTAAATATCCTGTAGGAATAAAATTTGGCCAGGCATTTGTGAAGACAATGATTTATCGTTGCCAGATACAGTCTCTCTGTGTTAGAATAAAAAAGTCTTTTGTAAAAGACGCAGTAACTGAAAGTAAAGATATAAAAGAGGAAGGGCGAAGGAAAACAAAGAAAGCTTTGACTGCAAATGTTTCTTTCCCCTTTGTGTTTGTGCCTCAAATGAAAATGCAGGCATTTTTGCTTGAGGCTTGGTGAAATTATGGGAAAATCACTCTATATTGCGGAAAAGCCCAGCGTGGCCCAGGAATTTGCCAGGGTGCTGGGGCTTAGCGCCTCCCGACGGGACGGTTACCTGGAGGGAGAGGACAGCATAGTAACCTGGTGCGTGGGCCATCTGGTAACCATGAGCTACCCAGAGGTTTACGATCCGAAGTTCAAGCGGTGGAGCCTTGCCACCCTGCCGTTTCTTCCGGATGAATTTAAATATGAGATCATCCCTTCCGTGAGCAGGCAGTTTGAGACCGTGAAGGGGCTGTTAAACCGGCCGGATGTGGAGACCATCTATGTCTGCACCGACTCCGGACGGGAAGGCGAGTATATCTACCGCCTGGTGGAGCAGATGGCAGGGGTAAAGGGAAAAAAGCGCCGCCGGGTGTGGATTGATTCACAGACCGAAGAAGAGATTCTGCGTGGAATCCGGGAGGCAAAGGATCTCTCCGAGTACGACAATCTCTCCAGCGCCGCCTATCTTAGGGCCAAGGAGGACTATCTGATGGGAATTAATTTTTCCCGTCTGCTGACCTTAAAATACGGCGATACCATTTCCAACTATCTGAAGGTAAACCGGACGGTTATCTCCGTGGGCCGTGTAATGACCTGCGTCCTGGGAATGGTGGTAAAGCGCGAGAGGGAGATACGGGAGTTTGTAAAGACGCCCTTTTACCGGGTGGAGCAGGAATTCACCCTGAAGGGCCGTGAGGCCAGAGGAGAGTGGCGCGCCCAGGAGGGCTCTCCTTACTTCCAGTCTCCCAAGCTATATAAGGAAAACGGATTTAAGAAAAAAGAGGATGCAGAAGCGCTGATAGGCTTTTTGAAAGAGGAACAGCCCATAAAGTCCACAGTCTTTTCCCTGGAGCGGAAAAAAGAGAAGAAGAATCCGCCCTTGCTGTTCAACCTGGCGGAGCTTCAGAACGAGTGCTCCCGTCTCTTTAAGATCAGCCCCGATGAAACCCTTCGGGTGGTTCAGGAGCTGTATGAGAAAAAGCTTGTGACCTATCCAAGAACAGATGCCCGCGTGCTGTCCACGGCGGCGGCTAAGGAGATTGGGCGGAATATCGGAGGGCTTCGGAATTATCAGAAGCTGTCCGCCTTTGCAGGCGAGGTTCTTGCCGGGACATCCTGGAAAACCCTTGCGAAGACGAGGTATGTGAACGATAAGCAGATTACGGATCACTACGCCATTGTTCCCACAGGCCAGGGATTCGGGGCGCTAAAGAGCCTGTCCCAGCTGTCGGAGCAGGTTTATGAGCTGATAGCACGGAGGTTTCTGGCGATCTTTTACCCGGCTGCGGAGTATCAGAAGGTACAGCTTGTGACGGCGGTCCGGGGAGAGAAGTTTTTTTCCAGCTTTAAGATTCTGCTGTCCGAGGGGTATCTGAAGGTGATGCCGAACAATTCCGGAGACAGCAGCAGGAAAAAGGGAGAAGAGGCCGAGGATGTCCGCTGCGATACAGAATTTCTGGAGCTTTTGAAGAGCCTGAAAAAAGGCGATCCGGTGGAGGTTCGGGATTTCGTTATCAAAGAGGGAGAAACGTCGCCTCCCAAGCGGTACAATTCCGGTTCCATGATTCTTGCTATGGAAAATGCAGGGCAGCTGATTGAGGACGAGGAGCTTCGGGCCCAGATCAAGGGCAGCGGCATCGGAACCAGCGCAACCCGGGCGGAGATTCTGAAAAAGCTTGTCAATAATAAGTACATAGCCTTAAATCCAAAGACCCAGATTATAACGCCGACCCTGCTGGGAGAGATGATCTACGATGTGGTCCGGGCTTCTATTTACAGCCTTTTGAATCCGGAGCTGACGGCAAGCTGGGAGAAGGGACTGACCCAGATGGCGGAGGGCAGTATTACGGAAGAATTTTATATGCAGAAGCTTGAAAAGTTTATTACGGATAAGACACAGGCTGTTCTGGGCGCCGATTACCGGAGGGCGCTTAAGCCCTGCTTTGACGCGGCTTCGGGATTTTATAAGGCTTCTAAGAAAAAAGAGACGGGAAGCATTAAATCAAAATAAAAGGAGTGGAAGATTATGAAAGAATTAGAAGTTAAAAACCTCTACACATTAACAGAGACATTGGCAGCGCCGCTGCTGTCCAGGGTGACTTATCCCTGGGAGGCATTGCCGGAGATCGGAGCTTTTATTATGGAGCTTGGCGCTTCCTTAAGCGAGGAAGAATATGAGAAGCAGGGGGAAAATATCTGGATTGCCCGTTCTGCAAAGGTAGCTCCCACGGCGTCCATTACCGGGCCGGCGATCATCGGGAAAGATGCGGAGGTGCGCCACTGTGCCTTTATCCGGGGAAATGCTCTGGTAGGAGAGGGCGCTGTGGTGGGGAATTCCACAGAGCTTAAGAATGTGATTCTGTTTAATAAGGTGCAGGTGCCTCATTACAACTATGTTGGAGATTCTATTTTGGGATTCAAGGCCCATATGGGGGCCGGCTCTATCACTTCGAATGTGAAGTCTGATAAGCTTCTGGTGAAGGTGCATACGCCTGAGGGAGATATTGAGACGGGGATTAAGAAGTTTGGGGCTATGATTGGCGATGAGGTAGAGGTCGGCTGCGGCTCTGTGCTGAATCCGGGTACAGTGATTGGAAGGAATAGCAATATTTATCCCCTGTCCTCTGTGCGCGGCGTGGTGGCTTCGGATTCCATTTATAAAAAACAGGGAGAGGTAGCACAGAAGAGATGAGTACCGGAAGGAGATTGCCGCTGACCGGAAGTGCGCTGAAATGGATTGCCATTGTGACGATGCTGATTGACCATGCGGGGGCCTGCCTTCTGGAGGTGTTTGTGATGAATGCCTACGGCTCTTCTCCTCTGGCCGGGCGGCTTACCGGGGAACAGATTATGGCCTGGTATGATTTTGATATCCAGCTGCGGCTTGTTGGGCGGATTGCTTTTCCTTTGTTTTGCTTTCTTCTGGTGGAGGGGGCGGTGCATACTCGGAATATGGGGAAGTATATGCTTCGGATGACGGTGTTCGCCCTTTTGTCGGAGGTGCCTTTTGATCTGGCTTTTCATAATACGCCCTTTTTTGCAGGAAGCCAGAATGTGTATCTGACCCTTGTTTTGGGACTTCTTGCGGTGTGGATTTTGAAAGGGTGGAGGCTGCAGCTCTGGAGGCTCCCGGCCGGCCTTTTGCTTCCGGCTTTTGCTGCACAGCTTTTGCATACGGATTATGGGGCTGTGGGGGTTCTGGTGATTGTGATCATGTTTCTTTTGCGGGAATTGCCCTGGGTCCGGGCGGCTGTCTGTACGATTGTGCTCGTGGCTTTTAATGCTTTGGAGTGGCCTGTGGTGGTCTCCTTTTTGCTGATTGCCCTCTATAATGGGGAGAGGGGACGGCAGTTGAAATACTTTTTTTATGGATTTTATCCGGTGCATTTGGCGGCGCTTTGGGTGGTTGGAAGGTTTTTGCTGGTGAATATTTTGTGAGGACGGACAATAGCTTGATGGTTTGCAGAAAGGCAGGTTAATTCTTTTCCGGGAGTGCCTAAAGAATGGTATTGCGCCGGTTGTGATTGAAGATGCAAATAGAAATGAGTATCTGGAGGGCTTGAAAGAGTACAGAGAAGTAAAAGCATTGAGTAAATTAGTCAGTCTGTTTGAAAAAGAGCAGCAATTCTATTTAGAGAAGTGTAACTATTTTATGTGATATTGGGATGCCGTTTCGTTTTCCCGGCAGAAGATTAGGGAAGCGTAAGGAAGAACGGTAAGTGAACCAGAAACAGCGGCAGTTTGCAGAACTGGAATGGAGGCGGATTATGAGGAACACGGATATTTGTATTATCGGAGCGGGGCCTGCCGGGATTTTTACGGCCCTTGAGATGCTCAAACAGGGCAGCAAAAAGAAAATTGTGCTTGTAGAGAAGGGGAAGCCGGTGGAGAAGCGTACCTGTCCTAAGTCAAAGACGAAGGAGTGCATAAGCTGTAAGCCCTACTGTAATATTACAACCGGATTTTCGGGTGCCGGCGCTTTTTCCGATGGGAAGCTTTCCTTAAGCTATGAGGTGGGCGGCGATCTGCCGAGGCTTATCGGGGAGGATTTTGCCCAGGAAATGATTGACTATACGGATAAAATTTATCTGGAATTCGGTGCGGATACCAGAGTGGAGGGAGTCAGTAACGAGCGTGGGGTGAAAGATGTGCGTAAGCGTGCCATCCAAGCCGGCCTGAAGCTGGTAGACTGCCCGATCCGCCATCTGGGAACCGAAAAGGCCCAGGAGATTTATTACGAGATTGAGCAGTATCTGCTGAACCACGGGGTAGACATTATCTTCGGACACCAATGCCGTGATATCATTGTAGAGCAGGAGACCTGCAAGGGCGTTGTCATCGAAAAGGCCGGAACCCATGCAGAGGAAGAAACCATTTACGCAGAACATGTCGTTGTGGCGGCCGGACGCAAAGGCGCCGACTGGCTGGAAAAGGTCTGTGAACAGCATAAAATTGCCCATGAGCCGGGAACGGTAGATATCGGCGTCCGGGTAGAGGTGCGCAATGAGATTATGGAGGATGTCAATAATATTCTCTATGAATCCAAGCTTATCGGCTATCCCCTGCCTTTTAAGAACAAGGTCCGTACCTTCTGTCAGAACCCGGGAGGCTTTGTGAGCCAGGAAAACTACGACAACGATCTGGCAGTAGTTAACGGCCATTCCTACAAGGATTTGAAATCCAATAACACCAACCTGGCCATCCTGTGCTCCCACAACTTCACCCACCCCTTCAACCAGCCCATTGCCTATGCGAAAAAAGTAGGCGAGCTTACGAACATGCTTGGGGACGGTAAGATCCTGGTGCAGCGCTACGGGGACATTCTGGGAGGAAAGCGTACCTGGCAGAAGGAGCTGAGCCAGTCCAACGTAAGGCCCACGCTGCCGGACGCAGTAGCCGGCGACATTACCGCAGCCATGCCTTACCGTGCCATGATAAACATTATCAATTTCATCCAGTCTGTCGATCACGTAGTTCCGGGCTTTGCCGCCAACGAAACGCTTCTTTATTCGCCGGAGCTTAAGTTCTACAGCAACCGCATCAAGATGACGCCGGACTTTACCACAAACATCAAGGGACTCTACTGCCTGGGCGATTCCAGCGGCTGGACGAGAGGTCTGATGATGGCCTCCATGATGGGCGTTCTGATGGGCCGGAGATTGTCAGGAGAATAATATAAAGCGGTGGAATGAAATTTTTCTGCATTGAGAAAGAAAAGCTTCCCGGTCTGTTAAGAGGAGTGGTATATATTTAAAATAAAAAATTTTTCTCCTATTGCAAAATAAGCAGAATTGTCATAAAATGGTTGAAAATGAATGAAAAAAGGAATGTGTTTTTATGAAAGTAAAAAGTAATCTTGATGTCATTATTTATGATCATATCGTGGATTCTTTGATTCTTGGCGAATATCAGATGGGCCAGACGATTCTGCTTGATGAATTTGCAAATAAATATGAGGTGAGCCGTACTCCGGTTACACAGGCGGTCAGGCTTTTGGCAAATGACGGCCTTTTGGAGATGATGAAAAATGGAAGAGTCATGGTTCCTGTATTTGAGGAAGAACAGATGGCAAAGATATGCGAAGTGCGCCTTTTGATGGAAGAATTTGCCATAGAAAAAATACTGGGAATGGAACAGGCGGATGACGCATTTTATGATTTGCTGGATGATATTGCTGTAAAAGGGATTCAGGCATTGCATATGGATGACAAGCTTCAATTTAACAAAAAAGATTTGGAATTCCATAGAACCTTAATTGCCAAATGCGGGAATGAGTATCTGACGGCAGAATATAAGCGCATACAAGGAAAATTTATTGTAGCCAATTATCTAATCCTTCCTTTGGAGGAGCGAAATTTTGAAAAGGCGGCAAAAAGCCACGTTCAGCTGGTCAAATTGATGCGTGATCATGATTTGGCCGGAAGCCTGAAAAAGATGAAGGAGCATATTTTTAGTTTTTCTGCACCATTCTAGTGCTCCATCCGGCACTGACTGTATGATTACCGGCCGGAGCACCAGGGATGTTTTATGATTTTTTGATGTTTCAGCTTTGGGGCTGTTTTGAAAAGGTATCGCGAGATATGTTTTCAAAGCAGCCTTTTTGTGTCCTATGATTACTCTTGAAAAAGCAGCAGTCCTTCGTTTTTTATTATCTGACTGCTTATTTTGTACTAGCCCACATTAATATAAATTAAAAATAAAAAATTTTTTATTTTATATTGACAATTTTAAATGTGATATTTATAATTTAAATATGCCGAAGGAAAGAGGATACCAGAAAAAGAAATACGTCGGGCATCCAAAAGCGGCCGGCAGAAGAAGTTATATAATGGATAAAGAAAAAAGGAAGATGTGAAAGGAGAAACAAAAGGCATGAAAGATGTGAAAAAAGCTTATGGGCTCTGCCCTGCGTCAATGACGCTTTGGAATGCGGATCAGACCTACAACAAGAAGGGGATGGAAAAGTATCTGGACTGGCTTCTGGACAACGGTGCGCAGAGCATTTCCATCTGCGGCTCTACCGGCGAGAACATTGCCATGAATATGGAGGAACAAAGAGAGATTATCGGTCATGTGGCGAATTACCTTCAGGGACAGGTACCGCTTATATGCGGCACCGGAAGGTACGACACCCTGAATACAATTAAGATGAGCCAATATGCGCAGGAGCAGGGTGCAGACGGCGTCATGGTGATCCTGCCTTTTTATCTGAAGCCTCATAAAAAAGCAGTGCTGCAGCATTTCCGTGATTTGCGGGCGGCGCTGGATATAGATATTATGATTTACAACAATCCATGGTTCGCCGGCTATGAGCTGACCATTCCGGAGATAAAGGAATTGGTCGAGGATGGAACCATTCAGTCTATCAAAGCAGCACACGGAGATCCCAACAGAGTACATGAACTGAAATTCCACTGCAAAGACAAGCTGACTGTATTCTATGGACATGATTATGCAGCCCTTGAGGGATGCCTGTGCGGAGCAGACGGCTGGCTGTCCGGATTCCCGGCAGTTCTTCCCAAGCAGTGCCGTGCCATTATGGATGCCGCTTTTGCGGGAGATGTGAAGGGAGCAAGAGCAGCCCAGGATCGGATTCAGCCTTACATAGATTATTTCTTCCATGACAAGGTAGATGAGGTTCCTCACTGGCAGGAGATCTGCAAGTATACACTGCAGGCGCAGGGACTTGATTATGCAGGACTTCCGCGGAAGCCCTTGGGAGAGCTTGACGAAGCCAATAAAAAGAAAATCGAAAAATTACTTGCGGACATGCAGTAATTGACGGAAAAGAGAAAGGGGCGTAGGCAAAATGAAAAAGAGAAGTGTTGCTCGTATTCTTTGTGCAGTAATAACGGCAGCTTTACTGGCAGGCTGCGGCAGCAGTCAGGAGGGCAGCCCGGCGGAGGGAAAGGAACAGGCAGAGGAACCGGCGAAGGAAACGGAAGAAACATCCGGGCCGGCAGAGAATAAATCCACGGATTTCCCATCCTCCACTATGACGATTATCTGTCCTTATGCAGCAGGAGGCGGAAGCGATCTGGCGCTTCGCATCCTGGCCCAGACAGGAGAAGAGCAGTTTGGACAGACAATCAATGTAGAGAATGTGACAGGCGGTTCTGGCTCCATTGGATTGGTAGAAATGCTTGGAAGGGATGCAGACGGGTATACCATGGGGATGTCCTCCGTAGATTTGATAACGCTTCCCCTTTTGGGTCTGGCTCCGGCAGAGGTTACAAGAGATGCATTTAAGCAGATCTGTATTGTAAACGGCGAGGCGGCTGCGATTATTGTACCTGCGGATTCCAAGTATGAGACGATGGAAGAGTTCGTACAGGCAGCGGTTGACAATCCGGGAACCATCCAGCTTGGCAATGCGGGTATGGGGAATATCTGGCATTTGGCAGCTATCGGCATTGAACTGGATACAGGCGCAAGCTTCAATCATATTCCTTATGACGGAGCGGCCAGCGCAATTGTAGATGCTCTCGGCGGACATGTGGATGCTGTTATCTGCTCGATTCCGGAAGCGGCGGCGAATATTACCTCCGGTGATTTGAAAGTATTGGGAGTAGCGGCAAATGAGAGGCTGGAGAGCTATCCGGATGTACCTACGTTTAAGGAAAATGGCGTGGATCTGACGATTATGGCTGTCCGGGGAATTACAGCCAGAGCAGATACGCCGCCTGAGGTGCTGGAAGCTTTACAGAGTGGATTTGACGAGGCGATTCATACGGATGCATGCAGAACATTGGTAGAGGAGGCCGGAATGACCTATATGCCTTTGAATGCGGAAGAATCTGATGCGCTTCTGGATGAAATGTCCGGCAGCTTTGAGGAGATCATTGCGGCTTATCTGGAAACAGAATAGTATCTTATCAAGCAGCTTAGGGGCAGTATATGACGGAAAGTGATATACTGCCCTAATTTGAAAGGAAAGACGATGAAAAAACTAAATTTAATATTCGGGGCTGTTCTGATAGCAGTTTCCGCCTTCTTTTTCTATTACGCAGGTACTTTCCAAAGAATGCCGGGGCAGAAGGATATCGGGCCTGGAGCCTTTCCAAGATTTGTCTGCGGCCTGTTGATTTTAAGCGGAATTCTCTTGATTCTTCGGGAAATAAAGCAGGATAATCAAGAGACGGTTTCTCTTTTCAGCCTCAAATTCTTTATGGGGCTTCTCTCCATTTTCTGCTATTTTCTGCTGCTGAAAGGGCTTGGATTTATTCTGGACAGTATTTGGATTGTTGCAGTTATGATGCTGATGCTTTTAAATGAGCCTTTTAAGAAAGCCTGGCCGCTGATTGCCGGAGTGTCTGTGGGGGTGCCCACAGGGCTTTATATGATTTTCGGAGTGTTTTTGAAGGTACCGATTCCGAATGGACTGCTTTCCGGAATTTTGTGAGTACTGTAAGAGAAACAAAATTACAAAACTGGAATAAAAAACAGTAATATCCCTCAAAGTGCACAAATCGATTTACAGACGCATGTTTTTTTGCGGCTGTAAATTGATTTCAAACCCGTGTACTTTGTGGGATATTACGGAACTGGAATAAAAAAACAGTAATATCCCTCAAAGTGCACAAATCGATTTACAGACGCATGTTTTTTTGCGGCTGTAAATTGATTTCAAACCCGTGTACTTTGTGGGATATTACGGAACTGGAATAGGAGGGAAATTATGAATTCTGGATTTTTATCTGCATTGCTGGAAGTGCTGCACCCTTCGTTTCTTCTAATGATGGCAGCCGGCACCGTCGGCGGAATCATCATTGGAGCCATGCCGGGACTGACATCTGTAATGGGTGTTACGCTTCTTCTTCCTTTTACATATGGGATGGATCCTGCCGCGGGAATTGCGCTGCTGTTGTCTATTTCTTTTGGAGCTATCTACGGCGGCTCTATCACAGCGATTTTGATCAGCACCCCTGGAACGCCGGCTTCGGCGGCTACGATGATCGAAGGAGCCAGGTTCACGGAAAGAGGGGAGGGAGGCAGGGCCATTGGAATTTCCACCTTTGCATCCTGGTGCGGCGGAACCATCAGCGCATTGGTCCTGATTTTTGTAGCGCCTCAGCTTGCAAAGGCTGCGTTGTCCTTCAGCGCCCCGGAATACTGCTGTCTGGCGGTGTTCGGCTTGACAATTATTGCAAGTATCTCAGGAAAGGATATGCTCAAAGGTGTGACTGCCGGTTTGATAGGGCTTCTTCTTTCTACAATCGGCCTGGATCCAATGACCGGATTTTCACGGTATTCCTTTGGAGTGGTGAACCTTTACAGCGGAATTCAGACGGTTCCGCTGATGATCGGCCTATTTGCTATTTCCCAGGTTATGGTAAATCTGAAAGACGGTGTAAGGCAGAACAGTGTGCGGCAGAAGGTGACACGGGTGATTCCGAGCTGGAGTGACTTAAAAGAGTCTCTTCCGGTGTCCGTGCTGTGCGGTTTTATCGGCACATTTATCGGCTGCATTCCCGCTGCCGGAGCGGATATAGCAGCATGGGTCTCTTATGATGCAGCCAAGAAACGCTCAAAGCATCCGGAGCAGTTTGGAACCGGGTGCGTGGAGGGAATTGCAGCGCCGGAAGCAGGCAATAATGGTGATACCAGCGGTGCACTTGTACCCATGCTGACACTGGGAGTACCAGGAGATGCCACGGCAGCCGTGCTGATCGGCGCGCTGACCCTGCAGGGGCTGCAGCCGGGCCCTGCATTGTTTACAGAGCATATGGATATTATGAACCGCATTTTTGCAAGTACATTAGTAGCCAATACTTTGATGCTTATTTTCGGCCTTTTACTGATACGGATGTTTGTAAAGGTGATTCAGTTAAAGCCTTACATACTGACACCGGTTATTTTTGTGCTGTGCATCCTCGGGTCTTATGCCCTGCGCAATAACCTGTTTGATGTGGGAATCATGCTTGCAGCCGCATTTGTCGGATACTTCTTTATCCGCCTGGATATTCCCATCGCGCCTATCGTATTGGCCCTTATCTTAGGCCCCATGGCAGAGAGCAGCCTAAGACGGTCTCTTCTGATGTCGGAGGGAAACTTCCTGATTTTTGTGACGCGTCCCATCAGCGCAGCATTTCTGCTTCTGGCGTTGATTTCGCTGTTGTGGCCGTTTTTCAGAATGGCTATAAAAAAACGAAACATCAATGCCCTCCACGATGAGCCATAAACTCCAATAACCCCCCGGCCCGCCCCCACAAACCAATATAATATGTAAAAACGCCATAATTCAAAAGAATCATGGCGTTTTATCTACTGTTTTTACCCTCAGTGGACAAGGGGGCGTGTGTCCCCTTGTCCACTGAGGGTATTGATTCTGAAACAATTCCGTTAGAACTTCTATCAAGCGCTATCTTAAAGTTTCGTGCAAGTTTCAAACAATTAAAATAACATTATGGCAGTGTAGATAAGTATATTCCTTCCATATTTTCAAGCTTTCTATTAAGAGCCATAAAATATATGCGGTTAGCCACAATATCTGCCGCTCTTATAAGAGTCACTTTGTTTGAATCGCAAAACAACAGCTCGATTCCTTTCAGGTTTTCAAAAACCGGCGGAAAAAACTTATCATACTTCAAATTATAAGTTCCCAGTTTAAATTCCTGTTCCAATCCTTCTCTCAATTCATAACGTCCATTTGTTGCTGTACTATGCTCATCATTATATATATGTACTGTTTCAATTTCATCAGGATTAATTCTATCTTCTTTAATCAATCTCTGCAAAGCCTTTTTTAATCCAACTTTATATGCATAATCAAGATAACGCTGCTTATCCTTCTTACTCATAAAAATTCTATCTAAGACATTTTTTTGGTTTATTACAATTCCAAAGCGAATAGCCTGGTTTAGGGAGCGGTACAGTTTGCCTTTTTCTTTATTACTTATTTTACAGGCCTTTAATTCTTCGCTGAGCGAATATTTTCCACAACGTATAGCCTTTTCCGCAGTAAGATATTTTCTATTATAATCATCTTTCTCTTCTTTGCTCAAAAATATCAATCCGCCATATACAAATATTTCATTATGTACCTTATCAAAAACGCCTGATTCATCAGAATAAATAAACAAATCCATACAATTCTCCTAAAAATAAAAAACCGCCTCTCGGCGGCCCCGTGACCGGTGCCAGAATGTGACACTTAAACGCAAATTCGGTTACACGAGTATACAGCGTATCTCTACCTGCACTTATAGTATATGGATTTTTTCTTTTTTAGTCAATAGTACATTTTACTAAAAATGAAAAATTTTAAGGGCGGCGTCAAAGTTAATGAGAGATGCATTATTATAATTCCATTATAAAGATTGTCAGTTACAACTGGCAGTTATACGATAGCCGTATTGTAGAGAAAAGCACCATAATTTATAAAAATTAAGATGCTTTTCTCTGCCTTTACATTACATTTTGTTATTTCGCTATAATTTCCTTAAAACTTCCCAGCTTTCGCCGCTTCCTCAATGGAAACAGCCACAGCCACAGTCATACCAACCATGGGGTTGTTGCCTGCGCCGATGAGCCCCATCATCTCTACGTGAGCCGGTACAGAAGAGGAACCTGCAAACTGTGCGTCAGAGTGCATACGTCCCAGTGTATCCGTCATACCGTAGGAAGCCGGTCCTGCTGCCATGTTGTCCGGATGAAGGGTACGGCCTGTGCCGCCGCCGGATGCAACAGAGAAGTAGTTCTTTCCTGCCTCCAGTCTTTCCTTCTTGTAGGTTCCGGCTACGGGATGCTGGAAACGGGTCGGATTGGTGGAGTTGCCGGTGATGGATACGTCCACGTTCTCCTTCCACATGATAGCAACGCCCTCGGGAACGCTGTTAGCGCCGTAGCAGTTAACCTTAGCGCGGAGTCCCTCAGAGTAAGCCTTGCGGAACACTTCCTTCACTTCATTGGTGTAGGGATCATACTCAGTCTCTACATATGTAAATCCGTTGATTCTTGCGATAATCTGAGCGGCGTCCTTGCCAAGGCCGTTCAAAATAACGCGCAGCGGTTTCTGACGAACCTTGTTAGCCTTCTCTGCGATACCGATAGCGCCTTCTGCGGCTGCGAAGGACTCATGGCCTGCCAGGAATGCGAAACACTCTGTTTCCTCTTCCAGAAGCATCTTGCCCAGGTTTCCATGGCCCAGACCTACTTTACGCGTGTCTGCAACGGAGCCGGGGATACAAAAAGACTGAAGTCCCTCGCCGATAGCAGCGGCAGCGTCTGCAGCCTTGCGGCAGCCCTTCTTGATTGCGATAGCGGCGCCTACGGTGTAAGCCCAGCATGCGTTCTCAAAGCAGATAGGCTGGATGCCCTTGATCTGATTGTATACGTCAAGACCTGCGTCCTTGGTGATCTTCTCAGCTTCTTCCAGGGAAGCGATGCCGTAGCTGCCTAATACCTCATTGATTTTATCAATACGTCTTTCATATGATTCAAATAATGCCATCTTCGTCTACCTCCTCGCTTATTCCTGTCTCGGGTCGATGATCTTCACTGCATCATCCACACGACCGTACTGTCCCTGTGCCTTCTCCCAGGCTGTGTTGGCATCGTCGCCCTTCTTAATGAAGTCAGTCATCTTGCCAAGGTTTACAAACTTATAGCCGATAATCTGATCCTCTGCATCCAGAGCGATTCCGGTTACATAGCCCTCGGCCATCTCCAGGTAACGAGGTCCTTTTTTCAGAGTTCCATACATGGTTCCTACCTGGCTTCTGAGACCCTTTCCAAGGTCCTCAAGGCCTGCGCCGATGGGAAGGCCGTCCTCGGAAAATGCGGACTGTGTTCTTCCGTATACGATCTGCAGGAACAGCTCTCTCATAGCTGTATTGATTGCATCACATACAAGGTCGGTGTTCAGCGCTTCCAGAAGGGTTCTTCCGGGAAGAATCTCGGATGCCATGGCTGCGGAATGGGTCATACCGGAACATCCCAGGGTCTCTACCAGTGCTTCCTGGATGATGCCCTCTTTTACATTCAGGGTAAGCTTGCAGGCGCCCTGCTGGGGTGCACACCAGCCAACACCATGTGTCAAGCCGGAAATGTCTTTGATCTCTTTTGCCTGTACCCACTTTGCTTCTTCCGGAATCGGAGCAGCGCCATGATTTACGCCCTGTGCTACCGGACACATTTTCTCAACTTCGTGTGAATAAATCATTTTAAAACTCCTTTCAAGTTAAGTTAAAATCTTAAGCGGCCGCCATAGGGTTTCTAGGGCTTGTCGCATTTGATTACATTTTCTCATAATTTCGGGAAATAGTCTAGTGGTTTTTTTGGAATTTTAAAGGAAGAGGGAAGCGTGAAAAAACATGGAAAATGTAAGAATGCGATGTATCGTAAGACAAAAAAGAAAAAAGCCGGAGAGGCCGGCGGCTGTTTTCACAGTCCGCCGTCTGCTCCGGCAGCCTTTCCCGGCTTTTGGGATCCCCGGCAGAAGTCCAGGACTAATTCTGCTTCTTATACTCCGCAACTGCCCGGTCAAAGCCCTGGATGTGATTAACAAACCAGTCCACTACATTTTTATTTACCTGCTGCACAAAGGCGTCTGTGGGGCCTTCCTGTTCCTCAAGCATCTCGTACAGCTCCTTAATGCTCTGTACAAATTCCTCATGCTTTGCCTTATGCTCCTTAAGACCCGGATAACCGATCTCCTCCTGGAGAGCCTCCTCCTGGGAAAAATGAAAATTGGTGTACTCCTCCAGATAATCCAGCGTATTTAAGGCCTTCACCTTGCCGTCCCCTGTCTCGCAGGTGCGCAGCAGATCATTAATCTTCCCGATGAGCTCCTTATGCTGCCCGTCGATGAGCTCGTTTCCTGTTACCAGATCATCTGTAAATTCCATATACTTTACCACGTGAAATCCTCCTTTAATTCCTGCTTTTTTGTTTACCCATTATAGCATGCCTGTACAAAAAATTCCATCTCTTTATTCTTCTTTTAGCTGAATATTTTTTAACAATTCCTCTGCAGAGACTCCATAAAGCCTTGTGAGAGCCAGTAAATTTGAGGTGCTTGGATCCGATGTTCCGTTTTCCCATTTGGAGACGGCCTGTCTGCTGACGCCAAGGGCTTCGGAAACGAATTCCTGGGTCATACCACAGCGAAGCCGATGTTCCTTCAGTGCTTCGCCCAGGGTTTTCTGCACCTCTCTTTTTTCTTCCCGTACTTCTTTGGAATTGAGATATTTTTTTAACGCCTTCACAAGCAGAAAGAAAAGATAAATGATTGCTCCGGTGATAATAAGCTGGATAATAAGTGCCGTAATGATATGAAAAGTTGCAATATACATGCGATTCCTCCTTCGCTGTTATATTTTTGAGACTTTAAAGAATACAAACGCCGCGTTTTTTTATTTCTCTGGACTTATATTACCAGATATCACGGCTTACATCCACCAGCTATTGCGCAATTATGAGTTGCTTTCCTATTATAAATCAAAGCTTCCGGGCTGTTTTGCCATTGATTCTATTGAAAAGTTTTCCTGCTGCTCATATAATAAAAATAAGAGCTGTTCAATATTTCGGATAAAATTGTGGAATTGCCATGAACGAGAGAATCAGACAGAAAAGAAAACAGGCCAGGAAACGGATTTTCCTTCTTTTGGGAACCTTGCTTATGGTTCTGCTGTTTGCTGCGGCCTATTACAGCGTAAAAAGCGGCCAGGCGGAGGAAATGCTGGCGGTTCTCCTAGGGGAAGAGGGCGGAAGCTTTCAGGGAGGGGCGGGGCCTCAGATGGCGCTGACAGCCAAGGTTCAGAAAGCGAAGGCAGACGCAGCCGCCCGGGCGGCAGAGGAGGAAGCGGCTGCCGCAGAGGAAGAGCAGTCGATGGAGGTAGATCCCTCCCTGCGCATAGAAAATACCGTGGATTTTACATCCCTGAAAAAGCAGAACCGAGATGTCTATGCCTGGATTTACATACCGGGAACCAAGGTGGACTACCCGGTTCTGCAGCATCCCACAAGAGATGAGTATTATCTGAACCACACCATAGATCATAGATCGGGCCTTCCGGGAAGCATCTACTCCGAACCCATACACCCCAGGGACTTCTCGGCGCCCCAGACCATCCTATACGGCCATAACATGAGAAATGACACCATGTTCGGAAGCCTCCATGATTATGGAAATGCGGCCTTTTTTGAGGAACAGCCCTATATCTACATTCATCTGCCGGATCGGACGCTGTTGTACCGGATTTTTGCGGCAGTGCAGTTTTCGGACGATTATCTTCCGGGACTATATGATTTTGGAAATGAGGAATCCTTTGAAAGCTTCCTTGCAAAATTAAAAGCGTCCCCCGGGAATATAAGGGAGGACATGGAGGTAACTTTTGGAAAAAAGCTGCTGACCTTGTCCACCTGCATCGGAGGAAGGCCCAATAACCGGTTTCTGGTAACGGCAGTGCTGACAGGTGAATATGAGAAGGAAACGGCAGAGGAGCAGTAAAATACAGGAAAATCTTCTTGACAAATCCGGAACCTATGTTAGCATATTAATAAAAGAAAATATCCGGAGGTTCATATGTGCGCAAAAGATGTGAAGTACCGTAAGATCGAGGAAGACATCATAGAAGCCATCAAGGAGGGACGCCTGCGCCCGGGAGATCGGATTGACAGCGAATCCGTCCTCAAGCAGCGTTACGGCGTGTCTACCATTACCGTGCGCAGGGCATTTTCCGATCTGATCAGCCAGGGGTATTTAAACGGGGTCCAGGGCGTGGGAACCTTTGTGGCCAAAAAGCAGATGATACGGGCCTTGACCTCCATAAGCTTCAGCGAGGAGCTGTTAGAGCAGAAGTATGTCATTGATCTCTATGTAGATGCCATAGAGGAGATCATCGATAAGCGGATTTCGGGAGCTCTTGACATTCCGCCGGAGCAGTCCGTGATCCGGGTAAAGCGCGTCCGCATGGCAAATGAGGAGCCGGTGGCATACCATATTTCTTATATAGACAGCCGCATTTTAAGCCTTAAGCAGGCCCAGGAGATTTATGAACGGAAATCTTTCTACAAAACCCTGGATGCCATGGGCAGGAAGCCCACATGGGCTGTGGAGAACTATTCCGTCCGGGATGTGACGGATGCCCATATCTCGGAGCTTATGGGAATACCGAAAGGCAATTCCGCCTTCTTCATCAAGCGGACGGCCTACAACGACGAGGACAAGGTGGTGGAATATTCGGAGACCTACTTCCATAAGGATTGGTATTCCGTCAATGTGACAATCAAGATTTAAAGGATGCTGAGTTTTAAAATTTAGGGCAAAGTGTACAAAGGCAGAGCCGCCGATTTGGTGGTTTTGCCTTTTTTTTACTTTTCTATTGCAATTTCCTCTAACTTAATATATTATATACACATAAAATACAGTATGTTAATATATTAAGTTAAGAAACGGTGTGTCGAAGCAGCTTTACCCTTTAGTGCTGTCGCGCAGCGACTTTTATAGTCCGGCTAAGAAATGTCAAGTGTTTTTGAAAAATAAATTTTGCTGGACAGTAAAGCTGCAAAGACGCACGAGAGGAACTTTTATGAGTGTCCTTTCGAATAAAAGTTTCTCTCATTACCGGTGTGTCGAAGCAGCTTTACCCTTTAGTGCTGTCGCGCAGCGACTTTTATAGGAGGAAGAAATGAAAATCGTAACCTATGAACAGAAATATGAAAAAGCAGTCACGGCTTTGTGGAACCGGACGCTCCATGCAGATCCCATTACCGTGGAAAAATTCCGCAGGCAGGCGCTGTTTGACGAAAACTTTGATCCGTCCCTCTGTTATGTGGCTCTTGAGGAGGAACAGCCCGTGGGCTTCTGCCTGGGGATGCGCAGGAAGTTTCCTTATATGGAACGCGGCCTGGAGCCGGAGCGGGGATGGATTGTAGTTATGTTTGTAGCGGAGGAATTTCAAAGAAGGGGAATCGGCACTGCCCTGGCAAATCGGGCGGAGGAGGACATGAAGCGCGCCGGCGCAGAGAATATCACCTTAAGCGCCTACAGTCCCAGCTACTTTTTCCCAGGGGTGGACGAGGAGAATTACCCAAACGCCGCTGCATTTTTTAAAAAACTGGGATACGTTTCCGGCAAAAAGGATTACTCCATGTGTAAGGATCTCCACGGATACCAGATGAGCCCGGAGGCAAAGAAAAAGATGGAGGCTGCCGAGAAAAAGGGCTATCGTTTTATTAATTTTACTTATGAGTATGCGCTGGAGCTTTTGGAATTTAACAAGAACCAGTTTGGGGGAGGCTGGAAGCGCAACGCGCTCATTGCCATGCAGAACGGCACAGCAGAGGACTTGATTTTACTGGTGTTAAGCCCTAAAGGAAATATCTGCGGCTTCTGTATGCGGATGATTGACGGCAACCCTATGCGGTTCGGCCCCATTGGCATTGATAAAGCTATGAGAAATGAGGGGCTTGGAAGTATTCTTCTTGATTTTGCACAGCTTGAGATGGCAAAAAGAGGAGTTTACCATATGTATTTTGTTTCTACTGATGAACCGGGACGGCGCTACTATGAGCGGCATGGAATCCATGTGTTCCGGAGCTTTACATCCTACAAAAAGGAGTTGTAGGAAAGGAGGGAGTTTGATTTATGGCGGCACTTAGACGTATTGTCAGCATTGGGGCCCATTCCCTGGACGCAGAGCTTATGGGAGGCCCACTGATGCTGAAATATGCAAAGGAGGGGGCGCACTGCACCTTCATCCATGTGACCCAGGGAAGGCTGGAGGATCCGGATGCCACAGAAGAGGCGAAGGCAGCATACCTCCAATCCCTGCTGGATCAGAACCGGAAGGCGGCAGAAGCCTTAGGGGGCGATACCATCTGGCTGGGCTATGTTTCCAGCAGTATGCCGTCCACAGAGGAATTCGCGGCAAGGCTTGAGAAATATTTTGAGGAGGAGCAGGTGGAGCTGGTAATCACCCATTGGAGAGGTTCCATGCATCCCAGACATATCAATACCCATGATGCGGTAACTGCCGCCGTGAAGGCTTTGCGGAGAAAGGGAAATCCCATCCGCCTTCTGTACGGGGAGACCTTTGAGGATCTCGTAGGCTTTTTGCCCCAGGCGTATTTTGTCTTGAGTGAGAAGGAGAAGGAGCAGTGGTTTTTGGGACTTAAGGAATACCAGGTGTTTAATGGGGAAATCAATGATTTTCCATATATTCCTTATTATACAACCAATGGAAAGGTGCGTCAGATCGAGTGCGGCAGCAACGGCTTTACGGTGAATTATATGTATGCCAGCCTCATAGAGAATGAGCTGTGGTAAGGATTATGAGTGAAGAAAAGGTAAAAATCAGCCACCTGAACACGGAAACCCGGAATCCTAAGACTATGGAGCTGGATCTTCTGAAGCCTGGGGAAATCATCCGCATTATGAATGAGGAGGACATGAGGGCCGTGAAGGCAGTAGAAAAGGCGCTGCCCCAGATTGAAAAGGCTGTTACCCGGGTGGTGCAGGCGTTGAACGAAGGCGGCAGACTCATCTATGCGGGAGCCGGAACCAGCGGAAGAATCGGAATTATGGACGCGGTAGAGTGCACGCCGACTTTTTCTACGGCAGACGAGGTTCAGGCAGTCATTGCAGGAGGAAGCAAAGCCTTCATCAAGGCCGTAGAAGGGGCGGAGGATTCGGAAAGCCTGGCTGCGGAGGACTTAAAGGAGCTCGGGCTTAAAAAAGAGGATGTGGTATGTGCCATTGCGGCCTCAGGAAGAACGCCCTACTGCATAGGAGCTTTGAAGTACGGGGCTTTGGCGGGAGCCGGAACCATCAGCATCAGCTGCAATCCGGGAGCCGTCATTTCCGGGCTTGCCCAGATTGCCATTGAGGTAAATGCAGGGCCGGAGATTCTCACCGGTTCCACCAGGCTGAAGGCCGGAACCTGTCAGAAGCTTATCTGCAATATGATTTCTACTGCCTCCATGGCAGGCATCGGGAAGGTGTACGGCAATCTGATGGTGGATATGAAGGCAACCAATCAGAAACTGGTGGAGCGCGCCAAGGGAATTGTGATGCAGAGCACAGGCTGCAGCTACGAGAGAGCCGAGGAGGTTCTTAAGGAAACGGAATATTCCACAAAGGAAGCCATTGTAATGATTCTCACCGGAACAGACCGGGAAACGGCGGCGGAGCTGCTGAAGAAGAACAAAGGCTTTGTGCGGAAATGTATATCTATAGAATAGGAACTGGAAACAGTAATATCCTTCACAGTGCACAAATCGATTTACAGGCACATGTTTTTGTGGCTGGAAATTGATTTCATACCAGTGAACTGTGAAGGATATTACGGAACTGGAATAGGAGATTGGAAATGGGAAAGTTATATGTACGGGTGGATGACAGGCTGATTCACGGTCAGACCATCGTGGCCTGGTGCCCGACACTTAAAATCCAGGAAATCATAGCAGTGGACGATGCCAGCGCGCAGAATCCTGTGCTGAAATCGATTCTTACCATGGGAGTGCCGAAGAATTACGTGACAAATGTTGTCACCACAGCAGAGGCAAATGCGCTCCTGGAAGAAAAGAGCGATAAAAACCGTCTGCTCATTGTAAAGGTGCCGGAGAAGCTCGGAGAGCTTGGGGACAACATCAGCGACTGTGAGCAGCTGATTCTGGGAAATATGGCAAAGCGGCCGGATACGGTCCACAAGATAAGCGGCGCCACGGGTATTTTTTATCTGAGCGAGGCAGACGTGAAGCTTCTGGACAATCTGGCGGAAAGAGGAATGGATATTGTGTTCCACCAGCTCCCCAACGCCTCCAAGGTGACCTGGAAGGCATTCAAAGAGACTATTTGATATTACGGAACTATAAATAGTCCAGCTGAGAACGAAAAAAATTATCTGCTGGACGGCAAAGTCGAGGAGGCGCACGAGAGGAACTTTTATGAGAGTCCTTTCGAATAAAAGTTCCTCTCATTACAGGTGGGCCGAAGGGACTTTGCACTTTAGTGCTATCGCGCAGCGATTTAGAATAGGAGAAAAGCATGAATACAGTTCAAATCATTTTAATAGCGCTATTTGTATATCTGGGAGCCATCGGCTCCATTGTAGGCAATACCATAGGCTGGTACACATTGGGAAGACCCCTGGTGGCCTCCTTCGTAGTAGGCCTTATCATGGGCGACGTGCCAACCGCCATGCTGGTAGGCGTGCCCTTGCAAATCATGTACATGGGAAATGTGACTCCCGGCGGCGCCGTTGCCTGGGATCTATCCTATGCAACCTACATCGGCACAGCCGGAGCGCTGGTATTCGGCAAAGGCATGGGAACTACGGAGGTTATCGGCCTGGCGGTGCTGTTTGCAGGGATCGGCGGCCTGGTGGGCGGCGTAATGTGGAACGTATCCTACGCCCTCAATCTTCCTTTGAACCGCATTGCCAACAAGTATGCGGAGGCCGGCGAGACAAAGAAAATGTACATACCAAATGTAGTGTTTGGCCAGCTCATCGGCTTTGCCTGCCGCTTTATTCCGGCCGTGATTGTGCTAAGCTCCATGACGGCGGCCTCCGGCCAGGGAGACTTCGCAAGCATGATCCCTGGATGGGTGACTACGCTCCTGGGAGTGTTCGGCGGCATGATGGCTGCATTGGGAATGGGAATTATCCTGTCCTTCCTTCTGAAAAAGCAGTACCACTTTGCTGTTTTCCTGGTTGGATTTATTCTGGTAACCTATTTTGGACTGAGCATGATGGGAGTGGCAGTCGTGGCTGTGATAACGGCAGTCCTCTATTTTGTGATTGTAGATAAATTGTCAGGGAGGGAATAATAATGGCAAAGAAAATCAGTGAAAAGACCTTAAAGAAATCCTTTTGGAACTGGTTCTTTTGGAACGGCTGCTCACAGCAAGCGGAGAGCATGCTCGGCATGGCTTTTGGACAGTCCATGGCTCCGGTGGTAGAGGAGCTCTATGATACGAAGGAAGAAAAAGCAGAGGCGCTGAAGCGCCATGTGACCCTCTTTAATACAGAGGCCCAGGTGGGCTCCATCTGCAACGGCATTGTCTGCGGCATGGAGGAGGCCAATGCAAATGGCGAGTGTACGCCGGAGATTATCGGAAGTGTGAAGACTGCGTTGATTGGGCCTACTTCGGCCATCGGCGATTCTCTGTGGGTGGCAACCATCATTCCCATACTGCTGACCATCTGCCTTTCCGTTTCCCAGGCAAATGCTTCTGTTGCATGGGCGGGCCCGGTGCTTTATATGGTGATTTATCCCGTATGCACCTGCATCATCAGCTGGAAGCTGTACAAATTCGGATATCACACCGGACTGGAAGGGATGCAGAAGTTCATGGCAAACGGCAAGCTGGATATGCTCACAGATACCATGACGGTTATGGGTCTTATCGTGGTGGGCGCTCTGACAGCCTCCTTCGTGAGCATGTCCCTTCCGATTCAGATTGTGAAGGATGTGTATGATGTAACTACGGATACGGTTCTGGAGGCACAGGTGCTCTTCAATGCGGACAGTATGCTCAACTCGATTTTCCCGAATATTCTGCCTCTTGGGCTGACGCTGTTCGTATATTATCTGTATGCAAAGAAGAAATGGTCTCCTATGAAGCTGATGGGGCTGATTCTGGTGCTGGCGGCGATCCTTACGGTCATCGGCTTTGCCTGCGGCGTATATGCATAAAAATCCGGGAGTTTTCGGCAGATATCTCGACAAATTCCTTGATTTTTGTTATGATATTTCCATCCTAATTTTATCTTATGCAGGAGGAAATGAGCTATGAAAAAAAGTATTTTAACAAAAATGCTGGCGCTGCTTCTTGTCTTTGCGTTTGTTTTGCAGGGATGTGGGAAAAAGGAAGAAGAGCCGCAGAAGACGAAGCCGGAGGCGCCGGACAAGGAGACTGTTCAGGAGGAGCCGGTTCAGGAGGAGACGCCTGAGGAGGAAGAGATACCGCCGGAGCAGATGGATCTGATTAAGTACAATTATTATGTGGAGCTGAATAATCAGATTGTTGAGATTCTGGACTCAGTCTTTTATTATTACCAGGTTGTGGACCAGGCAGAGGAATTTTCGCTGCTGCCGGATACGGGGCTTACTTATGGCTACCGGGTTTACGGGAATAATACGGATACTTTAGAGACATGCATACAGCTTGCGGATATGGATCCGGATTATGGGGAAATGGATACGCTGGTAAAAGAGATGGCGGAGCCTATGGCGGCTGTGATGCAGACATTTTTGGATATCGGAAGCTGCAATGACTTTGCGGAGAATCAGTATCAGAAGGCGAAGGAGTTTCACGCAGTTATTTATGAAAATACGGATGTTGTTACGGAGCTTGGCACTCAGTTCATAGATGCCGTGGATGAGATGGGCACTGCCAAAATCGAAGAGGAAGAAGAGCAGATGAAGGCAGAGGGGAATCTTATTATATATAATGCCAGCAGAGCGATTTCCATTGGCAGAGAGGTTTTGGATGCTGCTTATGATCAAGGGGTCAGTGACGAGAATCTGACGGATCTGGATCTGACGGAGATCAAAGCCCTGTATGATGAGCTGGTGCAGGTGGTGGCGGATTTTGACGCAGCTGCGTCTGATAATGATCAGCTGGTGAAAGAATCCCTTTCCAATTCCCGGCCCTTTGATGGTCTTTTGGATAGCTTGATTCAGGCGCTGGAGTGGGTGATTAAGCAGACCGAGAGCGGGACGCTTCCGGATTTGAGCGGGTCTGGGGCACCGCTGGGATCTCTGGGGCATTTTTCGGAGACTTTGGGGAAGTGTATTGATCGGTATAATTCGGTGTTTGTGGAATAAGGGGTAGGACGGACGTTCAGACAGTCTGCGGCGAAATCCGCTCTGTGGTGTTTTCCGTATCCTGTGTTCGGACAGTTCTCGTACACTTTATCTGCTCTGTACGGACATTGCCTTTTTTGGTTTTCTTTTCGGAGAATTTTGGGGCAATGTTCGTCCATATCAGATAAAGTGTACGCGAACAGCCGGACACTGGATACCGGAAAACAGCACGGAGCGGATTTCGCCGCAGACTGTCTGAACTGGTTTTTGGGGGCGGAGGGTGGGAGTGTTGGAGGTATTGGGGATGGAGTGAAAAAGGGTTGAAGAAACGGGTGGGAATAGGGGGAAAAGGGGGTGGGAAATGGGAGGGGAAAAGGGGTGGAAAAAATTTTGTAAAAAAATAAAAAAAGGTGTTGACAAGTGTAAAATGGCGTGGTAGTATATAGAAGCTGTCGCACGGGACAGCAGCAAGCGAACCTTGATAACTAAACAGTGTAAAACCTTGAAAATTCTGAAAGAGAATCATGGATAATGGTTCGTGTTCTGTAAAGAGCCGGACGGTTATCATTCAAGAACAGCTTAGAGATAAGCGACCTAAAAACAGTAAGAACGGGAAAGAAATTGCTAGCAGCGATTTCTGACCAGACAAACACTTAAACATGAGAGTTTGATCCTGGCTCAGGATGAACGCTGGCGGCGTGCTTAACACATGCAAGTCGAACGAAGCACTGAAAGCAGATTACTTCGGTTTGAAGCTTTCTTT
>CAJTFE010000001.1:207359-371185 GCA_910575725.1 Clostridia bacterium | reverse complement strand
AGGGCTGGGAGGTATTTTTTCCATAGGGGGTTGGGGGAGGTTGGGGGGGGTTCTGGTTTTTCTGGGTTTTGGGTGAGGTGGTCGGCTAGTTTGTATAGCAGGATTAGGGAGGGGAAGTATACCAGGGTTCCGATGGCTGTGTGAAGCTGGGCCGGGGTGAGGATGGGGGGCAGGTTTCCTTGGGCTTGGAGGATCTGGGGCAGGGTGATGGAGAGGGTGATGCGGATTCCGTTTGTAAATATGGTGGCTGCTAAAGCGGCTGGGAAGCAGATTAGGAGCCAGAGGAGTTGTTTTTTGGGGCCTTCTATTCTGTGCAGGAAAGAGCAGGTGAGCATTAGGGAGGTTATCATCCAGAATTTCAGGCCGGCGCAGGCGGGGGCGATGATGAAGCGCAGGTTGTGGTTTATGTAGCCGGTTCCTTGTTCGTAGGTGAAGGAGTGGCCGCTTAGGAGGCTGGTCCACCATGTGGTGGGGCGCAGGATCCAGAGCAGGCTGTCGCTGCCTGCTCTGTCGGCATAGTGTTTTAGGTATATGACAATTAGGAATGCCAGAAGGTAAAGGGCTGCTGTTTTTTTATTTTTCATTTTTCTGCCTCGTTTTTATTCTTGCGGTCAATGGGCCGGGCTTTTTGTTTTTGAACGTGCTTTTTGGATATAAGGGGGCAGGGCTGTTATGAAAAGCAGCAGGATCAGAAGGATTGTGTCTGGCTCTGCGCCTGTCATGTAGCCGCCTCCTACGGACAGTCCTGATACGCCGAAGGGCAGGGTGTTGGGCTGATCTACGTCTTTGCTGCCGCCTCCGGGGTTCCGCACTTCTTCTACGACGGCTACAAAGGAGGTGTAAGGGGTGGCCATGCTGTATTTGAGGCCGATGGAGACGACTTCTTTTCTTACCTGGCTTCCTGTGTCGGAGCTGTAGTCGGTCAGCATTTCTACCCGTTTTCTGGCCCAGAGATACTGAATGGCTTCATTTTCCCGGGAAATGCTTTCTTCGGTTATGGGGATTTCTTCTACAAAATCTTCGCCGCCTCTTTTTCCGGTGATGCGGACGGTTCCTCCTGGCTCGCCGCGCCATTTTCCATAGAGAACGATGGGACGGCTGGCGTATAGGGTTGGTACATTAGAAGGTTCTGTTCCGTAGACCTCCATGCTGTCGAACTCTATCTGGACGTCTGTGAGAAGGGGTGCCTCTACATACGTGCGGAAACGCTCTGCTGCCACGGCCGCCTCAGATTCTTCTGTGACTACAAAGTCTTCGCCCATGCCTGTGGCTGCGATTCCTTCGATGAGATAGCGGTTGACGGAGCTTCCAATGCCGAAGGCAAAGTAGCTGGCATCTCCCAGCGTTTCCCGGATGTGAGCGAATATTTCTTTTTCATTGGAGATGTAGCCGTCGGTGATCATAACCACGGTTCTGGCTGCGTCCTCTTCCTTGGGTATGTGGTAAGCGGTCAGAAGGGCTGACAGAAGCTCAGTTCCGCCTCCGCCTTTCTGATCTTCGATTAATTGCAGGGCTCTGTCGATATTAGGCTTCACTGCCTCCAAGGAATTGGGGGACAGGGTCCATACCGTGTCGGAAAAGAGGATGACGTTGAAGCGGTCGGTTTCTTTGAGATCAGACACCAGGTCGTTTATAAGCTTTTTGGCTGTATTCAATGCATAGCCGTCCATGGAGCCAGATACATCCAGGGCAAATATGTACTCTCTGGGGGGAATTTCTTTTGGATCGTACCGCTTGGGCGGCTGTACGGTAAGCTGGAAAAAGTTTTCTTTTTCTCCCTCATAGAGCATGAGCCCGGAGTTCATAGTCTCTCCTGTCAGCTCGTAGTTCAGAATGAAATCCCGATCTCCGGCAAAGGTATCTTTGTCGGCCAGGGTTACTTCTGCCTTTGTATCCTGCTCTTGGCGGATGTTTATTTTGTGGGAACTGCTGGAAAGATTCGTAATCGGAACGCCTGTGGACAGGTTGACGGTGATATCATAGGTGCTTTCCACCGGCGTCCCCTCTTCCAGATAGGGGCTTTCCACCCATTGGTCTGCCTCTGCCTTTTCCTCCGATACCTGGCCGCTGTAGCGCGGGCCTGCTACGGTGGGAAATACAAATTGATAAACACCCTCTTCCGGCTCTATGAGCTCAGTGTAGGTCAGCTCTATGGCGATCTCGTCTCCTGGCATAATATTGGCCACATCCATAGAAAAGACGTTGGGGCGCTGCTCTTCCAGAAGAGAGGCATTTTTGCCTTCGCTCTTGGCTTCCTCATACACTTGTTTGGCTTCTTCTTTTTCCTTGATCTGTGCCCGTACCATGTGACTGCCTACGGTCATGGTCATGCCGTGGACGGCAGCACGAGTGGATGTGGGAAATACGTATTTTGCGTTGATGGGATTTTCTCCCTCATTGGCGTAGCGCTGGATTAGACGGATCTCGGCGATGGCGCCGTTTACATTTGCCGTGACTTCGGTTCCTTTTAAGGGGAAAGGATCGGTGGATGGATCGGTTCCTTCAATAAAAAAATAAGGCGCCAGGGTTACGTCCTTATCCTGCTCTGACTCCTCACGGCCCGCCAAAACCGTCATGGGGCAGGACAGCAGCAGAATACCTGCCAGAGCTGCACACAGCCATCTGTTTCTCCTTTTCATTCTGATACACCTCTTCTGTTCTTTGATGGGTTTGTTGTCTGTTGATAAGATAAACTTACACCCACAAAGCGTCAGAAGAGCGTCACGAAAACATCATATTTGCATCATTTTTAAGTAAGTCAGCTGTTTTTAAGCCGCTGTCTCTGCATACATTCCTCCACAAACTGGCGCACCAGACGCTCATAGCGTTTCGTATCCACCATGTAGCTAAGCCCGTGTCCGGCGCCGGGAAATGTCTTGAGCGTCCGGGGGCCTCCACAGGCAGACCAGATCTCCTGGCTCATACGGCAGGGCACAAAACGATCGTCCTCTCCGTGAATCAGCAGAATGGGGATTCTTGTGCGCCGGACGGCATCTATGACAGTTGCCTCATCCAGATCAAAATGGCCGAAGCATCTGGCTCCCAGCCGAATAACGGGAAGCATCACGGAGGTTGGATATCCCCGGTCCCGGCAGACCTTCTCGATAATGGCTGCCGGGGAGGAGTATGGGCTGTCCGCTATGATGCCAAGCACATTTTGGGGCAAATCCAGGCTGGAAGCCATGAGAACCGCAGCGGCTCCCATGGAGACACCGGAAAGGAAGATAGGCGTATCGCTGCCAAAGGTTTCACAGACGTAATTGGCCCAGCTTAAACAGTCCTTACGCTCCTTGATGCCGAAGGTAATCGTCCTGCTGGTACTTCTTCCGTGGGCCCTCTGGTCTACCACGATAGTATTGTGCCTCATTTCCCGGGCCAGCTTGTTTCCTCCGCAGAAATCCCGAAGGGCCCTGCCCCGGTAGCCGTGAAACTGGATCTGAAAAGGCGCGCCGTCCTCTACGTGATAATATCTCCCTACAAGGCGTGTTCCGTCCCATGCCTGAATAAAGAGCAGCTCATAGGGCAGCTGCTCCATTCTGCCAATCAGAGTGTGCATCCGATCCTCGATTTTCTTATACTGCTCTCCGCCAGGTATGTCGTGCGCGTCCTCGTCCGCCTTGGGGACAGCATAAAATACCTGCCGGTAGGTGATATAAACAATCAGTATGCACAGAGACACAAGCAGTATGCATGCTCCTATCAGTATCTTCATTTTGAAACAAGCCTCCAAACCTGCAGGGATGCCTTTTTTCCAGGCATATGCGCCTGACATTCCGGCATCCCTGTTCTTTCATCATTAAATCTGCAGGCATGCGTCTTAAGTACGCAGGCCTGACTTTTTTATTGTATTACTTTATCTATATTGATACTCACCCAGCTCATCCGTTCCATAGAAATCTCCGTACCCGAGATCAAATACGGATTTCTCCTTCAGCTTCCCGGAAATGTCGATCTGGTTTTTAATAAGGTACTGCCAGAATCCCGTGTGGGAGATGTCTCCCTGGAACTGAACGCCTTTTACGACTCCGTCCCTTACAATCACTTTCTGATAAGCGTTCCTGCATTCCCTGGTAAATACCTGGCTTCCCTCCTCTTTCGGCTCCACCTCTCCCACGGAAAGCATGGTAAGGCCGAAGAAGTTGATGGTATTCTTAATACAGAAGGTATCCGTATACTTCTGCTGCCGGCCGCACATATTGGCGGCGGCAATCCGCCCCTGATCCATGGCGTTCGGCCAGATGCCGGAAAGGGCCGTCACATCGCCGGCTCCATAGATATCCGGGTCAGAGGTACGCATCATTTCATCCACTACAAGCCCTCGCTCCACTGCAAGGCTGCTGCCCTCCAGAAAGGCAAGATTGGGCCTTACGCCTGCTGCGCAGACTACGAAATCACAGGAAATCTCTTCCCCGTTTGACAGCTTTACTGCCGTGATCTGGTTCTTGTCATTTATCACGGAATCGCTGGCGCCGATGCCAAGCTTAAACCGGGCGCCTGCCTTCTCAAAGAGCTCCTGATAAGCCTTGGCGGAAACTGCGTCTGTCTGTAAGGGAAGAACACGATCCGCCATCTCGGCTATCGTCACCTGAATCCCTCTCTCTATCAGGGCATAGGCTACATCCAGGCCCACAAGTCCGCTTCCTACGATAAACACCTGCTTTGCGTTCAGCTCTTCGATGGCCTTGTTCATCTTCTGGGCATCGCTTAAATCCCGAAAGCCGAATACATTGGCGGCTGTGCGGAAATTGGGAATTGGGGGAATTCCAAACACGGAACCAGTCGCTATCAGCAGCTTTTCATAGGGCTGATAGCCCTCTTCCAGGATCACCCGTTTTTCCTTGGGATCAATGGCCTTCGCCGTCTGCCCCTTTCCCCACATGATGTTTTTCTTTTCAAAGAAGTCCTCGTCCACAAAAGAAAGCCCCTTTTCGTCCCGTTCGCCGCCCAGATATTTATGAAGCATGCAGCGTGAGTGGGAATACTCGTCGACGGACATCATCTGTATGGGCGCTTCGGGCTTTAAAAGACGCAGCCGCTCTGCCGCCGCCATTCCGGCCGCCCCGGTTCCTATGATCACATAAGGTCTTACCATACTCACACCTCCTCCACGTAAATAGCCTTCTTGGGACAGGCTGCCACACAGGCCGGGCCTTCTTCCCGATCCATGCAGAAATCGCATTTCACAATCTTTTTCCTGGCTGCGTCAGGCTTGGGAATGCCATAGGGACAGTTCATCACGCACATGAAGCAGGCGCCGCAGCGCTCTTCCTTATAGAGCACATGTCCCGTTTCGACATCCCGGTAGAGCGCGCCGCTCATACAGCTTTCCATACATTTCGGAGAGCTGCAGTGACGGCAGAACATGGGAAGATAGCCGCCCTTACCGTCGCAGACAATCTCATTTCGGGATTCGGTGGCGAGATCATTGAAATTCAATGTCTCCACCCCTGTCTTTCCGTCTGTTCTGTGGCTGTCCATACAGGCCAGGGCACAGCTTTTGCATCCGTCGCATTTGGAAGGATCGATCATGATTCGTTTCATGTTAGTGCCTCCCTTCCTAAATCTGAAGCCCTTTGCGCTTCTCCTCAATGATCTGTTCCAGCTTATCGGCGGCCTTCACCGGATCAAGCTCTACGATCACCTGTCCGCCGGTGATGTCCTTCAAGTCCTCGGTAAGCACCTTTACGGTGAGATCGCTGCCTGCGATAAAGGGCTGCTGTCCCAGATGAAGAGGAAGTCCAAGGGCCGCGCCGAACATTCCGTCTGCAAGGGCCTGCTCCTCCAGCCACTGGGGCGCGGAAAGCACCAGGGGAAGCTGCGGAAGATCGATATTCAGTTCCTTTGCCAGGGCAGTTGCTACCATCTCCAGACGGCCGATGGCAAGGCAGGGGCCGAAGTTCAGCACCGGCGGAATGCCAAGGCTCTTGCAGACCTCCTTTAAGCCGTCTCCTGCAAGCTCGGCTGCTTCCGGCGTCATAAGGCCGCAGTTCTCGATTCCTCCTGAGGAACAGCCAGCAGAAAGAACGATAATATCGCGCTTAATGAGCTCCTTTGTCAGCTCAACCGTGCACACGTCATGGCCCAGAGCTGTCAGATTGGAGCAGCCTACTACCCCTGCAACGCCCTTGATCTTGCCGGATACAATAAGATCCAGAAGAGGCTTCCAGGATTTGCCCAGGAAATCATAGAGGGAGCCTTCGCTGACACCGGTGAGGGTATTCTTGTTTCCGTGCTCCGGAAGAAGGCGAAGGGTTACCTGCCCCCTGCGCTCCTTATAGGAGGCGAGAATGGCGTCCATAACCTGACTGCTGATTTCTTCCCTCTTGCCAAAGGAAAACTGCATGAGATCTGCGTTCGCCTTCTTTGCCACATCGTCCAGACAAATCTGCTTGATCTTTAACTCTTCGCAGATGGGCTCGATGCCGGGAAGGGTGCAGTTGAACTCAGAGAGCACTGCGTCAATGGCTCCCGTTGCCAGTACGGCCTCGCTGGTGTAGTTGTTGCCCGCATGGCCGTCGAAAATGTCTGTGTAGTGTACGCCGCGCAGCTGCAGATCCTGCCCTACACAGGTACAGCCTACCAGCTTGAAGCCCTTGGCTCCTGCGGCTTTTGCCTTTTCCACTGCCTCTGGAGACGCAAGACGCTCCTGGAGATCTACGAAAATGGAATGCTGATGGCCGGTGATCATGATGTTGATGTAATCGGGATCAATGACATTGAGGCCTACGGGAGCCATTCGGATCTGGGGCTCGCCCAGCATCACGTCGTTCAACAGGTTGGTCAGGGTCAGTCCGTAAAGTCCTGTGGAGATGCCGAGGCGCAGGCAGGTCATCAGCATATTGACGGGATCGGAGTTCAGGTTGGTGGAGCATTTTACCACGCCGGCAAAGACTTCGGATTTTGCTCCGCCGGGGAGGATGCCGAGCTCTTTCCATTTTTTATAGCGGGGAGCGTAGGCAAGCTTTTCTATGAGCTCCATTTCTTCGTAATCGGGTTTGTAGAGATCGGACAATACCTTGTCGGCAACCGCCTCGGCCATTTTATGTAAATCATCGGATTCTTCCAGGCCAAATTCGTGAACCAGAAGCCGGAGGGCATTTTCTCCCTTGACGGTTCCCTTGGCGAGGGCAGTTTCCTTTAGGTTCCGGGCGGTGTTCTCCACAACATGGATGTAGCATCCGCTTCCGCTTGCGACTGCCCGAAGCAGATTCCGCGTTACAATAACGTCTGCCGTTGCGCCGCAGATTCCTCTGGGGGCTGTCGGGGTGATCCGGCAGGGGCCGTTGGAGCACAGGCGGCAGCAGACACCCTTTAAGCCAAAGCCGCATTTTGTCTTCTGGCTGTCTACCCGGTGATGGGAGGTCTCCATGGGAAGTCCGGCGATAAACTCCTCTAAGGGCTTATCCGCACTCTTGCAGGTGTTGCATCCGTAGCATTCGTTCATATGGGTTCTCCTTTATGTAATAATTATTATTGTGATTGTAGCATTTTGTCAGAAAATCCGCAAGAATTATCCGATTTTTTTGGGGATATTTAGGTGTCTGAAAGTTACTGTTCGCTCCCGTTCTCCTCTGAAATCACTTGGAGCTGTTCTCTTAGACGGCTTGTGCATGCCTTCTCCCGGGATCCGGACATACTATCCATAAGGATCACGTATACCATAATTAAAACAATTGCGGTAAACCATAGGGAATCGTTTCTCTCTTTTTTCTTTGGCTCTTTCTTTTGCCTCATAGCCTCCTGTTATGCCTCCTGTGTGAAAGGGTTTCCGATCTTTTCCACCATTTCTTTTCTATTATAGTGAATTTTCTGATATTTTGCAATAAAAGAAGTCTTTCAAAACCACTTGCAGAATTCTCCTCTAAATGATAAAATTTTCAGTAGAAAAAATCCCAAAAGGTACATACTCTCATACCTCGCGGCAGGCTCGCGGGGTATCTGTACCCACAAGGGAATATTACGGAGACACGATTATGAAGAAATCAACCTATCTATGCATCCTGGCCGCCTTTCTCTGCGTTTTCTCTGCCGGATGCAAAAAAGCCGATCCGGAAGCGGCCGATGCCTCAGCCAAAGCTCCGGCTCAGGTAGACCTTCTGGTCTGGGGCGCAGCGGAGGACGAAGCTCTGCTCAATCAGATTTTTGAAAGCTTTCAGCAAAAGTACCAGGGAGAGGCCGATTTTCATATCACCTTTTCCCCTCAGAGCGAAAGCAGCTGTATGGACGCCCTGATGAATGATTTGGAAAACGGCGCTGATGTTTTTGCCTTTGCGGATGATCAGTTGAATACTTTGGTGGCCGCGGGCGCTCTGGAGCCGGTGGAACCGGCAGATACAATCAAAGCCTCCAATCTTTTGGAGGCCGTTCACGCCGCCTGTGTGGGGGATACCCTGTATGCCTATCCCCTTACTGCGGACAACGGGTATTTTCTTTATTATAATAAACGCTATTTTACCGAAGCAGATATCACTTCTCTGGAACGAATGCTGGAGATTGCTGCCGCCCAGGAAAAGAAGGTAAGTATGGACTGGTCCTCCGGGTGGTATGTGTACTCCTTCTTTGGGAACACGGGACTGGAAGTAGGCCTCAATGACGACGGCATCACCAATTTCTGTACCTGGAACGGAACTGAGGGCCCCATCCGCGGAACGGACGTGGCCCAGTCTATGCTGAATCTGGCGGCAAGTCCCGGATTTTTGAATACTACGGACGAAGGCTTTCTAAAAGGCGTCCAGGATGGAACGGTGATCGCCGGAGTCAGCGGCACCTGGAACGCCCTAGCCATAGAAGAAGCCTGGGGGGCGGACTACGGAGCGTCAAGGCTTCCCTCCTACAACTGCAGCGGACAGCAGGTTCAGATGGCCTCCTATTCCGGCTATAAGCTTATCGGCGTCAACGCTTATTCCGCCTCCCATGAGTGGGCTTCCCTCCTGGCTCAGTGGATTTCCAGCGAAGCCTGCCAGAAGCTTCGTTTTGAGCTGCGCGGACAGGGGCCTGCCAACAAAAATGCGGCAGCTTCCCAGGAGGTGCAGAGCTCCCCTGCTATTTCCGCGCTTCTCAGCCAGTCCGAATTTTCCACAGTGCAGCGTCTGGGCGGTAATTTCTGGGATCCTGTAACTGTCTTTGCCGGAAATATGGCCGCAGGCAATCCCACCGGACAGGGGCTCCAGGAACAGCTTGATAAAATGGTAGAGGATATCACGGCGCCTTAACACGCCATGTACGTATTTGAATATTGCAGCAAATATTTTGGAGGTTATTACTATGACGAAACAAATCAGCCTCAAACGGCGTTTAATTCTGCCTATTGCCCTTCTTGGCATTGTGGCTCTTATTTCCAATGCCCTAGCTGTTATTAACATACATAATGTCAATTCCAACGCAGCCAACATTGCCGACAATCTTATGTCGGGAAAAAGCCGGCTTGCGGAGATCTCCCAGTCTGCCATGAATATTCACAATCTGGCTCTCTCTCACATTGTGGCTACGGATTACAATACCATGATCACCGTGGTAAATAAGATCAAAGAAGAGGAAGCCTTGCTGGACAATATGCTCTCCGAGTATGAAGGCTTTGTCACAGAGGAGGACAAAAAGGATTATGATGCCCTTCTGTCTGCTTATGATTCCTTTAAGCATGCTCTGGTAAAGCTGGTATGCAAAAGTGCCGGGCATAAGACCCAGGAAGCTTACCTTTTGGCCAATGAAGATGTGGCCTTTTATGCCCAAACCATCGAGAGCAGCATTGACGCTCTTGATGCCTCCATCAGTGAGCAGACCTCTGATGCCAGAGGGCGGCTTTCGGCAGTGTATGTCATTTCCCTGATTATCAGCCTTCTTTCCATTGCCATCTGCACGGCCCTTGTGTTTGGAACGATTTCTTTAATTATCAAATATGTGGTGACGCCGATTAAGAGTATCTTAAGTACGATTCGTGAAAGCTCGGACCGCATTGACGATATGACCAGCGAAGTGCGCAAGCGGACGGCTACTTCCCGTGAAAGTGTATCGGATCTGTCCAATCTGATGCAGCAGCTCTCATCTACCATTCAAGAAGTCGCCAGCAACGCCTCGGTGATTACACAGAGCGCTGAGGAAGTGAACCGGGATGCCCACAATACGGCGGAGGAATGCGCCAGTATCACAGCCTACTCTGTGGCTATGAAAACCCGGGCGGATGATATGGAGCAGTCGGCTAAGGCGAATGTGGAGATTACCAGCGCAAAGGCGGCGGATATTCTGGAGTCTTTAAATGAGGCGATTGCACAGAGCCGCAGTGTGGATCAGGTGAACAGCCTTACGGACGAAATTTTGAAGATTTCGCAGACTACCCGGCTGATTGCCCTGAATGCTACGGTGGAGGCGGCTAATGCAGGGGCGGCCGGCAAGGGCTTCTCTATGGTTGCCAAGGAAATCCGTCAGCTTGCCAATTCCAGCAGCGATGCGGCCAATCGTATTCAGGAGATTAATTCGGTTGTTACTTCTGCTGTTTATAATCTTTCTCAGAATGCACAGAATCTGGTAGATTATATGAACAGCTCTATTTTGACAGAGTTTCAGGATTTTGTCCGGTCGGGAAAGCAGTATCAGGAGGATGCGGCTTATATTAAGCAGTCTATGGATAATTTTAAGGAGCGGACAGAGCATCTGAGGGGATCTATGTCGGGAATTGTGGAGTCAATTGGGGCTATTACTACGGCGATTGGAGAAGGAGCTTCCGGAATTACGGGGGTTGCGGATAGTACGAGGAATCTGGTGATTGATATGGAGGATATTACGCAGAGGATGGGGGTTAATCAGGCTATTGTCGGGGAGTTGAAGGAGGAGACGGTGGTGTTTGATAATTTGTAGTGGGGTGGTCGGTTTTGTGAGAAAAGAGGCACCCAGGGTTTCCCATATCTGTGTTCGGACGGTTCGCGTACAGTCTGTCTGCTCTTGTCGGACTAACGTTTTTTTGCTTTGACAGGCTGCGCCTGTTGGAGTTTTTGGACGTTAGTCCGCCAATTTCAGACAGACTGTGCGCAAACAGCCGGACACTTGATATTGGGAAACCCTGGGTGCCTCTTTTCTCACAAAACCTCTGCTTGGGAGTGGTTCAATTGTTTATTTCTTGCAGTTGTTTTTTATTCTGCACATGGATTTGTAGGTTAGTTTTCGTTGATGTAGTTGATTAGGCCTTCGGCTTTGATTATGCGCTGCATGAATTCGGGGAAGGCTTGGCCCTGGTATTCTTTTTGGGTGGTGAGGTTGCGGATTTTTCCGCTGTCGAAGTCTACTTCTACCTGGTCGCCATTTTTGATGTCTTGTGCGGCCTCGGGGCATTCGATGATGGGGAGGCCGATGTTGATGGCGTTGCGGTAGAAGATCCGGGCGAAGGTTTCGGCGATTACGCAGGAGATGCCGGATACTTTGATGACTAAGGGGGCGTGCTCCCGGGAGGAGCCGCAGCCGAAGTTTTTGTTTGCTACCATGATGTCGCCGGGCTGTACCTTTTGGATGAATTCTTTGTCAATGTCTTCCATGCAGTGTTCTGCCAGTTCTTTTGGATCTGCGATGGCCAGGTATCTGGCCGGGATGATTACGTCGGTGTCTACATTGTCTCCATATTTAAATACGTTTCCTTTTGCCTGCATAGATATGTTCTCCTGTCTTTGTTCGGAAATTTTATTATTTTTCGTTTTATTTTTATAATCCAAGCTCTTCCGGTGCGGATATTCTGCCGGTTACTGCGCTGGCGGCGGCTACTGCCGGGCTTGCCAGGTAAACTTCGGAATCTACGTGTCCCATCCGGCCTACGAAGTTCCGGTTTGTGGTGGATACGCATCGTTCTTTGGCTGCAAGGATTCCCATATAGCCGCCGAGACAGGGGCCGCAGGTTGGGGTGCTTACAGCGGCTCCGGCCTGGATGAAGATTTTTAAGAGTCCTTCTTCCATGGCATCCATGTAGATCTTTTGTGTTCCGGGAATCACGATGCAGCGAAGGCCTTTTTTTACTTTTCTGCCTTTTAATATCTCTGCTGCGGCGCGGAGATCGTCCATGCGGCCGTTGGTGCAGGATCCGATTACAACCTGGTCTACTGCAATCTCCTCTGTGATCTCGTCGATGGTTTTTGTATTTTCGGGCAGATGGGGGAAGGCTATTGTGGATTTTAAGGTGCTTAAGTCAATGGTATATTCCTCATCGTACTCTGCGTCGGAATCTGCCTCGTATATCTTGTATTCTCTTACAGAATGCTCCTTCATGTATGCCTTTGCCAGATCGTCTACCGGGAAGATGCCGTTCTTTCCTCCTGCCTCGATTGCCATATTTGCTATGGTGAAGCGGTCGTCCATGGACAGGTTCTGGATGCCCTCGCCTGTAAATTCCATTGATTTGTAGAGAGCTCCGTCTACACCGATCATGCCGATGATGTGCAGAATAACATCCTTGCCGCTGACCCATTTGGAGGGCTTTCCTATGATGTTGAACCGGATGGCGGAGGGAACCTTGAACCATGCTTTGCCGGTTGCCATACCTGCGGCCATGTCGGTACTGCCTACGCCTGTGGAAAAGGCTCCCAGCGCACCGTAGGTACAGGTGTGGGAGTCCGCGCCGATGATGCAGTCGCCTGCCACGGTGAGGCCCTTTTCCGGAAGAAGCGCATGCTCAATGCCCATCTCTCCTACATCGAAGTAGTTGCTTACCTGGTGCTTACAGGCAAATTCACGGACGCATTTGCAGTTTTCAGCGGATTTAATGTCTTTGTTGGGGATAAAATGGTCCATTACCAGGGCGATCTTATCCTTGTGGAATACTTCTTTGTTGTTCATCTTTTCCATCTCGCGGATGGCTACAGGCGTTGTGATATCATTTCCAAGAACCAGATCCAGCTCTGCCTCAATAAGCTGTCCGGCCTTTACCTCTGAAAGTCCTGCGTGGGCCGCAAGGATTTTCTGTGTCATTGTCATTCCCATACTGTCTACTCCTCCTACTTCCAGTTCCGTTTTCTGTATGTATTCTAACATGTGTGTTGATATAAGTAAAATATATATTATTAATAGCTTTTATAAGTAAAGATTATATTACGAAACAGCTAAAATCCGCGCTCCTTAAGGCCTGCCACAAGCTGCACATAGGCTTCCACCACATCAAAGCCCTTATAATCCTGGCGTTTCAAATCAATCATATCCCCATGAGAGATTCCGCGTGTCCGGCTGTTGGAGAACACGCCCTGGAATTCCCCCCATTTTGCAGATTCAATGCTCACCAGTCCGTCGTTGTCTCCCTCTAAGGGACGTATCAGGCACCAGGGAATCCCAAGCAGCAGATGACTCCAGGGGTACTTCATCTTAGAAGCATAGCTCTGGTAATACACCCCGGAAGCATCGGGATTTTCCCTGTTAAACTGTGCGCTGGCTTCTGTAGCAAATTGATGGGTGGCCGTATAAAAATCGGGATTTTTATCGCCAAGCTTTCCAAACGTCCGGTCAAAGCAGGAGGCGGTAAAACGGTAGAGCCCCTCCGGCAGGCGGCAGGCATAGTCCACAAAACGGCATCCCCGGTGAGGGGTGCTCATGGTGGTTAAGGAGGCCACATAGGGAGCCATATTCAAAGTAGAAATGGCATAACGGGCGTCCAATCCTCCCTTGGAGTGCGCGATGATATTGACCTTTTCGGCTCCTGTCTCCTTTCGAATCTCAAAAATTCTTCTGCGGATATCTTCTCCGTTGCAGGCAATGGTTCCGAAAGCCTCCTGATTGCCGTAGTAAACGACTGCTCCGTTTCGCATCAGCTCCGCCGGAATCCGGCCCCAATAGTTAAAATACCGCAGATCCCGAAACCCCACGCCATGAACCATCAGCAGCGGATAACGTGTTTTACAAAGCTTTGTGTCCACCCGGAGCTCCCTAAGCAGAACCTTCTCCCGTTCAAAGTCATATTCCTCATAGACCAGACGGCAGGCATAGAGGAGCACAAAAAGGTTGAGCACCGGAATCCACATGGTAAGAAGCATCACTGCACGCCTGGCAATGCTCAGCCGCCGGGAAGTGAAAAAAATCCGGACGGCTCCGGCGAATATCAGGAGAAAAGCTCCCAGAACCGCCAGTATCCCGTTGGCAATCAGAACCCCGGCGCCAAAATCAAAGGGGCCCGCTCTCCATATGTAAAAAATCACAAACACAAGCATCTGGACTATGATTGCGTAAAAGCCTTCGTACACCAGGCTTCGGCCGCCAAGCATCATACGGACACGAAGCCCTGTCTTCACCCGGTCAAAGGCAGGCATCACAAGAAAGCCCAGATAAATAAGGCCAAAGCACACTGCAAGGGTGAACAAAGCTGCCATGCGCGGCACGAGAGAAACCTGGGCTTTTGACATCTCTTGATTGACCGCATCGGACAGCAGGATAACGTTCATCATGCATGGAAGAAGCGCTGCCAGAATACAACGCTTTATGGCCTTACTCATTGCTTTCACCCCCTATTCCAGTTCCGTAAGTGCCTTCCAGTACACAGGATATGAAATCAATTTCCAGCCACAAAAAGATGCGTCTGGAAATTGATTTGTGCACTGGAAAGCACTTACTGTTAAAGTCGCTGCGCGACAGCATTCTGCTTCTTCCGGGCTTATACCAGCATCCGGAAGGGCTGCAGCAGAAAACCTACGACACTCCAGGCGGCCCTTTTCCAGAAGGGAACCTCTTCCACCGTCACATGCTCCGGTACTTCATAAGTCCCGTCAGGGAGGGCTCTGCGGCTGTCTGCCTCCATTTCCTCCATATAGCCCCCAAGCTCCTGGTTAAGTTCCCGGCTCTCCACCACCAGCATCAGCTCCGTATCCAGATAGGAGCTTCTCAGATCCAGATTGTAGGAACCGATCACGGACAAATCATCGTCAATCAAGATACTCTTTGCATGATTGGAGATTCCGCCGTCATACTCGTATAGAGGGATTCCGGTATTCAGAATCTTATCCTTATTCCGGAGATAATCGCTGGAAGCCACGAAATTGTCACCGTTTTCTACGGAATTCAGCAAAATCTTCACATCGGGAACAGCCTCCTTTAAGGAGGTAAGCTGTTCGCACATATAAGCATTGCAGACCACATAGGGCGACTGAATCACAACCCTCTCTCCGGCCTCCTTCATCAGCTGCACCAGCTTGTAAAATACAACCGGTTCTTTGGCGTAGATCCCCGTGGGATTGGAGATAAGACGGATGCTGCCTGCCTCATAGGTGTGCTGCACATAATCCCATTCCATGTCAAAGAGCTCCGGAGCTTTTTCCTTTAGCTGGACATAGCGTTCTTCCAAAAGGGCTCTTTGCTCCTTCACCTTCTCTTTTTGGGCCAAACCCTCATCGTTGTGGAAAGGCTTGCAGACCTCCAGATTCCAGACCTGTTGGAAATATTCCTCCAGCTCCCAAAGGGAGGTTTCCGTGCTTCCCGGCTTTGTGTTGTATATGAGAACCTCCCGATCCCGGCTCACATTTTTGTCTGTGTAGGTTCCGATAAAATAGTCAAAGGTATTGCGCCCTCCCAGGATATAGGCCTGGTCATCCACAATCACATATTTGTCATGCATCCGCCCCTGGAGCTTCCAGGGAAACAAAGGGTTCATTGGATTGTAAATCCGAATCTCCACATTGGGATGGGAAGAAAGGACGTAGAACAGGGCTTTGCCTTCCATACGGATAGCTCCACTGAAGCCGTCCACCAGAATCTGCACCTGTACCCCTTTGTCCGCCCGCTCTAAAAGCATCGCCAGAATATCCATCGTGCTCTCCCCCGGCCGCATATCAAAGGTAGAGAGCACAATCCGCTCCCTGGCTCTGGCCATCAGCCGGATCCGCTCTTCCCAGGCGCTTTCATTTGTCTCCAGAAGAGCCGCCCGATCCGCCCCAGGGACGCCATTACGAAAAGCAGAAGGATCAAATTCCCCTGCCGTCTCCGGACGAAGCTTTGGAAAACGCATAAAAGGAACCGTGGCCCCTGTGATCAGATAGACAAATATAAGCAATACCAGGCAGAGAAGCTTGTGCACCAGGAAATGCTTTCTTGCTTTCTTTGATTTTCGGATCATATATTACTCCTTACGCTGCCCACAGTGTTCAAGGGACAGAGTCTTTTCCAGACACACCAGCCGTACTCCGGGTATGCCGTTGAATTCACAGGAAACGATTCCTGCCTCCCGGTAGCCCAGATGCCCGTACAGTCTGCGCGCCGCCTGGTTCCTGGCATTGGTGTCCATACGCAGATAAGGACAGCCGTTCTCAGCGGCATACTGCTCATAAAAGCTGACAAACCGGGTGCCGTATCCCTTTCCTGCAAAGGAAGGATCTACCACAAGGGTGTGGAGAACCATAACCGCAGCTTCCGGTGCGTCGGCGTATTCCCAGTCAGCGTCCCTATACTCCGGCACCTGGATCCGGTTGATCTTGGCTGCGGCTGCCACCATCCCGTCACTTAAGAGCACAAACAGCTCTCCGGCTTCTGCTGCCTCTCTTGCTGTCTGTTCCGTCGGGTAGACGCCCCGGATCCATCCGGTTACGCTAAGACCGGCCTCCTCTTTATCTAAAATATGCTCATAAATCCCTGCAACCTGGGAAACATCCTCTAAGGTTCCTTTCCGAATCTCAATCATGTTTCAATTTCCTCCATAGATCTCCTCATAAAGCGCCTCTAACCCCACACTCTTTTCTTTAATGGAAACGTCCTTCACAATTCTTCCGTCCTTCAAAAAAATACAGCGTGTGCACACCTTTTCCAAAAAATCCAGTACATGGCCGGTCAATATCACGATAGCCCCTCTTGCCGCACAGGCGGTCAGATCTGCTTTAAGACGTATAATTCCGGAAGTATCCACCCCGCTCTCCGGCTCATCCAAAAGAATCAGTTTTGGCTCCCCCATAAGGGCCATAAGAATCGAGAGCTTCCGCTTCATGCCAAGGGAAAGCTGATGAATCCGGGTGTTCCTCTGTTCGTGCAAATGATAACGATAAAGGCCGGACTCAATTTCCGCAAAATAACGGCCGCCGAATTTCACACTGTTCAAAAAATCCAATACCTCATACACGGTCATTTTTTCATAAAAACTCATGTTGCTTTGCATATAGCCAATCTCAGCCCGGCAGGACCTCTCTTTTGTGTTCTGCCCCCACAGACTGACACTTCCTCCGGACAATGAAAGCAATCCGGCCGCAGCCTTCACAAGCGTGGTCTTTCCCACGCCGTTCGGCCCGATAAACGCCGCAATCTCCCCAGAGGTAAGCTTCACTGACAGATCCTGGATTCCATACGTTCCACGATATAATTTTGTCACATGCTCAAAGCTCAATTCATGCCTGGTATTCATAGCTCAAATGCTCCCAATTCTTTTTTCCCTGTCGAATCCATCGATACAAGAGCCACACCTGCACAACAGGCAGATGCAGCTTCAGCAACGTTACACAAATATCTGCGGTACACTGCTTCTTCGGATAAAAGGCAAAGAGACCTCCATTGACAAAAGCAGAAAGAAGAAGAATAACAGCAGCCAGAAGAAGCAGATAAAAAAGCTCTGTCCAATTCCGCAGCCGAAGCAGCGCAAAAAGCAGAAAAATATGATCCCCAAGAAGCCAGAAGCCTCCCCATACCTCGTCCCGCAAAAGCCTTGGATAAGAATAATCAGACATAAAATATATCAAAAAATTTCTTCGCTCAAACCTGTAAACCTCTAAAAGATAAAAAGAGGTAACAAGGCAGATTCCATAGGCCGTAAGAAACACTGCCAAAAAGCTCTCAGACAGACAACAGACCATAGCAAAGAACACACCGGCAGACAGCTTCCAAAAAAGAAACTCTCTGTTCCGGTATATCCAAATATAATTCTTCTTCCAAATGCACCATCGACTCAGCCTGTGAAGCAAATCGCCAATCCAATAAGCGTGAAAGGCATATTGTGAATCCGCAATTGCAGACAAATCAGCCCTTTGATACATCCAAAGTCCAAGCATCCAAAAGATCGAAAGGCACAAAAGAAGCAACACAAAAAAACAGTAGTTTTCCCCAAACATACCGCTTATGCTTTCGGACATCACCCACCCGGAAACCATAGAATAGTTAAGCCGGCCGGTTCCAAGCAAAAAAGCAAGCCCCACCGCCGACAAAGAGCCTATGACAGTCAGACTGCCTGTGTGAGCTTTAAGGCCCAGCATCACTCCCGCCAGGAAGATCAAGATACTCCAGAGCACATTGCTCGCTAAGGCAATGCCGCCTTCAGCGCCTTGTATCCAAAACAGCATAGTGCCCAGATAAAGCTGCAGAAACAAGACCTCCGTATTTGTAAGAAAAAACAGCAAAAGAAACTCGAAAGGAGTGATTCCGAGCAGGAACAAGCTTTCCCAGTTCCTTTTGATATAACAAAGGAAACGAATACAAATCCATACGGTCAGGCCTGCCAGAAGCGCAAAAAAGGCAAGCCGGCATACATAGATCCGATTAAACGGACTGAATCGCCGCATCAAAACGGTATCCAAAGCCTCGCCAAAATATGAATAGCATATCAGAAGCACAAGAAATGCCATCCCTTTTGTAAGCTCTATTTTTTTATTGATAAAAAAAGAATAAGTCTCCTGCATGGCCCTCATTTTAAATTAGGATTATTAATCACACTTGTTATGCTTATTATAAACATGTTTTTAACGAGAACTCAAGAAAAAACATATATTTTTTTACAATTCACAAAGCGAAAAGTGAGTATTTTTACTTCCTTTGCCTCTCTGACTGTGGTATACTAAAAAACAGCGTATTTTGCAAAAAAAGATTTTACGAAAAGGAGAGATTCAGACGTGACTGGAAAAAGAACGATCTCCCGGCACAGGGAGTTCCGACGGAGCCTCAATGGGAGGATATTGAGAAGCACCACACTTAATATTCTGGTATTGGTGATTATCTGCTGCGTAATTATGGCGTTCTCGATGCAGTCGCTGGCAAACAACATTCTGTTGGACAGCCTGCAGCCCATGGCCCGACAGTCGGCTAAAACCGTGGAGGCCAACATCCACATGCTTGCAGATCGCATGATGACTATTGCCGGAGATCCCCGTATGACCCTGACTGCCGGGGAGAACACGGCCGGTTCGAGCGCACAAGCCCTTTACGAGAGCCGGGAAAGCCTTCTTACTGAGGCGGCCGAAACCTATGAGCTTCACAACATCGCTCTTTACGATCCGGAAGGCCGGAAGCTTCAGGAAATCGGCGGCGCGCCGGAAAGCCTGGACAGCGGTTTTTTCGGACTTCTTAAGGAGACGGATAATCTGACTACTTATTCCTCTACGATTTTTGGGGATAAGCTCGGTATCACCATGGGGATGCCGGTAAAGGAAAACGGGGAAACCATCCTCTATGTAGTAGGTGTCTACAAATATGATACCTTAAATGATGTAATCAGCAGTATCAATATCGGAAAACACGGAGCCGCTTATATGGTGAACCGGGATGGCATTGTCACCGGACATCCGGAACAGTCCCTGGTGCTGGCAGGAAGTACTCTGGCAGATCTCAGCGGCGGAAACAGCGAGTCTCTGAGCGGTGTAACCACCGGAGAGACGGGCGCAGCCGAATTTTCCGCAGACGGCGAGATGATGATAGCCGCTTTTTCTCCCGTTCGGGGAACCCAGTGGTCACTTGTCATTGAAGTTCCAAAGGCCGACTACAATTCACTGATCAATGCGGCAGTGTTTGCGGCGGTTCTTACAACTCTGGCCGTACTGGCCGTTTCTATTTTGCTGGTTCTGCGCCTGGCCGGCTCCATCTCCCGTCCGGTAAAGCATGTGACAAACCGGATGGTAACGCTCTCGGACGGCGACCTGCACACAGAGGTGGAATCGGTACGTTCCGGTGATGAGCTGGAGGTACTGACCCAGACCCTGGACGCTACTGTGAAAAGCCTCAACCGTTACATAGACGATATCCAGGAGGTATTAACCCAGGTTGCAAAAGGCAATCTCTGTGTGGAGCCCCAGGTAGAATATCAGGGTGATTTTGCTCTCATACGCACAAGCTTAAGCACCATTATTCAGTCTATGAACGATACGCTTGCCGGCTTCCGCTCTGCAGCCGTCCGGCTTACAGATATGTCCGAGGAGCTTAACAGCCAGTCCGGTATCCTGCACCAGGCCTCCCTTGAACAGAATCAGACCACAGAGTCTCTGGTCCAGGAGGTAACCCGTGTAAAGGAGCGTCTTGCCAACGTAACGGAAAGCAGCACCCAGACCCGGACAAAAACAGAGGAAATCACCAGATGTGTCCAGGATGCCAATACACAGATGGAATCTCTGACACATGCCATGGATAACATCAGCGCCAATGCCCAGGAAATCACCAAGATTGCAAAAGCCATTGAGGATATTTCCTTCCAGACAAGTATTCTGGCTATCAATGCTTCTGTGGAGGCAGCCAGGGCCGGAGCCGCCGGAAAGGGCTTCGCCGTGGTAGCCAATGAGGTAAAGGATCTGGCGGCAAGAAGCGCCGTGGCCGCCCAGAGCGCTACGGAAATGGTAAGCAATACCCGGTCTATCATCCAGACGGGCGTAGAACTGACGGCTGATACAGCCGGCTCCCTGCAGGCCATCTCTTCTGTCTCGGATGAGATTTCCGCCATCTCGGATCAGCTTGTAGCTGCCGTGCATGGGCAGGAAAGCGCCTTGGCCATCATGGATGAACGGATTGAGGCTATCTCCGCCATTGCAAATCAGAACCTGCAGAACGCCGGCGGAACGGAGCAGTCCAGCGGCCTGCTTGCAAAGGAAGCGGAAGCTCTCCAGGATCAGGTGAAAAAATTTGTTTTAAAGGGGGAAAATAACCGATGAAACGAATCTTATACATGACACTCCTTCTTCTGCTGCTTGTAACGCCCCTGGCCTCCTGCAAAACAGCTTCGGAGCTGCAGGACGGCTACTACACGGCCCAGGCATCTGAGTTCAGCCATGGCTGGAAGGAATACATTACGATTATGGTGAAGGGTGGAAGCATTGTCTCTGTGGAGTACAATGCAGAAAATCCCAGCGGTTTTATTAAAAGCTGGGACAATGCCTATATGCAGACCATGCTCCACTCCGACGGAACCTATCCCAATGAGTATATGCGCTTTTATGCCAGTCAGCTTCTGGAGGACGGACAGGCGGACGGGATTGACGCCTTAACAGGCGCCACCTCCTCCCACAGTTCCTTTCAAAAGCTGGCTGAAGCAGTGCTTGAGCAGGCCCGGAAAGGGGATTCCAGCATTGTGATTGTTGATACGGCTTCTTAGAACGCAGCCGGCTTCTGCGATCAAAATCCTATACCTGCTCTTATTGCCGGAATAGGGAGATGCGGCTTCGAAAAACCGCATCTCCCCATTCTTTTCAGCGTCTGTGTCCGAACAGCCGGGTTTTATTCTTTTGAAACCTTCCAGTATTTTTCTACATATTCTTCCGCCGCCTTTTGTGAAAGGTCAAGCATCCGAATCAATCTTGAGGCAGTTTTCTCTTTTGAGTAGAATCAATCTCTCATAGGCTTTTTCAATAACCTTTATATTACAAATTATTTTTGTTAAATATGCGCCAAAACATCCAGTTTCTTATATTCCGCAATCCGATCTTCTATCATCTCCCAAGTGATATCACCGCTCACAAACTCATAATCTCTCCAAATCCGTTCAAGCTCTGCCTTGATCTGGGGAACCTCCTCCAGATTGCCGGCCCCTGTGCGGACATAATAATCGGGAAGCAGCGCTCCTGTGATAATGCCTGTCTCCGGTGAAGGCGGCTCTTCATCCTGGCTCAAGGCACAGACCATCTGCAGGATTCCGTCCAAATAAGCATCGATCTCCAGATGAACCCCGTAGAGTCCGTTCAAGTCAAACACCTGGAAGGGCGCGCCGCCCGGAACACTGATCTCGCTTCCCATTCCCCAGAAGATCGGATCATCCCCCAGTTCATAGAGCGCACCGCACAGATCCCTCAGACCGTTAAACTCTTCCTGGCTGGGCGGCCCCTGCAGACACCGGAATGCTGTGTCCACAGCCCAATCAAGCTTTCCAAAAACCCCACAGCCCGGAAGGGATGACAGCCGTTCACCCAGCTTCACAAGCCTTGCCAATGACAAAAGCCCCCAGATCCGCACCTTAGCATACCGCAGCGCCTCAGATCTCTCCTCCACCTCTGCCGGAACATCATTATAAAGAAGGGCCTCATCCTCCAATTCTCCAATCCGCTCGGAACAGTCCTCCGTAATCCCCTCTCCTACCTTTTCATAAATCTCATCCACAGCGCTGTAGATAGTATCCGCCCGGTGAAGCCACAGATTCGCCTCATTGAGCCTATCCTGCTCCATTGCCTCAACACCCATCCGATAGTAAGCCTTCGCAAGCCCTGCCCAGTCCTTTTTCCGCTGGCAATCCCCTACGGAATCAGCTGAAGCTTCCTTTTTCCCAAATAAATTGAACATTTTGATACAACTCCTTTTCTTTATATTTATTGGATTGGGAACATCCAAATATCTGCTGCCTTCTTCACATCCAGCCATAACAAAATTTCACACTTATTATTTATTATACGATAAGAACACGCCCATAACAAGAGCCAAAATGACATGAAATTGTTCATAAATGATGTGAAATGCATAAAGTTTCTATCGTTTTTTTCGATATATACATAAGGGTAAAAACCAAGAAAACATACCAATTCCATCTCACAAGCATAGCAAGGAGGAACCACACATGCCAAGAATCATAGATTACAGCTACCTGTTTCAAAATCTGCCCGGCGCAGCCAAAGCCGCCAATCCCATAGGCAGCTTCCAGCTCTCCAATCTAAACAGCCGCTCCGTGCAGGCACAGCTGAGAGCCGCCGGAATCGACACCAACAGCAAGCAATACAAAGCCGTCATAAAAGAAATGATGCAGGCCAGCAAAGGAAACGGAGCCATGTACACCAACATCCAGGCCATCAAAAACTCCATGAAATCCTACGATCAGGACGGCGACTACATCGATCCCACCACCGGTCTTGCAGGCCTTCTCCTCACCGAAGAAAACGCCGCCAGCCGCAGCCGCATCATCCCCATCCCAGAAAGCAGCAAAGAAGAAATGTTCAACCAGACCAAAAAAGAATTCCTACAAGAAAACGGCATCCTAAACGGCGACACCACCCGGCGCTCCGACGTCTACACCAACATGTACCGCAAAGTCCCAAAAAACGACCGCCTCGCTGCCGGCTACACCATGCAGCAATACGAACGCGCCTGCCGCCAGGCCTTCCTCACCGCCACCAAAGAAGCCGACCCCACCTGGCAGCTAGGCCGCCCCATCCCCTCCGGCGCCCTAGACAAAGTCACCCGTGAATCCATAGAATCCCACCTCCAACACCCCTTCAACCAAAAAGCATAACTTTCCCTCGCCACCCACTTATTCATAACCACCCCCGCAACCAGGAATTGCCCCCAAATAAGCCAGCAGGCTTTTCCAATATCCGGTGTCCGGCTGTTCGCGAACACACTGTCTGATATGGACGGACATTACCAAGAAACCAAAACATCCAAAAAACACTCCAAGGTAATGTCCGCACAGAGCAGACAGCGTGTATGCGAACCGTCCGAACACCGATATGGAAAAGCCTGCTGGCTTATTTGGGGGCAATTCCGTCCCCCATCCCCCCTCACCCCAAATCCTTCTTCTCCACCCCCAAAACCGAAAGAAAAGCAAACCCCGCCGATACCCCCATCAGTACCACCAAAAAAACCACATTATCCCGAAGCGTAACATCCCCCACATTCGCCTGTGTCAAAAAGATCAGCAGGAAAGAAGAAACAATCACCGCCTTAGAAGACCTCATCCGCATCCCCACAAACAGCGCAGCAAACCCCATCGTCACAATCACCAAAGATTTCACAAGTACCTGCACATAAAACCCGGCGCTCATCATATCAAAATCCACCGGAAACGCCGGTTCCATAAAACACGCCCCCAGGCGGACACACCCATAAACCAGGAGCTTCGCCGCAGCTAAAGCCGCAAAATCAAAAATCCACACCGCAAGCATCTGCGCAGCAAGAATCTTCTGCCGTTTAATGGGATAAGAAAACATAATATTCATAGTCTTATTCTTATAAGCTCCCACAACAAACGAAGCCAGCATCACCCCCGTAAAGACCAGAAAACACATATTGGTAAGCATCTCAATGGTAGAAGACAGCATTCCCGTTTCAAAAGCTACGTCCGGAACCCCCGTTTCCGGATCATTTGCAATCCCCAGAAACGCAAATGCAAAGACAAACAGGCACAAAACAGCATCCAGAATCACAGCATTGCGAATATATTTCCCAATCTTATTTTTCTTCCACTCCAATTTAATCAGCTGAAACATAAGGCGATACCTCCTCCGTCATTTTCAAGAAATAATCTTCCAGGGTTTCCGACCTTTTCCCAAGAGCCGTCACAGCCACATCCTCCAGCGCAAGCTTCTTAGAAAGCTCCTGAACGGAAACACGGCTGTCATAAATACGGATCTGCCCTTTTGCAGCCAGCTTAAAATTCGTAAGCCCAAGCTTCTCGGAAAGCACATAAGCCGCCCTCTTCGGATTCTCCACCGAGAGCTCAATATAAGCAAAGCTCATTTCCTGAATCTCCTCCATCGTGATTTCCTTCTGCATCCTTCCGTGGTGAATCACGCCGATGGTATCTGCAATACTCTCAATCTCCGAAAGAATATGCGTAGAAATCATAATCGTAATCTCATACTCCGCACACAGCGTCTTGAGAAGATCCCGGATCTGCTTCATACCTGCCGGGTCAAGGCCGTTGGCCGGCTCGTCCAGAATCAGCAGCTCCGGCCTGGTGAGCACTGCCCTGGCAATCCCCAGACGCTCTTTCATCCCAAGGGAATAATTCCTCACAGGCGTTTCTCCTGCATCCGCCAGATGAAGCAGCTTCAGGGCATTTTCAATGCTGCCATGCTGGTAATAGCCCATATACTCGGCATGAAGCTTCAGATTTTCATACCCTGTCAGATGCTCATAAAAAGTAGGAAATTCAATGATGCTTCCCATCCGCTTCAGAACCTCATAGGACTTTGGGGTAAGTGTTTTCCCGAAAAGCTCTACCGTTCCCGCCGTAGGCTTCCACAGATTGGTAATCAGCTTCATAACCGTGGTTTTGCCTGCGCCGTTGGGGCCTAAGAAGCCGTAGATCTCTCCTTTTTTCACATGAAGATTGATATCTCTCACAAGAGTTTTGCCGCCAATGGTTTTTGTCAAATGATTTGTCTGTAAAATATAAGACATCTATTCTCCTTTCCTGAACCGCATCTATTCTGTGCAGCTTCAGCCTCTTTTCTATGAACTCTATCATAACGGCTTTGATTTTCAAAACTCTTGCTTAAATCTTACAAATTTCTTTCTTTTGTAAAATGACGTTAAAACAGCTCTCCAATTTTCCCCAGTCAGCAGCATTCCACTTATGGGACAAGGGGCTCGGGCAGAATATTCCTTTTCAATTTCAGCATAAATACCGTCCGGACATAAGGCTCGCTCTCAAAGGTCAGTTCGCCGTCAAGCTGCTCCGCCAGATGCTTTGCAATGGTCAGCCCAAGACCGTTGCCCTGGATGCTGCGGCTTCTGGAATCCTCCATGGTAAAGAGACGATCAAACACACGATTTCCAATAGCCGCCCCAATCCCTGGCCCTTTGTCTGCCACTTCCAGGCACACTGCTTTTTCCTCTTCCTTAAGAAAGACGCCCAGATACTTTCCCTCTGATCCATAGCGGATCACATTGGAAATCAGATTGGTCAGAATCCGCCATAGGGCCTCCCGATTTCCATAAAGAAAGACAGGTGTTTCCGGAAGGGAAAGCTCCACCTGGAACTCCTTCTCCTGCAAGATTTCATAAAAGCCCAGAACGCATTCCCGGCAGATTTCGGTAAGCTCGATTTTAGAAAGGGTCAGATCCATATCCCCTGCCTCCAGCTTGGCCAGGGTGAAGAACTGATTCACCAGCTCCACCACATCCTTTGCCTTCTGTTCCGTCTTCCCCAGCATTTCCGGCGCAGCCCCGCCGTTTAAGCGCATCATTTCCAGATAGCCCAGAATCACCGTCATGGGCGTTTTGATATCATGGGAAATGTTGGAGAGCATTCTTTTGGAGGTCTGCTCCATCCTGCGGTAATCGGCTTTTACCCTTGCATGGCGTTCCAGGAGCTCATTGAGCTGGGCGGTCAGCTCCTGAAGCTCTTTATTTTCTGTGAAAACCAGAATGCGCTCCTGGCTGTCCGTGTCCAGGATTTCCTTCAGCTTTTCGTGAATGCCGCGAAGCTTTGCCTGCGTGCCTGTCCGGAAGGCGTACTGCTGATAAAGGAGGAGGGCAGAGAGAATACCCGGAAGAAGGCACAAAAAGAATAGAAGAATCGGGCTGTTCATAAGGCATCCCCCAGCTTGTAGCCAATTCCCCAGACAGTCAGCACATACTTTGGATTCCGGGAATCGTCCTCCAGCTTATTTCGCAATCGGCTGATATGTACATTGACAGCATTCTCATCTCCATAGTAGGCGTCCTTCCAGACAAGGGCGTAGATTTGTTCTTTTGTATAAACCTTTTTGGGATTTTGGAGAAATAATTTTAAGATTTCAAATTCTTTGGCGGTCAGCTCAAGGGGCGCTCCGCCTTTGGACACAGTATAGTCAGACAGATTCATGGTCACTTCTCCTGCCGTAAGTACAACCGGCGCCGGCGCGGCCGCCGCATCGTACTGGGTGGTTCTTCGGAGATTCGCCTTGATCCGCGCAAGAAGCTCTGCCAGGGAAAAGGGCTTTGTGATGTAATCATCCGCACCCAGGCCAAGGCCGAGCGTCTTGTCGCCTTCGGAATCCTTGGCGGAAAGAATCATAATAGGAACATAGCTGCTTTTCCGGATATACTGCATAACCTCCATGCCGCTGATTTTTGGAATCATCAGATCCAAAAGCACAAGCTCTACCGGCGTCCGGTCAAATATCCGGCATGCCTCCCTGCCGTCATAGGCGCAGAGCACTTCAAAATTTTCCGCTGTCAGATAGCTCTGCAGCATTTCGCTGATTTCCCTGTCATCCTCTACCAGGAGGATTGTGTTATTATTCATTGATACTCCTTCCCTGTTTATGGCTGAGCGATCCAGTATTTTTCCAGATACTTTTCTGCCTCTTCGGAAGAAATGGAAAACTCCTGCATTAACCTGGAACAAGCCTCTTCTCTTGTACAGGAATATTCTCTGCACATTTTTATTAAAGCTTTCGCTCCCCGTTCCAGGCCTTCCTCAAGGCCCTCATTTCTGCCTTCTTTTCTACCTTCTTCTCTTCCTTCCTCCAATCCCTTCTTCAAGTTATAATTCATCAGATACATATGATCCCGAATGGCCTTCTCCCTGGCCTCATACTCCAGGCGCTTCAAGTCATCCGCGCTGATTTCCGTCAGTCGTTCATAGGCTCTTTCAATATAAGAACTTCCTTCTGCCGCCATCTCAAACTCCTCCTTCTTTTCCGCTCTGAAAAAGCTGGCCCATTTTAGCAGCTCTGTCGGTGGATATTCTCTCCCTGCAAGCTTCGGCAGCTCCAGGATATGGAGCTCCAGCTTATCCGAATACATCCGGCGTCTGGTATCCTCCCAGAGATGAAACCGGGAATAGTATTCCTCATCCTCCTCAAAGAGAAGAAAATCCAGAATCCCTACATGGATGCATTTGGGAAGCACTTCATAGCTCTGCCCTTTTTGAATACCTCCTGCATACATCTTAGCCAGATAAAATATGGAACGCTCCGGCCATAACGGAAAGGACGCAAGCTGAATCTCCAGATCCATCTGGCTTACCTCCTCCTGATTTTCTTCCTCGAATGTGCCTTCTTTCCCTTTCGCCTGGCTTCTGACAAATACCCGGACATCCAAAATCCCCTGCTTATCCTCCTCATGCTCTTTTCTCAGATGAGTCGGCAGCAGCTCCGTACTCCGGATGTCCTCCGGCTTCACGTCCAGCAATGCGGAGATAAAACCCTTTCGGACCTCTCCATCCTCCATCAATTCCTTAAAACAGAAATCCACCTTTGGTTTCATTAAAAATGTCTGTTCCCTGCTCAATACGGTTCTCCTTTCCTGCAGAATGCTTCCGGAAGAAAGATAGGAACAGCCGTAAATCTGTCTTTATTATAAAGGATTTCCTTATCTGATACAATATCTTTCTTTCCTTACAAAATGCTATTATCTTCGGGATTTTTCTGACGGAAATGTCTGAAAACTGCTTAGAATCCTTCGACAGAGTCAGTATATACCAGATTTTACCAAATAGCAAGCGAAATTTTTAGATAGATAAAGATTCACTGATCAACACGTTATTGTTCACGCACAACTATTCTGCAAGATGTTTTTGCACATTATGTGCGGAAATCCCGAACCATATAATTCGTCCAAATCAAGAATATAGTTCCCTAAAATAGTTTTTTGAATCACATCAACTACAATATAGCAGTTCTTTCCCTCCTGTCCTCTCTTATTCCAGTTCTGTAACACTCTTTACAATACATCGGTATATCCAAGCAGCTCTCCACGATTCACGCATTTCACGGAAAAAGAACTGCTCCACCAGACTTAATTCAGGGTTTTCCCAAAACAGCTCGACCAGACGATCCGTGTCACCATATCCTGATTCTCCCGCCATTCCTTGGTAAACATTGTCTTGCCCACGTAAAAATTACAATTCCTTTTCTGCCGCCTGCACCGTTTAGTTCCAGTCCCACAGTATCTCATCAAACAGCTCAAAAAACTCCCGATTGTCCCAGTCCGATACTGGCCGATAGTCATAATACACACCATTGATGCCAAAGTTGGAACAGCTGTCCACGGCCATTGATAAGCAGACTGCCGATCCATCCGCCAGGGCTAGTTCCAGACAGGCGCACTGATTTCCGCAATCCGCCCCTCCATAGATATATTCGGCATTGGAAAACCATCCTTCCAATAATTTCAAAGCTTCCTTATCCGTTATTGTCTGGCTGTAAAGCTCATTGCCGGCAGAGCAGCTGCGAATGTCCAATCTCGCCGATACGATATCTTTGATATCGGCAGGCTCAAACGAAGTATAGCCCAATTTTTCCTGTAACATGATTTGTATATAGTCGCACAGCTTCGGAGCCTCCGTAAAATATTCGGCAAAATCCCCCTTCTCATCCACATCGCTCCATTGCAGGTATCCCCCCTCAAAGGCCATAAAACATTTATCACCGTAAGCAATCTGCCAGCCGGTTTCCTTTAAGCCCTTCTGTAATCCCGTCCCGGATTCTCCCCCGGCCGGCAGCGAATCCATAAATTGCCGAAGCCATTCCTGATCCACGCCGCCGGGTGTATAGTAATAAGAGCTATAGGTTCTCAACACGGAAGGCTGAACAAGAATAGATACCTTATCTTCCGGAGCTTCTCTGGTTAAAACCGCATCCCGATAAAGCATACTGTCCTCCATATCCTCCTCTTGTACGGCGGCTTCCGGCTCAGCCTGCCGTTGCTGCTGCGCATTCTCGTCTCTCCTCGCTTCCCCATCCGTCACACCGCTTTTGGCGCTTTCATCCTCCATACGCTCTGCTGCTTCTGTATCGCCCTCATTCCCTGTTCCCTTCGCCGTACATCCTGCGACAGCCATACAGACTAACAGCAATATGACAGCCATTTTTCTTTTCATTTCCCGAATTTCCTCCTCTTTCGCTTATTCCAAATATTCTGTGCTGTAAACCATCATACCACAAATATATCCTTAATGTAACACCATTACCAGACTGTTCCCGTATGCGTGTCTGATTTTATTACTGTCCGCCCACACCGCCGCCACCTAAACAGTAACTTGATTTGGGCGTACATTGACGAAGCTCAATCTTGATATCGACCGCAAAAAACGGCAGACCGACGTCCTTCCATCGATCTGCCCCATTTGCCGGACAGGCAAAGCCTCAAATCCCATACAGCTTCTTATACATCTCATTCATCCGTTCACGCTTCTTCTCATACTCCGCAAACAGCTCCCTCTGCGGCTCATAGCACTTCATCCCTGAACCGCCCCTCACGGCCGAAAAAGCTTCATCCAAAGTCCCGTAAACGCCAAGACCGGTCAAAGCCGCCATCAGCGCCCCAAAAGCCGTAGACTCGCTGTCCTCCATATGATAAAGGGTAATCCCGTATACATCCGCCTGGATCTGATTGATCGCTTCGCTGTTGGTCAGCCCTCCGCTGATATAAGCTTTGCGGATGCCGGCATAATCCCAAAACAGCAGAATATTATTGCGAATCTCCAAAAAAATCCCTTCCAGAAGCCCCTTCACCAGTTCGCCACGTCCGGAAGCCAGAGAAATATCCCCGAAATGAGCCTTTGCCCCCGGATTCCAGTCAGGCGTGCTGCGCCCCTGGAAATATGGCAGCGCCAAAACGCTGCTCACCTTCCCCTCAAGCTCCTCAAGTTCTCCATTGATGGCCCCATAATCAATCTTTCCCTCCTTAAGAGGGTAAAAATTCCTGCCAAACCAGTCAAAAGCCGAACAGCAGGTAAGCACATTGGCCTCCACCATATAGCGTCCCTTCACCGAAGAGCAATTAAAAATCAGCTGCGGATCCGGCCGTTCCGGCACTGCATCCAGAGCTGTCACCAAAAAGCCCCCCGTACCTGCCACAAGAGAAAGCGTCCCTTCCTGGTAAGCTCCCTGTCCCACGGCGGCACACTGCTGATCACCGCCTGCCGTGATCACCGGAATCCCCTCCGGCAGTCCCGTCTCCTCCGAAAAAGCCCTCGTCACCCTGCCGCAGACACTTCCCGGCTCCAGAATCTCACAGAGCAGCTCCCCTGGCACTCCAAAAAGCGCAAGCATCTCCTCGTCCCACTGCCGCGTCCGCAGATTCATCAAATGAGAACGGCTGGCATACGTCACATCCGTCTTATACTCCCCCGTCATCTCATGCATCACAAACTCCGGAATATTCACAAGCTTAAAAAGCCTCTCGCAGACCTTGGGACAATTCCGCAGGATCCAGGCCATCCGGCTGCCGGAAAAAACCGTATTGATCCGGGCGCCGCTCCGCTCAAAAATTAAATCATTTTTCCCTTCCAGCTCCATACAAATCCCTGCATTCCGCCGATCCTGCCACATAACCGTATCCATCAGAGGCTTCCCGTCCCGATCCACCGGAATAATCGACGAGCGCTGGGCCGTCACCGCCACCGCATCCACAGACACGTTCCTCTTTGCAGCCTCATCTACAGTATTGGACGCAATCTCCCTAAGAGCCCCTGAAAAATCCCCAGGCGCCTGCTCAATCCGCCCGTCCGGATACTTCACCGGCTCATAAAGCACCTGACAGGAAGCAAGCCGCTCCCCCTGCTCCGTAAAAAGAATTCCGCGCATACTGGAAGTTCCAATATCAACAATCAATGTATTCATACCTTACCCCTTTCTTCCGCCTTCCAGAACCCTATGTATATGCAAAGCCAGGTACATCCCCTCCTGGTTCGTCAATCCCACGCCAAACCGCTCCCGTACAAACCGCTCCACCCGGTTCACACAGGAAAACTCCGAGGTACACACCTGGGCAATCTGATCATACAAGAGCCTGGAGCTGTCCTCCGGAAGCTGCTGCCCAGCCACCAGCCGCTGGGCAAAAAGCCGGATATGCGTCAGATACCTGGAATAAGCAATACTATCCTCATCATACACCAACTGATAATAATACTTTACCACATCCAGCACATCCTCCGTAAGCTGCTGAATCTTCCTGTTTCTCTCATTAAAGGGATGATCCTCCTGCGCATTAATAAAATGAAACGCAATATTCCCAGCCTCATCCTCCGGAAGCTCCACCCCCATCTGTTCCCGGACAAGCCGCAGCGCAAAATGTCCCACCTGAAACTCATTGGGATTAAAATGCTGCATATCCTGGGTATAAAAATTCGGCACCAGAATCCCCTTTTCCACCCTCCGCACCGCAAAAGCCAGATGATCCGTAAGCGAAAGATAAATATGATCCAGAAGCTTCATATCAAACGTATCCTTCGCATAATCAATCACATTCTTCCCAATCTCAAAAAACACCCCATCCGTCTCAGCCGCCAGGCGGATAATACTTCTGGCAACCGACCGATCCCGGAGCACAAAAACCTTCTCCACCTCATCCGCCTCAAACTCATACCCCGAAGCCTTATGAAACCCAATCCCCTTCCCCATCAAAATAGTTTCGCATCCCTGTTCATCCAAAGCAAGCACTAACGAATTATTCAAAACCTTAACTACCCGCATATCCCTCTCCCTATCCCAACATCAGGGGCAGGTGCAAGTTAAGTCAGAAGGTATTTCCGATATCCGGTGTCCGGCTGTTTGCGTACACCCTGTCTGATATGGACGCACATTGCCTCAAAAACATCAACACCCAAAACCTTCAAAGCAATGTCCGTACAGAGCAGACAGGATATACGTGAACCGTCCGAACACAGGATATGGAAATACCTGATGGCTTAGCTTGCGCCTGCCCCGTCCGTCTTAATAACCCTCTGATACCAATAAAAACTATCCTTTCGAACCCGTCCCAAATCCTTCAGATCCATATCATCCCGATTCACATAAACAAACCCATATCGTTTCCGAAATCCCTGATGAGAGCTCAAAAGATCAATCACCGACCAGGGACAATACCCCATCAGCTCCACGCCATCCTCCATAGCCAGAGCCATAGCGTCCAAATGCCCACGGATATAATCAATCCGGTAATCGTCGTGAACCTTCCCGTCCTCCGTCAGAACATCCGGCGTCCCCAGGCCGTTTTCCGTAATAATCAGCGGCAGATGATACCGCGCATAATAATCATTCAGCACAATCCGAAGCCCCATGGGATCAATCTGCGCCCCATACTCACTGGCCTTCAGATTCGTATTCTTCTCATCCCGGCAATATCCATACTGGTCAAAATCAACTTCATTTCCCCGGAACACGCGCATCCCCACAGGATGCTCTTCGTCCGCCGGCAGATAGCTTGCACACAGCGTCCGATAATAATTCAGGGCAATAAAATCCATCTTTGCGCTCTTCAAAAGCTCCGTATCCCCTGCCTCTGTCTTCGGCACGATATTCCGCTCCTTCAGATACCGCATATAATACCCAGGATATTCCCCATAATAATGCATATCAAGACAATAATTCGTCTTAAACCAATCGTTCATCTTAGCCGCCCACACATCTTCCGGCTTATTCGTCAAAGGATACGTGCAGGTAGAAGAGACCGCCGGGGCAATCTTACCTCCCTCAACCATTTCGTGACAGGCATTTACCGCCAGCGCATGGGCCAGGAACATATGATAATCCATCTGCGCGCGGATCTTATCCGCCTTCCAGTTATCCTTCTCCACAATATTCATGCGCTCGTCCACGCGGATCATCAGATTCTGCTCATTGTGCACCAGCCACCATTTCACCCGGTCGCCAAAGGCCTCAAAGCACACTCTCGCATACCGCTCAAAGGCATAGGCGCACCTTCTGTCCTCCCAGCCATTGTATTTCTCCACCAGAGCATAGGGCAGATCAAAATGATACAGGGTCACGAAAGGAAGTATTCCATTGGCCAGCAGCTCGTCAATGACCTGGTTGTAAAAATCAATGCCCTTGGGGTTCACTTCCCCGTCTCCGTCGGGAATGATCCTCGCCCAGGAAAGGGAAAAACGATAGGTTTTAAGGCCAAGCTCCTTCATCAGAGCAATGTCTTCTTTCCAATGATGGTAAAAGTCACTTGCCACCTTGCTGTCTGCCTGGCGGTCAGAGCGCTTAAAGGAATTGAAATCCGCAACTGTCATTCCTTTTCCGTCTGCATCCCATCCGCCTTCAATCTGGAAGGCCGACGAAGCGGCGCCCCAGAGAAAATGTTCCGGAAATTTTGCTTTCATAACTATCTCCTATTTATAGTTCCGTAATATCCCTCACAGTACACGGGTATGAAATCAATTTCCAGCCGCAAAAACATGCGTCTGTAAATCGATTTGTGCACTGTGAGGGATATTACTGTTTATAGTTCCGTAATATCCCTCACAGTACACGGGTATGAAATCAATTTCCAGCCGCAAAAAAAATACGTCTGCAAATCGATTTGTGCACTTTGAGGAATATTACTGTTTCCAGTTCCGTAACTGCCTATTTCTTAATCAAGATAACATCCTTCTCCAAAGAAACCCGATCTCCCGGCACGCCGTCCACGCCGGCGTACTGGTCTGTGTTGGAGATCAGAACCATAACCGTAGGATCGTATCCCTTTTTCCGGATGGCATCAATGTCAAAGCTCACCAGCCGGTCGCCCTTCTTTACCTTGGCGCCCTGCTCTACATACTTCTCAAAATGCTCCCCGTTTAATTCCACCGTATTGATGCCGATGTGAATCAACAGTTCCACCCCATTGTCCAGCACAAAGCCAAGAGCATGGAGCGTCGGATACAGCACGGAAAGGGTTCCGTCTGCCGGCGCAAGGATCTCTCCTTTCGAAGGAATCACTGCAATTCCTTTTCCAAGGGCCTCCGAAGCAAATACCTCGTCTGCCGTTTCCTTTAAAGCAACTGCCTTGCCCTCTGCCGGAGAGCCGATTGTCAGATCTGCATTTTCCTTTGTTACCTTTACAGAAGGAGCTGCATTCTCCGGAATAGCCGCTGCCGTTGTCCCGGGAACAACCTCCTCAAAGCCTGCCAGATAGGTAAGAACTGCGGCTCCCACAAAGGCCACTGCAATACCAATCAGATACGCCAGGAACCGGGAAAAGCTGGTTCCCTCGCCGTAGTAAGACATAATTGTTAGAATACCATTGTTTGCAAAGCCCGTATTCACTGCGTTACCGATACCCATAATGGCACCGCCCAGAGCGCCTGCAATCACGGCGCAGATCATCGGCCGCTTGAGACGCAGATTACATCCGTAAATAGCCGGCTCCGTAATACCGACCAGGAAGGCCGACAAGGTTGCCGCTCCCGCCACCTGCTTTGTCTCTGCACTCTTTGTCTTTAAGGTAACGCCGAGAGCCGCCCCTGCCTGGGCAAAGTTTGCCGCTCCTGCAAAGCACATCAGCGTATTGGTTCCGGAAATCGCCACATCGTTCAGACCGATAGGCAAAAGAGCCCGGTGTGCACCGAAGATAACGCAGACGCCCCACAAGCCGCCCACAATAATACCGCCCAGAAGGGGACTGAAGGAGTAAAGCATCTGATACAGCCACTGGATAAAGTAGCCCACATAGATTCCCACAGGGCCTACTATCACAAGCATAACCGGAAGCATAATGATAAGGCAGAGGCCGGGAACCAGAATAATCTGCAGAATCTCCGGAATCACCTTCTTCAAAAACCGCTCCAGCGCAGCCATAACCAGCACAGCCAGAATAATCGGGATCACCGATTCCGTGTAGCTGAACACTTTAGTGGATTCTCCGATGGTAAATGCCTTTTTAATCACAGGCAGGCCGAAAATCGTGGAGGGTGTCGCCACATCCTGGATCAGCGCGTCCACAACGGGATGACAGAGGAAGCCGCCTAAAACCATGGCAATGATCTGGTTGCATTTCAGAGCCTTTGCAGCCGTATAAGCCAGAAAAACAGGCATAAAGTAGAAAATGATATTGCTGGCCGTGTTGAGCAGCGTATAGGTGCTGGTAGCCGTAAAAGCCTCAAACATAGGAAGTCTGGAGCAAGCCGCCAGAAGTCCCTTTATCAGTCCAGCCGCCGCAATGGCCGGAACAATGGGTGTAAAGATCTCGGAAATCTTCTGAAGAACCAGGTTGAAGCCGCCTTTGCCGCCGCCCTCGGAAGCACTTTCGTCCAGATCTCCCACCAGGGGAAGCACCGCATCATAAATCTTGGTCACCTTCGCACCGCAGACCACCTGGAACTGTCCCCCTGCAATCACAACAGAGATTACACCCTCCAGATGCTCCACCACATCCTTTTTGGCTTTGCTGTCATCCTTTAAGACAAAGCGAAGCCGGGTAAAACAGTGGGTAACTGATTTTACATTTTCTTTTCCGCCTACATTTGCCAGAATGTCACTGGCGATTCTGCCGTAATCCATAGCTTCATTCTCTCCTTATGTTTTTCTTTTTTCTATGTACAGCGCTTGATTTTTTGGGCTGTACGCTGCACAGATTGTCCGGACTGCCCATCCGTGTCTGCCGGCTTACAGAAATAAAAGAAATAAAAAAGATCAAATCGAAAATGCGAAGAAACATCTTTTGTCTCTTCCCTGCTTCAATCTGATCTTGCCTGCTTTACCAGTAACACGTCATTCTATATATGTTTTTGAACAACCTTACTTTAACACATTTATCCTAAATCTTCAATAGTTTTTAAGATTGTTTTAACACATTTTTATGATTATTTGGCTATAGCTTGACTCTTTTTTAGATTTTAGTCCAAACAAAACTGCTCCGGTGCCTTTTATATTGTAATAAGAGAAAAAACAAATGCCTTGAAACACTTTGTCAAATATTATCAAAATAACAAGCAACTGCCAGTGTATTGAAAAAAAAATCCCACATACTATTCTCGTAACAACCGCGGCAGCTTCACGCAGGCTTTTAAAAAACGAAATGCCAGGATAGAGGAAGCCGTCACGGATAAACAACAACAAACCGCAGACAGTATTTTTTAACATCTGCAGTAAGGAGGCGTTTATTATGGCAAACAAATCATCTAACACCGCAGCCGTTCCCGAGGCAAAGGGCGCTCTGGACAAGTTCAAGTATGAGGTAGCAAGCGAGCTTGGCGTACCTCTCACCGACGGCTACAACGGAAATCTGACTTCCAAGCAGAACGGTTCCGTAGGCGGCTATATGGTTAAGAAAATGATTGAGGCACAGGAAAGACAGATGGCCGGCAAATAAGAGACGGCAGCTTTGATTTTCTGTAAAATCCCAAGAAGCAGGGATTAAAAAATGAGAAGGCCGATCCGCAGACAAATCTGTTTTCGGATCGGCCTTTCCCATGCCTTTCAAAAAGGCAATGCTCCCACAGCAGGCAGAATACGATGCAGGCTGCTAAGCTCTGTAATCAATATGCCTTTTGGGCGCCGCCTTCTTTTTCCTTTTCAGCCTTGGCAGAATTCCAAGCCGCACAATAACAATCAATGCAGTCACGGTAAGCACTGCAATTACCAGGATCACCGACACGGCAATCACGTCATTGGAAACTGTTCCGGAAGGGCTCTCATTTTCACTTACCGCTCCCTGTGCTGCCAGCCTCCATCCGATGGAAATAGGCGACAGGCTCTTCACCTTAAGCTCAAGCCCCTCTGCCGTCTGATTCACTGCAAGGTATTCAATGTCCCCGGCCTTATGGGAGCCTGTTTTTTCCGTATACATATGGGCTGCCGTAAATTCATAGGGCCCTCCCTTAGCCGTATTGCTGGGATAAGGCAGCCTCACCGTAATGCCTGATTCCGGAAAAACCTCCTGCCCGGCCTTTTTCCAGCTGCTGTCTTCCTGCTGGACTAAGAGCCGCACATCATAAACACTGGTATTGGTAATCAGCACCGCCGGGTCTTTCTCCGTAATGGCCGTGCGCATTCTTGTCTCAACCCCTTTGGGGCTGTTGAGCTTTGGAAGCTCCATAAGTGCATCCGGCACATGGGAGATTCCAATCTCCATCTCCTGACGGCAGCTAAGCCCGTTTCCGGCAAGCTCCTCCGCCTCCGGCAGGGCCTTTACATCGTTGATCATTGCCGTAATCACCGGCATCTCCTCTGGCAGACAATAATTGCCCCCTACCGAAGGCTCCCGGCCGGTCTTCCATGCCAGGGTAATCTCCTGCTCCCCGGCTTCCGTTCCCTCATAAGAGCCCTCCAGACGGGCGGCCGGCCACTGGCTTTCCGTCTCCTCCCGATCCTGGGAGAGAATCCCCGTCACCCCCAGGCTTCCATAGATGGAAATACTTTTGTCGAAGCTCTCCCCGGCCTGGCCGGCTGCCGAAAGTCCTGTGGTATCCCAGGCCAGCTCCTTGGGCTCAATCTTCCACTCTGCCTGGAGGGGATTGGGCCCTACAATTACATAGTGTTCTTTGTCTAGACTTCCGCTCAGAGAAAAATAGACGCTTGCCTTATAGCTTCCGGCCTCCGTTCCGCTGGAGGTTTTCCGGCTGGCAATCACTCCTTCCGGCAGCGTGCCCTCCAAAGACACAGTCTTTTCCATACCGTCGTACACAAACTCTGTGATATCCCAGTACGCCCCTGAGACGTCAATCTCCTTTGCCACAATGGTTATTCCGTCCAGAACACAGCGCAGTTCCTGCCGCTCCTCATCCCTGGCGCAGGTAATGTCCACGGAATGAACGCCCAGATCCAGGGTTTCCCACTGTACCTTAGTAAGGCTGGTTACATTGCGGACGCTGCCGTCCTCATAGGTGCCCGTCACAATCAAATCCGTGCCGTCGAAAGGATCGCCGTAGCTGTACGTCATCTGATAGGGCTTCTGAAATACCTTGATGGAAGAAAGGCCGGTACGCTCCGCTTCTCCCGGAGAATACACCATGAAGCGCTTGCTTAAGGACTTTTCCCCTGCCTTGGAATAGGTCACCGTATATTCTCCCGGTTCCAGAATGGGCCAGTCGATTTCCTTTGTGTCCCAGCCGGTAAAGTCCGGTATCACGGAAAACTCTGCGCCGAACAGTTCCTTATGCCCCCTCCGCTTCCGGTTCAGCTCAATCTGCCCCAGGACGCTCTCTGTAATATCCTCCCCTTCTTCGCTGTCATACACCAGATTATCCGGCACAAGAATCATATCCGCCGTGATTCCGGGAACCGTAAACTTTCCTCTGCCCTCCAGCTTTCCTTCCTTCCCCTGCTTAATGCAGTCCTCGGCAGCCAGACGCAGAGAGCCCTCATTTACCAATTTTCCGTTTAAGGTAAGGCTGGCTCCCTCACGAATCTCAAAAACTGTCTCGGCATCTGCCGTCAGCGTGTTTCCCACTGGAATCACCCGATCCTGCTCCAGGACATAATTTTTATTTCCGTAAAACTGCCCCATGCGCCCTTCAAAAAGCACGCCGGAAAAACCGCTGATTCTGGCTTTTCTCTGATCCGCCTCCACCCAGGAGGCAGACTCCTCATCTCCGGTAAGCACGTCCCCAGACATCCCCAGGCTTCCGTTCACCTTGACCGTGCCGCCGATGATATGTATGGTTCCCGCCGCCTCTTTGTCCTCCCACAAGGGGCTGCTTCCCAATCCGGTTCCGCTGGTGGAGGCCGAAGCCGTCACGGAACCGCCGGTAATCTCAATCGTTTTGCAGGATCCCTTTACGCCCCCTCCGATTCCGCTTCCTCCTCCGGTTCCGCCTGTTGCAGTAACAATTCCTCCGTGAACGGTGATGTTTCCACAGTTTTCGGGAGAGGTTCCCTCCAAGGCCTCGGATTTTCCGGTGCCGCCGATTCCGGCTGCTGTTCCCGATCCGGTGACGGACAAAGATCCGGCGCTGTCCTCAATTACAAGAAAGGCGCCCTCCGGCACGTAAATCCCCGCATGATCCCCCTCAATGCTCTGAAGGATATTGGTTCCGTCAAGACTCAGACGCACCATGGCATGATCCATGGCGCTCCCCAGGGAAAAGGGGCTTCCCTTGGAGGCTGTCTTTACATCCTTTAAGGTGATATCCGCCAGATCGCTTTGTACGGTAATGGTATGGGCAGCGGGCTTTGTTCCGGAGCTTGTGATAACGTAGCTTCCCTGGTGGGATACCTCGCTGCCTCCCCCCTGGGTGTAGCCTCCGTTTGTGATCACAATATCGCCTTTTGCCAGATCAAGCTCCTTTTCCTCAGGCTCTGCATAAGAAGGCACGCTCCACAGGGCAGCCAGTAAAGCTGCCATAAGCAATGCGCCTGCAAAGGTTTTTCTCTTTCTGCCGTTTCCTCTCATGCCGTTCTCCTATCTTTACCTCCAAAACATGTTTTGTCTGCCGGATTCTGCTTTTATGATATGCTGCTTTTACAGTATAAGTCTGTATTAGTTTACCATAAAACAGGTAAATGTCAATTTTGATCACGAATATTTCACATTTTACAACCCCTGCATCCACTCAAAAAAACAGTCTTACAGGCTTACATTCCCGTCTCCACCCATCCGGCAGGCGGACAGCCTTTTTCGAAGCTCCCGGTGCTCTTCCTTTTGAAGGGAGGGATCCTCCCGAAGCAGCCTGGCCGCTGCCTCTCCGGCCGCCTTCAGAATCCCGGCATCCGTAAATACGTCTCCGATTCTGAATTCCAGAAGGCCGCTTTGGCGGATGCCGAAGAGATCCCCCGGCCCTCTAAGCTTCAAATCCTCACTGGCAATGTAAAAGCCGTCGTTGGATTTGTTCAGAATCTCCAGACGCTTCTTCGTATCCGGACTGTCATTTCCGCTGACAAAGATACAATAGGACTGGTGCTTTCCCCGTCCCACCCGGCCCCGAAGCTGATGAAGCTGCGCCAGGCCGAAGCGTTCTGCATTTTCCACCATCATCACTGTTGCGTTTGGTACATTGACGCCCACCTCCACCACAGTGGTGGATACCAATACCTGGATCTCTCCGGCAGCAAAACGCTCCATAATCTTGTTTTTTTCTGCTGCTTTCATTTTTCCGTGGAGATATTCGATGGCGATGGAGGGATTCATGGCCTTCTTTAGCTTTTCCGTGTAATCCACCACATTTTCCAGCTCAAGCTCCGGATTCTCCTCCACCATGGCGCAGATCACGTACACCTGCCTTCCGGCTGCAATCTCCTTTTCCATAAAGCGGTAGGCCGTCGCCCGGTAGCTCTCGTCCACCACGCAGTTTTTGATAGGAAGCCGGCTGGCCGGCAGTTCGTCGAGAACGGAAATATCCAGATCCCCGTAGAGAATAATCGCCAGGGTTCTCGGAATAGGCGTGGCGCTCATAACCAGCACATGGGGATACTCCCCCTTATCTGTGAGTGTCTCTCTCTGGCGGACACCAAAACGGTGCTGCTCATCCGTTACCACCAGCCCAAGACGCAAAAAACGAACCTGGTTTTGTATCAAAGCATGGGTGCCGACCACGATTTTGGCCTCCCCGCTCTCGATGGCCTCGTATGCCAGCCGCTTTTCCTTTGCAGTCATAGAGCCTGTGAGAACTGTTACGGAAAGGGAAAGCCCGGCGCCCTCCAGCATCTCCCGGATGGACTGCCCATGCTGTCTGGCCAGAACCTCCGTGGGAGCCATCAGCGCTCCCTGATACCCGTTGTACACGGCGCAGACCAAAGCCAGCAGAGCCACCACCGTCTTGCCCGATCCCACGTCCCCTTGAATCAGGCGGCTCATAACGCCCTCCCCGGACAGATCCCTTTGAAGCTCCTCCCAGACCTTTTTCTGCGCCCCTGTCAGTTCATAGGGCAGGGACTCAAGAAGCTGCTGTGTCTCCTTCACCGGAGAGCAGGGACATTCGTTTTTCCTTAGTTCCGACGCCTCCTTCATCTGGCGCAGTGCCAGAATAAACAGGAAAAATTCATCGAAAACCAGACGCTTTCTCGCCAGCAGCAGATCCTCCCATTTCACCGGAAAATGAATGGTCTGCAGGGCAAAATTGTACTCTGCAAGCTCCTGGCTCATACGAATCTCCTCCGGCAGATACTCCGGGTTCAGATTCCTTCCGTCCAGAGCCTGCTTTACGGCCTTTGCCACGGTTTTGTTAGAAAGGCCTGCCGTCAGTCCGTAAATGGGCTGCATGGTATTCAGCTTCTCCTCATAGGCCTCCGGCGTAAAGTATTCCGGCTGCTCCATCACCAGACGGCCCTTTTTCTTCTGAACCCTTCCCCTGAAAATGTAAGTACTCCCAGGAGTCAGGGTATTTTTTAAAAAGGGCATATTAAACCAGGTAAGATGCAGATATTCCCCGAATTCCTCCAAGACCACAGTGGTCACGGCATAACGCTTTGCCTTTGTGACTGACGGCGCTTTCCTTAAAAAGCCGGCGACGGCCTGAATCTCCTCTGCCTTTAAGTTGGCAAAGGTCACAGGCTCCTGGTACATGTCGTAAGTTCTGGGATAATATGACAACAGCTCTCCCACCGTGTGAACTCCCACACGGTGAAAGAGCATGGCTGTTTTTTCTCCAATTCCTTTGATGCTTGTAATTGGTGAATCCATATATTACTCCACTGATACCACATAATAGTAGATGGGCTGGCCGCCGAAATGCACCTCGATATCACAATCGGGGCAGACTTCTCCAAGTTTTGCTCCCAGTTCTTCCGCATCTTCCTCACTGACGCCCTCACCATAGTAAATGCTGATAAGCTCCGAATCATCATCAACCAGTTCCTTAAGCATATCAAGGGTTACATCTGAAATTCCGCTTCCCACAGACAGAATGGAGTGATCTCCGATTCCCATAATGTCGCCCTCTTTGATCTCCTTATCATCCAGATGGGTATCCCGGACGGCATAGGTTACCTGGCCGGTCTTTACATTCTGAATCTCCGCCGTCATCCGCTCTTCGTTCTCCTGGGGAGACATGTAAGGAATGTAGTTGATCATGGCCGTGATTCCCTGGGGCACTGTCTTGGTGGGCACTACAATGATGTCCTTATCTTTACAGAGCGCCTGGGCCTGGTTGGCTGCCAGGATGATGTTCTTATTGTTCGGCAGGATAAAGATGTGATCCGCATTCACCTGCTCAATGGCATTGAGCATATCCTCGGTACTGGGATTCATGGTCTGGCCGCCCTCGATGAGATAATCCACGCCTAGTCCCCGGAAGATCTCCCCGATTCCCTCGCCGATGGACACGGAAATAAAGCCCATCTCCTTTCTGGGCTGCGCCGCCTTCTTTGCCGCTTCCTCCTCCGCCTGACGGGCGGCAATCCGGGAAGCATCCTTAATAAGCTTTTCCTCGTGTTCTTCACGCATATTATCAATCTTCAGCCGGGACAGGGAACCGTAGGTCAGAGCTTTCTCAATGGCCTGCCCGGGATGATTGGTATGTACGTGGATCTTCACGATGTCGTCATCGGCCACGCACACAATGGAATCACCGATAGATTCCAGGAACTGCTTGAATTCATGCTCCGTCTCGGAGGGGAATTCCTTATCTAACATAATGATAAATTCGGTACAATAGCCGAACTTGATATCCGCCTCGGTCTGAGGGCTGATCTTCACCGGCGCTGCCTTGGGAGCTTCAAAGGTGTAGTCCACCTCCTTGCCTAAGAAGGCGTCATAGGCGCCTTTCAGCACCTCCACCAGGCCCTGTCCGCCGGAATCAACCACCCCTGCTTCCTTTAACACGGGAAGAAGCTCCGGCGTCTTCAAGAGAACCGCCTCCGCCTCCCCGATAATCTCCCGGAAGAAAACTTCCAGATCCTCCTCGGCCTGGGCAAGCTCGGCCGCTTTGTCCGCAGCTCCTCTGGCTACGGTGAGGATGGTTCCTTCCTTGGGCTTCATAACTGCCTTATAGGCCGTCTCCACGGCTTTCTGAAAGGCATTTGCCAAGATCACCGTGTCTAATGTTTCATAATTGCGGATTCCCTTGGTGAAGCCTCGTAAAAGCTGGGACAGGATCACGCCGGAATTGCCTCTGGCTCCCCGTAAGGATCCGGAGGAAATGGCCTTTGCCACGGACTCCATGGTGCGCGCCGGCAGATTATTCACCTCTGAGGCGGCTGACATAATGGTGAGCGTCATATTCGTTCCCGTATCTCCGTCCGGAACAGGGAATACGTTCAGCTCATTGATCCATTCCTTTTTTGCCTCCAGATTTTTGGCACCGGCCAGGAACATCTTTGTCAGTGTTTCTACATCTATGGTCTTCATAACTTCGCTAAGCTCCTCCTGCTATTAGTCTATTACCCGTACACCTTCTACAAAGATGTTGATTTTCTCAATGGACATACCTGTGAATTCCTCCACCTTGTACTTTACATTGCTGATCAGATTGTCAGATACTGCAGAAATGCTGACTCCGTAGGATACGATCACATGGAAGGATAAGGTGATGCGGTTGTCGTTGATCTGGACGTTAACGCCTCTGGTCAGATTGTCGCCCTTTAAAAGCTTGACAATGCCGTCACGGACATTGACCATAGCCATACCCACAATGCCGAAGCATTCCACGGCTACAGAGCCGGCATATCTGGCTATGACTTCCGGGTCGATGATTACTGCGCCTAGTTGTGTATTCATAAGTCCCTTCATTATGATTACCTCCATTTATGTTTTTAACATGTCCGGCCCTTTCGCCGGTATGTGGAAAGCCGGTTACGGCCTTTGCCGCAACGGAAGCTGAATGAACTATGTAGCTTTCCCTATGAGAACGCTCCGGCATTTCATCAGGCTTTTTCCGGAGTAGATGATTCTATATTGACAGTATACCCTTTTTCCTTTAAAATTCAAAGTGATTTTTCAAATTTTAACCAGTTTCTCAAAAAGTTGCAATATTTTCAAATTAACACTTGCAAAATATAGTACTTTCTGCTAGAATAATACATGTTGCGAGCCTAGATATAGGGTTCACTAAAGATCAAGGAGGTGCTAAGATGGCTAAATGTGCGATTTGTGAAAAAGGCGCTCACTTCGGAAATGCTGTAAGTCATTCACATAGACGTTCCAATAAGATGTGGAAATCCAATGTTAAGTCTGTAAGAGTTAAGGTTGATGGCGGCTCCAAGAAGATGTATGTTTGTACTTCTTGTCTGAGATCCGGCAAAGTGGAAAGAGCGTAAGGCGTGGATAATAAAAGAAGCTGTTGCGAATGTGACAGCTTCTTTTTTTGCTTTTATATCAGTCTGCGCAAAACAGCTATTCCTTCCAGCAGATCGGAAATCTTTCTGTAGTAAATCAGATCTTTTGGCTCCTCTTCTCTGCCGTCTACTGCAAAATAGACGGTTCGGAGCTTATCTGCCCTCGCCGCAAGCACTCCTTCTGCCGAAGCAGCAAACACAAGAACACCCTGCCTTCCCGGCTTTTTTCCCTCCAAAGCTCTGCAGAATCTGTCCGGGCTGTCCCCGGATACCAGAACAAGCTCCAGGCCAGATTCCAGAATAAACTCCTGAAATTCCTGCGTCCAGGCTTTTTCTTCCAAAACCTGTTTTTCCGCCAGAATCAGCTTTAGCCTCTTTTTGGCGGAGCTCTTCTTTTTCTCTTTCTGTTCTTTCTGATATTGCTCGTAAAGATCCGGCCTGCGCGATCTGGTACGCAGGACGGACTGCTCTCTCCGCCAATCCTCAATGCGGTCGTGATTTCCGCTTAAGAGTACCTGGGGAACCTTTTTTCCCTTCCATACCTCCGGGCGGCTGTACTGTGGGTATTCCAGCAGATAGTCGTGGAAGGTCTCGAATTCCGCCGATACCTCATTGCTCAGAACTCCGGGAACCAGACGGGAAACGGCATCGATCATCACCATGGCGGGAAGCTCCCCTCCTGTGAGCACATAATCCCCGATGGACACATAGTCCGTCACGATCTCCTCCAGAACACGCTCGTCAATTCCCTCATAATGACCGCAGAGCAGAATCAGATTCTCCTCTTTTGCCAGCTCCTGCGCCAGGGCCTGATCGAAAACCCTTCCCTGGGGCGTCGCATAGATAACCCGGGCCCCCGCTCCCTTGAGCCGGCTCTGCACTTCCTCGCAGGCACGGTATACGGGATCCGCCTGCATCACCATGCCGGCTCCTCCGCCGTAGGGATAATCATCCACCTTCCTGTGCCTGTCCTCTGTAAAATCCCGAATGTCTACCGCCTCAAGGCTTATGATTCCCTTTTCCATGGCACGGCCCAGGATGCTGGTGCGAAGTCCCTGCTCAATCATTTCCGGAAATAAGGTCAATACGTGATACTTCATTACTCCAACAATCCTTCCAATATATGCACAGTCATCCGGGCTTCTTCCACACTTACTTTCAGAATGCAGGAGGGAATGGCCGGAAGAAGCACTTCCTTTCCTTCCTCTGTCTCTACCACATAGACGTCGTTGGCCCCTGTCTGCAGGACGTCCGTCAGAGTTCCAAGGCGGATCCCCTCATCCGTATAAACCTCCATGTGGATGAGATCTGTGATAAAATTTTCATTTTCCTCAAGGGGCACGGCCTGATCCCGTGTCACCAGAAGATCTTTCCCTTTGTACTGCTCTACCTCGTTGATATCGTCAAATTCCCGGAATTTCAGAATGACCTGGTTTTTGAAAAATTTCACTCCGGCCACCTCTAAGGGCTTGTATTCATGTCCTGTATCCAGAAGCACCTTCTTCAGCTCGCGGAAACGCTTTGGATTATCCGTGGTGGGAAATACCTTAACCTCGCCCTTTAAGCCATGGGTGGATGCGATAACGCCTACCCTTAAATAAGACTCCATGCTTTTCTCCTTTTTGCCTGTCTGCCTGCGTCCTTTTTTCTCTCAATCTGTGAAAAACAGCGGGTGTTTCCACCCGCCTGTCTGTCCTGTGATAAATTCTACTGCAGAATCTCCACAACAACCTTCTTTTCTTCCTTTGATGATGCTGCTTTAACCACACAGCGGATCGCTTTTGCGATACGGCCTTGTTTGCCGATCACCTTTCCCATATCGGACGGTGCCACGCGAAGCTCAACGAGAATGGTTTTCTCATTCTCCGTCTCTGTCACAGCAACTTCTTCCGGATGCTCCACCAGTGATTTTGCAATCACCTCTACCAATTCTTTCATGTTTTTCCTCCGAATGCGATGCTGCCGTTCCTATTGAGAACAGCTGCTGCGCTGTTGCCTTTCCAAAGCTTTGCGGTTTATTTTTCAACACCTGCGGCCTTTAAGATCTTGCCTACTACCTCTGTAGGCTGTGCGCCGTTGTTCAGCCACTTCTTTGCCGCCTCAACGTCTACGTTGAATGTGCTGGGGTCTGTGCTCGGATCGTAGGTGCCGATCTCCTCGATGAATCTGCCATCTCTGGGGGATCTGGAATCTGCTACGATAATTCTATAGAAAGGAGCTTTCTTCTGACCCATTCTTCTCAATCTGATTTTTACTGCCATCTCTTTTCACCTCCAAAATATAATTCTTCTTTTGTTTTCTTTTTATGTTAAAAGGGCATTCGGAAACGTCCCTTTTTACCAAAACCTTTGCCGCCCATCATGCCGGGCATCTGTTTCATCATCTTGCGCATCTGGTCAAACTGCTTTACCAGCCGGTTGACCTCTGCAATATCCACCCCGGCGCCTCTGGCAATGCGGCTCTTCCGGGACAGATTCAAAATCTCCGGATTAGCCCGCTCCTTTGGAGTCATGGAGAGGATAATCGCCTCAATCTGAGCCATCTTCTTCTCGTCAATGGCATCCTCTAAGCCCTTTAGCTGGCTGCCCATGCCGGGCATCATGGAAAGAATGCTTGTCAGCCCTCCCATCTTGCGCATCTGGTTCATACTTTCCAGATAGTCGTCAAAGCCGAACTGGGCTTTTTTCAGCTTCTGGGTCATGGACTTGGCCTTTTCCTCATCCACAGATTCCTGGGCTTTCTCGATGAGCGTCAGCACATCGCCCATACCTAAGATCCGTGAGGCCATGCGGTCTGGATAAAACTGCTCCAGGTCGCTTAGCTTTTCTCCCATACCTACGAAGAGGATAGGCTTTCCGGTCACTGCCTTGATGGACAGCGCGGCTCCGCCTCTGGTGTCTCCGTCCAGCTTGGTGAGGATAACGCCGTCTATTCCAATCTTTTCGTCAAAGGTGCTTGCTACGTTTACTGCGTCCTGGCCGGTCATGGCGTCTACGGTCAAAAGGGCCTGGTCAATCTCCAGATTGGCCGCTATCTCCTGAAGCTCCGCCATCATGTCCTCATCTACGTGAAGACGGCCCGCAGTGTCCAGAATCAGTACGTTGAAACCGTTCTTCCTGGCGTGCTCATAGGCTCCCCTGGCAATGTTCACCGGCTTCTGGTTCTCTCCCATGGTGAATACTTCCACGCCCTGCTTTTCTCCGTTTACCTGAAGCTGCCTGATGGCAGCCGGGCGGTAGACGTCGCAGGCGGCCAGCAAGGGCTTTCTTCCCTTGGCCTTGAGCTTCCCGGCGATCTTGGCCGCTGTGGTGGTCTTGCCGGCGCCCTGAAGGCCCATCATCATCAGGATGGTTACTTCATTGCCGCCTTTCAGCTTGAGCTCTGTGGTTTCGCTTCCCATGAGGCTTATCATCTCCTCATGGACAATCTTAATCACCATCTGTCCCGGAGTCAGGCTGTTCATCACATCGGCTCCTACAGCACGTCCTTCCACGGACTTGATGAACTGCTTCACCACCTTGAAGCTTACGTCAGCCTCCAGAAGGGCCATCTTTACTTCCTTCAAGGCTGCCTTTACATCTGCCTCGGTGAGACGGCCTTTGCCCCGCAGGCTCTTGAATACATTTTGCAATTTATCGGATAAACTTTCAAATGCCATCTACAAATTCTCCAATATGTCCTGTAGCTGCCGGATAAGCGCTTCCCTGTCCGGCTCTTCGGTATCTCTTAGGGAGCTCTCTATCTCTTCTATCCTGCTCTTGATCGTCAGAAAACGCTCTACCAGGTGGAGCCTGGCTTCGTATTCCTTAAGAATCCGGCTGCACCGCTTGACCAGATCGTGAACCCCCTGGCGGCTGATACCCTGCTCCTGGGCCACTTCGCTGAAACCATAGTCGTTGAGAACCACGTCCTCGTATATCTGCTTTTGGTGCTCCGTCAAGAGCTCTCCGTAAAAATCATACAGCAGTGTCTGCTCCAGAATTTTTTCCATGCTTATCACCTGCCTGGATTATCTTACACGAAAAAAGCACGTGTGTCAAGTGTTTTCTCTTGACAATATTTTTCCCGGAAGTTTTAAGGGTACTGTTCACACATAACTGTTTTGCGAGGGATTTCCTACATTTTCCTTACTCTTTTTATCTCAAATTCTCCCCATTCGCCTCAATTACTTCCCGGTACCAGAAAAAGGATTTTTTCCGCACGCGCTTCCAGGTGCCGTTCCCCTTGTCATCCTTATCCACATAAATGAAACCGTACCTCTTGGACATCTCTCCTGTAGTGGCGCTTATTAGATCCACACACCCCCAGGGCGTATATCCTATCAAATCTACACCATCCTCATCCGCAGCGTCCATCATAGCCAGGATGTGAGCCTTTAGATAATCAATCCGGTAATCGTCCGCAATTCTTCCATTTTCATCCGGCTCATCCCGGGCTCCCAGACCATTTTCCACAATAAACAGGGGCTTCTGATAGCGATCATAAAGCGCATTCAATGTAATGCGAAGTCCCAGGGGATCGATGGGCCATCCCCACTGGCTGCATTCCAGATAAGGATTTTTCGCCGAGGCAAATACATTCCCTCCCGAGGCCTCTCCCTGGCCGTCAGCCCGGACGCAGCGGCTGTTGTAATAGGATAGGGAAATAAAATCCACCGTATGTTCTCTCAGTATCCTTGTGTCCCAAGGGCCCATTTCCAAGCGAATGCCCTTCTGTTCCAGCAGCTTCTTTGCATAAGCCGGATATTCCCCCCGGGCCTGTACGTCAATGAAGAAATAATTTTCCCTATCCCGTTTCATGCTCTCCCACACATCCTCCGGACGGCAGCTGTAGGGGTACACGCTTCCTGCTGCCAGCATACATCCCACCTGGTATTCCGGATTGATCTCGTGGGCCAGCTTTACTGCATAGGCAGAAGCAGTCAGCTCGTTATGAGCCGCCTGGTACTTAACTGCAAGCTCATTCTCTCCCTGTTCAAAGCGGATTCCGGCTCCCATAAAGGGAAGATGCATCAGCATATTGATTTCATTAAAGGTAATCCAGTACCGCACCTTGCCCTTAAAATAACGGAAAACGGCATCACAGTAATTGAGATAAAAATCAATGACCTTCCGATTGCGCCAGGAACCGTATTTGTCCACAAGGTTCAGCGGAATATCAAAGTGGCAGATAGTCACAACCGGCTCTATGCCGTATTGCAGCAGCTCGTCAATCAGCGCCTCGTAGAACTTAAGCCCCTCTTCATTAGGCTTCGTCTCTTCCCCTGTGGGGAAAATCCGGGACCATGACAAGGAAAAGCGATAACATCGAAAGCCCATTTCCGCAAAGAGTGCAATATCCTCCTTATAATGTCCGTACAGATCAATGGCCTCTCTCCCCGGGTAAATGGAATCCGCCGGCAGCTCCCGGTAATCCATACGCCCCTCCATCACGGGCATCCGGTTCTCCCCATAAGGAATCACATCCACAAGGGCCATGCCCCTTTTGCCTTCCTGCCAGCCGCCTTCACACTGGTTGGCGGCCGTAGCGCCGCCCCACAAAAAATCTTTTCTCATATAGTCTCCTATTCCAGTTCCGAAAGTTCCCTCTCAGCACACCTTTATGAAATCAATTTCCAGACACCAAAAACAATACACAACCTACATAACACGCAGCAGTAAATCTCCTGCCTGGACTTTCTCTGCCTCGGTAGGCTCCACCAGCTCAAACTCGTCGGAATTTGTCACCAGTACAGGTGTCACCAGAGAATAGCCTGCCTCACGAATGAGCTTCCTGTCAAACTCCAGAAGCTTCTGCCCCTGCTTCACCTCTTCGCCTGCCTCCACAAAGACTTTAAAGCCCTTCCCGTCAAGCTGTACCGTGTCCATTCCCACATGCATCAAAAGCTCCAATCCGGTCTTTGTCGTAAGGCCGATGGCATGCCCTGTGGGAAACAGGGCGGAAATCCTTCCGTCTGCAGGCGCATAAAGCACGCCTTCCTCCGGCTCAATGGCTGCGCCCAGTCCCAGGACGCCGGAGGAAAATGCTTCATCCTTCACCTCCGACAGCTTCACAATCTTTCCATTCAAGGGACTTGCAAGCGTAATCTCCTCATCCTTTGCCTTTGCAGCCTCCTTCGTCTCTGCCACCGCAGCCGTTTTTTTCGCCTCCTCAGGCGCCTTATCCTTATAAAACAGCATGGTAAGAATAAATCCCACCGCCATGGATATGGCAATTCCCACAAAGGCCACAATCATATTTCCCATGGTTCCGTCCGGGTTCATCATATTAGGCAGCTCAAAAATACCCATACCGCCCAGAATAAATTTCCGGAAGTTGAATTGTCCGTAAAAAGCTCCTCCGATGCCGCCGGCAATACAGCTGATAATAAAGGGCTTTTTCAAAGGCAGCAAAATACCGTATATAGCCGGCTCCGTCACACCGAAAATGCCGGAGATAAAATTGGGAATCGCCATCTCCCGAAGCTTCTTATCCTTTGTCTTAAAGAAAATCGCCAATACCACCGCAGAGGTTGCAAAGGTACATGCAAAGAACGGCATCATCACATTGTCATAGCCCAGTGTCATTACATTGTTGATGTAAACGGGAATAAAGCCCCAGTGCATGCCAAAGATAACAAGTATCTGCCAGGTAAAGCCCACAATTCCCCCTGCAAGCAGCGGGCTAAAGCTGCGGATCCCCAGTGTGAGCTCTGAAATCAAGGTAGATCCGAAGGTTGCAACCGGCCCCAGGAAAATCACGGATACAGGCAGTGTGATCAGCAGAGTCAGCATAGGCACAAAGAAAAACTTTACCAGATCCGGAATGATCTTATTAAAAAATTTCTCACATTTGGACGCAAACCACACCGCCAGGATAACGGGAATCACTGTTCCCGTATAATCCATAGAAATCACGGGAATGCCGAAAAACTCAATGTAAACCGGGGAAGCAAACATGGTTCCCTCCAATATGCTGTACATGGGCTCCAGTCCTGCCGAGAGGGTTCCTGCCTGGATACCCGGATAGCACATTGCGCCGCCGACAGCCAGGCCAAGCATAGGCTTTAAACCGAACTTCTTTGCCGCTGTATAACCCAGAAACAAGGGCAGAAAGGTAAACAAAGCGTCTCCGGCTCCATTGATAATCAGATATCCGCCGCACTCGGCGCTATACAGCCCAAGAGCCACAAACAGCGTATTTAAGCCCTTCAGCATACCGCAGGCTGCCATAATGCCAAGAATAGGCTGGAAGATGCCGGACACCACGTCAATGGCCCGATCAAAAAACCTTCCGGATTTCTGTTCTGCCGCCGGAGCAGTTCCCTCCTTTAAATCAATCAGCTCCATCACATCCTCAAATACCTCCGGCACATGGTTGCCGATAACCACCTGGTACTGTCCGCCGCTCTTCATTACGGTCACAACGCCTTCCATGGCTTTAAGCACCTCGTCTTTTGCAATGTTCTCGTCCTTCAGCGTAAAACGAAGCCGCGTAATACAGTGTACAAGTCCTAAAATATTTTCTTTTCCGCCGACATTTTTTACAATCTCTTTTGCCAGCTCATGGTATTTTCCCATAGATATTCCCTCCTTCATTTTTTCAAGGATCACTGCGAAGCTTCCTGTCAGCTATATTCCCATCTTCTTTCCCCGGGCGATGGGCTTTGGCCTCCTTTTGTTAAATCGAATATAGCATAAGCGCCCTTTTCCGGCAATGAATGGAAAAAGGATAGTTTCATCGTTTCAGAAATCGTCAAAAAAGAACCCCTGTCTTTGTAACAGAGGTTCAAAATTTTGAATTATCCCGTTGTTTGTCTTAGGACGTCACTCATTATCGGCATTTTCACTTTTGTCCAGAAGCAGATCCATATGGGTCAGCATTTCCAGGGAAGATTGCGCATGCTCTTCATAGCGTTTTGCCAGGAGCAGGGAAAAGAAAATATCCAGCACATAAGTAACAGCAGAAAAGGAGGTAATCACATCCAGGCACAGAAGGGAATCCCGGTTGGGAATCTCCACCACTTCATGGCACCATCTGCGGATCACCTGGTTATGAGGGCCCATCAGCCCCACCACATAATTATTCGTCCCCTCCCTAAGATACTTTGCCATCTGAATAACGGTACGGTTGGCTCCCGTAAAGCTGATCAAAAAGGCAAGGGTTTTCTTATTCTTCCGGGCCGCCAGATAGTGGCCGTTGATGCTCTCGTAAGCCGAACACTCCAAGCCCAGGGTGGCGAATTTAAATACCGCCGACTGCGCCAGTATGTAGCTGATGCCTGTACCATAGAGATCGATACACTCTGCTCTCTGAAGTATGCTGTTGATCCGGTTCATAACATTCTTGTCTAAGGCAAGCCGCGTGTTCGTCACTGCTTTGTCATAGAGGACGGGAAGGGTATGAATAATGTCCGTATAGGTGCTCTGATTCGTGATCGGCTCTCCCTCCAGCAGCTGGGAAAGACGATTTTTCTGATTGATTTCCTCCACCAGCTTCAGCTTGAATTCCTGGTAACCGGAAAGGCCGAGCTTCTGGCTTAAGCGCACCACAGTGGCCTTGCTTGTAAAAGAGGCCCGGGCAAGCCCTCCGCTTGACATCCCCGGAATCTCGTCCAGATGAGCCAGAATATAGCCGGCAACTTCTTTTTCGTGGTTTGTAAAGCCGGCCTCTTCCTTTAGTTTCTCCAAAAGCATAAGGTCGTACTCCTTTCCTGGTAGTCCGTTGTAAAGCTTATAGCGGAAGATACTGCCGGGCAATTCGATCCTCCGGCTTTGCGTCAAAGAGATACAGCGCTGCCACAAACAGCCACTCCAGGGGCTTCATAATCAAATAGATGATATCGGCTGTCAGCGGCGTGCAGATATGCCTGGAAATGGGATAACCGCAGGTATCATAAAACTTCCGCACTGCCCGGTGAAACCTGGGTGTGCGCTCCTCCAGCAGCTGCTCAAAGGCATTGGCTACACAGAGCTGGCGGTTTACCATGATCTTACTGCCCCTTCGAAGTCCAAGCCTCTGGGGCTTCACCAATTCCCGATGGCCCTGCATGGCCACGGTACACAGATAATGGCTGTCAATGAGCACCTCCGGCGGCGATACCCTGGCAGACAAGGCCCAGTCGCTTGTCTCTGTAAAAGCCCGGATAACGCTGTCCGGCCGCTGTCCGAATAACAGCAGCGCCGAAGCGATGATGCAAAGCAGCGGCAGTGTTAAGAGCAGGGCATACAAGGCCCAATGCTCACTTTCTCCCAGAATGCGGCTGCAGTCATTTAAAAAAGGGGTTTTATAAGGCCCAGGCTCTTCCCCCGTCCCAGCCCCTTGCTGCTCTGCTCTCTCGCTCTGCACCCTCCTGCTCTGCCCCTTTACTACCCGGAGCAAAAGATGCACCGACAGCAGAATATAATTAAAGGGAACCAGCATCATCAAAAGAATATCTCCGGGAAATGCGTTTCCAAAGGGAACATCTGCCGCAGCTCCCCCAAACAACTGTACAATCACCAGCAGATTCACCATAATGCCAAGATACACTCCCGCCATGGAGAGCACGGCTGCCAAAGGCGGCGCCGTATCCTTTTTTGATTTCAGATAGGCATAGGAAATCAAGCCTACCGCTATCAGCGCCAGTATGCTCAGCATATGCTCACCGGAGAGAGGCTCATGGAGGGAAGACATATCCTGATTTATCTGAATGCTTTCCTTCCAGCCTCTGGGATCCCAGAGACCATAAAGCAGAAAGCTGTAAAGGATGCCTACGCCAAATAATACAGCTTCAAACTTCCCTGTATGTTCCCGCTGAAGCAGCAGATTCTGAATATTCCAGACAGTAAGCAGAGGGCCTGGAATCAGCATCAGGCCAAGGAACAGAAAAAACAGCAGCAGATACCCCATATGTTTGCACCTCTTTCTTTTCAATGTAGAACATGATTCCTTTAAAACCGGAAAAAGCTCTATATCTTCCTGTTTTTTATTATACCTCTGATAACTTCATTTTTCAAAAAATTTTTATTGATTTTCAATAAAATCCGTTCTTTTTCAATTGTCAAGGACTATTATTTTTTTTATTTTCCACTTACTGCGTATAGAAACATAGCTGCTGGAAATCTTTTTAATAACAGGAAACAGCACAAACAATCTAGGAAAATCCTTACATAGATTTTTGTTGCGGTTCTTAAGACAGCAAGGAGGACTTTCGCGGGATGGCATTAAACAAGGTGGAAATATGCGGAGTAAATACGGCTAAGCTCCCTCTTCTGAAACAAGAGGAAAAGGACGCACTGTGGGCGCGGATCTCACAGGGGGATAAAGAAGCACGGGAACTGTACATCAAGGGAAATCTGCGGCTGGTTTTGAGTGTGATTAAGAGATTTTCTGCCAGCAGTGAAAATGTGGACGATCTATTTCAGATTGGGTGTATCGGGCTTATGAAAGCCATTGACAATTTTGACGATAAGCTGGGTGTAAAGTTTTCTACTTATGCGGTGCCGATGATTATCGGAGAGATTCGAAGATATCTAAGAGATAACAATTCCATTCGTGTGAGCAGGTCTCTCCGCGATACGGCTTATAAGGCGATTTATGCCAAGGAAGAGTTGATGCGGAAGAATTCTAAGGAGCCTACGATTAGCGAGATTGCAGAGGAGATCGGGATTCCCGATGAGGATATTATTTTTGCTCTGGATGCGATTCAGAGCCCGGTGAGCCTTTATGAGCCCGTTTATACAGAGGGCGGAGATACGCTGTATGTAATGGATCAGATTAGTGACAAGAAGAATAAGGAAGAGCTCTGGGTGGAGGAGCTCTCACTCTCGGAGGCTATGAAGAAACTGCCGGAACGGGAAAATTATATTATTAATCTGCGGTTTTTCCAGGGCAAGACGCAGATGGAGGTGGCGGATGAGATTGGGATTTCCCAGGCGCAGGTCAGCAGGCTGGAAAAGAATGCTTTGAAGAATATGAGAAATTATTTGAAGATTTCTTAAAAAACGAGAGAGGTTTAAAATATAGAAAGACGGCAAGAGTCTGTGGAGCAGGCTCCTGCCGTTTCCTGGTTTTCGAATCGGAATTTCCGCAGTCACAGTCAGGATGGTATTACTTCAATTCTTCTATTAATGCGCCGGTGGCAAGACTGTAGGAGCTGGCTGTTCCGTTCTCGGAGAGGATGTAAAAGGTTTCGCCTATGAAGGTGCCGCGGGTCCGGTTCCAGGTTTGAGTGTCATCTGAGGGCTTTAATCTTAATTTTTGGATGAAAGCACCGTTTTCGTAGGAGTAGACGAGATATTCCTTCCAATAGCTGCCGCGGCTGCTGCCTTCGGCTTCGAAGCCTATGATGTTTTCAGTGGTGTCAATGAGAAGAGCATGGTGATCCCATAAGGCTTCGCTGTAATTATAATCCTTAAGATTCAGCTTCGCCCGCTCTTTCGGGGAAGCCGGATTGGCAATGTCGAACATGGACAGCTTCATGCCTTCTTCCCGGCCTGTTTCTTCGTCGACTTCCATTCCGATTCCCAGGAGCAGATTTTCTCCGTAGTAATGGAGATATTCGGAAAATCCGCTTATCTTCAGTTCGCCCAGGACTTTGGGATTCTCAGGGTCGGACAGATCCAGAGCGAACAGGGGATCCGTCTGGCGGAAGGTGACGAGGTAGCCGGTGTCTCCCAGGAAACGGGCGGATTTGATGTGTTCGCCTTCTGCTAAGCCCTCTATTTTTCCTTTTATATTGAGAGAGCGTCCCAGAACGTACAGAGCGTTGGTTTCTTTGCTTTCTCCGTAGTCGTAGCCAAGGACCCCGCCGGTGCGGTCATCGGTTATTTTTCGAGCCTGGTATTCTTGAACGGTTGTGGCAATTCTGAGGTCGCCCTGGTATTCGTCCAGGGAGAAGCTGTTGTCTGTACGGCCCGGGACTTCACCTTCTGCCTGGGCGTAAAACCGGCCTTTTAAGTAGGAGAAACGCAGAATCTTGGTTTTGTCAAGGACAGTGCCTTCCTGCTGGGGCTCTTTTTCGTAGACAGACTGATAATAGGTCATGTAAATGTTTTTCCGGCTTACATAGCAGTCGCCGGATCCGGCCAGAACAGCCCGGGTGTCCGCAAATTCTGTGGGATTGGAAAGATCAATGGATACCAGTACCAGGAAACTGCTTCCTTCCACATAGTCCGGGCAGTATATTTTGTCAGCGGACAGTTTGCTGCCGTCCAGGGTGGGTATATAGGCATCATAGTCTTTTTCTCCCTCTCCCGGCATTGCCGTAAAGGAGCTGATTCCATAGAAGAAGCCTTCGGATATCCGGGAGCTCTCGCAGATTCCCTGGAGGGTGAAGGTTTTCTGTTTCTTCGGACTGCTCTTGTCTGCAATGTCGTAGATGGTGATCTCATGGTAGGCCCTCTGCAGATCTGCGCCGCAGACTGCCAGATCCTCTGCTTCTTTGACGCCTTCTTTTTTTGCCATGGAAACAGTGTCTTCCGTTTCGTAGTATTTATTTTCTATGGTAATGATGAAATCCTCCCACAGATAAAATTCTTCCAGGTTCTCAAATCCCTCCAGAAAGGCTGCTTCTTTAAGACCATCCCTTGTATCCAGGATCTGGATACCCTGTTCTTCCCCCTCCGGCGCGCCGTCCTCTTTTTTTATCTGCTTTCTGGCTATCTGGTACAGGTAACGGCCGTCGTTTTTAATGCGGTCGGCCTCGTCAACTCCGGCTGTCTGTATATTGGTCCGGCCAAAGGCTGATTCAGCCTCAGCATCCTTGACTGCCTCCTGTTTTTTCTCCACTGTCGGAGCGGCAGAATTCCCAGCCGTATCATAGGAGGCTTCTCTTCTTGCTTCATAGGCTAAGTCCTCCTGGTAAGACTTCCAGCTTTCGGAGAGACGGGCATAGATTTCCTCGTAGGTCATCTCTGGGAGGTTTAAAAGCTCCTGCTCTTCTTTTGGGGCCTCCGGCTGCCCCTGGGGATTATTTATTTCTACTTGGGGAAGAACTTTCACATCCAGGTAATTTTTTTGAGACAGGAGGCCTAAAGAGACAATATGCAGTAAAAGTCCGGCTATCAGACAAAAACTGGCTGCGGCAGCCAGAGCCGGATACAGGCGGCCTTTGCGGAAGTACTGCTTTCTTGCATGCTCTTTTAAGGTTTCCTGCATCCATTCCGGGGCCAGGCCGGGCGGAATCTCTAGTTTCTTCCCTTTTTCACGGATTTTATTTAAAATTTCTTCTTCTTTCTTCATTTCTGCATCTCCTATTTCCAGTTCCGAATGTCAATATCACTTATGTAAGCTCCGATTCCAGCTTTTTGAGTGCCCGGCGGTATTTGGAGCGGACAGTGCTGTGGTTTTTATTCAGCAGCCGGGCGATTTCCTCCCCTTTGTAGCCGCCGAATACGGTAAGGGCTACGATCAGGCGCTCCTCTTCCTCCAATCTTCCAAGAAGCTCTAAAACCTCTGCCTGGGAAGTGAGGCTTGGCTCATAGAAGGGCTCCGGCGCTTCCTTTCGAATTCCCCAGCGGTTTCGTTTCTTTAAGCTTTTCTTACAGCGGTTTACCAGGATTCGGAAGATCCAGGGGCGGAAGGCTTCCTTGTCTTTCAATCTGTGAAAATTCTCATAGGCGGCCAGCGCTGTCTCCTGAACTGCATCCTCGGCATCCTGGGCATTGCCCATGTAATAATAAGCCAGGCGATACATGTCTTGATAAACTGCCTGGTACTGCTCCAAAAAGCGTTCCATTTCCTCCCACCTCACTTGTTCTTGAAATGCATTTCTAATAATATAGAGTCTCTGAATTGTTGAAATGTTGCAGAAAAAAAAGAAATTTGTACAAAAAACATAAAATTTCTTCTATGAAATTAACATAGATCCCATTCTTATTCAAGTAATATCCTTTTTGAGAAATTTCTCATAAGGGATACAAAAAACCGGAGCAGGCGCCTGTCTCGTTTCACAGGGGCTTGCTCCGGCTCTGCGCCGCATATTTTCTTTTCAGGGATTTCCTTATATGTGATTCCGTTTGATCAGGATGTTATTCACTTTACTTTAACATCCACAATCTGTTCCGGAATCTCAACACTGCTTCCTTTATATGCCGCCCTGGCTTTGGCACGCTTCACCTTCAGCGTTTCCGGCGCTGCCTCCAGCCGGGCACGTGTAAACCTTCGCTCCTGCAAGAGGAGCTGCTCCTTTTTGGCGCTTTCAGGGCTCTCTGCCTTTTCTGCATGTTCTGCCGGAATATTTTCCTTCACGCTGCCTGTCCCAGGCTCTTGTACTTTTCCTTCCTTTTCTTCGGTATGTTCCGCCGGTTCTTTCTCTTTGCCGCTCTCCTGGGTATCCTTGATTCCAAGCTCGGCTTCCTTTAATTCCTTGAGTTCCTTCTCCACTTCCTGTTTCTCTGCTTCTGTTGGAAGCTGGGCATATTGTCCGCTCTCCACAAATTTTCTTACAGTCTCTTCCACTGCCATATTCTTCTGAAGCTCCTGCCACATAATTCCAAGCTTGGCTCCCTCAGGTATGGCCGGATTATTTTTCACATTGTTTACGACGCTTAAGGACGCTGCCACACGCTCCGTCCTGACCTGCTGCACTTCTTCCTTCGTCTTGCAGCTTTTCAGCTTCTTTTCATAGCTTTTCTGCTCGGCTTCGATGGCTTTTACCTTCTGGTACATCTGGGGATCATGCTTCTCCAGATACGTCATCTCCTCCTGGGTCAGCTTTTTGCCTGTCGCCAGCTTTGTACGTATCTGAGAAGAAAGCTTGGCGGTGCCGTCCGCCTGCGCCTTGCGAATCTCCTCGGCTTGACGTGCTGTGGGATCCGTCAATTTTGTACTTCCGTCCGCAGTGAAGTCATTGTCCGCCTTTTTCTTCTGCCACTTCAACTGCATTTCCATATTTTTTGTATATATGCCCAATGATTGTATTGCTGTAAAATCCAAAAACTACACCTCCCGTTTCTTGCCTCTATCTTCACAAGCTTTACACTTCTTTATAATTATATCGGCAGATAGTCTCGATTGGCTAACCTTTAATTACAGCAAATGGATGGTTTCTTCTCTATTACCCTGCATTTATGGACTGATAAATATCACAGATTACAGAAACACATTTTTCAATCCCAATCAGGCTGCTGTCCAGGCACAGATGGTAATTCTTTGCAAGACCCCATACCTGGTCCGTATAATATTTATAATGGGAAGCCCTGCGTTTATCCAGCCGTTCCATTTCTCTGACAGCCTCATCATAAGACACACGGTTTCTTTCCATAAGATGCTTTGCCTTAAATGCTTTTTCCGCATGAATATAGATATTCAGACTGTTTCCTGTTTCTTTCAGAATAGAATCCGCACAGCGTCCCACGATCACACAGGGTCCTTTTTCTGCAAGTTCCGTGATGATCTTTCTCTGGGCAAAGAAAATTTTATCCTGCAGGTATTCCGAATTTCCAGAGGGCATGGTACGGGAATAAGATAAATTTTTCACCAGATTATACAGCATACTGCTGTTACGGTGTTCCCCCTGTTCCTCCACGAACTCTTTTCCAAAACCGCTTTCCTGTGCCGTCATTTCTATCAGTTCTCTGTCATAAAAGGGAACGCCAAGTATTTTAGCAGCCTGCTCCCCTATGGTATGTCCGCCGCTTCCGCATTGCCGTCCGATTGTAATAGCCTGACCTGCCATAATCCATTACCTCCCTGCTGTTTCTTTTTGTCCCTTATTCTCAAAAATACGTTTCCAGAATACTTTCACTGTAATCAATGCAATAATTCCAGACAAAGCGTCAGAAAACGGGCCTGCCCATAAAATTCCTTCCACCCCCATTGTATAACCTAAAATCAGCATAGCAGGAATCAACAGGATAATCTGCCTTGAAAGGGTAAGCGCCGCAGCTGGAATCGGCTTTCCGATTGCCTGAAAAAAAATACCTACAACTGCGCCCGACGGGATCAGAAAACAGGCAAGCAGATAAATGCGGAAACATTTTACCGCGAATTCTACATAAAGGTCTGATTCCTGGCCAAAAATACCGATGATCTGCTCCGGGAAAACCTGGAAGATAAACAATGCCGCAAACATGATTGCGGTACCCAAAATAAGCGACCATTTCAATGTACTTTTAACACGGTCATGCTGTCTGCTTCCGTAATTGTATCCAAGAATCGGCTGCACGCCGCTTGCAATCCCTAATGTAACCCCGGTAATCAACTGGCTGACCTTCATCGTGACACCCAACGCTGCCAATGGAATATCAGCTCCATATTTAGAAACCGCCCCGTACTTTACCAGCATATTATTCATAATTGCAATAACGAACACCGAAGCAATCTGTGAAATAAGGCTGGATGTTCCAAGAGAAGCGATGTTCCCCACAACCCTTACATCCGGGATAAAATATTCTTTTTTTATTTTAATTGTCTTAAATTGAAACAAACAGATAATAAAGTAAAGCGCATTCAATACCTGCCCCAGTATCGTTGCCCATGCAGCTCCTTTTACGCCCCACCCACATACAAAAATAAAAACCGGGTCAAGAATCATATTTGCAGCGCATCCGATCAGGAGACCGGCCATGCTTATCTTCGGTCTGCCGTCAGCACGGATCGGACTTCCAAAAGCAGAACAGATGATTGAAAAGGGAAATCCAAGTACAATGATCCGTCCATAGTCCAGCGCATAAGGAAGTACGTTATCCGTAGCCCCAAACAGCCGGCAAAGCGGTGTCAAAAACAATTCAAACAAGATCATCAGGACAATTCCGGTTCCAATGACTATCGCTACCATATTCCCTATGCCTTTTGCAGCTTTTTCCGGTTCCTTTTTCCCAAGGTGCAGGCTCATAAAAGCTGCCGCCCCGTCCCCAAACATAAAGCCGAGGGCCAGCATAATCGTTGAAATCGGCATAATTACATTCGTTGCCGCATTTCCAAGATATCCTACCCCCCTGGCCGATAAAGACCTGGTCTACCATGTTATACAGTGAATTCACCACAATGGAAATAATACTTGGCACTGCATAACGCATCATCAGTTTTCCAACCCTTTCTGTGCCGAGAGGGTTGATTTTCGTTATTGCTGCTTCCATTTTCTACCTCCCGGTTTTATAAATCTGCTGAGTGGGTATCCGGCATCTTATCCATACCCGGCTCCCTTTTCTGTCAGCTTCATATTCTTCTGCATTTTCTTTAACACATCTGAAAAAATCTCTAACTTCTCTTCCCCGATACCTGCCTTTCTTTTTATTGTCAGCACTCATATTTTTTGAGTGCTAATCTTTGCAATACATATTAAACCACACTTGCTCTTGAAAGAGAAGTGAAAATATGGTATTATCAATGACAAAAACGCAATAATGGAGGTGGAGTCCATGAATACAGACCGGTTAAAAAGTTTTATCCAGGCTGCCGAAAACCTGCAGGTGCTTCTTACTCTTGCCAGGGCAGGGTATGGCTGTTCCTTACTATTCGCTTTCACACAAAAAAGCGGTATGGATACCGGAAAGCATCCATATCGCTTTTCAATCTTTCCCTTATTTTATTTACTAAAGACAACGAACTTTACTCATTTGCAGGCGCTGCATAATTGCTCTGCACAGCAGCAGGAAGTTCATCATATTGTACCTCTTTCCATTCAAGAACACCTCGGATCGGCATTACCGTTAACCGGATAAAAGCTCCCTCTTTCAATTCCTTTGATGCTCCGAATGTAATGTCTTTTCCTTTTCCATTCTCATCGTAAGAAAATAAAGTGTATGAGTAATCCATACTTCCGCTAAAGTTAATTACACCGCCTTTTGATTCGGTCTGTTCTATTTTACTGTTATCAATCTGTGAATAGTAGTACGTGCTGCCAGTTCCCGAAAGGAACCACATACAAAAACCAATAAAACCTACAACAATTATTACAACTACCGCAATCCCGATAGACAATTTTTTCTTCATTCCTATATCCTCCTCTTACCAGCCTTTTTTTGTCATTGTTTTTTTGTGCTTTTTTGCTGCCTTGACCGGCACGTTTTCTTTTGCCGTGAATACGAAAACAGCAGTAATCATCAATACGGCAGTCATGCTAAACAGACAGATTAACACATTCCAATGTACAGCCGGATCGTAGCTTCTGTAACTGATTAAGCCTAAACTTGCAGTAACAGGATAAACATTTGCTAATGCAGCATTTCCAGAGGCAAACATACCGCCATAACCATAAACAAAAGCAATAATTGTTCCGATCATATGTCCGTTTGGTATACGGGCAGCGAATGCAATAACAGGCATAACACCAATATACAAAAACAGGCAGTTAAAAATAATCTGAATAAATGTCTGCAAGATTGATGTTACAGAAATTCCCGGAAATCCCATCATCAAATCAGCGATTACCGTAAATGCCGCGCTTACCAGTCCAAAAAACAAAGAAAGCAATGCACATACAAGCAGCTTCCCCCACAACAAACTGCTATATGAAACAGGTATCGTCAAAATACTTTTCAGCGTATCATCTTTTGCTTCCCTTGCTATGATATATCCGGCAATCAAAACAATACACATGGGAAAAATCATGGTAACATTGTTTTTGATCACTTGTTCCGTAAAGAAAGAAAATGTCCAGACTGTTCCGTCCAATGCGGTTGTGGAAAAAAGCGTCAGCAGGACGGAAAGCAGCATCAGAAAAACACCTGCCCATATCATATGATACCGCTTTAATTTCCATATTTCGGTCTTAACCATGCGAAACATATCATTCATCTCCTCTCTTTTTATACATATAATCAACCAATATAACAGAAAGCAAAGCAATAACGGCTAAAATAATGATTGTCTGAAATGTAGTCGGAATTAAATATTCCAGCATCCCCACGCCGTCCATAGCTCCATGTGCAGTTAAATCCCCTGCACTCCAAAGGGTTGTAAACGGAATCGGCATTAACCAGCACATCACTTTAGGCAGTGCGCCAAAAGATGATTCGGCTGTCAAACTTAGGACACTGTAAAAAACACATAATAAAACAGAAAATACATAGTTCTTACTAAAGAACACTACAAGAACGACTAACGGCAGTGTCCCGGCGGTAATAAATATCCCCATTTCCAGCGCAAAAAATAATCGGTAAGCAATACTGTTTACTTCTGCAATCATCCCGCCGCAAAGGATTGATATCAATGCCGATGTCAGACTAAAAATAATCCCAAAAAAGAATAGGACAATTATTTTTGCCAAAATCATCTGTGTGCTTGTGACAGGGATTGTACGCAGGTTTTTAAATGTATCATTATCCCGTTCCATAAAAAAGAGCATGGCTGCCATCACTCCGATCACGCATGGCAAAAGAAGTTCTACCCCATATCCCATAACACACTGAAAATAATCATTAAAAATATCTATTTTGCTGTCATATTGTCCTGCTGCCTGGGGCATAGTCATCAATGCTGTCAGCGGCACGGGAAATAAAAACGCCGAAAGAACAACCAGCCATATAAATTTTTTTCGCTTCAATTTCGAAAACTCACAAATAACAAGTTTAAGCAATCCCTTCACCCCCTGTTACACGTTTGAAGTAATCTTCAAGACTTTCTTCTGAAGTTACGGCTTCCGATACTTCCAAGCCATTTTCTACAAAAGCAGTAACAATTTTTCCTATTGGTAAATCAAGGTTATGCACCTGTATCTTGTGGTCATCCTGTATGGTAAACCGGCCTTCATGGAAGGTACGCTCTAAAATTCTTGCTGCCTGTGCCGTATCCGAAACAGCAAATCGGATATGTTTGCTGCTCTTTGCTTCCAGCTGCGCAAGACTTTCTTCTTCCAGCAATGCGCCGTGGTCAATAATGCCTATATCATCAGCCAATAATGCAATTTCAGAAAGGATATGGCTGGAAATCAAAATTGTTTTTCCACGCTTATTGCAGAGGTCACGGATAAAGGAACGGACTTCTGCGATCCCAATCGGGTCAAGACCGTTAATCGGTTCGTCCAAAATCAAAAGCTCCGGGTCGTGCATAATGGCAAGGGCAATCGCCAGCCGCTGCTTCATGCCAAGTGAATATTGGGAAAACAGCTTCTTATCTTTATAAGGCAGACCAACCAAATCAAGTGCGTTTTTAATTGCGCTCCGGTTCGGCACCCCCCGCAGAGCAGCAAAAATGCGCAGGTTTTCCGTAGCGGTAAGATTCGGATAAAATCCGGGGGATTCAATCAGACTGCCAATACGGGGCAGCAGCTTCTTTTCATTTGCCGCCAAAGGCTTTCCCCAAATCGAAACTTCCCCGGAAGTCGGTTGCGTAAGTCCAAGCAGCATTTTCATTGTCGTCGTTTTTCCGGCTCCGTTTCTGCCAAGCAGACCATAGATACGCCCTTTCTGAACATGGATATTCAGATTGGCAACACTTTTCTGTATTCCATATTGTTTTGTAAGATTTTTTGTTTCAATTACATATTTGCTCATTACGAAACCTCCTATTCTAAGTCGCTGTGCGACAGCACTAAAGGATAAAGCTGCTTCGACACACCGGTAATGAGAGAAACTTTTATTCGAAAGGACTCTCATAAAAGTTCCTCTCGTGCGCCTTTGCAGCTTTACCGTCCAGCAGAAATTTTTTCAAATAAATACTTGACATTTCTTAGCTGGACTTTTCATATCTGCTATTCTATCACGCCAACCTTGCAGAAACCTTGCACGAACCTTGCATTAACCTTGCATTTAAAGAAGCAGCTCTCTGAAAAAATAAAATCCCCGCAGGACGGAGATTCTATTGCCACCATAAAACAGTGCTGATTCATTCTGCCAGTGGGAAAAGCAGGATAAAAACGGTTCCCTCTCCCGGCGTGCTTTCCACTGTTATTGTTCCATTCAATTTGGCTGCAAGCTGATGTACGATAGACAGACCAAGTCCGCTGCCTTTTTCAGACCGCCCTTTATCGCATTTGTAAAGCCGCTCAAAAATATGTTTCAAATCCTTCTTATCAATCCCTACTCCATTATCAGACAAAAAAATTTTTATATTCCCTCCCTGCCCTGATAAAGAGATTTCTATTTTATCCGCATGGCTATGGGAAATCACATTTTGTATCAGATTGTTTAATATCCGCATATATCCATCCGGATCCATCTGCACCCGAAATGGCTGCTCCGGAATGTTCACTGTAAAATCTATCTGCGTATCTTCAAATATGGGGATCCAATCTATCAGTATGTTCCGTGTCAGTTCCGTTAAATCAACAACAGATATATTCATGGAAAATTCATTTGAACCCAGCTTGAACCAGTCAAAAAGCACATCTATATATTCTTTTAAATCGTGGGCTTTCCGGCGGGCTGTTTCTATATAATCATCACGTTCTTTTCCATCAACAATCCCTTTATGTGCAGCATCCAAATATCCAATCAGTGTGGTGAGTGGTGTCCTTACATCATGGGAAAGACTCGTCATAAGCTGCCTGTTGGTTTCTTCTGTTTGACGATAGGCAGAAAGCCTGTTCTCGTAGGACAGGATAATATCGTTGATTGCATAAGCAAGCGGAGCCACAAGTTCATGTGTCTCCGATAAGATACGCCTGTTTCCATTTCCGTTTTTTACATCTTCCAAAACGTCAGACATTTCTAATAGCTGCTTTTTCACACGCCAGACTATAAACGCAGCCCCGCAAACCGAAGCAAACGCAGCACCCAGTGCAATCATTGTAACTGCTTCTGTATACAATATTCACACCTCCCTATTGAAACGATAGCCAATCCCCTTCACGGTCTGTATATACCGTGGATTGCCCGGATTCTCTTCTATCTTTTTCCGCAGACGGCTGATAATTGCCATAATATTGCTGTCATCATAGACATAATCTTCTCCCCATACATTCTCATAAATTTGCTGCTTTGTCAGTATCTTTCCCTGATTTTTTGCAAGAAACAACAGTAAATCAAATTCTTTCGGCGGCAGTTCAAAATCACCATTTACCGCATGGATAGAACGGTTATTAAAGTCAATAACCAGCCCGTCAAAATCAAATGTCTGCAGCTGTCCGTCTTTGGGGTTAAAGCGAGTATAGCGTCTAATCAATGATAGAATACGGGCAATCAGCTCGTCCATGTCAAAAGGTTTTGTTAGATAGTCATCAGCCCCCGCCCGTAAACCGCGCACTTTTGAAGCACTATCATTTTTTGATGTAAACATCAGGATTGGCAGGCTGCTTTCTTTTCTGATCTGTTCCAAAGTTTCAAAGCCGTCAAAGCCGGGCATCATGACATCCAATATGACAAGCTGGTATTCTTTTTCTTTCAGCTGCTGCAGACCGGATTTTCCGGAATAACAGCAGTCGGCTTCTATGCTTTCCTGTAAAACACTCTGCTTGATTAGTACACAAAGTTCCTTGTCATCATCTATAATCAAAATCCTGTTCATGATTGACATACCTCCGTTTATCAAATTACACATCCATATGCCGAGATTACAGCCGCATTATAATTATATGTGGAAATTTTGGCAATGACAAGTACCTAAAATTGCATTGTGGAATCCCACTCATTCATTCTGTCCTTTTGTCAAACAAAAAAGCCCTGCATGATACAGAGCCTTTTCAAAAACAAATCATTTTTCTGCCGTCTTTTTTCCGGCATCTCTTTACTCAGCCTGATAAGTCCATCTCCAACTTCATAACCTCCTTAATCGTCCCCACCCCATCCACGGCATTCACCTCCGAAAGAGAAGCCGCCGCCGTACAAATCCCCAGGCGAACCGCATCCCTCAGCTCATAATTCATCTCCGCCCCATACAAAACTCCGGCGCAAAAGGCATCCCCGGCCCCCACAGAGCCCTTAATATACCCCTTGGGCAGCCTTAGGCTTGGAACCTCCACATAATTCTCCTCCTCATCCAGCCCAAATCCGCCTTCCGGACAATGAATCACCGCCCACAGGGCAACTCCCATCTCTTTCATCCGTACCAGAGCCTCCTTCATATGCTCCGGATACAGGCGATCCTCCTCATCCCGGAGCAGCACTCCCGTAATCTCCTGGGCCTCACTCTCATTGATCACGCAGTAATCCGTAAACCGAAGCGCCGGCGGTACTACCTTAGAGAACCGGTTCCCCGTCTCCGTAACTACATCAATCGAGGTCTTCAGCCCGTGCTCCTGGGCATGCTTCAAAAGCCTGGCCATTTTTGTCCCATACACCTCATCCTCCGCATCCAGAGCGTCCAGAAGCAGGAGATACCCCACATGAAAAATATCCCCCTTCATACATTCCCAATGAATATAGCTCTCGTCAAAGGATGCATTATTCCCTCGATATTGAAAAAACGTCCGCTTCTTATTCTCCTTACTGCTCATCACAATGGTCACAGAGCTTTTCCCGGTACGCACCACCTGGCTTAAATCAATATTCTTCCATTTACCAAGCTCTTTTTCTACAAGATCCCCCTCCGGATCGTCCCCAATCAGCCCCACCGCCTGGAGGGGAAGGCTTCCATCCAGCTTTGCAAGATCCGTGATCACATTGCACACCAGCCCTCCGGTAGAGCGTTCTGTCTCACCCAGGATCGTTGTAAGCTCGCTCTCCCCCGGATACCGTTCGATGGGATAGGTAATATCCACAATCATATTTCCTGCCAGTATAATTCCTTTGCCCATATGTGCTCCTTTCTTCCATATCAAAGTACTTCTGTAAACGTATTCTAAAAAGCGCTCTTGGAAATCCGGCCGCACCTTTTACCGATGCCGCATTTTCAAGAGCGCCTGCTGACTAATCAGGCTTCATCTGCTGCGCCAAATCCGAATTATAGAGATAATTTTTCATGTAATCCCGTACCTTCCAGTAAACCGTCTCCTGGGCATACGCAATATCCCCAGGCCTTTCTCTCAATGCCTCTTCATAGCATTGGCGCATCTCTGTGCCCACATTAATTTTAGCAATCCCGGCATTGATCGCCTCCAGAACGCTTTCGTGCCGGATGCCGCTTCCTCCGTGAAGCACCAAAGGAATACCGGCCGCCCGGTACAAAGCCTCTACATGGACAATATCAATCCGCGCCTCCGGCTTCTTCTGACTGCGTACCGCCTCCGCCACCTGGCCGTGAATATTTCCCACTGCCACAGACAGCCAGTCACAGCCGCTTTCCCCGGCAAAACGCTCTGCCTCATCCAGCCTGGTAAATCCCATCTTCGATGCAAACAGCTCCTCATAAGGAGGCATTTCCTTATTCTCATGGCCCATAACCGCCCCAAGCTCCGCCTCAATGGGAACGCCTGCCTCATGGGCCAGGGCTGCCGCTTCCTTTGTCACCTTGATATTTTCCGCAAGATCCAGTCGGGAACCGTCGATCATCACCGACTCATAGCCTGCCTTCAGCGCCCTGGAAATCAGCTCCATATAATCCACTCTTTGATAATCCTCGTCAATTACCGGAATGTGATCCAGATGGAGCAGCGTATGTCCGTCCCGTTTATACTTCTCATACTCTGCTGCAACCCGTTCCAGACTTTCTGCGGAAAATTTTTCCCACTCCACACGGGCCGCCTGGATCATGGCAACGCTGTTCTCATCTGCGGCTGCCTGTGCGATGGGCTTTACCATGGGAATATGGGGGCAGTTAAAGGCAGGAATGCATTTTCCCAATTCCCTTGCTCTTCGTATCACCTGCTCTGTCTTCATATGTATTCCTCCTCGTATCTATAGTCGCTGCGCGGCAGCACGAAAGGGTAACGCCGCTCCGGCACACCGCTAATGAGAGAAACTTTTATTCGAAAAAGCACTCATAAAAGTTCCTCTCGTGCGCCTTTGCAGCTTTACCGTCCAGCAGAAATTTTTTCTAATAAATACTTGACATTTCTTAGCTGGACTATCCAATCTTGATTACGGCCTTTACCACATCCGCCTTGTTATAAATGCTTTTCTCCATGGCCTGCTGAATCTCGTCGAATTCAAACACGTCCGTCACAATCCCTTTCAGATTCACCTTTTTGCATGCAACTGCGTCAATGGCCATGGGATACATATGGCGGTAGCGGAATACCGACTTTATCGTAAGCTCCTTATCCAGAATTGTGCTCACAGGAAGCTTCATTTCACCGCTGGGGCTGTAGCCCACCAGCACAATCACGGCTCCCTTTTTTGCAATCTGAACCGCCAGGCCTGTGGTAATCTCCGCTCCTGCGGTCTCAATAACAAGGTCAATGCCGCTGCCCTTTGTGAGCTCCTCCAGTTTTCCTGCCACATCCTCTTTTTTGCTGTTGATACAGCCGTCCGCCCCAAGCTCCAGAGCCTTGGAAAGACGCTTTTCCATAATATCAACCACATAGACCTGGCTGACTCCCCGGGCCTTTAGGGCCATCATAGAGACAAGTCCGATGCAGCCGGCTCCCATCACGACTGCCTTCTGTCCAAGACATGCGCCTCCCTGGGCGGCCGCATGCATACCTACGGATAAGGGCTCCATCAGTCCGCCTTCCATTGTATCTACATTTTCGGGAAGCTTGAAGCACAGATCCGCCCGGTGGGCCACGTACTCCTGAAAGACTCCGTCATAGGGAGGCGTGGCAAAGAACTCCACATCCGGGCAGAGATTGTATCTGCCGCTTCTGCAGAATTCACAGGTTCCGCAGGTTTTTCCGGGCTCTAAGGCAACCCGATCGCCGGCTTTTAGATGCTTCACATCTTCCCCTGTCTCCACCACTGTTCCTCCTGCCTCGTGGCCTAAGACAAATGGCGGTTTTACTACATAGGAGCCTATGGCTCCCTTTTCAAAATAGTGGGAATCCGATCCGCAGATTCCTACATACTCTACTTTTACAAGCACCTCGTCCCTGGCGGGTTTTGGAATATCCCTCTCCACAAATTCCATCTTCATTACATCTGTCATAACTGCTGTTTTCATAGTACATCTCCTATTCCAGTTCTGTAATATCCCTCCCAGCACACCTTGCCTAAATCAATTTCCAGTCACTTAAAACATGTGCCTGTAAATCGATTTGTGTGCTGTGAGGAATATTACTGTTTTTCCAGTTCCGTAATATTCTAAGAAACCACTTTTACTTTCTTGCGAATCTGTATAAACTGCAGGCTGTCCAGTATTACGGCCAGCATCAGAACCACGCCCTTTACCATCTTCTGGGCGAAGGAATCCAGGCCCATCAGCGCCATGCCGTTGCTTAAGACGCCGATCACCAGAATGCCTGCAAAGGCCTTTGCAACATTTCCCTTGCCGCCGTTTAGGCTGACTCCTCCAAGGACACAGCCGGTGAGCACGTCCATCTCGTAGCCGTCCCCGGCGCTGGGCTGCCCGGATCCGATGCGCCCCAGCATCACAATGCTTGCGATTCCCACCAGGCATCCGCAGAAGGTGTAGGCCAGAATCCGGATTTTATCTGCATTGATGCCGGAGAGCTTGGCCGTCTCCTCATTGCTGCCTATGGCATAAAAATAGCGGCCCAGATACGTTTTCGTTAAGATAAAATGGCCGATCAGTATGACTAGGAGCATAAGCACTGCCGAAACAGGAATGATGCCGGCCAGATACGTCTGGCCAATCCATTTGAGCGACACCGGAATACCGTATACCGGCTGGCCGTTGCAGATGGTGTAAGTAAATCCATACAAAAAAATCTGCATTCCCAACGTAATAATCAGCGGCGGAACCTTGATCTTGGCAATGATGAGCCCGTCCAGAAAGCCAAGCACTGTGGCAGACCCGACTGCCGCCAGCATTGATACTGCTATAGGCAGTCCGGCTTCCGTAACCATCTTGGAGATCAACACAACCCCGAGGGAAATCACGGAGCCCATGGACAGCTCAATTCCTCCGGTCAGCAGTACAAAGGTCATGCCCACAGAAAGGATTGCCATAATCGCCACCTGCTTGGAAATATTAAAAAGATTCGTTACCGAAAAAAACATAGGCGCGGCAAAGGAGAAAAAGATCACCAGTGCAAGCAGAATAAAGAGTACCCCATATTTTTTGTATAATGTAATAAGCTTCATACTATACCTCCTCTGTAATACCAGATGCCAGCGTCAGTACCGATTCCTGGTTGAATTCTTCTCTGGACAGCTCACCCGTTTTATTTCCTTCATGGAGTACAATTACCCTCTCCGACATGCCCAAAAGCTCCTCCATCTCCGAGGATACCATGACAATGGCAATGCCCTGCCGGGCCAGCTCATTCATCAGCTTATAGATTTCCTGCTTTGCGCCTACGTCCACGCCCCTGGTCGGCTCATCCATAAAGAGCACCTTACAGTCTGCCGCCAGCCATTTTCCAAGCACAACCTTCTGTTGGTTGCCGCCGCTTAAGGACTTGGCGGCATTGTCCCCGGAGGGTGTCTTGATGCGGAGATTTTCAATCTGCCTGGCCGCAGTCTCCCTCTCCTGCTTCTGATTCACCACAAGACCCTTGGAGATCCTTTTCAGAATTGCAAGGGAAATATTCTGTACAATGCTGTCTTCCAGAAGCAGCCCCGTACGCTTCCGATCCTCTGTGACAAATCCGATTCCAAGCTTTACGGCTTCCACCGGAGAATGGATAAAGACCTGCTTTCCGCACAGATAAATCTCGCCGGCATCCCTAAGATCGGCTCCATACACGGCGCGCAGCAGTTCGGATCTGCCGGCTCCCACCAATCCGCCGATCCCCAGAATCTCCCCTGCGCGGACAAAAAAGGACACCTGATGTACCTTGCTGCTGGTAATTCCCTTTGCCTCCAGAACCACATCGCCAAGCCCATGCTCACGCTTGGGATACTCAAAGGACATCTCCCGGCCCACCATATATGCGATCAGCTTTGCCTGATCCATATTTGCCATCTCATCTGTGATAATCTTCTTTCCGTCCCGAAGCACCGTCACCCGGTCTCCGATCCGGAACAGCTCCTGCAATCTATGAGAAATGTAGATAATTACATAATTTTTCTTCTTTAATTCCGATATCAGATGAAGAAGCTTGTCCACCTCATCCTCTGTGAGAGGCGCCGTAGGCTCGTCAAAAATAATAACCTTCCCCTTTTCCGAGACCGACTTTGCAATCTCGACAAACTGCATGTAGGAGACAGACAGATCCTCCACCCTGGCCGAACAGTCGATGCGGACACCCATTTCATCAAATATCTTCTGCGCATCCCTCTCAAAATCCCTGGCATTAAAAAACCGGCTCTTTTTCTGGCCCAGATACAGATTCTCCGCTACGGACAGATCCTCGGCCAGATTCAGCTCCTGGTATACCACACAGATTCCCAGTTCCCTGGAAAGAGCCGGCGTCATGGCGGTATACACCTTACCCATATATTCGATACAGCCCTCGTCCGGAACATTTGCCCCGGATATCATTTTAATAAAGGTAGATTTTCCGGCGCCGTTCTCTCCTATGATGCAGTGTACCTCTCCCTCTCTGAAGTCAATGGAAACATCGTCCAGCGCCTGTACGCCGGGATATGCCTTGGAAATATTCCGCAGCGATAATACAACTTTTTTGTCCATACAGTTCTGCTCCGTTTCTTACATAATAAAATGGGGCGGCTGATGGCTTATGCTGCAGCCGCCCCTTTCACAAAAGCTTACATCAGCAGGTCACTTATTTTTTGTACAGATTCTCGTCAGCCATCCACTCTGCAGCCGTCTCCTCTGTTACATTGATCATAGGCATTACGACGCTCTCTGCGCTCTCTCCGTTTAAGATCGCCACGCAGGCAGCCAGTGCATCCGCACCGCCGTTGTATACGTCAAGCCCCACATCGCCGCGGATGATTCCGCCCTCCGCTACAATGTCAATGGCATCTGCAACGCCGTCATTACCCCACATGCCAAAGGTGTCGTCCTTGATATCCCTGCCTGCTGCCACCCATGCCTCGGAAAAGCCCAGAAGACACGTATCGTTAGTAGCCAGAACGCCCTTCAGATTGGGATAAGCCTGCAGCCATGCCTCTGCCGCTGCCACTCCGTCCTCTACCACAAGGCCTTCCTGCTCATCCACAATGGTAATCCTCGGATCCAGCTCTGCAATGACATCCTTCATACCTCTCACCCGGTCCTGCTGATACTCAAACTCATGGTGCCACAGAAGCCCCATCTGTATCTCTTCCTCATCCGGATACTTCTCAAGAGCCCACTCGCAGGCCATGGTGCCTACCCGGCGGCCAATCTCATAATTGTCACACAGGAAGGTAATCGGATACTTACAGGGCTCACCTGTGGCCGCATCAATGATCTCATCGTCATAAGCGCAGATTACGATTCCTGCTGCAATGGCTTCATTTACAATGTCTGCAAACGCCTCACGGTCAAAAGAGTGAATGATAATGGCATTGTAGCCCTGGGTAATCATATTCTCGATATTGGCAATCTGGGTTGCAACGTCATTGTTTGCCGTCATACAAGTGTAGTCCACTCCCAGCTCCTCTGCTTTTGCAGCCATGCCCTCCGACATGGTGTTCCATACTGCCACATCCATGGATTCCAGCGCAAAGCCGACCTTCCACTTCTGCCCGGCTTCCCCAGGCGCAGGAGCCTCTGCTTCTGCCTCCGTCTCCGCCGCTTCCTCTGTCTGTCCGGGTGCTTCGGTTTCGGCCGGAACGGCCGGTTTGGAGGAGCATCCTGCCAGCGCCGCCGTCATGGTCAGGGCCAGCGCAAGGCAGACTGCCTTCTTCAATGTGTTTTTCATACGTCTTCTACCTCTCTTTTCTTAAAATTTATCCCATTCAAATTCAAAAGCCTGCTTAAAGCTTTTCCGTGTATCAAAGATCCTCCCTAGGCTTTTTGAATCTTTCAAGGCGTACTGTAAATGCCGGTACATAATGAATAAAGCCAAACCCAAAAGGCATATACCGGTTCCGTCCGGCTATGGAAGCAGGGCCACCTTAAAGGCATCCGGATCCTTTTCCGCCGTCTCAAAGGCCTTCTCCCACTCTGCCAGTGAAAAGGTGTGGGAAAGGATACCCTCTGTCCTGAAGATTCCATTTACCATTCCGTCTATGACTGCTTTGTAGCAGTGTCCGGAAAGATGGGAACCGAAGATGTCCATATGCTTGGTGTCTCCGATGATATTCCAGTCTGCCGTCACATCTCTGGGGAAAATGCCGAACTGTACATAGCGGCCCATATTGCACACCGACTCAAGGCCCTGCATTACGCTTTTCGCTCCTCCGGACGCCTCAATATACACGTCGCACCCATACCCGCCTGTGAGCTCTTTCACTTTCTCAACCACATTTTCCTCCGCCGGGTTCCATGTTATGTCTGCCCCAAAAGCCATGGCCTTGTCAAGACGGTTCTGCCTCAGATCCAGTCCAATCAGGAGCTTTGGAGACAATGCTTTGGCTGCGCACACCATGCTTAATCCGATGGCGCCCAATCCGCTGATGACAACCACATCCGTGTGCCGGATGCCTGCCCGTTCCACCGCATGCATGCCGCAGGCGTAGGGCTCTACCAGCACAGCCTGTTCATCGCTCAAGGCGTCCGGGAGCTTATGTATGACACTGTTTGCCGGAAATTTCATATATTCTGCAAAGCCGCCCTGGGCCTCGTTCTTAAACCCGAAAATGCTGTGCGGCTGGCACATCCAATAATTTCCCTGGCGGCAGAACCGGCATGTTCCGCAGGGCAGAATCTGCTCTGCAAGAATCCGCTCCCCAATCTCTACATTTGTGACGTTTGCGCCCTTTTCCGCCACAACTCCGTGAAATTCGTGTCCTCCGATGCAGGGAGCTTCGATATAAGCATCCGCCGGCGTCCGGCCCCAGACACGCTGTCCTCCGTGGTAGGTCTTGATATCCCCGGCGCAGATGCCGCAGCCCTTTACTTTGATGAGAATGTCGTCAGGCCCGATCTCCGGAACCGGAACCTCCTCCAGTCTGAAATCATCTGGCGCATACATTCTAAGTGCCTTCATTGTTTTCATTGCTGTCCCCTTCCTCTGCAGAATGGTTTTTCTCTTTGTTTTCCTGTGAAATATTTGATTTTTCTCATTATAGCATCAGAATTTTCAGATTATAACGAGGTGACTTTTAGAATTATGGGGGGAGTTTTCACAACTGCTCCCTGGGGCAAGTGACAAATCTTTAAAACTTGTTATAATATACTCAGTGGACAAGGAGACACAAAAGAGAAAGCAAACTGTGGGCCATACGTTTTGTACTGCTTAAGGAGAAATCTGTCTATGATAAAAGTACTGATTGCTGACGACGAATATAAAATCTGTGAACTCATCAATAACCTGGTTCAATGGGAAACCTATCATATGAAGGTGGTCGGCATTGCCCTGGACGGCCTGGACGCCGTTTCCTTTCTGGAAAATCACGAGGTTGACGTTATTATCACAGATATCCGGATGCCTGGCTATGACGGCCTGGATCTGATCCAGAAGGGAAAGGAATGCAATCCAGATATCAGCTTTATCATCATCAGCGGCTACAGCCAGTTTGAGTATGCCCAGAGAGCCGTCCGCCTCGGCGTCATCGACTACCTGCAAAAGCCCGTAAACCAGCGTGAGCTGGAAATGAGCCTGGAGCGGATCTATCAGAATCATCTGGAAAAGGAACAAGAGGAAGCCCTGGCCCGGAAATACGAGCAGGGCTACTACACCAATGAAAAGAATCAGCAGAAGCAGTTTTTCCTTGACTTTCTTGCCTCCTTCCCCGAAAACAGCGGTGATTTTGAGGAGGCTGCGGTGAATTCCAGGTATGGATACGCTTTTGAACCCGGGGGCTACCAGCTCCTGCTGGTCCGCATTGACGGTTTTGATTACAAGAACAAAAAGGAAATCGAATATATCTATGAAAAGGTTTCCCGTATCTTAAAATTCCTTCTTGCCGAGGACTGCCATGAGATGGGATACGCCATTATGGATAACCACCTGGTGTTCCTTCTCAACTATGAACGGGAGGCTGCTCCCTCCATGTATTCCAGGTATGAGGAGCTGCTGGAATATCTAAAGGCCCACAGGGAAGCGGCCTGCTCCCTTCCCGTAACTTTGGGAATCAGCCGGGCATTTTCTTCCCTCCGCTTCCTGCCAGGCGCCTACCACGAGGCAAAATGGGCAGTCTGCCAGCGCATTGTTCATGAAACCTACTGCCTCTATGACGGCAGAGGACAGCACAAAAATCCGGATCTTTTTCTTGTGCTTCTGCAAAAGCTGATTCTTTCCCTGGAAACGGCCATTGAGAGCCTGAACCGGGAGGAGGTTCTGAAAGTGATTGCCGATCTGGAAACCTCCATCAGGCAGACCGACCTCTCCGGATATGAGATCCTTCAGCTTGCCCAGGCCTTTCTCAACGCCTATATCTTAAGTATGCAGAAAAACAAGGTGCACATCTCCAACGAGGATTCCTTCTTCCTTAAGTTCCGGGAGGATATCGGGAACTGTGCCCAGATCTCGGAAATCATTGCTCTGCTTGAGCACTGCATCCGGGAATTATTTGACGCATACTGTGAGGAAAAACGCAATGCGGAGCTGCGTCCCATCCAGACTGCCAGAGATTATGTAAAAAGCCATATCAGCGAGGCTATTACCTTAAAGGATATCTGCGCCCGGATCAACTTTAACGAGGCTTATTTCAGTTCTCTGTTCAAGAAGGAAACGGGAATGAATTTCAGCAAATATCTGATTTATGCCCGGATGGAGGCGGCAAAGGATCTCCTGAAATCCTCTGACGACAAGATTGAAACCATTGCCAAAAATGTAGGCTACAACGATTTGAAAACCTTTACGAAAAATTTCAGTAAACACACCGGACTAAAGCCCAGTGAATACCGCAGACTCTATGGATAGGGGTGATTGCTTGAGACGTACCTTTTTGTTAAAGCTTGTTCTGATATGCCAGACAGCGCTCTCTGCCATTCTGTTTCTGGATGCCCTGCGCCGGGCTCCCGGGCTTTTGCTTCTCATCCCGGCCGGAGCTTTCCTTGCAGTCCTTGGCGTATGCTCTTTCTATCTTCTTATTTCCCTTCTTCAGAAGCAGAAAAACATGGAAGATTACCTTCTGACCAAGCATGAGGACTGCCTGGTGCATGGCTCTCTTATCTGGAATTCCACCGAGCTTCTTTTTTACCAGACCATCCGGGAATCCGCCAATCGGAGCAGGCAGATGAAGATTTTGAAAAAGCAGGCCCAGTACCTGGCGCTGCAGAACCAGATCAATCCCCATTTTCTCTACAATACGCTGGAATGCATCCGCAGCGAAGCCCTTATCCACAAGGTAGATACGGTGGCAAATATGACGGAGGCCCTTGCTACCTTCTTTCGTTACACCATTTCCGATCTGGACCGGCTTGTACCTGTCTCTGCGGAGCTTGACAACATCAACAATTACTACACCATCCAGCATTACCGCTTCGGCAGCCGCCTGTCCCTGAAAATCGATATGGAGGGAGACACGAACCAGATTCCGGGGCTTTACATCCCGAAGCTTACCCTCCAGCCTGTGGTGGAAAATGCTGTTTTTCACGGGATTGAAAAGAAGGCCGGGGCCGGCGAGGTGGTGATTCATTTTATTCTCACCCAGCAGCGCCTTCTGATACAGGTGTCGGATAACGGCGTGGGAATGCCGCCCCACACGCTGAACACCCTCAACGACCGCCTGGCACGGAATATTCCCTCCAGCGACACGGAAAAAGGAGGGATTGCCATCAGCAATGTAAATGAACGGATCAAACTGCTCTTTGGGGATATCTATGGAATCTATATCCGAAGCATACCAGGGGAGGGCACGGATGTGAATATTACTCTTCCGATTGTCCGCAGCAAGGATGAGGTGACCGATTGAAGAAGGAAATATTACGGATGGAGCATGTGTCCACACAGGATTCAGCCCTGTCCAACCTGGATGATTTTAATATGAATCTTTTTCAAGGGGAGACGGCGGCCATTGTAAAGCTGAACGATGTGGGCGTAGACAAATTGATGGAAATCCTGTGCTACAACCGGCCTATCTCCTCCGGACGCATCTACATAGGGGAGCAGCTGGTGAACCGGCATGATTACAGCAATTTTACCAGGAACCGAATCAGCATTGTGGATCGGAACAGCAAGCTGATCTCGGATCTCTCGGTGATTGACAATATTTTTCTGTCGCCGGTAAAGTCTACCCGGTTTATGATCCGGAAAAAGCAGCAGCTTCGGGAATTTCTCTGGCTGTGCAATGAGTACGGGCTCTCCTCCGTTCTGGATGCGGACAGCAAGGAAATCACCATCTTCCAGCGGTGTGTTATTGAAATTCTCCGGGCTGTGGTGTCGGAGGCTAAGCTGATTATCATAAGCCAGCTGGAGGAGGTTTTAAGCAAAAGCCAGTTTGCGGCTGTGAAAAAGCTTCTGGAACAGGTGGCGCGGCATCAGTTTGCCGTTCTATTTATCTGCTTTCCCCACCAGTATCTTTCCCACAGCTGTGACCGGTGTCTCTTTATTCACAATGGCCATGACGTAAAGGTGGCAGACCGCCATAACCAGTATGCTATGCGCAGCCTCCTCTCTGACTATATCTCTGTTCCTGCCCCTTGTACCAGGGAGCGGACGGCGCCTCCTCTGCTGCAGGTCAGCCATCTGTATCTGGAGACCTTCTATGATCTGACCTTTTCTGTAGCGGCAGGGGAATGTATCGGAATCCGGGGACGGGAGGAGAAGGATTTTCTTCTGTTCCTTCAGCTTTTTCAGCGGATAAGGAGGCCGGATATCGGGAAGATTGTGTTTGAAGAAAAAGACTTTTACCAGTGTCCCCCATCACCTAACAGTATCCTGATTGTTCAGAGGGATCTTGCTAATACCATGATGATGAACGAGCTGAGTTATCTGGATAATCTCTGTATCAGCCTTAATCTGCGGCTGAACACGCCTTTTCGATCCAAGCGTGTTTTGAAAGGAATTAAGAAGAATGCCAGAGAGACGGCCGGGAATCTTGTGGATGCCAGGAGTATTGAGTTTCTCACTAAGGAGCAGCGGATCTGGCTGCTTTATGAAAGGCTCTGTCTGCTGCATCCCAGGCTTGTGATTTTTAACTGCCCTTTTTCGGAAAACGATCTGGCCATTAAGAAGTATATTGCCGAAATCATTAATTTGCTGAAAGGAAAAGGAATCGGGGTTGTTATCTTGACGGTGGAAAATTGTGATTACCTGAATGTTTGTGATTGGATTTTATTTTTTTAATACTGACATTGACTGTCTGATTTTTTGTGTTATACTTACCTTCAATGAACAAGAGGAGGCGGATATGCAGGAAAGCAGATTGTTTCAAATTTTGTATCATTTGCTGCAGCATGGCCAGACTTCTGCTCCGCAGCTTGCCAAGAAGCTGGAGGTGTCTGTGCGGACCATTTACAGGGATATTGATGCCCTTAGCGGCGCCGGTATTCCGGTTTATACAGAGGCCGGAAGGAATGGCGGGATTCGTTTGATGGAGGATTTTGTGCTGGACCGGGCGGTGCTGTCTACCCAGGAAAAGCAGGAGATTCTCTCTGCCCTGCAGAGCCTGGCGGTGGTGGGACATGATTTTGAGCTGGGGATTCTGGAAAAGCTGTCCGGGATTTTTCAGGTTTCTTCGGAAAATTGGTTTGAAGTGGATTTTTCCAGGTGGTGGGAACCGAAGCGGCAGAGTGATTCGTTTTCGCTCTTGAAGTCGGCCATTCTGCGGTGTAAATGCGTGCGGATCTCTTATGCCAATTCTTATGGGGCTTTGAGTGAACGGACGGTGCAGCCCTTAAAGCTGGCTTATAAGGGAGCGGCCTGGTATCTCAAGGCCTTTTGTACCAGGAAGCAGGATTTCCGGATCTTTAAATTGAACCGGATTCTGGATCTGGAGGTTCTGGAGGAGGGCTTTGTGCCTCGTGCTTTTCCGGACGGGGAAGAGACTTCGGATGCTGCCTGCGCGCAGATTACACTTCGCTTTCCAAGGGAGCTGGCTTACCGGGTCTATGATGAGTTTGACCGGGAGTACGTTACCCAGGAGGAAAACGGGACGCTTCTGGTGTCTGCTTATATGCCTGCGGACGCATGGCTTGTGAGCTTTCTTTTGTCCTTCGGGGATCAGGTGGATGTGATGGAACCGGCTTATCTGAAGGAGATTCTGGCCAGGCAGGGGAAATTAATTTATGAAAAATTTAAAACCTGACATAATATGTCATGTTTTCAGGCTTATACTGTATGTAACAAATGCAAGATAACCTATATTCAACGAGTTTCCCATCCATGCATTCCTTATGGATAAGGGTTCTCGTCCAAGAATGCCCTATGAAAAGAATGGAGAAATATTATGGGAAGACCAGCTTCAAAATCGGATTTACTCACTGCCGCCGCTGTTAACTTTGAAAAACTGAATCAGCTTATTTCTTCGCTTACTGAGACTGAGCAGGCAGCGCCCTTTGACTTTTCGAATGATGAGAAAAAGAAAGAGCGTCACTGGAGACGGGATAAGAATCTTCGGGATATTTATATCCATCTCTATGAATGGCATCAGCTTCTTCTTCGCTGGACTGCCGCCAATGAAAACGGGGATCCGAAGCCTTTTATTCCACGGCCCTATACCTGGAAAACTTACGGGGATATGAATACGAGCTTCTGGAAAAAGCATCAGGATACTCCTTTGGAGGAGGCCCGGGAGCTGTTTTTTAAGTCGCATAAGGAGGTTCTGCAGCTTGCAGAAAGCTATTCTAATGAAGAGCTTTTTTCAAAAGGCGTTTATAAATGGGCGGGCACAAGCACTCTGGGCTCTTACTTTGTCAGCACCACTTCCAGCCATTATGACTGGGCGATGAAGAAGCTGAAGGCGCATAGGAAGAATTGTAAAAGCCTTGCAGCTGTATCTGACAACTAAATACATGTAAAATCAGAGAGCGTCAAAATTTAGCGGCGCTCTCTGAAATCCGTATATCTTCCCGCCAATCTCCACTCTGCCCATTTCTTCTCCAATTCCCACACCATTGGCGCAAGTGTAATAAATCTATCATCTTCTCCACGGCCGCTTTCTCCCAAGCCACCCTTTTTCTCTCCAATAGTCCGCATCCACTGGATTCCAGTCTCTTTTCTGCAGCAGTCTCATAATATAAAAAAAGCATTTTGTCTTGAGGGAGGGCTTCACTCTGCCTTGATTCCTTTGAATTTTCCGTGCCAGCGCAGTTGTCTTTGCTTCTATACGCCTTTTAAGCTTGGGCTTTACCCCTTCCCAGGATACTGCCGCTACGCCTGCGCCGTACCGGTAGGTCTTTGGAATGCCCCAGTAGAAGGTACTGTCTGCCATATCTTTATTGGCGCTCTTCATCCCTCCCCCGGCGGCAGTTGAGATACAGACAGCCTGCTTTTGAAACATCCGCTCCTCCGGGCGGTGAACCATCCAGCGATAACCGTAATGATCTAGAAAGCTTTTCATCGATCCCGTCACATGATATACATAGACCGGACTTGCCAGAATAATCACATCTGCATTGTCCAGGGCTTCTGTAATGGGCTTCAAAGTCTCATAGTGGGGACACATGTCTTCTGATTTTCCGAAACAATTGGTACATCCGATGCAAAAAGCGCCAAAATCCCTTGGCAGGAAAAATTCCGTGACATCGCCATTCAGTTTTTCTGCAAGCATTTCTGCTATGTGATAGGTGGAACCCTTGTGGCTTTGGCCATGGATGATGGTAATCTTCAAACTTTCCCCTCCTTCACAATCTCCAAATCATACCCCAAAGCTCTGACCATACTGTAAAACAGCTTTAAAGACGGACTGTGCTCTTTATTCTCGATGCGGGAAATCGCCTGCTGCTTATTCCCTGTCAGCTTTGCCAGCTGGCTCTGGGACATTTTCTGTGCTTTTCTTAGGCGGATGATTTCATCAATCAACTCCTTCTCTTTGTCATAAGCAGTAAATGTAGGCGCCGGCATGTCTTCCTTTTGTACCAAAGGAATCTCTCCTCTTTCGATCTCAACTGCCTCTAAAAGCCCTTGCATGGTATCGTCAAAAAAATCTCCCATGAACTATCCTCCTTCAAAATTTTTACCACGGCTTTAAATGCCTTTTTCTCGTCCTCCGTCAAATATTAAAGTCCTATTCATACTTTTTGATTCCTTTCTTGTTTTATAGTATACAACATTTTTGTTGTAATATCAATGAGTTTTTTCATATAATGGGTAAATCAACGGAAAACATTTGACAGATACGTCAAGAATCGTAACTAGAAAAACAACAAAAGAAGGAGCCTGTCTCACAGGTCTCCTTCTTTTGTATAAGTTCCGGCTCTTATAGAACCAATTCCGGATTAGATCTCCAGATAAGAATCTGCATAAAGATTATTATTCTTAATAATATCGCAAGACTTAATGGTCTCCATCAGACGCAGATCGTTGGGGTTCACGATAGCGGAGGTCAGGCCGTTCATCATAGCCATAGCAACCATAGCGGAGTCCATAATCGGACGAATGTGCTTGGGCATACCGTTGGAGTTGTTGGACAGGCCGCCGGTGCTCTGCATACCCATATCGGAGATCATCTTAATGAACTCCAGAACCTGCATCTGCTTATCCTGCATTCCCTTGATAACCAGGAACAGCGGGTCAAACCACATATCCTCGTCAACCGCCATGCCATGCTCCATACCACGCTCCATCATGGTCTGCATATACATCATACGCTCATCGTTATCCTTAGCGATACCCTCGCCGTTGCAAAGAGCGATAACAATCGCATCGTTCGCTGCTGCCAGATCAATGTACTCGATTCTGCCTGCTGCGTCAGCAGAGTTTACAATGGGTTTTCCCTTGGAACGGTTGTAAACGGAAATACCAGCCTCGATAGCTGCCACATTGGAGGTATCAAGCGCCAGAGGAACATTGTCAAAGTTGCCCTGCAGAAGCTCAACTGCCCACTTCATCAGCTCCGGCCCGTCGTTCTCAGCCGGTCCGATGTTTACGTCCAGATAGGTTGCGCCCGCATCCAACTGCTGTTTTGCACGCTTTAAGATCGGCTCCGGATCTCTCTCAGTGAATGCACGGTTGATTGCCGGTGCGGTTGTGGAAAGTCTCTCGCCAATAACAACAAATTTTGCCATAGTTCTTCTCCTTTATCCGGGCGGCAGCCTGGCTGCCGCCAACTATTTTCTATATCACTACGATTTCAAATACGTTCTTAGATCTCTCCGTTTGCCTGCATGTCCTTCAAGAACTTCACAAGCTGAACAGCCTCGTTGGGCGCCACGATTACTTCCCATCCAGGAAGCTTCGCCTCAATGTCACCCTTCAGAACGGCAACCTTGCCGGGAATGATAAGCTTTCTGCTCTTTACCTTCGGCTCTACGTTCTCAATGATGAACTTGGAAACAGAAGTAGAGGACAGCTTGCCTGCCGCCCATGCAGTCAGTACGGAAAGTCCGCCTGCGTCGCTGATCACCAGGTTACAGGGAACGCCGGAGCGCTCCAGCTCGCCGGATACAACGAAGTAAGTCAAAGCAAAGTCAACGGTGGTCAGACATACGGAATTCTCATCTGCGCCATTGAGAGCATAGATGCCCGGCTCTACCTTCATGGGCTTCTGCGGATCGGTAAATACATTCTGACGCAGACCGTAAAGGGGAAGCGCCTGTGCATAATTCATGCTCTCCATTACAATCACAGAGCCGTATTTTACGGTAAACAGGGAAGCCAGAGCTGCCTGCATCGCAGCATCTCCGGGAGCCAGCTTGCCGACATTCACGATGGAAGGATATCCAAAGGTACGATCCGTATTCTTCAGTGCCGCCCGGCGAATCTGAACGGTTGTGGCAAATGCATCCTTAATGGAAGCCGTTCCTACATTCAGAACCAGGTTCTTATTTCCAAGCTTCTCAATAGCTGCAACGGTGTCATAGAGCTCGTTGATGTCTCCGCCGCGAACACCCAGAACAACACCGGCCTCAGCCGCCAGCTTGCTCATTGCCTCGTAGTTAGAAGCGTCAGCGCCGTCCAGGATGGGCTTGCTGTCCTTGCATACGTCTAAAGCAGCCTTTGCCGCATCTACGTTGGTGCAGCCAAGAACCAGAGTCTTTCCGCTCTCTGCCGCCTTTTTCACGAACTCCGCATAGCCGGCTGCATCGCAGTCGCCGCAGTAATCCAGGTACAGCATCTCTACATGCATCCGCTCGCCGATACGGTCATAATCAACTGCCTTTGCAGCCTCAAGCTTGGCATCCATATTTTCCTCACAGCAGGAAACGGAAACCGCATAGCGGGATTTGCTTACATATGTTTTCTCATGGCGGAACAGTACAGTCTCGCCGCCCAGGGTATACTCTGCCTCACCGGTTCCAACCTTGATGGTCTTCATAGGCGGCGCGGTAGCCTCGGACAGAGTTGCCAGCGCGTCATCGGACATGTGGGGGCACTTGGCAATATCAACTGCGCCCTGAGCCACCTTCATAGCAAATGCCATACAGGTAGGGCTTCCACACTCCTTACAGTTTGTCTTCGGTGTTAATTTAAAAATGTCTAAGCCTTTTAATGCCATGGTAATTTTTCCTCCTTCCCTCGATTTAAACCAGTTCTTTGATTAATTTCGAAATCGTTGCAACTGATGTGGGATGCTTCAAAATTACCGCATTGGAACCAGACGCCAATACTGCTGCAGCCGTTTCTACTTCCATATCAATGCCACGCTCTTCCTGGGAACCCCACTCCGGCATATCTGCCTCGGAAGCCATTGCCTCTTTCACACTCCATGCTTCTTCCGCAACGGGAGTAATGATAGGCATCTGAAGCTGTGCGTCATTCTGGGACAGAGCCGCAGCTTTGATACGATCCATGGTAGATACCACATACTCAAAGCCGTAGCCTGCTGCTGCGGAACCTACGTTCATCACAACATTTGCCTGATCTACGCCAAGCTGTCCGATAAGTACGTTAAGCTGCTTTGCAAGGTTGATGTCTACGGCTGACTCTGCGCCTACCTTCTGGTTGTAAGCCAGTCCTGCAGCGGCGGCCACGCCCTTGTAGTTCTCTTCTCTTGCAGATAAAATAAGTACGTTCTTTCCCTGGAGAGCCTCTGCAGCCTTGGCAAAGAGTTCAGCGTCCTTCTCCACATGCTTGCAGCCCTCAATCACAAGGGGAACTGTGATGGCATCGCCCACTTCCTTTGCAATGGCAACACAGTCCTCCACGGACTTGTTCTCGCCGTTGGGATCCGCGCCCTCAAAACGAAGTACAACAAAGTCTGCGCCCGGCATCTCCTCAGCCTTCTTTGCAATCTCTGCAAAGCTTGTGCATCCATTGTAGTAATTCTTGATTCCCTCAGGCTCATTTTCCAGACCCATGTCAGTAATCATAACTCCTATCTTGGGTGCATTCTCGATTGGCGCATCAAATGTATAGAAAGGCAATACATTCTCTCCGCCAAGCTTCACTGCCTTGTCGCCGGTACCGATCTCTACGGTACGGATAGCAGCGTTAAACTTTCCTGATTTTCCATTAAACGGCATTTCTTAGTTACCTCCTTTATCTTTTACACGGTTTTAAGCATAGGAAGAAAATCCCCTATGCTTAAAACCAAAATGCTAACACATATTATACTACATCATCGGGTCCATGCCAAGTGCAGGATGGCCTTTTTCTGTTAAGAATGCAAGTAATGTTTCCGGATCCTCTGCGATGGTCTCGTCGCCGATCATATCGGTAAAGTTGTCGATGCCGTAAAGCTCCTTCGCGGACTCGTTGAGACGCTCTGCAACAGTATCCTTCAGTTCCTTGGGCATCCACACGATACGCTCAATGCCGCCCTCTGCCTTCATAAACTTCTTGGAAGCGATGAAGTGCTTTCCATGTCCCATGAAGCCCGGTGTCTGCACACCGCCGCCTGTCATGGAAGCCAGCTCCGGGAAGGTCATTCCAAGAGGCGTCATGCCGGCGTACTCACGGTTGGCAATGATAACGCCGTTGGAGAAGGGCTCAATACCGCAGATACACTCAAAGCAGCCGCAGGAGGTCATGGGGTTCTCCATAATGGAATACAGAGATACGTTCTCCAGTGCTCCCTGGGAGTACATCTTAACAGCCTCGTTAACATCTTCGTACTCACCGGTGCGCTCGTCGATAATGCGCTCCTTGGTGATTACCTGGCAGGGTCCCTGGGGATCCAGCTCGTTGGTTGCCTTGGCGTCAAGCCATGAAACGGCGCCGCACAGGCCCAGACGCTCCGGAGTTACCACACATACGTGGGACGGGGAGAATGCCTGGCAGAGGATACAGCTGTAGTAAACCTCTACAGACTCGTCGGTCAGGGTGCGCAGACGGTCGTCACGCTTGTCAAAGGACGGAATTGCCAGATTATGGCGAAGCTCCGTACACTTCTCCGGATCGGTGATAACCTTCACCTGGCACTTGTCAACAACAGCGTCAAACTCATTCTTAATCTTAGCGTAAAGCACCTCGCCGATGTGTTTTGCACGGAAGCCGGCATCAAATGCAGCCTTGCCCACACGCACACGGATCATATCGCGCTGTCCGGTATGCATTACGCCCTCGATACAGTTCAGATAGCTGTGGAACTTACGCTCGAATACCGGCTCAAAGTCGGACTGCATGTTTCGTCCGGCAACCTCTACGATGTAGCCGATGCTGTGCTTTGTTCCAACCTCAAACTCGTCAAGATCCGGCCCGATGACTTCGATCTTATGGTCTTCTACCTCGGAAGCCTCCTTGGTCTGTACCAGCTCGAAGCAGTCTACACGGGAACCGTCAAACTCAACCTGCATATCGCCCCGGCGGATGATCTCGCCCTCAAATGCGGATGCAAATGCTACCGGAATATCAATATCCGTCACCTTGATCTTCACATCTCTTGCCTCAATGGAGGTAGGATTGAATTTCTCGGTATCGCCCTGGAGAATCAGGCTCTTGGGTACATTCATGCCCTTTAAGCTCTCCAGATCGTTGGAGATAACCGGGAAGCCGAATGCGATTGCGCCGGCGCCGCAGCCTACGGTCAAATCGTCAACAGGAGCAAATGCATTTACAAAGGCAAATACACGCTCGAAGGTGTACTTCATCAGATTCGGCAGATCGCCCGGTGTAATGTTGCCGAAGATCAGTGCCGCACGAAGTGCGATGGAAACTACGTGAGCTGCGGAGGTGATGTCCTTGCCCATCAGAGTTACACGAACATTGAAGCCCGTGTTGTAGCCGGCCTCAATGAGCTGATCGCAGATGCCGCCTACGCAGGTAACAAAGTTGCCTTGTGCCTGGTAGCTCTTAACCAGAGCAACGGCCTCCTCCACTGAGGGAGCTGCGTTGATGATAACCGGCACGCCGGGAATATCGCCTGTTACCAGAGGAACGCCCAGCTCACGGATCATAGCGTCTGTAAAATGTCCTACATAGGGCTCTTCGTAGGGCGCAGCGCCGTCCATGTACTTCATCGTCTCGATGATCTCTGCCGCCAGGGCTGTTGCGATACCGGACTGAAATACATTATGTAAACGTTCCTTTCTTGTCATCATTTCCTTGATTCTTCCCTCAAGAGCGGCCTTCACCTCTCCTAAGGTGGTCAGCTTCTCTCCTGTTACCGCATAGTAGCAGGGAAGGCTGTATGCGGTGCTCGGCAGGGATACTGCCGCGTCGGCACCATACTTTTCCAATGCTTCTGCAACCGATTTCTCGGCCCAGGCATACATTTCGTTGGAACCGCTGAATACTCTGTCAAATAATGTCACGGTATAAACCTCCTATTTTTTATTAGCTGCAAGCAGTGCGCGGCAAAAACTTTGAAAACGGAATGGTTTTTCGAGCTTAGCACTGCGGAAACTTTTTACTTTTCTAATAGTTCCTTTATTTTTCGAATCTCCTCCGTCGCCTCCCGGCTGATGTCGTAGGGGGATCTCCCCTGCCGGTCTGCGTCGATGACATCCGTATTGTAATGGATAAAGCCAAGCAAATCCTCCGCCGGGATCTTGGAACGGACAAACTCCTCGTCCTCCGGCCCGCGTACCTTGTTGGCAACTACACGTACTCTTTTCACGCCCAGATCCATCGCCAGACGCTTCACGTTCTTGTAAGTCTGTACGCTTCTCGCTCCCGGCTCAATGACTACCACAAACTGATCCACACCCTCGCAGGTACCCCGCCCCAAGTGCTCCAGGCCTGCCTCCATATCCATGATGACCACGTCCTTGCTCCGGAGGCTTAAGTAATTGAGGATCCGTTTCAGCATCACATGCTCGGGACAGACGCAGCCGCCTCCGCCGGTTTCCACGGTTCCCAGGGTCAGAAGCTTGACGCCGTTATAAGTCTTGCTGTAAGTATCCGGTATGTCGTCCACCTTTGGATTCAAGGTGTAAAAGGTATTGTCGGCTCCCGCTCCCGTGCGCTCTTCAATCAGCTTGCGCATCCGGGAAATGGGGATTATGGTATCCAGAATGTCCTCCGGAAATCCCAATGCCAGGCCCAGATTTGCATCCGGATCCACATCCGCTGCCAGTACCGTCCTGCCTTCCTCTGCACAGATTCTTGCAAGGGTTGCCGCAAATGTGGTCTTTCCAACGCCGCCCTTACCGGTAATTGCAATCTTCATACATCTACACTCCTAACTGCTGCTTATCCATCTGATTTATACGTTTGAACTGCTTTACGCCTCATCCGCCCCGCTCGGGAAATCCCCTTACAGGCATTTTCCGCATTAGATGCCCAGAGCCGTTCTCTTCTCTTCAATCCGGTCGATCATTGCGTCAACCAGCTTGTCGATATCCTTCTCTACGGTGTAGGAAGCCTCTACCCAATCCTTGATGCCGTGCTTCAGAAGGTTATCTACCTCTGTAGAGCCGCATACATAAGGATCTACGCCCAGGAAGGTGTCAATACCGGTAGCTACTACGTAGTTTCCGATGGAAACGGCCTTCTCGGACATCCACTCGGGAGCACAGCCTACAACAGGAACCTGGGAAATGTTCCAGCCGGAATCCTTGGCAATATCGGCTGCCAGAATCATCATACGGCTGATATCCACGCAGGAGCCCATATGCAGTACAGGAGGAATGTTTGCAAGCTCGCAGACTCTCTTTAAGCCTGCGCCGCAGAGCTCCTTGGCATCCTTGTTCATCAGGCCGGCCTTTGCAGCTGCCTGTGCGGAGCATCCGGAAGCAATGATAATGATATCATTTGCAATCAGCTTCTTCATCAGCTCAATGTGTGCAACGTCCGGACGGATCTTCGGATTGTTGCAGCCTACCATGGCAACGGCGCCGCGCAGTACGCCGGACTTCACGCACTCAACCAAAGGCATGGTGGTTCCCGTCACATCCACGTAGGAGTTGGTAACTGTATCCAGGGTTTTCTTGATAGCTTCTACAGAATATCCTACCGTTGCCTTCTGCTTCATATCCGGGATATAAACCAGCTCAGGCTTACGGTTCTTGAAGTTATCAATAGCCATCTTCACGATTGCCTTTGCATTCTCGCCCGCTGTCTCTGCCGTGAAATGCATAAACTCGGAATCAGGCATCTGTGCAATCTTAGAAGTAGTTACAAATTTTGTATGGAAGCACTTGCTTAAGGGTCCCAAAGCCGGGAAAATACACTGTACGTCTACGACAATCGCCTCGCAAGCGCCTGTCAGTACTACGTTTTCCTGCTGTAAGAAGTTACCTGCCATGGGAATTCCCCGACGCATGGCAACCTCGTTGGAGGTACAGCATACACCGGAAATGGTGATGCCCTTTGCACCTACGCTCTTGGCATATGCGATCATCTCCGGATCGTCTGCGTACTCGCAGATCATCTCGGAAAGTGACGGGTCATGTCCGTGAACCACGATATTGACATTCTCTGCTACCATAACGCCAAGGTTTGCCTCGGTATCAATGGGCTTCGGTGTTCCAAACAGTACGTCCGAGAACTCTGTACCCATCATGGAACCGCCCCATCCGTCGCAAAGACCGGTACGTAAGGACTGGCGGATCAGCGCCTCCGGCTTGGAGGAACATCCCATATGCGTCATATGTAAGGAGCTTGCAACCTCACGGTCAATAGCACGTGGAGCAATCTCTTCTCTCTCCCAAAGCTCCTGGGTATGCTGAGGCGCTCTCTTTAAGAAACGCTGATGTCCGAAGGGCTTTCCATACTCCATAAGGCCCTCTACGGCTACCTCGTGAGCCAGATCGTAGATATCCTTGCCTTCTGTCTCGATGCCCCATTCCTTGGCAATGCGGATGAGCTTCTCCGGATCCTTTACCTTGTAGTTTCCGTCCGGCGCCGTGCAGTGCAGGGTGTGGCAGATCTCACGGCCATGGTCAGAGTGGGTTGCAGCTCCGCCGGCTGTGAACTTCAGATAGTTACGTCCTACGATGCCGTGTACATCACATCCGCAGATACCTCTCGGCGCCTTGGGTGTAATACGGCAGGGACCCATAGAACAGATTCGGCAGCAGACACCCTGCTCACCGAACTTACAGTGGGGGGTCTGGTTCTTCACACGAAGCTGCCAGGAATCGGCGCCCACCTTCGCTCCTGTTTCCAACAGTCTGGCTGTTGCGGCTTCAAATTCTTCCACCGTTGTTAATTTAAAGTCTCCCATTATAAACCTCCTAAAATATTTATGATAAAAATCTGCAAGCTCATTTTAAACCTGTAAAGCAATGGGCCTGCTCTTATCATGTTCCGCATTTGTAAGAATATCTGCTCGTTTTCCTGATGATATTCCCTCGTTCCGGCAAGCCGGAACAAACTCTTATGACAAATCCAATTTTCCCATGATGCCGTACAGGGCCTTGCGCACCGGGGAATCCTCCGGAAGCTTCACGGTAGGCACTCCGTCGCAGTCAAATTCAAAAACCTGCTCATCCTGGGGCACCACGCCCAGCAGGGTTAAGCCCTGCTTCTCAATCTCTTCCTTTGTTCCCTCGTTTAAGACGCCGCCCGGGGCGCGGTTTACAATCAGCCCTACCGTATTGGGCTTTAAGCCGCACTCAGGAATCAGCTTGGCGATACGGCCGACTGCCTGGACGCCTCTTCTGGAGCAGTCGCTGACCAGAATAATCGTGTCAACCTTGGGAAGTATTCCCCGGCTGATATGCTCCATTCCGGCCTCATTGTCCACCACTACATATTTGTAATTCTGGGCGTACTTGGAAATCTGGGCCGTCAGAAGTCCGTTTACAAAACAGTAGCAGCCTTTGCCCTGGGTGTGACCCATCACAAGAAGATCGTAGTCGTCCTCCTCTACCAGTGCGGAGCTGAACTTCATTTCCGCATAATCCTGCTTGGACATCCCCAGAGGAATGGGATTGGTATTGGAAATCTCCGCCTGGGCAATCTCTTCCCGAATCTCGCCCAAGGTTGCTTCTACCTCTACTCCAAGCACTTCATTCAAATTGGAATTCGCATCCGCGTCTACCGCCAGTACGGGGCCCTGCTTTTTCTGGCACAGGTACTCAATCAAAAGACCTGTCAGGGTTGTCTTACCTACGCCGCCCTTACCGGCTACCGCTATCGTGTGTGCCATTTTTCATCTCCTATTTTAAGTTCCGCAATATTCCTTCCAATACACCCGTATGAAATCAATTCCCAGTCACAAATTCATGTGCCTGTAAATTGATTTGTGCATGGTAAGGAATATGACTGTTTCATAGTTCCATGATATCCACCTACAATTAATACAGCTTTTAAGCCGGGCAGTTCAATTTTACAACGGAACCAGTCAGATCTACAAAAGAAATGGTTCCTTCCACCACTGTCTCGGCTCCCATGATATCCACCAGGCGCACCTGGCTTCCCTCTGCGTAAATCTTGCTTACATTTTTTAATACAACTTCTTCCGTATCCTTGGTGGTTTTATAAACCGTTGCCAGACACATAATGCTACCTCCATTCCGGTTCTTCCGCTCTACTGCGGAGTCTTCACACTGGAAAGCGCCACGCTCAGATACAGGTTGCCCTTCTCAAAGTTCTCAACAGCCTTCTCAATCTGTGACGCCGCCTCTTCCTTTCCGTCCTTGCGGAACTGCTTCGCAATCTCTGCCAGCTCTGCCGCGTGATGCTTGTTGTGATCCAGCATATATGCTAAAATTGCCTCCTGCTCATTGGCCGGATGCTCTCCTCCGCAGCCGCCGCAGTTTCCGCAATGTTCATGCTCATGGGTGTGGTTGTGTTCCTCCTCATGTCCGTGGGCATGCTCATGTGCATGGGTGTGGGTGCAGCCGTCCTTGTGGGTATGTTCATGTGTATGGCCGTGGGTATGGCCATGATCGCCGTCTACGATATGCATAACTTCTCCTCCTATTTAAAGTTCCGTAATATTTCCCAAAGTACACTTCTATGAAATCAATTTCCAGCCACAAGTACGTGTGTCTGTAAATTGATTTGTGCACTTTGAGAAATATTACTGTTTTCAGTTCCGTAATAAGTCCCATATCAATCACTATATTGTGTTAATTTCATCACAAACTTAGGGTTATTATACCCTATATGGGGGATTTAATCAAGTTCATTTCCTTTGGGGAATTGCTTTTTTTTCAATACATTTTGCACCGCAGCGATTTTTCCGGCCAGGGACAGGTACGCTTTTTAAAGCATCTTTTATGTCAACCACATCATAATTGATTGTAAGAAGAAAGTCCAGATGCAACTTTTGAGAGTTTTGTAAAATTTTGTATCTTCCCAATACAGAATTGGAGGGGCTGTCTGGAAATATGACATCAGCCATTTCTGATGTTGTATTTCCAGACAGCCCCTCCCTCTCTTTTTTTAGAATTCGGTTTCTCTTGCAGCAGTATGGTATTTTAATCCCAAAAATGCATTGAAATCTTTGTTATACATCTTTTCCAGTTCAGCGCTGTATCCAATCACCATATGAGGCTGTTCCGCCTCATAAACCCTTAAGGCTTCCTGGGTATTATCTTCCGACAGGCTGATTCCGAACCTGTCTCTTTCCTTCGTAAAGAGACGCATCTCACTTACGCTGTTCCGGCCGGTACGCCTGAAATAATATCCCCAAACCAAATCTTTATTGGCCAGAATCTTAGCCTTGCTGCCCTGCATGTAGATGGTCCACCTTTTTCCCACCCATACACCTGACCCAATCAGCCGCGCCTGATGAAAGTCCTCCTCAATGGCTGCCATAGAGACGGAACCTTCTTTCTGGAGGTACTGCTGGATAGGCCTGGAATAAGAATCACTGAAAAGACCCACGGCGCTTAAAGCAGCAAATGCGAGAAGGCCGACAGCGCCAGCCATCATAACCCAGAATAACAGGCCATTCACACCGCCGATATTTTTTGTATCCAGTTCATAAAAATAGAACTTGTCGTACTCTGATTCCGTAATGCCCAATTCCGCCATGGAACTCCTGAAATATTCTTCTGTCTGGTAGTCCATTTTATTCCAGACACCGGTAACCGTGACTGGTTCCGGAGGAGGCGTGCTGCCTGTCTCGTCAGACAGATAGGCAAAAGCCTGATCGATCTTGGAGTTCATTTCATTCTGCCTGTCTTTTTTCAGGAAAATACTGTAAAAATACCAGACAGACGCGTCATTCTCGTAGTCGTCCACCCACTGGAACGCAATATAGCTGTATCCGTCCGTGGAGGTGGAACTGCCGCCGTATTTCTTTTTGGTGGTAGTCGTGTGCTCTACGTAGTCGTACAGGAAAAACTCGGCGTCAATGGTGACATACTTGCCTTCATAAGATGCAGGATCTTCGGTAATATCCATACGGGTCGGCCCCGTAATGACGTCAAAGATAGCAAATTTTGTAATTGCCAGCAGTATCACAACACCCGCGATGGATAAAACAATCCGCCAAATGTTTGATTTTCTTGCTTTTTTTCTCAGTATCTCTAACATATTGTCCTCCTAAAACAGAATATTTAAATTCCGGCCTGCGAAAGAAGCTCAGGAACCTTAGATTCCCATCCCATAGCCATAATATGTACTCCCTGGCAGTAAGGCTTGCACTCCTTAATCACACGGGCCGCAATCTCCACGCCAGTGATGCCTGCCTTCGTCTTTTCCTTATCCGCCTTCAATTCCTCAATCATTTCCTCCGGAACATGAATTCCAGCAACATTTGCATTCATATATCTGCACATTCCCACGGATTTCGGAATCACGATTCCAAGCTGAACCGGCTTGCCAAACTGTTTTGCCTTCTCCATAAACTGAATGAACTTCTCCGGCTCATAGACTGCCTGTGTCTGGAAATATTCCGCTCCCGCGGCAACCTTGCGTTCCATCTTGGCAAGCTGGACATCCACGGAATCGCTGCAGGGTGATACAACCGCTCCCTTTGCAAACTTCGGCGGCTCGCCGACCAGCTCGTTTCCGCCCAGATCAACGCCTGATTCCATCTGCTTCACCGCATGGATCAAAGATACGGAATCCAAATCAAACACCGGCTTCGCCTGGGGATGATCGCCCAGCGTCGTATGATCTCCTGTCAAAAGCAGCAGATTCTCAATCCCGAACAATGCGGCGCTTAACAGATCCGACTCCAGCGCAATCCTGTTTCTGTCACGGCAGGTCATCTGGAAAATAGGGGTCAGGCCTTCGTCCTTCAGAGCCTTACAGGTCGCCAGAGAACCAAGACGCATAACCGAGGACTGATTGTCCGTTACATTCACTGCAGTAATGCCGCTCAAGTAGGTTTTAGCCTCCTCCAGCATATGTTCAATATGAAATCCTTTTGGCGGTCCTACCTCCGCCGTAACTACAAATTCACCACGCTCAAATGCTTCCGTAATTTTCATGATTTCACTCTCCTTATTCAGCTGCTTCTTTGTCAGTTGCGAAATTCCGCACCTGTGTGGGACATTTTAATACGTCAAGGCGTCCAATCTGTGCAAGACGTCTGTAGATGCGCTCCCAGCCGCACTCCATCTCGCTGTCCACCTCGCATTTTCCGTTTTTCGATCCGCCGCACTGACCGTTGACCAGGCTCTTGGAGCAGGCCGTGATGGGACAGATCCCTCCGGTCAGATTCAAATAGCATTCTCCACACTGATCACAATCATATTCTAAGGGCGTCACTCCCTGAAAACCCGGCAGAGGGTATGTATCGCAGGCTGCGTATACCGTCTTGTTCTCCAGATACTCGGAAATGGTCTGTACGCCGACACCGCAGGAAAATACAAAGACCGCATCGGCCGCTTCTATCTTGTCCATATTCCTCTCAAGATTCAGCTTCATGTTTTCCGGGTTACAGACATACTCCGTTGTTATGCTTCCCGTCACATTGCCGGAAGCCTGCAATTCCTTTTGAAGCTCCTCCGCTTCTTTTTCCGGAAAATGAACCTCCCGGCATCCATGGCAATTTATGATAAAGACCTTTCTGCCGCCTGTCAGTGACAGGAGTGTTTCTTTCTCTTTTAACCCAGTAATCAACATATCACTTCATCCCCCTTACTGCATTTTTGCCGGCCTTGATCTTGGCAACCAGCGGAATTCTGGAGGAACAGATATACTCACAGCACCTGCATTCGAGACAATCCATGATATTTTTATCCTTCATGCCCTGCCAGTTCTCCTCGTCTGCAAATTTTGCAAAATACAAAGGAGACAGTTCCATGGGACATACATCCACGCAGCGTCCGCACTTGATACATGGCTGCTCAGCCGTATGGCTGGTATCCACGGCAATAATTCCGTTGGAGCCTTTCATAATCGGTACATTCGTGTCGGTCAGAACGAAGCCCATCATGGGGCCGCCTGCCTTGATGGTCACATCCTCACCAGTGATACCGCCGCAGTAATCCAGAAGATCCTTTGTATTCGTGCCAATCTTCACAATATAGTTGCCCGGCTTCTTCACATGCTCGCCGGTAACCGTCACCACGCGCTCCACCAGAGGCATTCCCTTCTGGATGGCGTCGGAGATTGCCTTCGTGGTGCTGATATTGCTCACCACGCAGCCTACATCCGCCGGAAGTCCGCCGCTTGGAACCTGTCTTTTCAGCACGCGCTTAATGAGCATCTTCTCAGCGCCCTGAGGATATTTTGTCTTAGCCGTAACAACTTCAAGTTCAGCCATATCCGCCGTCTTGGCCGTCAGCAGTTCAATGGCGTCCGGCTTATTGTCTTCGATAACAATGATTCCTTTTTCCGCACCTACGGTCTTGACAATTGCCTTAAGACCGAAAATCACGTCGTCTGCAAATTCCAGCAGCACCCTGTGGTCCGCAGTCAGATACGGCTCGCACTCGCAGCCGTTGAGCAGCACGGTATCAATGGGCTTCGGCGGCTTTAATTTTACCGATGTAGGGAAGCCCGCGCCGCCCATGCCTACGATTCCCGCCTCACGGACAATCTCAACAATCTCATCCGGCGTCAGGCTGTCCAGACTCTTGCCCGGCTTTACGGATTCGTCCAGCGTATTTTTTCCGTCGGAACGTATCACTACGGACAAGCATTCGCCTCTTGTGGCATGCTTATGTACCTCGATTGCCGTTACGGTTCCGCTGACACTGGAATGAACGGGGCTGCTGATAAATCCGGCCGATTCCCCGATCTTCTGGCCTGCCTTCACCGTATCGCCCACCTCCACAATGGGATTGGCCGGGGCGCCCGCATGCATGGACAGCGGAATCACCACAACCTCCGGCTCCGGGAATCTCTGCAGAGCAAGATGCTCTGTAAATTCCTTGCGCTCCAAAGGATGCACGCCGCCGTAATACCCGGCAAAGCGGTTCTCCCGGATGGACTTTACATAGTCTTGAATTGCCTTATGATTGATCTTGGAAAAGTCGCGCATATGTACGGGTTCGGCCAAAAACTCCGCAAGCCGTCCCTGCTTTTCCAGACGCTTGTAAATCTTCTCCCACGCACAGTCCTTGCTGCTGTCCACTTCGCACTTGCCGTTCTTAGCGCCTCCGCACTGTCCGTTCAGCAGGCTCTTGGAGCAGTCAACCACAGGGCAGATGCCCCCTGTACTATTCAAGTAACACTGCGCGCACGCGCCGCAGTTTTTCTGGGTCAGGGCCATGCCGTGATGGCCTCTGTAATTGATGGAGTCGGCAGCCGCATATACGGGCTTGTCCCCCATGCCGGCAGCCGTCTGAACGCCAAGACCGCAGGAAATAACAATCACATTCTCGGTTCCTTCCGGAATCAAGCCCTGCAATTTCTTCTCCGTCTGTACCTTGTTGCACAAAAAGTCAACCTTCACGCTGCCCGTAACCGTCTTTCCCAGTTCGCGGGCCAGCTTCTCAAGCTCGCCGCAGTCCGGTTCGTCAACAGTCTCGAATTCCTTGAAGCACTTGTTACATGCAATCAGGAACAGCTGATCCTTTCCGTCCAGTAATGACGCCAGTTCTTCATTGCTCTTCAACTTATACTTCGTATAGTTTTCCAATTGATCACCTTCCTGTTAAATTGATTCACAAATCTTTTATCAATATATCATATATCTTCGGTTCTTTCCAGTCTAAATATTTTGTATTTTATATCTTTTTGTCGTCTGTGTTGCTGTTCACTCTGTGACTAGTACCTCCTGTTTCTGATCCCTCGTCTCTTCTTCTTGACTTTTTTGCAAAACTCCTATAGCATAAGCCATAATAGAAAAATACGGCCTATAGCCATAATCTTAGGAACCCTGCGGCAGTTTCACTGCGGTTCTTTTGGATTTTTATTATGGAGGCATTTCCCATGAAAGATATGATTACCGGAAAAACAAAACTAACCGGGCTGCTTGGAAGTCCTGTGGAACACAGTATCTCCCCGGCCATGCACAACGAAGCCTTCCGTCTTCTGGGGCTTGACTATGCTTACCTGGCCTTTGACGTCACAGAGGACACTTTCCGAAAGGCTGTCGACGGGCTCACTGCCATAGGCGCAGCCGGCTGGAACTGCACCATGCCCTTAAAACGGCTGATGCATCAGAGAGTGGACGTCCTTTCGGATACGGCCCTTCTCACCGGCTCTGTCAATACGGTGGTAAATAAAGACGGTGTTTTATACGGAGACAATACGGACGGCTACGGTTTTATGCAGTCTATGGCTGACGCCGGGCTTCGTGCTGCCGGCAAGCGTCTGACGGTTCTCGGCTCCGGAGGGGCGGCCGCCTCGATCATTGCACAGGCTGCTCTGGACGGCGTATATTCCATTGATATTTTTTCCAGGCCTCACAGCGCTTCCACCCGGCTTATTGCCCAGGAGGCAGACCTTATCCGCAGTAAGACTGCCTGTCTTCTGCATCTGTATGATTTGCAGGATCATTCCCAGCTTGCCAGAAGCCTTAAGGACAGCTACTGCCTGATCAACGCTTCGTCTGTGGGAATGGCGCCTAAGACGGACGCCTGTCTGATTCCCGATGCTTCCATGCTTCATCCGGATCTGGCGGTGGGGGACGTGATTTACAATCCAAGAACTACGGCGCTCCTGCATATGGCTAAGGAACGGGGCTGTATGGTGTTCAACGGGCTTTATATGCTCCTTCACCAGGGGGCTATGGCGTTCCGCCTGTGGACAGGGCAGGATATGCCTGTGGGGACTATCCGGGAGAAATTTTTTCAGTAGCGTGTACTTAAAAAGGATCTTTCAAGAACAGTTTTGTAAAATATTGTAAATTCGCAAATTATTCATTGACAGGGATAAAAGGGCTTGCTATAATGAAATCGACATTTGAATACGGAAAGTCTTCGGGGCAGGGTGAGATTCCCGATCGGCGGTATAGTCCGCGAGCGTGTATGCGCAGGTTCTGAGAGAAGCTTTTCCCAAAGGGCAGGTATGCCTTTGGATTGGTTTCTTGTTCAGGACAGGATTTGGTGAGATTCCAAAACCGACAGTATAGTCTGGATGAGAGAAGATGTGTACAAGGTCAGAATTGTTTTGGCAGAGTTTTTGTTGTATTGCTTTTTATTCTGATGATTATGACACCTGGAAGACGAACGTTTTTTAGGTGTCTTTTGTTACAGTAAAATCCGGAGTCTTCCCAAAAGTGATTTCACACTTGCAGCTTCGAGGAAGCTTCCGGAATCAGAAATGGAGGAATATAACAATGAACCAGAAAACACAAAGAATCGCTTTAATCGGCATGTTCTGTGCCATCGCCTACGCCCTGATGGTGGTAGGGCGCGTTCCGGTCGTACTCTTTCTAAAGTACGATCCCAAGGATGTCATGATTGTCATCGGCGGCTTCCTCTTGGGACCCTTTGCCTCTTTTATTATCTCAGTGGTGGTTTCCTTTATCGAAATGATCTCGGCCAGCGATACCGGCATCATCGGCTTTATTATGAATGTGCTCTCAAGCTGCAGCTTTGCCTGCACCGCCGCCTTTATCTACAAGAAAAAACACACCAAATCGGGAGCCATGCTTGGCCTCTTTGCCGGCTGCGGCGTCATGGTTATGGTAATGCTGCTGTGGAATTACTTAGTGACTCCTATTTACATGGGATATCCGAGAGCCGCCGTAGCCGAGCTGCTGCTGCCCGCTTTCCTGCCCTTCAACCTGTTAAAGGGCGGCCTTAATACGGCGATTGCACTTCTCTTCTACAAGCCTGTGGTGACGGCTCTTCGGAAAGCCAAGCTTGCATTGCCCTCCACTGCAGAGCAGACCGGGGATTCCAAGGGAGTGATTGTATTCTCCCTCTTCCTCTTTGCAACCTGCGCAGTTTCCGTGCTTGTAATGAAGGGTATCATCTAACCCTTCCTATAAAAATAATTCATTTTCTCTGCGGACGCTGCAAGCCTTTTTCAGCTTCATGCTTCCTGCCGCCAGGAGCGCTTTGCTGACGCTCCTGGCTTCCCGTGGGCAGACTGCGATGCAGCGCATACAGGAAATGCATGCATCCGTATCTGTTTTTGACGGCTCCTGCGGCAAAATCGCACCTGTCGGACACTCCTTGGCGCAAAGACCGCACTGGCTGCAGTTTTTTCCTGCCCTGGGCTTCATGGGAACGCCGCCATACGCACGGTAAGGCTGGTTTCCCGGAAGCTTTACGGGCGCTGACGCTTCTCCTGCTTCTATCTTAGCACGAAGCTCCCTGGCAAAACCGGCAAGCTCCTTTTCATCCTGGGCATCCGGCCTTCCGGCGGCAAACTGGCGCATAATGGAATGCTCGGCAATTGCCGCTATCCCGGCCACGCAGGAAAAACCGGCCTCCTCCAGAACATCCTGCAGTTCCGCAAAAGTATCGTCGTAGGCACGGTTGCCGTACACCACCATCAGAACTGCCCGGGCCCCGTTTCCCTTTAACTGGCGCAGCCTTGATACGGCAGCATCTGGAACCCTGCCCCCGTAGGAAGGAACCGCCACAATGCAGATGTCCTCTTTCTGGAATGCATATGTGGAAAAATCATCCTCCCGCTTCGTCAGATCAAGATAGGTGCTTTCCGACGCAAAGGCTTTTGTAAAAATATCGGAAACCTTTTTTGTGCCTCCCGTGGGGCTGAAATGAATTTCATAAACAGACATATTTTTTCTCCTTTTCCCGTACATTTTCGGCTTGGGCTGTTCCTAGTAGTCCGTACCGGAAATCCTTGTGCATATTTCCGGTCTATTTCTCCGATAGCACAGGTCAAAAAGCCTCGCCGTAGCACCACTACGTCTGCGTTTTTTGACCTGCACTCTCGGAAAAATATCCTCAGAAATATGCACAAGGATTTCCGATACGGACTACTAGTGCAGCGATCTCCTAGAGCACTTCCCCTTCAAAAATCCGTTCCAGCAGGCTGCAGGCACACCCAATCACATGGGAGTTTTCCCGGAATGCCGGCTTCTCTACCTTTACCTCATGGTAATCTCCCAAAAGCTTTCTTTTGTTAATCTGCTCCTGTAGCTTTAAAAGATACCGCTTTGGCAGCCAGAAGCCCTCGTGTCCGATCAGAACCTTCTGGGGATTATACAGATTTACCGCATTCGTAATGCCGCAGGCCAGCTTATCCACCATATCCTCAAATATACTGTGAGCCAGGGAATCCTCCTCTGCCAGACGGCAAAGCTCCTGAAATTCCAGATGCCTGCCGGTAAGCTCAGCCATGCGCTTTGTAATAACCCTGCTGCCTGCATACGCTTCCAGACATCCCTTGCGGCCGCAGGTGCACCTTCTGCCGTTCCAGTCAATGCTCACATGGCCCAGCTCACTTGTAAAACCGCAAAAGTCCCGGTTAATCTCTCCCCCGGACACCACGCCGGAACCGATTCCGTTGGAAATTCCCACAAAAAGAAAATCCTCCGCATCCCGGCCGTTTCCGTAATATTTCTCAGCCAGAGCCGCGCAATTATACTGGCTGTCAAAAAAGACCGGCAGGCTGTACCGTTCCTTTAGCATGGATACAATTTCAATATCCTTTTTCCCGTAGAAATTAGGCGGATTCAGAATCTTACCTTTCTTGATATCCACTGGGCCCAGGGAGCCGATCCCTATTCCGTAGATCCGCTCCCCTTTTGCATTTTGAAGAACTGCGTCAATGCTTTCATACAACCGCTCCCAGATGCTTTCGTGGTTTTCCTCGGTTATGGCAAATTTCCGGCGCATTTTCACATGAAGCTGAAGGTCGCACAATACCACACTGCACTCATCCCGGAAAATATGAACTCCTATCATCTTGGGGGCATGTTCGGAAAGACACAGGCGGATGGGATTGCGCCCCTTTCCCTTCACCAGCAGAGATTCCTTTTCCTCAATGATTCCCTCTTCCAGAAATTCGCCGATAATATGTGTTGCCGCCATCTTGGAAAGCCCCGTCTTTTGGGACAGCTCGATTCTGGACGCGCATTCATCTGTGGCAATCAGCTTTAAAACAAGTCCCCGGTTTTGTTTCCGCAGTGTCGTATTGTTCAGTCCTGCGTCCCTCATCTCTGACAATATCCGATGCATTTCAAAATGCGATCAATACTCCGGGCATTTGCCAGGGAAAATGCTTCCGATACGGCAGGCGTCTCACCCTCTGTAATGCAGCGTCCAAGCTGCTCCACCTCCAGGCGGTAGTTCTGAGGAACCGCCACGGTTTTCAGCTCTTCCCTGCCGTCAAAGGTACGTACCCGGTAGCTCAGCTCTCCCGGAGCGTTAAATCCGAACTCCACTCCCTCAATGGAGCCTTCCGTTCCGTGGATCTGGAAGCGGTCTAAAGCGGAATTCTTCTCTGTGGCAAGCACCATGCCGCAGTCAAAGCTGGCGCGCATGCCGTTTTCATATTCCATAAGGACGGTTGTGTACATGTCTACGCCTTCCTTGGAAAATGTGCTGACGGCCTTGATCGTCTCCGGCTCTTTTCCTGTCATGCGGAGAATCAGGCTGCTGCAGTAAACTCCCAGATCGTAAGTGCTTCCCCCCAGTGTTTCCCGGCGCATGCGGATATTCCCCTCTACATAATCGGAGGTAATCAGAGCGGCCTCCATATAGCGTACCTCCCCGATGGTTCCTTGTTCAATCTCTTTTTGAACCTGCGCAATGTAAGGGCTGTGCTGATAAGCAAAAGCCTCCATCAGCAAAACCTGCTCCTCCCGGGCGGTCTTAAACATCTTTTCAGCCTCTTCGGCCGTGGGCGCTAAGGGCTTTTCGCAGAGAACGTGCTTCTTTGCCTTTAAGGCCTTGAGCGTCCATTCATAATGCAGGGTGTTGGGAAGTGGGATATAGACTGCCTCTACCTCCGGATCGGAAAGCAGCTCTTCATAGCTTCCGTAAGCCTTTTGGAAACCGTATTTTTCCTTAAAGGCTTGTGCTTTTTCCATGCTGCGGCCTGCGATTGCATATAGCCCGCAGTTTTCCGCCTGCTTCATTCCCTCTGCCGTATCGCGCTCAAAGATATATGCTGTTCCTAAAACGCCCCATTTAATTCTTCTCATCACAATTGTCCTCCATTTCTTTTGATATACATGTATCCTGATTACGCTAATTAGTACAACGCTTTTACTTTATTTTTATATTGTACACTCTTTTTACTAATTGTCAAGAACCATTTTCCTTTGCGGCTGCAGCCAAGGAATGTGCCCGTTACGTTTCACACTTTTTGTTACAAATACCAACCTCTCCAACCCCATACCAGAATCCTCCCATCATATTGCATTTCCCACCTTGACCTGCTACGATGAATTCACCACAAGATATTATTCAAGTACATCATCCCGAGAGAATGATATTATGCAAAAGTAACAAAAACAAAAAGAAGGGAAGTGTTGTAACAATGATGCAAAAGATTCAAAAGTTTGGCGGTGCCATGTTCACCCCAGTACTATTGTTCTCCTTTGCAGGTATCATGGTCGGAATCGGCACCCTGTGCACCACAGAAGCAGTTCTAGGCTCCCTGGCTGCCCCGACCAGTATGTGGTATTTAATCTGGAATGTCATTCTTCAAGGCGCCTGGTGTGTGTTCAATCAGCTGCCGCTTTTATTCGTCATCGGTCTCCCCAGCGGCCTTGCTATGATTGCCAATATCAAAACCCTGGATATGGGCATGTTCGGCACCCTCCTGGTTTCCGTATCCGGCCAGAACAAAAAGATGGTGGAGGCCGCTAAGAAACTCCGCATTGCCGGCGTCAATCTGATGTCCATCACCAAAAACAGGGAAAATACGCTGGCCCATCTCTGCGATTTTAACCTGTACGTAGATGAGAGCAATCATTTTGAAACACCTATGCACTGGCAGTATGAATCCACCACGGCTTATTTTATTTTAATCGATATCCTCTTTTTAAAATATCTGGAATACCACCAGCGAAAGGAGGCTGACCATGAAGCTTGATGATCTGGTACAAGAGCATTATGAGCATATGAGCGCAAGCGACCGCCTCATCTGGCAGTATATCTCCTGCCACAAGGAAGACTGTAGAACCATGACCCTCCATCAGCTTGCAGATGCTTCTCATTGCAGAAATACTGCTGCTGTAATATACGGCTTACCGGACGGCACAGGACACAAAGAGCTAAAAATATTATTTGTTATTTCTCCGCTTCTTCCGGGGAAAGGGATAGCTTCTCTACCAGCCTGGAAAATGCCTCCTCTCTTGAACAGGAGTAATCCAGGCAGGTTTCGATCAGAGCCTTTGCCCCTTGATCCAGCCCCTTTTTTATCCCAAGCTCCAAATTATAATCCATCAGATAATTGTGATCCCGAATAGCTTTTTCCCTGGCTTCATATTCCAGGCGCTTCAAATCATCCGCACTAATTTCTGTCAGCCTCTCATAAGCTTTTTCAATATAAAAACTTCCTTGCGCTGCCAATTCAAACTCCTCCTTCTTTTCCCCATTGAAAAAACGTCCCAGTTCAACAGCTCCGTTTCCTGATACTCTTTTTCTGCAATCTTGGGAAGCTCTAAAATATGGAGTTCCAATTTATCCGTATACATTCTGTGTCCATGATCCTCCCAGAGATGAAAACAAGAATAAAATTCCTCATCCTCCCCAAAAAGGACAAAATCTAAAATTCCTACATGAATACATTTTTGAAGTACCCCATAACTCTCTCCCTTTTGAATCTCCCCGGTGTACATCTTAGCCAGGTAAAATACGGAACGCTCCGGCCACAGAGGAAAAGGCGCAAGCTGAATCCCCAGCTTATCCTCTGGATGCTCCTGCCTTAAATGGGTAGGTAAAAGCACTGTTTGCTCAATCTCTTCCGGCTTTACCCCCCAGCAAGGCCGAAATAAATCCCTTTCGTACCTCCGCATCCCCCATCAACTCCTTAAAGCAGAAATCCACCTTCGGTTTCATTAAAAATGTCTGTTCATTACTCATACTGCTCTCTCCTTCTCTTAATCCTCTCATATTTTCCAAGCAACAAAGCCCTGCCCCCAAAGGCATCCCTGGAAAGAAAATACAGAAAGCAGTACATCTGCCTTTATTATAATGGATCTCCCCATCTGGCACAATATCTTTCTTTCCACTCCAGTTCCGCAAGCCATATATATGGTACTGTTTACTCCGTGCCCAGTAATATATACATATTACCGCCCACTCTGTAACCAGCAGCATACACATCTCCTGCGTCCTGCTCATTTCATCATCTACGGGATATCTCTGACAGAAACGTCTGAATCACTCGATAGAAACAGTATAAACGAAGTTACACTCAAAAACAAATAAAATTTTCATAAACTAAGGGGTACGAAAAAATTCCATTTTCTTTTCCATATCACCACAGCATCAATAGGCCTGTCACAAAATAAGACAGCTGACTTTTCCATATCAGCGTCCGTACATCATCTGTCCGGACGCTGATATGGAAAAGCCTGCTGTCTCACATTGCGGCAAATCTTTCAGACATCTTTAATTATCAAGCAATTTATCCTCGCCATTCCAGCTATAAAGCTTCCGAATCTCTTTGCCGACCTTCTCTGAAGGATGCTCAGCCGCCAGCTTCCGCATAGCCTTAAAATGCGCCTGTCCGCCTGCAGAAGACATATCAAGCAGGAATTCCTTAGCAAAAGATCCATCCTGGATATCCTTTAGGATCTTCTTCATCGTATTCTTTGTCTCCTCTGTAATCAGCTTCGGCCCAGTCACATAATCGCCGTACTCTGCCGTATTCGAGATGGAATAACGCATCCCCTCGAATCCAGACTGATAAATCAAATCCACAATCAGCTTCATCTCATGGATACACTCAAAATAAGCATTTCTCGGATCATAGCCTGCCTCAGTCAAGGTCTCATAGCCTGCCTGCATCAGCGCACAGACACCGCCGCACAGAACCGCCTGCTCGCCAAAAAGATCCGTCTCCGTCTCTGTTCTAAAGGTTGTCTCCAAAACGCCCGCTCTCGCGCCGCCGATAGCCAGAGCATAAGCCAGAGCCTTCTCCAGAGCCTTCCCTGTAGCATCCTGATGTACAGCCACAAGACAGGGAACGCCCTTGCCGGCCTGATATTCGCTTCTCACCGTATGTCCCGGTCCCTTAGGCGCAATCATGGTAACATCCACATTCTTAGGCGGCACAATCTGATTAAAATGAATATTAAAGCCATGGGCAAACATCAGCATATTGCCCTCCTCCAGGTTGGGTTCAATATCCTTCTTATACATAGCGGCCTGCAGTTCATCATTAATCAGAATCATAATAATGTCTGCCTTCTTCGCAGCCTCTGCAGCCGTATACACCTCAAATCCCTGGGCCTCGGCACGCGCCCAGGACTTGCTGCCCTCATAAAGGCCGATAATCACATGACAGCCCGATTCCTTCGCATTCAGCGCATGGGCATGTCCCTGGCTTCCATAGCCAATCACCGCAATCGTCTTGCCCTCCAGTAAAGAAAGGTTACAATCTTCCTGGTAATAAATCTTTGCCATTTTTTCATTCCTCCATTTTCTTAATTATAGTTACAAGCAGGGTAAAAACTTCAAAGCCAAAGTAAAGCTTCTCCATCAACTTTCAAACTCAGCGCGGCTTTTCTCAAATACCGTACCATCCCTGCGGACTATCCAGCTCTTTGGCCGCATATCAGCAAATCACGCCGCTGTCAGCTGAAATCATAATCCATCAGCTGCCCGTCCTCATCATACATCTTCACATCAAAAACACCCCGGGACAGTCCCGTAATCCCCGTCCTCGCAAGCTCCAGAATCTCATACCCATTCAACAGATCAATAAACGCCTCAATCTTAGACTGATTCCCTGTAAGCTCAATAAGCAGAGACTCCTTCGACACATCCACAATCTTAGCCCGGAAAATATTGGCCACCGAAATAATCGACTGCCGGTTCTCCTCATTCACCTTCAGCTTAATCATAATCAGTTCCCGGCAGATAGAACTCTCCGGCTCCAGCCGCTTAATATCAATCACATCCACCAGCTTGCTGAGCTGCTTCTCAATCTGCTCCAGAATCGTCCGATCCCCTTTCGCCACCACCGTAGCCCTGGAATACCGGGGATCCGCCGTCACGCCAACCGTCAGGCTGTCAATATTATACCCACGCCTGCTGAACAGCCCGGCAATCCGGCTCAAAACACCAGACGTATTATCCACCAACATAGAAAAAACAACTTTTCTCATAAACCCTTTCACCTCTCCGTCCAAAATTCCACATCCCAAAACCGCAAAATTCAGAGCCCTCTCCAACCAAACCAAAAACCAAAAAGACTCCCCGCAGCCCCAGGCCAACACCAAATAACACTCCCTCAATTCTAACAAGTTATCCAATCCTTGTCAATCAAATCAAAATCTTCAAAACAAACAACATCAGACCCAATCCACAAAAACTCCATCCTCCAACACTCAAAGCCGCTTCACACCAACCGTCCATCAAAGTCAGGGATTGTCGGAAAATATGCCATCCGTATTTTCCAATATCCAGTGTCCGCCTGTTCGCGCACACTCTGTCTGATCTGGGCGGACATTGCCCAAAACCAAACAGTTATGCAACCACAAAAAAGAATCAATGTCCGTTCAGAGCAGACAGAGTGTACGAGAACCGTCCGGACACGGATATGGAAAATACGGATGGCATATTTTCCGACAATCCCGTCCGCCCCCTATCAATTCAAAATCATCCGATCATTCGCAAACTCCCCGCCGCTAGCCTGCTCAAACTTAGCCAGCAGATCCGCCACCTTCAGCTTCTTCTTCTCTTCCCCGGAAACATCATAAATCACATTTCCCTCATACATCATAATCAGCCGGTTCCCATGAACAATGGCATCCTTCATATTATGAGTAATCATAAGAGTTGTAAGGTGATCACGCCCCACAATCCGCTCCGTAGCATCCAAAACCTTTGCCGCCGTCTTGGGATCAAGAGCCGCCGTATGCTCATCCAGAAGCAAGAGCTTCGGCTTTTTCAAGGTTGCCATCAAAAGGGTCAGAGCCTGCCGCTGTCCTCCGGAAAGCAGACCTACCTTACTGGTCATCCGATCCTCAAGGCCCAGATCCAGCACTTTAAGCTTCTCCTTGTAATCCTCCCGTTCCGCCCTGGTAATCCCGGACTTCAAAAAACGGAAATTTCCCCTTCTTAAAGCCAGAGCCAGATTTTCCTGGATCTGCATATTTGCCGCCGTTCCCGTCATAGGATCCTGGAACACCCGTCCCAGATAAGCCGCCCGCTTATGCTCCGGCAGCCGGGTCACGTCAATATTATCAATAAAAATCTTTCCTTCGTCCACAGGCCACACCCCGGCCACCGCATTGAGCATCGTGGACTTTCCGGCTCCGTTTCCGCCGATAACCGTTACAAAATCTCCTTCCCTCAATTCCAGAGACAAATCCTTAAGGGCCGTTTTCTCATTTACCGTACCCACGTTAAAGGTTTTCCAGATATGTTCTATCCTAAGCATTGGAGGCACCTCCCCTTTTCACCGGTTTTGCAAAATACTTCCCTTTCAAATATGGGATTGCCAGGAAAACAGCAACTACAACCGCAGCCAGAAGCTTCAAATCATTCGAATCCAGGCCCATCTTTAACACAACCTGAAGTACCAGATAATAAATAATGGATCCGAACACCACCGATAAAAGCTTAAAAGCAAAATTTCCCCGAATCTTTCCGAACACCACCTGGCCGATAATCACAGCCGCCAGGCCGATGACAATGGCGCCCCGTCCTGCATTGATATCCGCAAAGCCTTGATACTGCGCAAAGAGTCCGCTGGAAAACGCCACAATACCGTTGGAAATCACCAGACCCAGAATCTTGCTGATGTCTGTGTTAATTCCCTGTGCCCGGGACATATTTGCGTTGCAGCCCGTCGCGCGGATGGAGCAGCCAAGCTCTGTTCCAAAGAACCAGTAAAGAACTGCAATCAAAAGAAGTACAAAGATTCCTACCACGAAAATCGGATTCTGATAAAAAGGCACATCCTTCACCCAGCGCAGAGATACCAACAGCTCATACTGGTCCACGCCGATGGACTGGTTGGCTCTTCCTCCCATAATCCGCAGATTGACGGAATAAAGTCCAAGCTGTGTGAGAATCCCCGCTAAAATTGCAGGAATCCCCATAGCCGTATGTAAGATTCCCGTTACCAGACCTGCAAGCATGCCGGCTCCCACTGCTGCAAGCAGGGAAAAGCCTGCGGAATGTCCGCTAAGCATCATCATGACGCAGACCGCTCCTCCTGTGGCCATCGTTCCGTCCACTGTCAGGTCTGCCAAATCCAGAACCTTATAGGTAATATAGACGCCAATCGCCATAATCCCCCAGATAAGCCCCTGGGCGCAGGCTCCTGGCAGCGCATTCAAAAACTTCACAATTTCCATAACTGTTCCTCCTAGTATAGTTCCGCAATGTCCTGTCAAAAGGCACAAAGCTTTCATAATTATAACAAAAAGCAGCAAAAAAGGAAAGTCTTTTTTGCTGCTTTTTATAATCTTTTTCAAGCAAAACAATGATTTATGCGCTGCTTTCTCACCTGCTGCCGGGCTTACTGGATTGCTTCGTAGCCCTCCGGAATGGTGATGCCAAGAGAATCGCACAGTTCCTGGTTGTATTTCTTGGTAAACTGAGGAGCGTACTCAATCGGCATCGTTGCGATATCAGACTCACCCTTCAGAATCTTTGCAGCCATTTTGCCGGTAGCAACACCCAGATCGTAGTAGCTGATAGACAGGGTTGCAACGCCGCAGCCTGCACAGATGCCTTCCTCTCCTACTACTACAGGCATCTTAGCCGGCTCACAGATATTCCGGATGACTTCTGTGTTGTTTGCAGCCGTATTGTCGGTAGGAATGTAGAGGACGTCGCTTTCATCCACGGCTGTCTGGGTTACGGACGACAGATCATTGGAGTCTGCGAAGGAGTACTGCTTACAGGTGTATCCAAGCTCTTCCAGGAAGCCCTGAACCGTGTCTACCTGGTACTGGGAATTGGCCTCTGCGGAGCAGTATACCAGTCCTACGTTCTTTGCATCCGGGAACAGCTCTTTTACGATCTGTGCCTGCTCATCCAAGGGCGCCAGGTCGGAAGTACCGGAGATATTGCCTCCGACGGTTCCGTTAAAATCGCTGATGTTCAGAGCCACGCCGTACTCTGTTACGGATGTTCCCAGAATCGGAATGGTTCCGGTTCCTGCCTGTGCCGCCTGGAGCGCCGGGGTTGCATTTGCAAGGATAAGATCTACCTCGTCTGATACAAACTGATTTACAATCGTAGAGCAGGTGGGCACATCGCCGGAAGCGTTCTGCTCGTCAAAGGAAATCTTATCGCCGAATTCTTCTGTCAGCGCATCCTTGAAGCCCTGGGTCGCAGCATCCAGCGCATCATGCTGTACAAGCTGGCAGATACCTACCACGTACTCAGCGCCGTCTGTGGGTGCCTCTGTTCCTGCCTCTTCGCCGGAAGCTTCCTCCTGCGTCTCGGAAGGAGCCTCTGTCGGTTCTTCACTCTTACTGCCGCATGCTGCCACAGATACTGCCATGGACAGCGCAAGGAGCATTGCCAATAACTTTTTCATACTTATCTTCCTCCTAGTAAATTTTCCTGTTTGGGAGCTTTTGCTTTTCCGCCACAACGCTGTGACGCATTAAAGCGTTAACCCACCTTAGAAATTGTATACCAAAGAAGAAGATTTGTCAATCCATGATTTTTTCTCTTTGAACCTTCTCTTTGAATTTTTCTCGTTATTTCTCGTTATCGATCGTGAAACAATCAAAAACTAAAATTTTCAAGCTTGCGCAAAGCCGTGGGAAACGTTATAGTATGAAGAGAGAAAGGATGAACTATGCAGATCACATACATTGGACACAGCGGTTTTCTGGTTGAGCTTCGGGAAACCCTCCTGTTATTTGACTATTACGAAGGCTCTCTGCCTCAGCTTCCCTTGGAAAAACAGCTCTACGTGTTTGCCAGCCACCGGCATCCGGATCATTTTAACCCGGAGATCTTTTCTCTGGCAGAGACACATGAGAATATCTTCTTCTGCCTGTCCAAAGATATCTGGGAATGCCGGATTCCCAAAGAGCGCCGCAGCCAGACATTACGCCTAAAACCAGGAGAAAGCCGTGATTTGGACTCCCTGTCCTTAAGAACGCTGAAATCAACGGATGAGGGCGTCGCTTTTCTGGTTTGGGTTGAAGGAAAGACCCTCTACCATGCGGGGGATCTAAATGACTGGCGCTGGCCGGGAGAGCCGGAGAACTGGAACCGGCAGATGAAGGAACATTATGACAACTATGTGGAACCCCTGCGCGATATGCACATAGACGCCGCCTTTCTTCCACTGGATCCAAGGCAGGAGGCATACTATTCTCTGGGGTTTGATTACTTTTTGTCTCTGACTGCCAAGGGAAATAAGGATGAACGCATCTATCCTATGCATTGCTGGGAGGATTACCGTATCATTGACCAATGGCTTACGGAGCATCCAAGCCATCCAGAGCGCCGGCGGATTGTACCCGTTACAGGGCGCGGCCAGCATTTTATACAGTGAAAGCCGCCCTATGCCTTTTCGCATTTAAAACATATGCAGAGCCATGAAAGGAGAAACTGCCATGAATTTTCAATTTGCACACTACAACTACAATGTAATCAACCTGGAGAAGTCCCTGGACTTCTACGAGAAAGCCCTTGGACTTAAGGAGGCCCGGAGAAAGGAAGCTGCGGACGGCAGCTTTATCCTCTCCTACTTAACCGACGGCAAGACTGGCTTTCAGCTTGAGCTCACCTGGCTTCGTGACTGGGAAGGGGATCGCTACAATCTGGGCGACAATGAAATCCATCTGGCATTCACCACCGACGATATGGATGCCGCCCACAAAAAGCACCAGGAAATGAACTGTATCTGCTATGAAAATCCTGATATGGGAATCTATTTTATTGCGGATCCGGACGGCTATTGGATTGAGATAATCCCGGCCAAGTCAAACACCCCACAGTAAGCTGATGGGGCGTCAAACTTCCCTTTATTCCAAATACGGCTCTACCAGATTACTTCCATGTGCATAAAGGGTATCGTACCAGAACTGCCCCGTCCCGGCCGTGTCCGCATCGGCCGGGATTTTTCCTTTTGTCTGCAAAAGCTCTTCACAGATCAGGGCCATAATCCGGCCCTCCAAACCGGTTTCCTCTCCATCTTGAAAACGGTTCAGACAATAGCGGAGCGTGTATTCTCCATAATAAACCAGCTCCCTGTACTCTGCGTAATGCTCCTCTACATAATCCCGGGGATTGGAGGAAGCGGACGGACTGCTGCATATGGTGTTTAACAGCTGCTCTACCGCCTTGTCCGTATCAAGGGAAACAGCCTCTTCCAGAGAACCTTGGGCTTCCTGAGGCTTTACTGCATCCTCTGTTCTATTATCAGGATTCTCACTAAGCTGCAGATCCCATGGTACAGCGCTCACCGAAAGCTGCTCCTCTTCGGAAAGGCTGTTATACCACTTAAGCCATTCTATGGTTTCCTCGGACAAATCTTCCACATTGTACCAGTGATTGTGGTAGCGGATGAGACTGCCGTCTCCGCCCCGGTACTCAAAAATCATCCATCTTCCATTTACCTGAATCTCAATGGTATCTTTTTCTCCAAACTGGTAGCTGTATCCTGCGCCGAAATTGGACTGATTATTTTCCGCCGGTATTTCGCTTCCGTCTACGGCAGAGGTGATTTCTCCGTCCATGTCCGGGCTTCGGTCCGCTTTTGTGCTCTCCCTTCCGGTATCATAATAATATTTATCATTTACCAGAACCATAGGAATCACGTCATACTTCCTATCTTCTTCTGTTCCTGAGGCAATTCTGACTTCCACGCCCTCAGCCTTTACATAGACCGTCCTATCCTCATCTGTGGAATTATCAGCATTTACGCCGATTCGGAACCAGGCGCCTTTTTCCGCCTTGATCTCTACCGGCATACCCGGCGTCATATAGGCAGGCGTATCGAGCTGCTCCTTCTCTGCGTCAACAGGCAGCAGGACAACCTCCGTATCGCCTAAGCCTTCCCCCGCCCAGAGGGTAAGTCTTCCCTTATTGGGAGAAATTTCTTCGTCAGAATAATAGATTCCGCCCTCGCTGCCTGCCGGAATTACAATTCTCACTTGATAGGCGTCCTGCCTGGGATTGGTCAGGAAGCAGACGGCTGCTGCAATACAGACCGGAACAGCAGTCAGAATCACCCAGAAGGCAGGCTTTTGGTAATTCAGCACTGCCTTGACCCTTGCTTTGACTCCGATTTCTCCAAAGGCCAAAGGACAGGCCAGAACCATCTTTTTCCCTTCGCTGCAGGTGACAAGAACGTGGGAATAAGCTTTCTTTCCGCTGCTGTTCATAGAGCCAATCACCTTTTCATCGCAGGCAAGCTCCACATCCCGGCCAAACAGCATATAGGCCGCCCACATAAGGGGATGGAACCAATAGACAGACAGCAGCACATAGGCCAGAAGCTTCCAGAAATGATCCCCTCGCTTTAAATGGGCCCGTTCATGGGCAAGGACATACCTGGTTTCTTCCTGGTTAAGACCGGAAGGCAGATAGATCCGGGGACGCAGGATTCCCAGAATAAAAGAAGAATTCACCCCGTCGCAAAGCCAGATATGTTTCTTTGCCTCCCCCAGCGGAACAGCCTCCCGAAGCCGGACAGAAAGGCGCAGATAGCTTACAAAGGCATACAGCAGCAGGAAAATCATGCCGAGAATCCAGAAAATCCCTGCCAAATGCATTCCTGTATTCAAAGGATTTGCGCCGGAAGCTTTGGAGGCTGCGCCGATGGTTTCCTGCAGTATGGGATTTACCGTGCTGTTAAGCGCCGGGATACCGCTGCTCATAATAGGCGCCTGGGACTGGCCGAGGCTCTCAGGGCTGATGGTTTCCGCACTTGGAATGAGGCTCAGAGAGCTTTCAAAGGAAACAGGGCATACCAGGCGGACAGCCACGATTCCCCACAGAATACAGGACAGCCATCTAGGGGCTTTTCTCAACAGTATCCGAAGGAATATCACAGCCAGAATCAGCCATCCCGCGGCAATACTCATATTCAGCAATTTTAAAAAGATCTTTTCCATATTCTCACCTCTGTGTGAAACCTGCTCCTAATCCGCCTCGGCTTTGTCGATCATTTCTCTGATCCTGGCCGCTTCCTCCGAGGTCAAAGTGCTGTTCTTGGTAAAGGCGGCAATAAAGGCCGGAAGGGAGCCGTCAAAAGTATCCTCCACAAACCTGCGGCTCTGCATGGAATAAAACTGCCCGCGGGAAATGAGACTGGTCACGGTTCCCTTTTGATTTTCAAATAAGCCCTTACTGCACAGCCGCTTTAAGACCGTATGGGTAGTCGTCCGCTTCCAGGTAAACGCTTCTGCCGCCAGTTTCACAAGCTCCGAAGAAGTAACCGGCTCATGCTCCCAAATCATATCTGCAAACCGGGCCTCGATTACACCTAATTGTATCTCTGCCATGATCCCCTCACCTTTCCTGCTGTTCTCTGCTTCCTATCATCAATTCTTCTGTACTACAATTTGTAGTCTATATCATAAGACTACTACAAGTAGTCTCATATGTCAAGAAAAAATTGCTGTACACCGGTTCCCTTAGCAGCTCATCATCCCCATACTTCTTCTCCAGATCACGCAGCAGCCCATCAAGCTTCGAGGCATAGAAATCCACCTCCTCCCACTCGTCCCCCCAACAACGTAACAACGCTGGTGTCGCAAAATAAGGCGGCAGGCTTTTCCAATATCCAGTGTCCGGCTGTTCGCGTACACCTTGTCTGATATGGACGAACATTGCCAAAAAACCAAACACCCAAAACAACAAAAAAATGGCAATGTACGTACAGAGCAGACAAGGTGTACACGAACCGTCCGAACACAGGATATGGAAAAGCCTGCCGCCTTATTTTGCGACACCAGCGGCCACAACCACCCCTACTCCCAAGGCATCAACGGATTCTCAATCTTCTTATCCCGAATCATCAACTCATTCACAGCCTCCCTGGCCGGCTTATCCTCAAACAGCACCGCATTCACCTGCTCAATAATCGGAATCTCCACCCCATACTTTCTCGCAAGCCCCACGGCAGCCTTGGCAGAGTAAACACCCTCCACCACCATTTTCACCTCATCCATGGCCTCCTTCATGGTTCTCCCCTGTCCCATCAGATATCCGGCCTTCCGGTTCCGGCTGTGGACAGAAGCACAAGTTACAATCAAATCACCAATGCCAGACAGGCCGCTGAAGGACTCAATCCTTCCTCCCATGGCAAGCCCGATCCGGCTCATCTCCGCAATTCCCCTGGTGATAAGAGCCGCCTTTGTATTATCCCCATAGCCGAGACCGTCTGCAATGCCGGCCGCCAGAGCAATGACATTTTTAAGAGCGCCTCCCAGTTCAATGCCGAGCATATCAGGGCTGGTATACACACGGAATACCTGGTTCATAAAAATATTCTGGATATATTCCGCCGTCTCCCGGTCATGGGCCCCGGCTACTACAGTCGTGGGAAGCCCCCGGCCTACCTCCTCGGCATGGCTCGGGCCAGAAAGTACGGCTGCACGGCAGTTTGGTATCTCCTGCTCCACAATCTCCGACAGGGTCATCAGGGTGGATTCCTCAATTCCCTTGGCCACATTTACGATAATCTGCCCGTCCTCCACAAAGGGAGCCATACTGTGAGCCGTGCTTCTGGTAAAGGGAGACGGGACTGCCAGTACCATCATCTCTGCGCCTTTGATGCTGCTCTCAAGATCTGTCGTAATACGCATATCCTCCGGCAGCTTTACGCCTGGAAGCTTATCCTTGTGCTCATGCTGCTGGTTCAGCATCGCCACCTCGGCTTCCATAATCGACCACAAAGTTACTTCATGTCCGTTATTGTGGAGCAATATGGACAGGGCCGTTCCCCAGCTTCCAGCTCCTATAACACTTACCTTTGCCATTGTATCCGTCTCCTTTTTGATTCTTTTTATTTTTTACTTCTTTGGACTTTTAAATAAAGACACACTGTTAATCACAATCGAAATAACCGTGCCTATCCACAAAGCCTTGGACATTACCGGAGTGACGTCCAGCAGCGCGCTCCAGTCCTCGCTGAGCACCCATTTTGCATCGGCGCTGTAAAATGCGCAGAGCGTGAAAGCCGTAAATGATAAACTGATAAACCGAAACCATTTGGCCTCCCCGCCTTTTATTGTCCATATTACATTTAATACCGCCGCTGCAGCCGCAATGATGCCAAAAAACAACCACATATTCATTCTCCTATTCTAAATCGCTGCGCGATAGCACTAAAGGGTAAAGCCGCCTCAATCCGCCTTCTGTCCCAGCTTCCGCTCTGTTCCGTTTATAAGTCCTTTGATGTTCTTCTTGTGCCTGTAAAGGGCAAGAACCGTCAGAAAAGCCGTGATGGCATACAGCTCATACAAATGCGGCTGCGCAAGGCCCCATTTTCCAAGGAAGCCGTAAATCAGCACGCCGGCCATCAGTTCTATTACCACAAGAACAGAGCCTGCGGACACATACTTTGTCACAGCCACAGACAGCACAAAGCTGACCGCCGCAATGACCATCAGCACCGGATCCAGGCTCACAAACAGGCCGGCTGTGGCTGCGATGCCTTTGCCGCCCTTAAATCCCAGGTAAAAGGGAAAATTGTGGCCCAGGATCACACCCATGGAGGCATACATGCCAAAGAGAACGCCTATGTTCTCTGAGGGATCGCCGTAATTGCGAAAAAGAAGCCTTACTGCAATCACCGCAAAGACGCATTTGAAGCAGTCTCCGAAAAAGGTAATGGCCCCGGCCTTTTTCCCCAGAGTTCTTAAGGCATTGGTAGCTCCGGCGTTGCCGCTTCCATGCTCCCGGATGTCAATTCCCCTCATTCTTCCATATAAGTAACTTGTCTGAAACAGACCAAACACATATCCTATAAGTACGCAAATAAGGCGTTCCATCACTGCTGCCCCTTTCTTTCCCGAACGAAAAATCTAAGCGCCGTACCCTTGAAGCCGAAGGCCTCCCGGATCTTATTTTCCAGATACCGGGTGTAGGAAAAATGCATCAGCTCCTTGTCGTTGACAAAGATTACAAAGGTGGGCGGTTTCACGGCTACCTGCGTGACGTAGAAGATTTTCAGCCGTTTCCCCTTGTCTGACGGCGGCTGCTGCAGAGCCACAGCCTCGGTTACAATCTCATTGAGTACACCGGTGGCAATCCGCAGGTTCTGGTTCTGAATCACCAGGTCTATGAGATCAAAGAGCTTGGAAAGCCGCTGTCCTGTCAGAGCCGAGAGAAACAGCATTTCCGCATAAGGCATGTAGGACAGGATAGTGCGGATTCGGTTTGTATACTCGTAGATGGTTTTGTCATTTTTCTCAATGGCATCCCACTTATTCACCGCAATGATGACGCCTTTGCCCCGATCGTGGGCAATGCCTGCAATCTTGGCGTCCTGCTCGGTAACGCCCTCCACTGCGTCAATCACCAGCACCACCACGTCGGCACGTTCCACCGCTGTCACGGTGCGGATGATGCTGTAGCGCTCCAGCTCTTCCTTGACCTTGCTTTTGCGCCGCAGTCCGGCCGTGTCGATAAAGACATACTCCTGGCCGTTATGCATCACGTTAGTATCAATGGCGTCCCGGGTCGTTCCGGCGATGTCCGAGACTATGACGCGGTTTTCTCCCGTAAGCTTATTGATAATGGAGGATTTTCCCACGTTGGGCTTGCCTACAATGGCAATCTTCGGGCGGTCGTCCTCCTCCTCTTCCTCAGAATGATCCGGGAAATGGCCGGCCACCTCGTCCAGCATATCTCCCAGTCCCAGACGGGAGGCAGAGGAAATGGGAACGGGATCGCCTAAACCTAAGTTGTAGAACTCGTACACATCCGGCATCAGCTTTTGGAAGCTGTCTACCTTGTTGACTACCAGAACCACCGGCTTTCCCGAACGGCGGAGCATATCGGCCACCTTGGAATCCGCATCCACCAGCCCCTGGCGTACATCGGTGAGAAATACAATGACATCCGCTGTGTCAATGGCGATCTGGGCCTGCTCCCGCATCTGGGAGAGAATCACGTCCCGGCTGTCAGGCTCGATACCGCCTGTGTCAATGAGTGTGAATGCCCGGTCAAGCCAGGTAACGTCTGCGTAAATGCGATCCCTGGTTACACCCGGCGTATCCTTTACAATGGAAATCTCCCCGCCTGCCAGGGCGTTGAACAAGGTGGATTTCCCTACGTTGGGGCGCCCTACGATGGCTACGATTGGTCTGCTCATAATATTACATATCTCCTATTCCAGTTCCGCAGTTTTATGGCACTGCTTTTCCTCAGTCTCCTAATACTGCCTCTAACAAAGCTTTTCCGTCTGATTCTACAATAATTACGGGCACTTGTAAAGCCCTGGAAAGCTCTTCCACCGTCATATCGTCCAGAAAAATGCGCTCGCCGCTCTTCATCATGTGCTCTGTCAGCAGCAATTCCTCTCCCAGAGCATGTCCGCTTAGCTGTTTTTTCAAATCCTGTCCGGTGAGAAGGCCGGCCACTGTGATAGATCTGCCGAAAAAGTCATTTTTGACAGGAAAAATCTGAATCTCCACATTGGGATACTTTCTGCGTATCTGTTCTGCCTCTTTCATAAGGATAGGGGCGGCCAGTGTTCCGGTGGCAATGGTCACTTTCCGGCTTCTATCGTCGCCGGAGCAGCAGGCAAGCTCGTTCTTAAGCTCTTCGTGGAGAAGCCGCACCATGCCTACGCCGTTTTCCAGCTGAAGGTAGCCGTCGTAGCTTTCCTCTTTTGGCAGCTCCTCCCCGGCCAAAAGATACCACTCGTCGCCGGCATGGACAAAGTGGGTTTTGTGCTCCTCAAAGAGACGGTTCTGCCAGGTATGAAGCTGCCTCAGTACCTGCTGTGCGTCCTCCCTGGTAAATGGCTCCAAGGGGTACAGGCCTTCCCTGTAATCCGTAAGTCCTACGGGAACTACCGAAAGGCTTTGGAGATGGGGAAGGTATTTTGCCAGCGCTTCTATGGTGCGTTCCAGCTCCTCCCCGTCGTTGATTCCTTTGCAGAGCACAATCTGCCCGTTCATAGTGATGCCGGCCTTATAGAACTGCTCCACCTTATCAAGGGCCTCCCCGGCAAAGCGGTTATTGAGCATCTTACAGCGAAGCTCTCGGTTCGTGGTGTGAAAGGAGATGTTGATTGGGGATAGATGATACCGGATAATCCGCTCTGCGTCCTCATGGCTCATATTCGTCAGGGTTACATAATTCCCCTGCAAAAAGGACAGACGGGAATCATCGTCCTTGAAATAGAGGGTATCCCGCATTCCCCCTGGCAGCTGATCGATGAAGCAGAACATACACTTGTTCCGGCAGGAACGGTACTCGTCCATCAAGCCGTTCTCAAATTCAATCCCCAAGTCGTCCTCATACTCCTTTTCGATCTCAAGCTCCCACTCCTCTCCGTCGGGCTTTCGGATTAAGATCTCCAGATATTCCTCGTTAATGAAATAGTGGTAGTCAAAAATATCCTCTACACGCTGACCGTTTACAGATACCAGCACGTCGCCAGGAGACAGCTCAAGCTCTTCTGCAATGCTTCCAGGTTCTATCCGGCTGATGATGTGTTCTTTGTTTTTTTTCATGGATTGGCAGTCTCCTCCTCGCATTCGCTTCTCATCCTATAGAGCAAATGTGTAATTGCAAACATCAATGTTTCATAATGCATATAATCCAAAATATTTTTATCCACAAGAATCTGAAGGCTTGCCGGGAATTCCTCATCAGATGCCCAATAACGTAATGACACCGGCAGAAATGGAAACATGTCTATGTCGTATGCTGCATCCCCTTTATTAATTTTTCTTCCTCCCAGCTTCTCGCATGCCGCGGCAAATGCCGTCTCTTTTCCATCAAAGGCTTCTGCGGCATGCCCAAAAAACTGATTTCCTTTTGCCAATGAGCCTCCCTGAACAGACGAACAACTGTCTATGTTTACCCACTCATGGGACAGTCTGCAGTCTTCTTTGGAATAACAAAGCACATCATAAATTGTCATAGCCTCATTATAGTCCGCTTTTTCCTCGGTCTGAAAGGAATCCTTTGACCAGGCGGCTGCTCCGGTCAGCCGATGTATGCGGTACTTCCGCCCTATAAAATATAGGTAGAGATAACTTTTGTCATGCTCCAGCTCAAATTTTTGAATCATTTTTTCCTGATCGTACTGCAAAAAGACTTCTGCCATCTGGTCTTTCATTTTTTCATAATTCGAAGCTCTGTTTTTTATTTCCATTTTTTTCCACTTTGACCGTCCTTTCTCAATTATAAGTCCAGCCTCATATATATGGAAGCGTCCATCGGACTGTCATTGTAGCTCTCAATCTCATAAAATCCATATTTTCTGTACATATGTATGGCGCTTTGCAGAAACGGCAGGGTGTCCAAAAGCATATGGCGGTAGCCGATTTCCTTTGCATCCTTAATAATCTGCCGAATCAGAATGTCCCCTATTCCCTGTCCCCGGAAACAGGGCCTTACATAGAGACGCTTCATTTCGCAGCCTGCTTCATCAAGCTTTTTCAGGCCGATGCATCCGGCCAGATTTCCGCCGCTATTCTTCCCTTTCTCTGGCAGCCCGTGCCTTTTTGTTATACCGCGGTTCCCATCCTTTTCAGGCCGGCCGGTGTCCTCCGAAAATGCATAGCACAGGTACAGCCTTCCTCCGGGTAAACCGTATTTTTTCTCAGGATGCTCCAGCTCATCCTCATAATTCTGCACGGTAAGATATTCTCGAAATGCAGGATCTCCCTGCAGCAGCATCTCTGTGTATTCTGAAAATAGCTGCCGTACCTCCTGGGGCAACTGATATGCCGGCACTAATTGAACTGTCATATAGAGTCTCCTATCCTTATCTTGTAATTTGAAGCTTCTATGCTCTTTCCCTTAATGAAAAATCCGATACCATTTATACCCCACGCAGTAAAACAATTCCCGGGTCAGAAAGGGAAGCTTTGTCTTTAAGCTGCGGTACATGGTGGTCGGCGTGGGGGAGCTATAGGCTTTCATTCCTGCATCCTCTGCCAGCAGCATGGCGCGCTTCATGTGGAGCGGATCGCTGACTACGATAGCTGTCTGATATCCGTTTTTCTCCATCAGCGCCTTGGAATTCTCCAGATTTTCCTGGGTGATTACGGAGGCCTCTTCCATCAGAATATCCTCCTTAGGAACACCCTGGTTCAGCACATATTCTTTCGCAGAGTATGCATCCGAATGCTTATTTCCCTTTGCCACTCCGCCTGTAACAATGATCTTTTTGACCAGCCCCTGCTGATACAGGCAGATGCCGTGATTCAGCCGCTCCCGGTACACCGGGGAAACGCCCCTGTCATAGGCGGCTGCCCCCAGGACAATGACCACGTCCGCCTCGCAGCGCTCGTCCCGGATGCTATAAGCACAGATGCTTATGATGTTTTCAAGAATATAAAAAAGGAATAGAAAAATAACGGATGCAATAATTGTTCTTTTTTTCATGGTTTTAACCTTGTCTTTTTGGTATGACGGACTGCTCCTGCTCCCGCCGCATCTCCTTTAGCTCCTTTAACACAAAGACCACAATCACCTGGGTAAAAACAAAGGTCAAAAGATCCGCTGCCGGCTGGGCAAGCTGCAGCCCCAACAGGCCGAGGGTTCCCGGCAGAATCAAGATAGCCGGAATAAAGAACAGGCCCTGCTTTCCAATGGCCGTCAAGGTAGCCCGGAAACTATAGCCGATGGACTGGGTGAGCATATTTCCGATGATGGTAAATGCCTGCAAAGGCAGCAGCGCACACTGAAGCCTAAGCGCCAGCGCTCCGATTCGAACCACTTCCGCATCCTCCCGGCGGAAGATCCGCATAATCGGCGTGGAGACGGAAAACATCACCACTCCCATGATGAGAAGAAACACAAATGCCACTCTCTGACAGAAGTAATAAGCCTCAAGCACCCGGTCATACCGCCTGGCCCCAAAGGTAAAGCCGCAGACCGGCTGAAAGCCTTGTCCAAAGCCGATGAGTGCGGAGTTAATAAACATCATAATCCGGGTTACAATAGACATGGCCGCCACTGCGGCGTCGCCAAAGCCGGAAGCCGCCACATTTAACAGTACCGAGGCTGCGCTTGCCAGGCCCTGGCGTCCCAGCGTGGGCAGACCGGCAGACAGTATCTCTTTATAGACCCATGCTTTCATCGTAAAATACCTTGGATGAGGCTTTAATACGTTTTCCGAGCGGATTACCAGAACCAGCAAGATCAAAAAGCTGATAAACTGGCTGAAAATCGTGGCAATGGCAGCCCCGGAGATTCCCATTTTTAAGTTAAAAATCAAAATCGGATCCAGGATCACGTTGAGAATGCCTCCTGTGGTAATGCCGATCATAGAAAGCATGGCGTTTCCCTGGGAGCGCAGCTGATTGTTAAACACAAAGGACACCGTCATATAAGGCGCAGCAAGGAGAATGTATTTTCCATAATCCTTTGCATAGGGGGCGATTGTCTTCGTAGCTCCCAGAGCCGATACCAGGGCGTCGATATTCCAGATTCCCGACACAGCCAGCAGCAGGCCGAAGGCCAGAGCCGTATAGACGGAGACGGAGCAGGCTGTCTGGGCCTTTTCCGTCTCCTTAGCTCCCAGCATACGGGACATATAATTGCCGCTGCCCATTCCGAGGGTGAAGCCGATGGCCTGAATCATGGCCATCAGCGAAAAGTTCACTCCCACGGCGCCGGATGCACTGGTGCTGAGCTGGCTTACGAAAAAAGTGTCGGCCATGTTGTAGATAGAAGTGATCAGCATACTGATGATGGTAGGCACCGCAAGACGGGGAATCAGCCTGTTGATGGGCGTATCCATCATCATTTTATATTTTTCTTCCGCAGTCATTGCCTGTTTCATGGCTTCTTCCGTCCTTTTCTTCAGCCTCTTCCACCCGTCTTTTCCGGCAGAAGACATGAGGCGGTAAAAACATTTACCGCCTTATCCCATTTTGATCAAAATTTTTCCGTAACGCCCGTTCCATTTTACCGCCCGAACAGCTCCCCAAAAGAAGCCTTGCGTTCCACAGCCTCCGTCATTTCTCCCATCTTCGACACATCCCCAATGAGAATCACTCCGCAGAGACGGTTGTTGCGGAAGTAGTATTTCTCATACTGTTTCCTGGACATATCCTTGAATTCAACCGTCCGGTAAACCAGATCCGGATTGCCGCCGTTATCCCCGATGGAAAACAGCGCCGTATTCATGCCATGGAAGGTCAGAGCCGCCGGAACCGTGCTGTAGGAAAGCTCCTCGCCGGCTGCATTTGCCCCGGCTGTTTTCCCCTGCTCCACTGCCTGGGGCCAGATGGCATAATTGATGCCCTCGTACTGGGCGCAATCGCCGCAGGCATAGATATCCAGCACACTGGAAGCCATATGGCTGTCCACAATCACTGCCCGGTCAACGGCAGCGCCTGCTTCCTTTGCAATCTGAATGTTGGAGCGCACGCCGCAGGACACGATCACAAGCTGGGCCGGAATCACGGTTCCGTCGCCCAGACGGACGCCGGTCACATGCTCCTCTCCTTCGATGGCAGAAATCTGCACTCCGGTGTGAATGGCAATCCCCTGGCCTTCACCGATGCTCTTTAGCATCTCTCCGGCTCCCGCATCCAGCTGCCGTCCCATAAGACGGGGAGCAAGCTCCAGAACCGTCACCTTGCAGTGGGCCTTCTTAAGCTCCCAGGCGGCTTCTAAGCCAAGCACGCCTCCGCCTATGACCACGGCCTCCTTTGTCTTCTCCAAAAGCTCCGTCACCTTCTGCGTATCGGAAAGCTTTCGTATCGCCACAACCTCCGACTTATCTGCGCCTGTAATCGGCGGGATGAAGCACTCGGAGCCAAGGGCATAAATAAGCTTTGTATATTTAAACTTTGCCCCGTCCTCTGTGAGAATTTCCTTTTCCTCTGTATCAATGGATGTCACCTGTCTGCCCAGAATCTGAACCACATTGTTTTCCTCATACCAGGAGGCGTCCTGAATGGCTATCTGCTCCGCATCCAGCCCGGCCACCAGCGACTTTGTCAGCATCGGCCTGTTGTAGGAGGGATATTCCTCATTGGAAATGATGTAGACGCCGCCGGTCTTGTCCCGTTCCCGGATGGCCTTTGCCGCGTTGAACCCGGCTGCCCCGTTTCCAAGAATGGCGTAGAGATTGCTGGTATCCTTCCGGTAAGCCGTCGTTTCACTCTCCACCGGCACAAAGTTTTCCTTTCCCACGCCGCAGACTGGACAGATCTCCAGGGAGGAATCAAAAATTTCTCCGCATACCAGGCATTTTACCAGGCTTGTTTTCCCTGCTGCCTTCTTGGGGTTCTCTTTATCCAGAAGCATGCAGCCGAAATTATAGCCGTACTCGTAGGCATTGAGAAGATCGACCTCGCTGGGCTTAAACCGCACCCGGAAGCCCTCTGTCACGCGCATCTTCAGCTGTTCCAGACGCTCTATAATATGAGGCACGCCCTCTCCGCTCCAGCCGTAGCTTCCAAAAGCGCTGGCCAGCTTTCCGCCGTGGGTTCCGGCAAAAATGGAGGTGGTCAAATCCCAGACAGGCTTCAAGGCCTCTCCAACAATGGTAGGCGTTCCAAACAAAATACCGTCCGCAAAGCCAAGCTCCTCCAGTACCTTGCCCTGATCCGCCGTCACCAGATCGTAGCTTCGCACGTCAATATCGCCGCTGTCCCCAATGCCTCTTCCAATCTCTTCGGCAAGCTGCGCCGTGTAGCCGTAAGCGCTCACATAAGGGATGACCACGGTTTTCTTTGGATTGGGATTGACTACGGTACACCACTCCCGGTAGGTATTCAGCATCCGGTCAATGCCGCTGTCCAGAACAGGCCCGTGCCCCGTACAGATCATGGAAATGTCCAGATCGCTTATCCGGTCAAGAGCCTTCAGCATAAAGGGCTTAAAGGGCCCGATAATGCAGTCAAAATAATAACGTGTGGCTTTCCAGTAATCCTCTTTTGCCGTCACCTTGCTGGACACAATTTCCGGAAATGCGTAATGGGAGCCGAAGGAATCACAGGTCACCAGGATCTGCTGCTCCTCCAGATAGGTGTACATGGTATCCGGCCAGTGAAGGTTGGGCACATGAAGAAAACGCAGCTTAAGCGTCCCTAAGGTCATCTCCTGCTCGTCTTTTACCGCTATGCTGCAGAAATCCCGGTTTACGATATTTTTAAGGAAGGAGACGGCCGTTGGGGTGGCAATCACCTTAAGCCCTGGATTCAGTTCCAAAAGACGCTCCACGCTTCCGGCGTGATCCGGCTCTGTGTGGCTTACAACCAGGTAATCAATTTTCTTTACATCTACGATTTCTTCCAGTTCCTTCAGATATTCGTCAAAATATTTCGCCTTTGCAGTCTCAAACAGGATGGTTTTATCTCCTGCCTTGTATACATAGGAATTGTAGGTGGTGCCGAATTCTGTGTACATAATGATGTCAAATACACGAAGGCTGTCGTCCAGAATTCCTGCCCAGTAGAAGTTTTCTCTGAGCTTATATGCCTTTGCTTCCATATTTACCTCCTTAAAGGGCTGTCAGCGTCTGCCGGCAACCCTTGTAGCTTGTGATTTGTTTTTTTGTTTTCCGATTTAAACCACGGTAGTCTCGAATCCCAGATCATCCATCAGCTCCCGGGCCTTTGCTACGCAGTTCTCGCAGCCGTCGATGGTGACGGTTTTGTCTGCAAGGCTTACCTTGAAGTCCAGTCCGGCTCCTGTAAGGGACTTGGTGATGCGCTCTACACATTTCTCACAGTGCATATCCTCTGCTTTTAATACGGTCATTTTTTGTTCCTCCTTCATTTTCTTAAAATGCATTTATACCCGGCACCTTCCTGCGGCAGACTTCCCTTTGCGCCGCAGAATATGTTTTGGGAAACTATTGGGTGCGTGTATTCTGTTATTTCATCAGCCTGCGGATGGTATCACAGAGCTCGTCTACCACGGCCTCGTCTCCCTTTTTAATATCCTCCACCACGCAGGTTTTGATATGGTTGGAAAGCAGTTCTTTGTTAAAGGCGTTTAAGGCTGACTGGATGGCAGATACCTGGGTGAGAATGTCCACGCAGTAGCGCTCCTCTTCCAGCATGCTGCGGATGCCCCGTACCTGGCCCTCGATGCGGTTCAGGCGGTGAATCAGGCTTTTGTACTCTTCACTGTCCCGGTGCTTCGTTTTCACGCAGCAGCCCTCCTGGCAGCTGCAGCTCTCTTTGCGTTTCTCTTGTTCCATACTTAAAATCTCCTATTCCAGTACCATAAAAATCTTCAAAGCACATCTTTATGAAATCAATTTCCAGCCACAGTTACATGTGTCTGTCTCTCCTACAGCTTCAGCCTCTTAAGCCGCAGTGCATTGCTGACCACAGACACTGAGCTGAAAGACATGGCGAGCCCGGCGAAAATCGGGTTCAGCAGGGGCCCACCTAAAGCATACAACAATCCGGCCGCAATGGGAAGCCCCAAAGTGTTATAAAAGAAAGCCCAGAAGAGATTCTGCTTAATATTGCGGATGGTTGCCCTGCTTAAATGGATGGCCTTGTACACATCCTTCAAATCCGACTTCATCAGTACAAGATCGCTGGATTCCAGCGCAATGTCGCTTCCGCTTCCAATCGCAGCCCCCACATCGGCCTGAACCAGGGCCGGCGCATCGTTGATGCCGTCTCCCACCATCATTACGGAGAAGCCTTCCTTCTGGTAACGCTCCACCACCTGGGACTTATCCCCCGGAAGCACCTCAGCAATGACCTCGTCTACCTGTACCTGGCTTCCGATATAATCTGCCGTGAGCTGATTGTCCCCTGTCAGCATCACCACGCGGATTCCAAGATTACGCATCTGGGCAACGGCTTCCTTACTCGTTTCCTTAATGGTATCTGCCACGCAGATCATTCCCACAAGCTTTTCGTCCATCACAACAAACATCGGCGTCTGTCCCTTGCCTGCGGACTTCTTTGCTGCTTCCTCGTATTCTCCCAGGGATACCTTATTTCCCTCCAGCATCCTTCGGTTTCCGATATGGAAATAATGTCCTTCCAGAACTGCCTCAATGCCCTTGCCGGTAATGCTCTGAAAGGCTTCTGTCTGGGCAAGGGAAAGTCCCTTTTCCTGTGCGCCGGCCACAATGGCCTCACCCAGAGGATGCTCCGAAGAGCGCTCGCAGCTTGCGGCTAATCTGAGAAGTTCATCCGGCTCCATTTCATGGGAAATCACATCCACCACTTTTGGCTTTCCCTCTGTAATCGTTCCTGTCTTATCCAGAACCACTACCTGCACCTTATGGGTAGTTTCCAGAGCCTCGCCGCTCTTTATCAGAATTCCGTGGCTGGCTCCCAGCCCCGTTCCCACCATAATCGCCGTGGGCGTTGCCAGTCCCAGGGCACAGGGACAGGCTATCACCAGAACCGATACGAAAATAGTCAGCACAAAGGCCGCATCGTGTCCGAGAGCAGCCCAGATAAGGGCCGCCGCAACCGCAATCCCCATAACCGTCGGCACAAAATATCCTGCCACCGTATCTGCAAGCTTGGAAATGGGGGCTTTCTTGCCCTGAGCGTCTTCCATCATCTGAATAATCCGGGAAAGAGTGGTATCCGCCCCCACATGGGTTACTTCAATCTCCATGGCCCCGTTAAAATTCATACTGCCGCCAATTACAGTGTCGCCTGCTTCCTTTTCCACCGGGATGCTCTCTCCCGTCAGCATGGATTCGTCCACACTGCTGGATCCTCCTGTCACCGTTCCGTCAAGAGGAACCTTGCTGCCCGGCTTTACCAGAAGGATATCACCGGGAACCACTTCCTCCACCCGTACCTCTATCTCCTGGCCGTCCCTTAGAAGAATGGCCGTATCCGGCGCAAGCTCCATCAGCTTGCGGATAGCTTCGGAGGTCTTTCCCTTGCTTCTCGCCTCCAGATATTTTCCAAGCATAATGAGCGTTACCACGACGGCCGCCGACTCATAGTAGAGATTCTCCACACAGGCCGGATCCGAGGGAATGCCAACAGTCATGGCAAGGCTGTAGAAAAAGGCGCTTCCCGTCCCGATTGCCACCAGGGAATCCATATTGGGATGCCCCCGGAACAGCGTCTTAAATCCCACAACATAGAACTTCCGCCCATGCCAAAGAATCAATACCGTTAAAATAAGCTGGGCCAGGGCGAAATTCAGCGGATGGCTGTGCATATGCAGAAAATCCGGCAGCGGCAGTGTAACAGGTATCATATGTCCCATGGAAATATACAGGAGAGGCACTGCCAGACAAATCGTAACAATCAGGTTCTGCTTCTGCCTGCGCAGCTTCTCCATCTGCTCGTTCTGCTCTGCGCTCCGGTCTTCTTTTTCCACATCCTTTGGAACAAAGCCGGCTTTTTCTATCTTAAGCTTAATATCCGCAAGCTTTACCTTGGTAGGATCGTAGACAATATGCGCCTTGTTGGTGGTCAGGTTCACCTCGCTGCTGATGACTCCAGGCAGCTTTCTGGTGACACGCTCCACCGCCGCACTGCAGGAGGCACAGGTCATCCCCTCTATATTCAAGGTAATCTCCTGGTTTTTCGCCTCTGCCCGCTGCTCCTCTCTGGCGCCAAAACCGGCACGCTCAATCCGTTCACAAAGCATCTCTACCGTTACCTGCTTAGGATCATACACAATCCGCGCCCGGTTGGTTGCCAGATTCACCTGGCTGCTTGCCACTCCGGGCATCTTCCCGGTGACACGCTCCACCGCCGCACTGCAGGATGCGCAGGTCATTCCTTCTATTATCAATGTTACTTCCTGATTCATGTAACTCACTCCTCTCCTATCTGGCAGCAAACCACTTGTACCGCCAAGTTATATACCCTATTGGGGTATCTTTATTTTCAATATACCCTATAAGGGTATATTTGTCAAGGAGATTTTTCACAATCGTACTTGTTTCTATTTTAGTGATTCCACATTTTTCAAAGAAACATACCATAACTCCCAAAAGCTGCGGCCTTAAAGAACTCCTCCGCTTTGTTCCAGAATAAACAGAACCAGCGAACTGCAATTTTATTTCACAAGTTCAATAAGATATGGGATTCAGTCTGTTCCTCTCTTTATTTTTGAATTATATTTCTCACATTCTGATTCTAATTTAGGAAAATTCAGGCAGCGATTTCTGCCTGAAAACGGCTCATTGGAGATGTACTTTTTATACAAGACGTTTGCTTTGTTACAGATTACTTCACTATTGATCCGACACCATTCTAATTCTTGAACACACAATCGTTTATAATATTTGATGTTTTCCCTGTCTCTCTTAAAAATAGTTGTATCAACAAGCTGTAATTGTTCTTCTTCAATAGGTATCATCAGATTAAAATTCAGGACACCTAAAAGCTTCCCATTTATTTCAATCCTTGAAAAATCTATAGAGTTCTTCATTTTTTTATGCTTTTCTTTTGGTGATGAAAGTGGTATACAATATTTATAAATACCACAGATAATAACAATTCCAACAAAAACCCTGTTATCTTTTCCCGTCTGTGGCGAAACAGAAAGCACTTTATCATCTATATTATGTAAATTGCGGATATATTTCATATCTACCTTGTATAAGCTAAAATCTGTCTGCATATTTCTCCTCGTAAAAAATGGCTATGCGTTTCCACATAGCCATTTGTGTAGTAACTCCATTAGAGTTGCTAACGCTTTTAGCAGTCCACTTTGCGGTAGGACTCACCACTAGTAGTATAATACCATATTTCCAAAAATAGTCAATCTTTTTTTTGCGTAAATACATAAAATCACTCAATTCTACTTTAGTGATTCCACATTCTTCAAAGAAGCATACCATAACTCCCAAAAGCTGTAGCCTTAAAGAAATCCTCCGCTTCTCTTAGAAATAAATGAGACGCTTAAATATTCCTGCTTAGCACTCGATGGCAACTTGCTAATGTGGATTTATGCTGGAGACATCCTTGAACTGTGGTAATTTTAATTCCCCCGAATTCGGGGGAATTAAATCACTTCAAGACCTTTGTAGTCTGTTCTTCCAAAATAGACATCTGATGTATTGCAATTGCTCCTGGCTCTTTGAGCATTTATTGGTCATCCCAATACATTGGAATTTATTGAATTGTCTGCAAAAAACTTTCAACCTCTTTGTTAAATGCAAGGTATCTCTTATTTGCAATAAAATGACTGCCTTTCATAATAGACAATTTTGCACCCGGTATATTTTCCGCAATTTCCTTTGTATGGGATTCCTTAATCATATCATTTCTTCCGCAGATTACGAGCGTGGGGGCAGTTATTCTTGACAGTTCGGTTCGTTCAATATTCGGTTCGTTCACCATTAGCCCAAGCATTTCAGCGCTCTTTTTTGCACCAGACGATTTTAAAGCAAATCCTCTGGCTATTCTGTACCCCAATTCGATAGGAATCTGCGTCGTTCTTTTTACCCCTTTCGGATTCAGGTTGCCCCCGTTCAATATCAACGCCTTTACCTTGTCAGGATAGTTCATTGCAAACTTCATTGCTATATTTGCCCCGTCAGAAAATCCTAAAATAACCGCATTTGAAATTTTACGGCTTGTCATAAAATCATATAAGTCATGGGAAAACTGCTCAATCGTAAAAGGTTTCGTGCCTCTTGGTGATTTGCCGTGGCCTCGTGTGTCTATAGCAATTACCCTATATCTGTCGCTGAAATAATCGATTTGATGTTTGAAATAAGAGCTGTCTTCTCCGTTCCCGTGCAAAAGGATGAAAGGCTCCTTATTTCCCTTTTCCTGATAATATAATGATATATTCATTTACATCTCCCCACAAATCATTTCATATATTCCTATTAGAACATTTCTATATAAAATAACCATACAAAATAAACCTTGAAAAATCAATCACGAAGTTGAAATGTTTCAAAATATGATCCGCTCAAAATGTTAAGTAATCCCAGCCTTTCATTTCGGATAAAAATATGAATTTTTAAAAATGCCTTTGACTTTCCCCTTAGGGCAAAGTGTATACTTGTAAGAAAGAAAAGGGAGGTGGTTATCCGTGCTGTCTATTGGCGAGTTTTCAAAAATATGCAAGGTGTCTGCAAAAACGCTCAGATACTACGCTGAAATCGGGCTCATTCTGCCCAGCGAAATCAACCCAGAAAACGGGTATCGGTACTATGCTATTGAACAGCTGGAAACTATGCTGCTTATTATCCGTTTGAAATCCTACAATTTCTCATTGGAGGAAATAAAGCAGACCATAGAATCGGGAGAATGGAACGAGGAAAAACTGTATGCTGCCCTAACCAAAAAACGGGAAGATATGAAAAAACAATTACATGAACAACAAAAGAGCCTGCATCAGCTGGAATGCGATATAGCAAACCTAAAAAACGGAAAGCCCATCATGTCCTATTTAGATATGATTGATGTAGAGCTTGCAGAAGTTCCAGTGATGCGTCTCCTCTCTGTCCGCAAAATGGTTCAAGCCGATATTTTTTCTGATGAATACGGTATCTGTTTTGGGAAGCTGTCAGGCCGGATAAGAAAAGAAAATTTAACCATAGCCAATCCCCCAATGGTCTTATTCCACAGCAAGGAGTTCAGCCCTTTCGGCTTAGACACCGAATTTGCCATCCCTATTAGGGAATATGTAACCGGAACAAGGGATTTCAAGGCAGGGCTATGTCTGAAAACCGTTATAAAGGGAAGTTATTCGATTTTGTCCTCTGTATATGCCAGGCAGACAAAATGGGCAGAAGAAAAAGGGTACGAATGTACCGGCGCATTGTTTGAGGTATATGTAACAGACCCCTCTCAAGTTACAACAGAGGATGAACTGATTACAGAAGTCTATTATCCCATTAGAAAGATATGAAACGGAGGTTCACCAAATACCATGAAGCAGGAGCAGACAGCAGCTTTAGAAAATAAAGTGAAAAATAAATATGGCAATATAGCCGGAATCATTGTACTTAAAGAAAATCATACTGTTTACGAACATTATTTTAATCAGTGTTCAGAAAATGACCCCATCCATATCTTTTCGGTGACAAAAAGCATCATCTCCATGTTATTCGGAATTGCCTTAGAGAAAAGCTATATCAAAAATCTCGATGAAAAGGTAATTGATTTCTTTCCGGCTTATCAAATCAAGAAAAAGGAAAAAACAATGCAGCATATCACAATCCGGAATCTGCTTACCATGACTGCCCCCTATAAGTATCGATTCAACCCTTATCCAAAATATTTTTCCAGTGAGGATTGGGTCATATCCTCCCTTGACTATTTGGGCGGAAGCGGAAAGATTGGGGATTTCAAATATGCGCCTGTCATCGGAATTGATATTTTATCCGGCATACTGATCCATGCTACAGGGAAATCCGTTTTAACATTTGCACAGGACAATCTTTTTTCTCCCTTGGGAATCTCTGTTGATAAAAGTATATCTTTTCAAAGCAAGGAAGAACAGCTCGCTTTTTACAAATCAAAAGGTGAAAATGGCTGGGTTTCCGACCCAAAGGGTACGAATACGGCCGGCTGGGGATTATCCCTTACAACTAACGACATGGCAAAATTAGGGCAGTTGTATTTGAATGAAGGATATTGGAACGGCAGACAGATTGTCTCCGGAAAATGGATTGAAGAGAGTACACAGGTACAAAGTGTTTGGAAAGCACGCCATCTAAAGTACGGGTATCTGTGGTGGGTGATAGATGAGGCAGAGCATTCGTATGCCGCTTTAGGCGACGGCGGAAATGCGATCTATGTTAATCCGAAAGGCAGAATTGTGATTGCTGTTTCTTCCCTCTTTGCTCCAAGAGTGAAAGACAGGGTAACTTTCATAAAAAGAGAGCTTGAACCCCTGTTTCAGTAAAACTGTTTATAGGATAGCCAACCCCAAAGGGGGTAAAAAACCTCCCGAACCCAAAAGATCCGGGAGGTCTGTATCTCGTCAAGGCAGCCTGCATGTATGTAAACCGTCCGAGCCGCTGCCTTAAAGAGGGGCACGCAAGCCGAGAGAATTCCCTACTTCCGTCCCTCCTCATACTCCTTAATAATCGGAGGCATCTGCGCCATCATATTATCAATATCCTCAAACATCGTGCTCTTCGTCGTCCCCAAAGCACTGGCCTGATTAATATGCTTTACCACCACCTGGTACTGGCCTTTCACCTGCACAAAGAAATCACAAAGCCTCTGAAGAGCCTCCTTCGACTGTTCAATCACTCCTGAGATCTCCGTATGCACCGTCGTGGCGCTGTCCGCCGACCGGGTAATCTCATCAAACATATCATACGTCTCATTTACCTTAAAAATGCTGGCTCCAAGGGCCTGCTGGGAAGTGGCGATGCTATTGCTGAGCTGCTCCGTCCCCTTCTCCACATCGTGAACCCCGGAGTCAACCTCCCCGGTCAGCTCCTTAATCTCATCTGCCAGCTTCTTAACCTCAACAGCCACCACAGCAAAGCCCTTCCCCTGCTGTCCGGCTCTGGCAGCCTCAATAGACGCATTGATCGCCAGAAGATTCGTCTGCTCCGCAATGGACACAATCTTATTCGTACACTGTTTAATCTTAGACACAGCCTCCTGCAGAGCCTCAAAGGTACTCTCCATCTCTCCAAAATATGTTTCCACCTGCATGGAGCTGCTCTTTAACTCCTCTACCTCATTCTGGGCCCGGGAAACAGACTTGGAGATCGTCTCCCTTACCTCCACAAACCGCTCCGACACCATCTCAATACTGGTAAAATTCTGGCCGAAATCCTGAAGCTTTTCTTCAAAATTCTCCGCCTCCTGAAGGACATTTCCAAAAGAGCCTCTAATCTTCCCAAGCTCTTCCAGGGAACTCACCTCTTTTTGCACCAGCTCTGTACGGTAATCCTTCAAAGTATCTATCACATGCAGCACAGGAGCCAGAGACTTCTCCTTTGCCGGCATTCCTTTTTCTCTCCCATTCTTCCTTCCAAACAACATAATGCTCCCCCTCTACTCAAATACGACACAGGACATAGACTGATTAATAAACCGGTTATTGTAGTGCTCTCCCAGGCCCACCAGGCCTGCATGACCGCCCAGCCTGCCCATTTCCGCCAGATACTCGTCCATATAATGATTCTGGCTGAACAGCAGATAACGGAAAAGACAATTAATAGAAAACACAGCCGAAATCCTTGGAAACTCATGTTGTATAGTACGCACCGTATTCTGTACAGTGGCCCTGAAATCGCCCAGCTGAAGAAGCACCAGGACATCCGAGTCATTTACCTGCCGGTAACAGGTCAAAGCATCCCCTACCACCTCTTTGATAGACACGATACAGATATCATTTCCATTCAGCTTGCCGAAGGGATTCTTAAAAGTCTGGTTCTGAACCTCCTCGTCTGAAATATGTAAAATATCCTGGTACACCCGTTTAGCCGGCCGCCCGTTCAAAGCGCCAATCAGATATCTGGCTTTGTCCGTCTGAGAAGCAATAAAGCGGTAGTCCTTCATCTGATGATAAATATTTTCCTTATAAGCCTTCACTTTGCCATGCAGATTCTTCACCAGGCCATAGGCAACCGAATCTTCATAAATCCGTCCGTTCGCCGACACCTTATTGGCATCCCCCGTGCCTCCCACAAGAGAAATCCCCCTATTCTTCAGCACAGAATAAATCGTCGTCAGCGCACAGGCATCATTCCCCGCACAAAAATCAATACAAATCGTATTCTCCTGGGAGCCATTCACCGCTTTTACATCCTGCATCAGCCGTTCGATATACTTCACCGGCATCACAGAAACCTCTTCCAGAACATTCACCGCAGCCTGGACCCCATCCAAAAAAGCAATCACCCCGACACCCTTCTCCACAACACGCGTGTCATAGCACATCCCCACACAGCCGATACTGGGAACCCCTGGATAAAGCTTCTCAAGCTCCGCCACATGAGAATCAAACTGATCCTTATTCGAAAACAGCATAAGAAACTGCGGATTACTAAGCCCCCGAACCGCTTCCTTCAAATCACCAAACTCACTCTTACCATAAAACTGCCTCATGCCAAAATGCTCCTCTCTCAATCCGAGTACCTTCCATATCTAAACCCAAAATCCAATCAAATCCAAACAGCCCCCATACCCTTCCAAAAAAAGCCACAAAGACCAAATACATTATATGGTACACCCCCTCCCCCCGTCAACAAAAATTTTCACCCCGCCAAAAAACTCCTCCCCAAAACGCCTCCCCATCCCCCCACCTTTTCCAACACACATCCACACCTCTCCCCTGCCACCCCCAACCCGCAGGGTCGCGGCAAAATAAGCCAGTCTGCGTTTCCAATATCTAGTGTCCGGCTGTTCACGCACACGCAGTCTGAGCTGGGCGGACATTGGCCTAAAAAACCTTCCGAACCCAAAGATTCGAGAGGTCAATGTCCGTCCAGAGCAGACTGCGTGTACGTGAACCGTCCGAACCGTTGTGATAAGGAGGGACCCACAAGGCGGGAGGATTCCTTATTGCTGGGGATATGGAAACGCAGGCTGGCTTATTTTACCGTCAACCCGTCCGCCTCCAACACATAAATCCGCGACTCAAAATCCGTAGAATGAGCCTCCTCCGACACCTGCCCTGCCGTATCATCCGTAGTAATTAATCCTGCATACATCAGCTCATCTCCATAATGGATAAGACCGCTGTTACGATTCCGATACGCATACTCCGGACAAAGCCCCTCCAGCCGAAGACGCGTATACCGCCCATTCACATCGTTCAAAATACGATACCATCCAACTATAGCCGTCTTTTTATCCTCACTTACCGCCATCCAGGCCGCTTCATTTCCCTCAAAGGGACTGTTAAGCCGGTAAAACGTCCCAAACTGCAGAATATGACGGTATTTCTTCATAAAAGCAATCTGATCCTTAACCTCCCTCGTCTCCTCCTTGGAAAGCTTATTCAAATCCAGCTCATATCCAAAGGTTCCGAAGCAGGCCACATTGGCCCTGGTATGAAGGGGCGTGTTCCGGTAAACCTGATGGTTCGGCGTAACCGACACATGAGCCCCCATACTGCTGACAGGATAGCACATGGATGCACCGTACTGGATTTTCAGACGCTCCACGGCATCGCTGTCGTCGCTCAGCCACCCCTGAGGCGCATAATAAAGCATTCCCGGATCAAAGCGTCCGCCGCCGCTTGCGCAGGATTCAAAAAGCACATGGGGAAACTCCGAGGTCAGCCGCTCATAGAGGGCATACACCCCAAGAATATACCGGTGATAAACCTCCCCCTGGCGGTCAGCCGGCCACCCCTTGGAAAAGCACTCCGTAATGCTCCGGTTCATATCCCATTTGATATAAGAAAGCTTTGCCTCCTTAAGAATCTTCGCCATCTGCTCATAGACAGCCTCAACCACTTCCTGCCTGGAAAAATCAAGTACACACTGATGGCGTCCCTGGGATTGGCTTCGTCCCGGCGCCGCCAGAATCCAGTCCGGATGCTGCCGGTAAAAATCCGAATCCTTATTCACCATCTCCGGCTCAAACCAGAGGCCGAATTTCAGCCCGAGCTCCTCCATCCGCTCCGCAAGGCCGGTGATTCCATTCGGCAGACGCTCAAGATTGGCCTGCCAGTCCCCCAGTCCTGCGTGGTCGCTGCTGCGCCTGCCAAACCACCCGTCGTCCAGGACAAAAAGCTCCACACCGCACTCCTTTGCCTTGGCTGCAAGCTCCAGAAGCCGTTCCTCTGTAAAGTCAAAGTAGGTAGCCTCCCAGTTGTTGTTCAGAATGGGCCGCGTCCTATCTCTCCAGTATCCCCTGGCAAGCCGTCTCTGGTAAAGCTTATGGAAGGTCTGGCTCATATGGTTCATTCCCTTATCCGTATAGACCAGAACCGCTTCCGGTGTCTGGAAGCTCTCCCCGGCTTCCAGCTTCCAGGTAAAGGTCTCCGGATCTATCCCTGCCATTATGCGCAGGGTATCATGGGCATCTACCTCTGCCTGGATGCGGAAATTACCGCTGTAGATTAGGGAAAGCCCGATGACCTCCCCCTGACGCTCATCTGCATGGGGGCGCCTAAGCACCAGGAAGGGATTGTGCTCGTGGGAGGAATTGCCCCTCATGCTTCCCACTGCCTGGATTCCCGGCTCCAGCCTCCGGCTATGGATATGGCACTCCCTGGCCCAGCAGCCGGAAAGCTGCTGCCATACGTAGTCCCGATCCGGCAGATCCAGGGAAAGGCTCATGGCACGGGTAAGGCGCACCGTCTCACCGCCCTCATTTCGAAAGCCCACGCTTCTTGTAAGAACGCCTCCTTCTGCAAATATCGTATAGAAAAGCTCCACCCTGACCCCTGTCAAGGGATCCTTGAGGGTAATTGTCAGGGTCTCGGCCTCCCCTTCATTTTCCGTGTAGGTGGCCGGAAGTCCCGGAAGCTTCGGCTTTCCTCCCTCTATCCGGCAGCTCTGATAGCGAAAGTCTGAGAGCCTGCTTCCGTTCTCCTGGCAGACCTCCACTGCCGGCTGGCGGAAATCCGTGGTGCCGAATACCGGATACTCCTGCCGGATATGCTCCAGGGAAAAGGTATCATCGTCCTCAAAAACTCTGGCCGTCATAGGCCGCGGACTTGTCTCCAGAAAATATGAAAAATCCTCCCTGTCCCGAATCCGCTTTCCATAGTAAAGCTGTCCAAGGTGGCTGTTTTTCAAAATAACCATCACATAGCTTATGGTATCATTATAAAGATGAAAGGTTCTGCTGCTTTCGTGGTATACAATTCCCATTTGATTCTCCTTTTTCCGCCGGAACTGCCCGGCCTGTGTTTTGTGATTTTCATTGTCCTATTGTATCAGCACTTTTTCGAAGCCGTTAGATGTTTTTGTTTCAAAAAACAGTCAAAATGTTTCCTGGTACAACAATCTCGAAAACAAGCGGCGCCTACCTCAGCACCACCTGCACCAAGACCATATAGCAGATCGTCCCTCCCGCTATGGAAACGAGCATCTGCCGTTTCCATAGATGAAGCCCCACAACAACCGCAATACTAAGAAACTCCGGCACCCCATGGCTGCCTGCAAACAAGCTCACATTTTTAAGGCAATAAATCACCAGAAGCCCAAACACAGCCGGCGGAAGCGCCTTCCCAAGATAGCGGATATAGCTGGGCACAGGCTTTCCCGCCGGGAAAATCAAGAATGGCAGAAACCGGGTCAGCACAGTCCCCAGAACCACCATTCCAATCGTAATCATCTGTTCTGTAAATGTCATAATCACATATTCCAATTCTATCGTAATTTTTCCGGCTCAGCAGCCCTGAGACTTGGCAGGCCTCAATCCCCGGCCTCTCTTCGTCTCTCAAGGGGCTTCCTGAGAAAGGTCAGCACACCGAGAATCACCGCCATCGCCGGAATCAAAAAGCGGTCGGCCCCAAAAGCAATCAGGCACAGAAGCGTAACCCCAAGCCCCACAAGGGAGCTTGCATGCTCCTTCTCCTTCATCCACTGTTCCATAAAAATCACCACAAACATAGCCGTCATTACAAAATCCAGCCCCTTTGTATCAAACTGGATGAGAGAGCCAAAAATTCCGCCCAAAGAAGCGCCGAAAAACCAGTAAAAATGATTGAGCAGGGTGACAAAAAACATAAACCACCCTTTATGGATTCCCTGGGGGATCTCCGCCGTATAATTAATAGAAAAGCTCTCGTCGCACATACCGAAAATCAAATAAAAATCCTTCCACCCATTTCCCCGATACTTCTCAAGCATGGAAAGCCCGTAAAACAAATGCCGGGCATTGATCATCAGCGTCATGGCCAGCGCCTGGAGCGGATTGAACGCCCCAAGCAGCAGATTCACGGCCACAAACTCCACGGATCCTGCAAAAATAGTCAGACTCATCAGCATCGGATACCAAAAGGGAAAGCCCGAAACATTCATATAAATCCCATACGTCATTCCCAGAAACCAGAACCCGGCAAAAATGGGAATCGTATGAGGAAACGCCGCTTTAAAGGCCTTTCTGCATATTCCTTTCTCCGACATCCCAAAGCCTCCTACATAGAAATCCATCCAAGCACGCTTGCAATAGAGCTCAATAAAATCACCGCTATGCAGACAGGCGCCAGAAACCGCATAAAGAGGCAGTACATTCCCTTGCGCCGAAAACGTGAGGACTGCTCCACTTCTTTCGCAATCCGGTCAAGGCCCGCCACCCGGGTAACCAAAAAGCAGGTTGCCAGCGCCGCCACCGGCATCAGCAGAGAATTGGTCAGAAAGTCAAAGAAGTCCAGAATCGACATTCCCAGAATCTTCACAAAATCCAGGACGCCGAATCCAAGGGCCGAGGCAGAACCAAAGGCCAGTATAATCCCCCCCATCAAAAGGGTCGCCTTGTGACGGTTCCATCCCAACTGATCCTCAAAGGTAGACACGCCGGATTCCGCCAGGGAAATGGCGCTGGTAAGAGCCGCAAGAAGCACCAGCAGGAAGAACATCACACCCGCCCCGGTTCCAAAGCCCATGCTGGCAAATACCTTGGGAATGGTGATAAACATCAGGGACGGGCCTGCCTGCAGCGTTTCCGGTTCACCGCCGGAAAAAGCAAAGACTGCCGGAATAATCATCAGACCGGCCAGCATGGCAATGGCCGTATCAAAAATCTCCACCTGGTTTGTGGACTTTTCAATATCCACATCTTCCTTAATATAGGAACCATAGGTGTAGAGAATTCCCATAGCAATCGACAGGGAATAGAACATCTGTCCCATGGCAGCTACCACCGTCATCCAGGAGAAATCTTCAAACTTGGGAACCAGAAAATACTTAACCCCCTCAAAGGCGCCTGGCCGCGTCATAGAATAGCCCGCCACAAAAACAGCCAGAATCACAAGCACCGGCATCATGACTTTTGAAACACGCTCCACGCCCTGCTTCACACCGGCAAAAAGAACAGCCAGAACCACCAGGCTGAAAAGCAGAAACCACAGCTCCGCCGAAAATCCCTCCCCGATAAAACCAGTAAAATAATCGCCGTCCGCCAGGGCCGTCGTATTCCCCTTCAGATACTCAAAGAGATATTTTGTCACCCATCCGCCGATCACACTGTAATAGGGCACAATCAGCATGGGGATTACTGCATTGATCCATCCTCCCAGCCGGAAAGCTATTCCTTTTCCAAAGGCTCCAAAGGCCCCTACCGGGCTTTTCTTTGTCATACGCCCAAGAGCCGTCTCTGATACAATCAAGGCATAGCCAAAGGTCATCATCAAAATGAGATACACCAGAAGAAAAATGCCTCCTCCGTATTTTGCCGCCAGATAGGGAAAACGCCAGATATTTCCCAGACCTACAGCTGATCCGGCAACTGCCAGAACATAGCCCATTTTGCCCGAAAAGCTGCTCCTGGCTCTTCCCACATGGAGCAGCGCTCCCGTATTTTCACCTTCCCTCATTCTCGTCCTCCTTGTATTTCCTTACATTCATCCTTACCTTTTTATCCTTCTGTCAAAAAGATAACGCTATGTCTCTCTATTGTATCGGAACCCGAGTGGGAACGCAAGCCTTTTAGCAGGTAAAATTTAACAATGATTTTCCCAATACTCTAAATAATATCTATTGCTTTCTCCATTCTCGAAAATAGCTCATGCCAAGGCAGGCCGCCGCCAATATCAAAATAATGATATCTTTCAGGTAATTGAAGGACTGCTCTTCTGCCGCTCTTACCAAAAATGCGTCTATAATACGATTAATTCCATATTCTTCCGCAACCAAGAGAAAACATATCATGGAAAGGGCAAAATACTTTTTTCCGCCTCCCACACGGATGAGAATACTGTAGACGCCCCACAGTCCCAAAAGAGCCGCAGCTCCAATCCACATTCCCATAGTACGCAGAAGCGGAACCTTCAAAAGAAAGCTCAATACCGCCAGATAGGGAAAGAGCAGCAGACTTAAAGCCAGCAGGCCTTTGAAGATGCGCTTCTGCCCAGCCTTGAACAAGGGCGCAAGGATTCCCCAGGCCGCCCCAAGGGACACAAGTACCAAAAGAGACCAGGAAAGCTCCCTCGAAACCGCATAGTTACAGATAAGGCATACGACAGCCCCCAAGAGAAAGCTTGCGGAAATTCCTGCAAACAGGATCTCCCACAGCCTTTTTACCCTTTGATCGGCTGATTTGTGAGAATACTTCAGCGCCTCATTTACCATGGCCTCTGTCCGTTCTTCCGCTTTCTCTCCGCCAAGAAGCTCTCCTGTTGATACGCCCAAGACCTCCGCCAAAGGAATCAGCAGGCTGATATCCGGACTGCTGACCGCCCGTTCCCACTTGGAAACGGCTTTGTCTGTCACTCCCAGCTGTTCCGCCAGCTCCTTTTGCGTTAAATTCCTGGCTTTTCTCATTTCCAATATGAATTTAGCCATCTTTTCCTGTTCACGCAATTCACGTTCCATCGATTTATCCTTTCCTTCTGCGCTGTAAAATAGTGTTACTCTCGGTGAACAAAGTTTTTTCCGTGAATAACCTTTTCGCTCCTTCAGTATAAAGGACGTCTCCGGGAAGAACAACCGATTTACAGTTTAGAAGCACGATTCTACCGTTGGTTTACCAAAGAAATCAGCTTATTCACCAGCTTCTCGCTTCTTGGCAGGAAGAATCCCGCCACCGGCCCTACCAGGCAGGCGCACACAAGGGTGCCGATCCCAAAGGCCCCTCCCAGCAAAAAGCCCGCAGCCACAAAACAGACATCCACAATCACACGGACAATGCTGAACTTAAAAGAACTCTTATCGCTAATCACAAGGGCCACCAGATCGTTGGGCCCGGTTCCGGCATCTGATTTAATCACAATTGTCATGCCAAAAGCAAGAATCACGCAGCCGGCTGCCAGAATGGGAAGCTTAAACCACAAAGGCCGCTCCGCCGCAAAAAGAAATCCCAGAAAATATGTAAAAAAGTCAATAATCGGCCCGCCGCAGACCATGCAGAGTAAAGTCCCGATTTTAATATAGCTCCTGTCTACAAACAAAAGCACCACAATAATCAAAAAACATATGGCAATGTGCGTATAGCCATGAGTCAGAGCCTCCCAGCCCACCGCTTCACGGGCCGTTCGGAAAATCCCCTGCACCAGTACGTTAAAAGGGTCTGCCCCCAGATCCGCAAGCAGGAACAAGGTCACGCCCAGATGAGCAATCGTAAGCCCTGCCAGTAAAATAAGCACTCTTAAAAGCGTCTCTTTCATAGTCCTTTTCATAAGATGTACATTCCTCCACATTCTCTCTATTTCATTCAAAACCATTCCCATTATCTGCTCTTCACCCATTTCTCCATAGCAGAGGCCATCAGTGCAATCTGGAAGGTCATGGCATCCTCGAATACCCGGATATCAAGCCCTGTGGCCTTCTGAAGCTTTTCCAAGCGGTAGACCAGCGTATTCCGATGCAAATGAAGCTGCCGGGCCGTCTCCGACATGTTCAGCCCGTTTTCAAAAAACCTGTGGATCGTTCCCAGGGTTTCTTCATCCAGAAGCTCCTCCGTCTCCTCTCCCAGCACCTCCCGGACAAACTGCCCGCACAGCTCAAGGGGCAGATGATAAATAAGGCGGCCGATGCCGAGCCTTTCATAAGACATCACCACACGCTCCCCATAGAAGATACGGCCCACCTCCAGGGCAATTCCGGCCTCCCCACAGGACTTCACCACTTCCTCCAGGCGTTCCGCCTCCGTCCCGTAGGCAACCCTCACCTGCGTCATAGCCTCCGCATTTACCATATCCACCAGTGTTCGGGCAATGTGCTCCGGCTCTTTTCGCTCCCCCGTCATCTCCTTTACCAGGACAATGGTTTTTTCGTCAACCGTTGTGATAAAATCGCCGGACACATGGCCAAATAAATTGCGCACCGTTTCTAAGGCAGCTTTGTCCTGCTCATATTTTGTCTCAATAAGAAAAACCCTCCGCTTTGCCTCCTGCCGGATATGAAGCTTTCTGGCCCAGCTGCAGATATAGGAGGGCTGAAGATTGTCTATCAGAAGCTTCTGGATAAATGCATTTCTGTCATAGCGATCCTCGTAGGCCGAAATCAGGCTTCCCAGCTGGCTTGCAGCCAGTCTGCCGATCACATCCACATCCTGTCCATAGCCTCTTACCGCCAGAATGTATTCCGTCTGTCCCTTTACCGCCACCTTGAAAAAATGCCAGCCCAAAACAGTCTGGTTCTCCGCCGGGGACAAGGCAAAGCCCTCCACCAGCTCTTTCCCGGGAAGCTCCCCAGGCTCTATGGTAGAGGCTGCCGGCCGCCCCTCCGGCTCAAATACGCACACATCCAGCCGGGCAATGGCGCGCACCTCATCAATCACGGCCTGTATCTTCTGTTCTGAAATCATCTCTGTTCCGCTCCTGTCTGAATGCAGCTCCTATACATTCCCTTTTCTCTATTTAAAATAACACAAAGCCGGATATCTGTGCAAGCACAGATATCCGGCTTTGTGTTCCTTCTCCTAATTGGTTATGATTCTTTCCGTATCCTTATCAAAGACATGAATCTTCTCCGTGTCAAAGGCAAACCGTACCTTAGAGCCTACTTTGGCCGTAGTCGAAGCGGCTACCCGGGCAATCACATTGGTTTTCTGAATCTCACAGTAGAGATAGACCTCTGCGCCCAGAAGCTCATAAACGGTCACCTCCGACTGGATTACATTTTCCGTCTCTTCGGCTTTGGCTTCATGGACGTCCTCGGGACGTATCCCCATAATTACCTGTTTTCCCTTGTAACCGCCCGAAAGCAGCGCCTTGCCCTTTTCGCCTGGAAGACTGATGGAATCATTTCCTATCTTTAAGACGGCACTGCCGTTCTGCTCCTCACAGACTGCCTCAAAGAAATTCATCTGGGGAGAGCCGATAAAGCTTGCCACAAACCGGTTGCAGGGCTTATTGTACAGGTTCTGGGGCGTATCTACCTGCTGAACGATGCCGTCCCTCATTACGACAATTCTGGTTCCCAGGGTCATTGCCTCCGTTTGGTCATGGGTTACATAAATGATCGTAGCGCCCAGACGCTCGTGAAGCTTGGCAATCTCGGTACGCATCTGTACACGAAGCTTGGCATCCAGGTTGGAAAGGGGCTCATCCATCAGAAATACTTTGGGATTCCGCACGATGGCGCGGCCCATGGCCACACGCTGACGCTGTCCGCCGGAGAGCTGCTTGGGCTTTCTGTCCAGAAGCTTTTCCAGATCGAGAATCTTGGCCGCCTCTCTCACCTGGCTCTCAATCTCAGCCTTGGGAACCTTGCGGAGCTTTAAGCTGAAAGCCATATTGTCGAACACGTTCATATGGGGATACAGCGCATAGTTCTGGAATACCATGGCAATATCGCGATCCTTTGGCTCTACATCGTTTACAAGCCGGTCTCCAATCTTCAATTCCCCGGAGGAGATATCCTCTAAGCCTGCGATCATGCGCAGAGTTGTGGACTTTCCGCATCCGGAAGGGCCTACGAAGATGATAAACTCCTTGTCCTCAATCTCCAGATTGAAATCTTTTACTGCCTCAAAACCGTTGGAATATACCTTACATATGTGCTTTAAGGATAAGCCTGCCATTTTTCTTCCTCCATGCTTTCTGTTTTTTCGCTTTATTCTCCATGCCGGCCTCTGGATCTGGCATGGGATCGTCTTTAAAGAAAGTATAACGGAGGAGCCGGGGTTGTGGTATGGGCGGATGTCCCAAAGTTTTTGGGGATCTTTTGGGTGGAATGCTGTTGTGGGGAAAACGGTAACTGTATTTTCGGCAGAATGGCGAAAATACTTTTATTTTTTCGGCGGATTGTTCTGTCAGGTGATTATAAAAATCTATTCTCCCCTCCTATTTACCTTCTGCACCATACATTATCTTCTCTATCACACAGCTATGATGCTTCCTTTTATCGTTCTTATCATAATTTACCCCAATCAACAGAATTTCCCCTGTGTAGCCTTCTAATGCCTGGACATAATGTCTCTCCTTGATCTGTTCAATTGCTGTAACCGCAGACTTATCATATTTCAGTTCAATCACAAGTGCTGGCTTTCCCGTAAAGGACAGCGGTAAAAACACAATATCTGCAAATCCCCGCCCGGTTGGAAGCTCCCGGATAAGCCGATAGTCTTTTCTGGCGCTGTAATATGCAAGGCTTATGGCGCATCCAAGTGAATTCTCATCATTGTAGGTCAGAATGGATGCCACCTCTGTATGTGCCTGGTCAAGCCCTTTTGCAACACTCTCTGCGTCACAGTGAAGTGTATCCTCTAACAGCTTTTCCGATGCCTTCAAAATACGCATAATCTCCGTCCATCCGCTCACGCTCATGGCATTCTCAAATTCTCCGGCGATCTCTTTATTAGGGATAAACGCCTCCTTTAATTCTGCATGATAGCCTAGATATCCCAGATGAATCAGCAGTGTCAGCACATCATCCTTTGTCTTAAAAGTGCGCATGTCATTCTGGAAGCTTAAAGTATTTACCTTAACACATTCTCCTCCCAGCATCCGCACAATATCCGATCTCAAGCCGTCAAAATCCATATCCATATAAAGCTTCAATGCCTCATACGTCTCGGTAGCAGTCCAATAATTGGAAAAATGACGGCACTTCATAGCTGCCACGACAGACCGTGGATTGTAAACATGCTGATACTGCCGGAACCGGTAGCCGTCATACCAATTGCTTGTCTGGGCAAAATCCATATCAAACCGCTGGCACAATTCTTTGACTTCCTCTTCCGTAAAGCCAGTATATTCTTCAAAAACATTTTGATCAATCATAGAATATTCCCAGAACATATTTAAGGCAGAGTGTTGTCCGTATTTCTTCACTGGAAGAATCCCTGTCATATAAGCGAGAGCTACATACGGCTGATCCTTTAGAAGATTCCGCAGGAAGTCAAGATACTGCCGCTGAAGCTCTTCCGATTCCTGTCTCTCGCGTACTACACAGTCCCACTCATCAATCAAAAAAATAAACTTTTTGCCTGTTTTCACATAAATACGCCGCAGTGCATCTGCCAGCCCTGTCACTGGTTTCTTTAAAAATTCTCCATATGCCTCATAAACCTCTTCCAATACCTGCTGTTCAAGATAAGACGTTACCTTTCCCAGGTCTGCCTCAATTAAAAATTGCTGCATGTTCAGAAAAAGCACATCGTATTGGTTCAGATATGCCGGAAAGGATTCATCCTTTTCTATAATTGTCCCGTAAAACAGCTTCCTCGAATCGCAGCCGCGGCTATAGTAGGCTGCAAGCATCTCAAGAGCCATGGATTTCCCAAATCTTCTTGGTCTGCTGACACAGATAAATTTTTCCTTTGTATTGATCCATTCATTTGTACAGCGAATCAGACCTGTCTTGTCCACATAGATTCTGGAATGGAGCGCTTCTTCGAAGCTGCTGTTTCCTGGATTTAAATAAAAGCCCAATGAAGTACCCTCCTGTGTTTGCTTATATGGAAAGCTTTTAATATCAAACTGTTCTTTTGTGTTTTTATTATATAAGATTCGGGCAGTAATTACTATATATATTTAAAACAATATAAACATTAAAATAACAATGGCATGGAAATAAACAAAAAATTTTCTGGTACTTTTGAAATGAAGCTTGACCAATTAGACAATCTGTGTTTATGAATTTTATAATTTCATATAACTTTAACCGTCAATTTTGACTTTTAAAAGGTTTATTACAGAAAACAAGCAGCAATCCATAATGAAATAGACATATATCCCCCATTTGAAATGGGGGCCGAGGCAAAGCCGTAGCGTTGCATAAAGTACTAAAACCTCCTATGCTATAATGATATTGGTTTCGCAGGCCATATCAAAAGCATAGGAGGTATCCAAAATGGATAATCAAAGTATAGCACACACCAGATGGAATTGCACATATCATATTATCTTCATACCGAAATATCGAAGAAAAATCATGTATGGAGAGACGAAGAGAGATTTGGTAGAAATTATAAAGAAATTATGTGAGATGAAACAGGTGCAGCTAATGGACGGGAAGGTATGTATAGATCATGTGCATATGTATGTGGCGATACCGCCAAAGATGTGTGTATCGGAATTCATGTCATATCTGAAAGGGAAGAGTACATTAATGCTGTTTGACAGACATCCGGAGTACCGAACGAAATGGGGAGACAGACATTTCTGGGCCAGAGGATATTTTGTATCAACAGTAGGGAATGTAAATGAAGAAACAATTAGAAAATATATACAAGAACAAGAAGAGAATGACAAGTTAGAAGATGGAAGAAAGTAAAAGGCCCCCTGTAGGGGGCAACTGGTAAAGATGGTATTGCGGAACCCCGCCTTAGGCGGAACCAGTACTATACCCCGGAGGGGTTAAAACTAAACCCCCATTTGAAATGGGGGTTGCTAACTTTGAACTGCTGCCTATTTTCTTCATCCCTTTTTACCCATGATGCGCTCGTCCACAGCAATAATAACACCCATCTGCATACGGATATCCATTTTTCCTAGCAAACGCAACTGCATCAATTTCATCTGCATGCCAACATCCCTCTTTTCTTTGAAATTTTTTCTCTTTGTTTAACATTCCCTGCAAAAATAGAAAGCATTTTTTCTGTTTTTGCTAATATCGACTGCAGATCTTTTCTCAACTCCATTACAGTCTGGTATCTGTTATCAGGCGAAAATTCAATACATTTGTTAATTATGTAAGACATGGAAAACTTCCCGTATTTTGGAGAATTATAACAAAGTTCATCCGGATATTTTTTTGTAAGCAGATAATTCATCATAACGCCCATAGCATAAATATCTGTTCTCACATCCGACTGCCGAAAACCAAATTGTTCCGGAGCTGCATATTTATATCCTATATGTAGTGGAACGAAGAAGCCCTCCAAATATAAATTAACTGCTTTTTGTATCGGAGCCCATATGAATCTGAAAGAAATTCAAAAAGCTCTCTCTAGCAGGATGTTCTGCGCTTCATCCTAAAATTCCTGCTGATGCCGGGATTATTGTTTATATTAACCGACAATACACAAATGTGACAGATGTTAATTTGTTTTTGGATGAAAATGGGGTAGAAAGTCCTTTTTCGGCGGAGTAATCGATGCCGGAACAAAATGCAATATAAGCTTTGCACAACTCTCCTTCTTCTCCCATATAAATTTTTCTGTCTATTAATGTTCCATCTACATCCATAATAAAATACTTGATTTTAGGCATTATTTCTATTCGTACTCATTTCTTTAAAATTTTCATCTGAATATACTCAAAAACCTGCTGCTGGCATGCTTAAAATATGAGGAATTATAAAATTTTTTCAGCCGATGCACCCAAACAACCCTTCACCGCAAACCGCCCTCCTACCCGTCATCTCCAAAAAATTCTGCCTTCAAAGCAGAATTTTTGTCATTTTCCCCTCTATGGAAAATCCAGCTTTTTACAGGCTTCTCTGATTTTCACAGACCTGAAAATCTTTCTTGAAAGCTCTTGCACTTCCCTCTTCATTTTATTATAATAGCGCAGATATTGATAGAAACCGGCTGGCGAAAGCTTCAGCCGCATGAGGATGAAAATTATGGAAAAAGATATGACAAAGGGCAGCCCGGCGAAAATGATTCTCGGCTTCACCCTTCCCATTTTTATTGGAAACGTATTTCAGCAGCTTTACAGCATGGCTGACACCATCATTGTAGGAAAATATGTAGGAACGCCGGCGCTGGCTGCCGTAGGCTCCACCGGAACCATTACCTTTCTGATTCTCGGCTTCCTTATGGGCATGACCGTAGGCTTTACCGTGCTCACGGCCCAGCGCTTCGGAGCAGGAGATATGGACGGCATGCGCAAAACGGTAGGAAGCGCTGCCCTGCTGTCTCTGGTCGTTTCTCTGGTTATGACGGCAGTCAGTATGCTCGGTATGCGTCCTTTAATGAAGCTTATGAACACACCCGATGATATTTTTGCAGATGCTTATACTTATATTATGATCATCTGCGCCGGAATCTTTGCCCAGGTGCTCTATAACCTGCTCTCCTGCATCCTCCGGGCACTTGGGAATAGCAAAACGCCTCTGTATTTTTTGATTTTAGCGGCCTTTTTGAATATTGTATTGGATCTTGTACTGATTATCAACTTTGAAATGGGGGTAGCCGGAGCTGCTCTCGCCACTGTGATTTCCCAAGGCGTTTCCGGCCTTCTCTGTCTGATTTATATTATAAGGAAGGTTCCTCTTTTAAAGCTTAAAAAGGACGACTGGCTTCCGGACGGGCATCTGGCCCGGATTCAGATGGGAATCGGCTTCCCTATGGCCCTTCAATACTCCATCACAGCCATAGGAACTATGATGATGCAGTCTTCTCTGAACCTGCTTGGCTCCCTCTCCGTGGCAGCCTTTACGGCTGCCAGCAAGATTGAGCAGGTAGTCACCCAGGCTTACGTTGCTCTTGGCACCACCATCTCCACTTACTGCGCCCAGAATGTAGGAGCCGGAGATCTGCAGCGCGTGCGCCAGGGCTTCCGGGCCTCTACGCTGATAGGCTTTGCCTACAGTATTCTGGCCTCTGCCTTTGTAATGACAAGTGGGAAATATCTGACCTATCTCTTTGTGTCAGAGCATGTGCTGGATATTATCGGAAAGGTTGATCTTTACCTAAACTGCATCGGCTATTTCTTCCTGCCTCTGACCATTGTAAATATCTACCGGAACGGCATCCAGGGCATGGGCTTCGGTCTTCTGCCTATGACAGCCGGCATAGCTGAATTGGCTGGCCGCGGCGTGGTGGCTGTCATTGCCGCAAGGCAGCACAGCTACTTAGGTGTCTGCCTGGCAAGCCCGGCTGCCTGGGTTCTGGCCGGATCGCTGCTGATAGGTATGTATTTTTACATTCTAAAGGTTTATGGGAAAAAGCTGGGATCTCCCCACTGTGAAGAGCTCTTGCCGGAGAAAAAGCATTCTCCCTGCAGAACTTAAGACTTTAGAGGATCAAAAAAAGAGGGCCTTACTTATGATAAGGCTCTCCTTTCATAATCCGAAACCCACGATACACCTGCTCCAGTAAAATCACACGCATCAACTGGTGTGGAAAGGTCATGGACGAAAAGCTTACGGCCTCGTCTGCCTTCTGCATCACGGCAGAAGACAGTCCCAGAGACCCTCCAATCACAAAAGCAATATGGCTCTTCCCTCTCACGCCAAGCTGCTCAAGCTTGCGGGAAAACTCCACCGAATCCAAAGCCTTCCCCTCAATGGCTAAGGCGATCACATAAGCGTCCTCCTTAAGCGCTTTCAGGATACGCTCTCCTTCCCGTTCCAGAATGGCCGCTTCCTCCGCCTGACTTGCTCCGTCCGGCGTTTTCTCATCAGGCAGCTCTATGAGTTCCAGCTTACAGTAACGGCTCAGCCGCTTGGCGTACTCTTTCACGGCCTCCGTATAATATTTTTCCTTAATCTTCCCCACGGCAATACATGTGATCTTCAATAAGCCCTCCTACTCCAATACCGCATTCCAACGCCGTCCCGTCAAACTTCCCCCCTCCAAAGGTACGCCGGATGCCGCACTTCCACACCATGTCTTTCACTTTATTCCTTAGAATGATCAATCTGATTTCGAATCTTCTGCATCTGATAATCCAGCTCCTCAATGGAATCTGCACAGATCTTCAGCTGCCGCACAATCTCCTCCGTATTATCCACAACCTTCTTATACTTCAGCTTGTGCTCCAGGCTCGCCCAGAAGTCCATGGCAATGGTTCTAAACTGAACCTCCGCCATCATATACTTCTTCTCTCTGGACAGATAAACAGGCACGCTGATAATCAAATGCAGGCTTCGATATCCGTTGGACTTCGGGGCCTGGATATAATCCTTTCTCCTCTGCAGGATAATGTCATCCTGCTTAATCAAGAGATCCGCCAGCCGGTAAATATCATCCGGAAAGGAACAAATCACACGGATACCCGCCACATCCTTTAAATTCTCCTGAATGCTTTCTACCGTCACCGGATATCCTTTCCGCTCCAGCTTTTCGTAGATGCTCTCCGGAGATTTCAGCCTGCTCTTAATAGATTCAAAAGGATTCCGTTTATACTCCTGGGAAAATTCCGCATTTAGGATCTTAAGCCTCGTTTCAATCTCCATGATCGCTGCCTGATATTCCAGCATCATACGGTGAAAGGGCTCTGCTTCCTTAAGCTTTTCCGCCTGAATCCGGATAATCTGATCCTGCTTTCTGAGCATCACCGCCTGCTCCTCGACCTTCCGCTCCAGCTGATTTTTCCGGGTATAGAGCCGCATGGCATTACGGATGCGGTTTTTTACGATAACACGCTCAAAGGGCTTATGAATAAAATCCGAAGCCCCCAGCTCCAGGCATCTGCTCTCTGCCTCTACCGCCAGCTCACTGCTGATAATCAGCACCGGAATCTTTTTCAGCCACTCCTTTTTGCCCATTTCCGCCATTACGGCATAGCCGTCTATATTCGGCATATGCAGATCCAGAAGGACGGCTGCCATTTCTCTTGGGTATTTGTCAAGAAACCGCAGAGCCTCCCTCCCGTCTGCCGCCGTCTCTACCTGGTATTCATCCTTCAGCATATCGCATAGCAGCTCGCGGTTCACCTCCGCGTCGTCCACTACTAATATCCTTTGCATAATAACACTCCTTTTCCCACAGGCCGGGAATTGTAACTTCAAAATCTTCTCTTATTATAAGATTTTTAAGACAGAATTTCAATTATTCCAAGGATGTTTTTCTTGACACAAACGTAAAAATTTCAGATAATAGTTCACAGATAGAAAGGAGGACACAACCATGGCCTGGTGTCCCAAATGTAAAAATGAATATCGAGAAGGAATCACCCACTGTCCTGATTGTGATATAGATCTGGTAGAGGAGCTTTTACCGGAGCAGGAAGAGGACTTTGAGATTCCCGAGGACTTTGAATTTCCGGAGGATTTTGATCCGGCCGCCATTCTGGATGAGCCAAAGGAGAAGCCTGCATATGTGAAAGCTTACAAAAGCCCGGAGGAACGCTATGCAGACATGCGCTCTTCTGCCTGGACTTTTGTATCGGTAGGCGGTATCGGACTTGTGATTATGATCCTGGCTCTCACTGGAGTTCTGACCTTTCCTTTCCATGACTTTGCCCTGATTGTAATGCTGCTGCTTTTTGCAGGCTTTTTTGCAGGCGGCATGGTTTCCTTCCAAAGCGCAAAAAAGCTTAAACTTCTGGCTGCTTCAGAGCATGCGTTTATTGAAAAGGTTACAGACTGGTATCATTTGGAAGGTATCCACGCAGAAGCCGTGACAGCCCTGGACGTTTCCCTGCCCGAGGAGCTTTTTTACCTTCGTAGATATGAGGCCGTCTCCGAACTGATACGGGAACATTTTCCGGATATTCAAGAGGATCTCCTGAATAAGCTGGCTTCCGATTTCTGCGAGGAAGCATAAAGATAGAAAGGGAAGGAAGGGCGCATATCACAGCCCATTCCTTCCCTTTCTATCTTTATGCTTTATTTCCAGTGTCCATATGTCTTACCACGTCTTTTCAAGCTCCATATGAAAATCCACCTCATAAGGACTGTCGTCCCTGGTCTTGATCTTCTCATATAAGGCTCTTCTGGAGGAGCTGCTCTCCTCGGACCAGAATTCATAACCGCGCAGATAGCTGTCCATCAGCTCATCCCAGGAATCATAGAGGGGCTGTATCTTCTGGGCAATCTCCAGCGACAAGTCAAGAACCTCCTCCTTGCCGTAATAGCCTGCAATGTAATAATATCCCAGAAAGCTCATGGCCCGGCAGTAGTCCCAGCCTGTGATGGCATCAATTCCGTATTCCTCATACATCTCATACCAGCTCACATAGAGGCCGGCCCGATCCTCGCCGCCGATATCATAATGCTCAATCAGAAAGGCTTCCCTTTCTTCCTCGGGGATATCGCTCATACCGTCCCTCTCCATCGTCTTTACAATTCTGGCAAATTCCGAACGCTGGCCCTTATCCCGAATGGTTTCCAGATTAATGTCCGCTGAATTCCAGTCTGTAACCCCCCACCGTTCATTTAAAAGCTTCCGGACGTCTTTCCGGTTTTTCTCTGTATTCGTAAGGCCTCCAAAGAGATTGTAATCCCAGTTGTTCGTCTCCGTCAATATGGCGTAAGTAGCATTAAACCAACGGACAGTATCCGTCAGCTCTATCTCCTCCAGCAATTCCTCCTTCTTCAAACCGCACCCTGTTGTGCCTGTGATAGCGAGAACCAAGATCATACAATAAGCTGCCACTCTTTTGAAGTTAAATTTCTTCTTCATAAGCCCTGCCCTCCTGGCCTTTCTTTTATGGTAACATTGTGGAAAAGGCTTTGTCAATCACTGATTATTATTTTTCTGACATTTTCTTTTACTGTATAATAATTCTGCTGTTTTTTCAAAAATCTTGTAACAAAAAGGCTTTGGAATGCATCATATACACTCCAAAGCCTCTTATTGCTGTCATAATTCCGACAACGTTCTTACCCTCAGTGGACAAGGGTATACTCGCTATTTGCTCAAATACTCGTGAATTCCTCTGGCCGCATCCTTGCCTGCGCCCATAGCAAGAATCACGGTTGCCGCTCCGGTTACCGCATCGCCGCCGGCAAATACGCCTTCCTTGGAGGTAGCTCCCACATCCTCGCTGGCAACGATACATTTCCTCCGGTTGATCTCCAGGCCCTTGGTCGTAGAAGAAATCAAGGGATTGGGGGAGGTGCCCAGGGACATAATCACTGTGTCTACCTCAATATCAAACTCAGATCCCGGAACCTCAACGGGACGTCTCCTTCCGGAGGCATCCGGCTCGCCAAGCTCCATGCGGATACAGCGGATCCCATTCACCCAGCCGTCCTCGCCTACGAGAATCTCCGTGGGATTGGTCAGCAGATCGAAGATAATGCCCTCTTCCTTTGCATGGTGAACCTCCTCCACACGGGCCGGAAGCTCTTCCTCGGAACGGCGGTAAACAATATGTACTTCAGCGCCCAGACGCAGGGCAGTACGTGCGGCATCCATAGCCACATTTCCGCCGCCTACTACGGCAACCTTCTTGCCGATGGCAATGGGGGTATCGTACTTGGGATCAAAGGCTTTCATCAAGTTATTTCTGGTTAAGTACTCATTGGCAGAGAACACGCCGCAGGCCGTCTCTCCCGGGATTCCCATAAACTTCGGAAGTCCTGCGCCAGATCCGATAAATACAGCGTCATATCCTTCCTCCTCCATCAGCTCATCAATGGTTACAGACTTGCCGATGATAACGTCCGTCTCAATCTTAACGCCCAGGGCTTTTACATTCTCCACCTCGGGAAGCACAACGCCGTCCTTGGGCAGACGGAACTCGGGAATTCCGTATACCAGCACGCCGCCGGCCTTGTGGAGAGCCTCGAAGATCGTTACGTCATAACCAAGCTTTGCCAGATCTCCGGCGCAGGTAAGGCCCGCCGGGCCGGAACCGATAACGGCAACCTTTTTGCCGTTCTTTTCTACGGTAACCTCCGGCTTAATGCCCTGCTCTCTGGCCCAGTCAGCCACAAAGCGCTCCAGTTTGCCGATGGAGACCGGCTCGCCCTTGATACCGCGGATACAGCGTCCCTCACACTGGCTCTCCTGGGGGCATACGCGGCCGCAGATAGCCGGAAGTGCGGAGGACTTGCTGATAACCTGATAAGCGCCTTCAAAGTTGCCTTCCTTTACCTCTTTGATAAAATCCGGAATATGAATCTGTACGGGACATCCTTCCATACACTTTGCATTCTTACAATTGATACAGCGCTGGGCTTCCTCTACTGCCTCGTCCTTGTTGTAGCCAAGGCATACTTCGTCAAAATTTGCAGCACGAACCTTCGGATCCTGCTCTCTTACCGGTACTTTCTTTAATACGTCTCCCATTATTTGTCACCTCCGCAATTTCCGCAGCCGCCGTGATGGGTGTCTCCCTCCTGGTAAGCCAGAAGGCGTCTGCCCTCCTCGGTCTTATACATGGCCGCACGCTTCATAGCCTGGTCAAAATCAATCAGATGGCCGTCAAATTCCGGTCCGTCCACGCAGGCGAACTTCACTTCGTCCCCTACCAGCACACGGCAGGCGCCGCACATACCGGTTCCGTCCACCATAATCGGATTCATGCTGACAATGGTAGGAATGCCCAGCTTCTTCGTGGTCAGACAGGCAAACTTCATCATAATCATGGGGCCGATGGCTACACAGAGATCGTACTTGTGACCCTCGCTCACCAGCTTTTCCAGCATGGCGGTTCCCACGCCGTGGAAGCCGTAGCTGCCGTCGTCGGTACACAGATGGAGATTGCCCACCTTGCTCATCTCATCCTCCAGAATCAGAAGCTCCTTCGTTCTGGCGCCTACGATAATATCGCACTCGATTCCATGATCGTGAAGCCATTTTGCCTGGGGATATACGGGAGCCGTTCCCACGCCGCCGGCGATAAATACAACCTTCTTTTTCTTTACCTCTTCCAAATCATCCGTTACCAGCTCAGAGGGCTTTCCTAAGGGGCCTACAAAATCCTCAAAGAAATCGCCTTCCTTCAGATCCACCATCTTGTGGGTGGAAACGCCGATGGGCTGGAACACGATGGTGATGGTTCCGGCCTCTCTGTCGTAATCACAGATGGTCAGCGGAATACGTTCTGCCGTCTCGTCCACTTTTACGATAATAAATTGTCCCGGCTCGCAAGACTTTGCCACTCTTGGAGCATGAACGACTTTCATGTAGACATTTGCAGAGAGCTGCTCTGCTTTCAAAATCTTGAACATATGCTTCCTCCTGGAGTATCATTTTTGTACAGTGCCTTATTTTCTAATATATATGCTTATCCACTGCGCAGAATTACTCATCTCTAATATCATAATGCAATTTTCGTCAGATTTCAACTAAAACCTACATTTCATAATCAAAGCAGACCCGGTCGCAGGCGGCGGGCTTAATCACTTCCTCCGCCACTGCCACATGAAGGGGATGTACTTGGTAGGCATCCAGATCCTCCGGCGTCTCAAGCTCCGAAATCAGCAGAAGCTCCCGGCTGCTTCCAGGAAGCCGGTTCAGGCGCATCTCTGCAAATGCCAGCCCTTTAATCTGCCCCACCAGAGCCTTCAGGCGTTCATCTGCCTCCCGGGCCTTCTCCTCCTTTTTTTCCTCCGGGAAACCCTCCCTGAAATTCCACATTACCAGATGTTTTACCATGCTTTAGTCCTCCTTGTCCATATCTGGGTTATATTTAAATTCCAGCCGGTATATCTGTACCAGCGGTTCGCTGACCATGCCCTTTTTGTTGATTGCCACTGCGCTTAAGAGATTCTCTCCCTCTGTCAGTTCAATGGGCTTTTCATAACGAATGCTGTCCTGCGTGGGCTCCGTGCCGTCCAGCGTATAGTAAATGGTTCCATATTCTGCTTTCAGTTCCAGCGTAACATAATAATGATAAGTTCCCTCCGCCATATCACAGACAGGCTTTTCAATCCGGTAAGGCTCCAGCTTCTCCTTAATCCCCTCGTACTCGCATTCCTCTATTATTTCCCCGATGAGATTTGTCTGTTTCGTCTGGTTCAGCAGCTCCATCAGCTCAAGATAAAGCTCCTCTAGCTCATATTGATCTCCTCTGCAGGCTGCTTCCACCAAAATGGCATCCTTCATGCATTCCAGTGCAAGCTCCTTTGCGTCCAGCTGGACATAAACCTCCGCCAACAGGCGCAGCGGCTCTATGTCGCCTCCCTCCGTATTGCCCAGAAGGCTTTGTGCCTGTTTGAGAAAAGGAAGCGCGTCCTCATACTGCTCCGCCTCCATGCACTCTCTTCCCTTTTTCAGCTGATAGGAATAATTGTTCTGCTTTCCCATGGAGCGGTAGGAAAGAAGGAAGATCCCAAAGCAGACCAGCACAGCAAAAAATGTACACAGAAGCTGCCAGAACAGCTTCGACTGCCGGAGCTTTTTCTTTAGCTGCCCTGGCACAGGCTTTTGTTCCATATGTAATTGTTCTTCTGTTTCCTTTTGGGATTCTTCCGGCTCTTGACCAATCACCATTTCATCTAAAGGATCGTAGTCCGGAACAATCTGAAGCTCCTGCAGGCAGACATTACAGTAAATGCTTCCTGCTTCCAGCTCCGCACCGCATTTGGGACACCGCATGTACTTCCCTCATTTCTCTTCCAAAGACACCTGCTTTATACACATTCCTCTATGTATTGTTCAAATTCTTCCATCGTCATCAATATCTCTCTTGGCTTTGTTCCTGCTTCCTCCCCCACGACTCCAGCCTCTGCCAGCTGATCCATAATCCGGGCTGCCCGGTTAAAGCCCACCTTGAACCACCGCTGCAGCATGCCGATGGAAGCCTTGTCTTTTTCAATAATGAACTTTCCGGCTTCCGCAAACAGTGCGTCCCGCTGGGGCCCTTCTCCCGAAGCTCCTGTGTCAAGTGATGCCGGCTGAACGGTATTCATATGCTCCTCCACCTCATTGCTGTAGGAAGCCTCAGCATTGGTATCCTTCAAAAATTCCACCACAGCGCTTACTTCCTCATCGGAGACAAAGGCGCCCTGGACACGGACAGGCTTGGGATATCCATAGGGATAAAAGAGCATATCGCCCTTTCCCAGAAGCTTCTCCGCCCCGTTCATATCCAGAATTGTCCGGGAATCCACGCCGGAAGACACGGCAAATGCTATCCGCGAGGGCATATTTGCCTTAATAAGGCCAGTAATAACATTTACGGAAGGCCGCTGGGTTGCAATAATCAAATGAATGCCGGCCGCTCTCGCCAGCTGCGCCAGACGGCAGATGGCATCCTCCACCTCTCCCGGCGCCACCATCATAAGGTCTGCCAGCTCGTCCACCACAATGACAATCTGCGGCAGCTTCTCCGGCTTATTCTCATCTTCAATATGCTCGATTCCCTTGATTTTCTCATTGTATCCCTGGAGATTCCTTACGTTATAATCCGCAAACAGCTTGTAACGCTTCGTCATCTCCGCCACCGCCCAGTTTAAAGCGCCGGCCGCCTTCTTGGGATCCGTAACCACCGGAATGAAAAGATGAGGAATTCCATTGTATACGCTCAGCTCCACCACCTTAGGGTCAACCATAATCAGCTTAACCTCTTCTGGGTCGGCTTTGTAGAGAATGCTCATAATCAAGGTATTGATACAGACAGATTTACCGGATCCTGTGGCTCCCGCAATCAGCAGATGGGGCATCTTGCCGATATCCGTCACCATAATCTTTCCGGCAATGTCTTTTCCCACTGCAAAAGCGATTTTTGACTTGTGGTTTTTAAATTCCGCAGATGCAATCAGCTCCCGGAAGGATACAATGGCATTTTCCGCATTGGGAACCTCAATACCTACGGCCGCTTTTCCCGGAATCGGCGCCTCGATACGCACATCGGCCACAGCCAGGTTCAGCTTGATGTCATCCGCCAGGGATACAATCTTGCTGACCTTCACTCCCTGATCCGGCTGAATCTCATAGCGCGTCACCGACGGCCCCTGGCTTACATTGGTCACGGTTACCCCTACGCCAAAGTCACGTAAAATCTGCTGCAGATGAATGGCTGTCTCCTTAAGAATCCGGTCTGCGTCTTTATTTTCATTATTTTTTACCTGTCTTAAAAGCCGAATAGGCGGATACTGATAAGGCGCCTTCTTGAAAATGCGCTGTCCGCCGCCGGAGGACGGAATATTCGAATGGGCCGTACTCTGTCCGCTCGCCCGGGAAACAGGCTCCACACGGCGGACGGAATTCTCCGGCGCAGGCTGTCTTGCAAATTCCCGGGAAGCAGGCGCCGCGCTCTGCCGTGTATCCATACGGGGAGGCTCCTCCGGTTCCGGTTCCGGCTCCTCCTCTTCCCATTCCTCCGGATAAGCCTCCTCCTGTACGGCTTCCGGTTCCGGCCGAAGCTCTCTTACGGTCTCTGTTTCGATCTGATCTGCTGCTTCTTCCTCTTCTGCCTCCGGTTCCTCCTGGAGCTTTCTCTGGCGCTGGATGGGAATCTCAAACATCTCGTCCAAATCCTTCAGATCCGGTTCCTCCGACAAGGTAATCTCACGCATCTCATCCGTATAGGCTTCTTTTTTGATGGTAGTTCCCTCCAGGGCCACGCCGGAAATCTTCCGCTCCATGCGGCTCTTTTTCCGTTCCTCTTCCTCTTTTGCTTCCTGCTCCTCCATGGCCTTTCTGCGGGCTTCCCTGCGTTCGTCGGCCAGCGCCTTATGGCGTCTCGCATCCTCTCTGGCCGTATTGTAGACCTTTTTGCTGCCTGTCTTGACACCGCTGATAAAGGAACGCTCCGTGATCACAACGACACAGATAATCAGAAGCACCAGAAGCACCAGCCAGGCTCCGATGGTTCCGAAAGCCCCCGTAAGCATCTTACTGAGCAGGCCTCCGAAAAAGCCGCCTCCCGTTTTATGCTCTGCGCTGTAAGCATAGAAAGCCCCAGCCGTCCCTGCTCCTTCTTTTTCGCCGCTGACAAGCTGTGCAATTGCGCACAGAAGAAAGAACGCCGTTCCCATAGCCGCCGCTTTTATCGCCGCAATGGTATTCTCCCGGTTGGAAATGGAAAACGCCGTAAGCAGAAACAGCCCGATTGGCAGTAAATATGCAAATATTCCAAAAAGACCGAACATCACGCTGCTGACAAATCCGCCTGCAGCCCCGCCAATGCCGAAATTGCTGATAAGCAGAAGAACGGACACGGCAAAAAGAACGAGTATGAGAACCTCATCCCGAATGAATGCCGTCTCTTCCCGTTTTTTTGCCGCTGCCTTTCTGGACGCCGCTGTCGTTTTCTTTTTTGTACTGGCCCGGCGTCTGCCGGATGTGCCTGTTGCCATAACCTTTATGTCCCTCCCAGTTCAAACTAACCATTCGACATTGTATCATTTTTCTTTGGAAAAGTAAACAAGCAGGCTGCGTATTCATCCAATCCGGGGCAGGTTCCACCGGTAATGCATCGCCAAAAGGCGCACAAGAATTACAACAAGGGCCCCCAATGCCATAGCGGCCAGCTCTCCAAGTCTTTCCCCTGCGTATACACAGGCAAAAGCGCCTGCAATGGATGCGCAGGCATAGATATGCTTTGTCAGTATATAGGGCTTTTCCTGCGCTATCACATCCCGCAGCAGTCCGCCTCCCACGCCTGTGATAACGCCGACAAAGATCAAAAGAAACCTTTGATCATAGCCAAGCGTCCGGGCCGTATTGATCCCCATTACCGTAAAGATTCCAAGCCCAAGGGCATCAAAGAGTGTCATCGTCTTATCATAGGCCGCCGCAAGCTTCTCCGGCAGGGCGCGCACTCCTTTAGCATCCCCAGAGGGTATGCTCTGACGGGAGCTGCGCAGGGTATATATAACAAGAAACAGAAAGATTGATACCCCTAAAGCTACCATGGTATATACGGGATTCCGGAACATATTCGGGGGTGTGCAGCCCAGAATCAGATCCCTTATGACTCCGCCTCCCACAGAGGTGATAACTCCCAGAACGCCGACACCGAATAAGTCCATGTTCTTGCGGATGGCCAGCATGGCCCCGGAGGAGGCAAAGGCGATGGTTCCCACAATTTCCATGGTAAATAAAACGATTTCCGAATAATCCACGTTTTTTATCCTCTCTCAAAAATTCCACGCTATTTCTCCGGCGGCGCCTGCTCCGCCGGGGGGATAAACATAATGACAAATACCATAAGCAGCAGAAGGCAGACAATAAGTACGGAGCGTTCCAGAAAAGCCCGGGTTATGGCCGTTCCCAGGACTGCACCCAGGATAAAAAAGAGAATAATGCCGTAATATTGCAGACTCTTTTTCCGCGCCTCTTTGTCTTTGTTGATGTTATAATAAAAAAGCTGCTCTGTGGCGCTGCGCAGATTCCCCGTGCACATGGTAGTGGCATAGGCGCTGCCGTTAAAACGCCGAAAGCTCTCCACCTGCATGGAGCATACAAAGGACACTGCAGAGTTGATAAGATCATCACACACGCCGGAAGGGGTAAACGCTATCACCCACAGTACCACAAACTCAATAACAATCACTATCTGCCTCCAGTGGAGCCCCGGATTATAGCGGAATTTCCTCCGCACGTACTCCGTAATCAGGATTCCCGCCATAAAGGCCAGGATCGGGTACATATAAAATAAAATCTTGTCCCAGTTCTTATCGGCCACATTAATGCCTAGAAGGACAATATTGCCTGTCTGGGCATTGGCAAACACGCCGCCCCGGCAGATGTAGGTATAGACATCCAGATATCCGCCTGCAATGGCCAATAAAACACCCACCAAATAGGACTCCGATGCCTTTTCCAAACGAAGCTTCATGTTTTGGCGCTCCTTTTTGTAAACTGTTTATCCTTTTTGCCTTCCTTTTAGTATAGCGAATTCTTTTTGATATTACAAGTCATCCCAAGGAAACATGCCCCCTCTTCTTTATCCCCGTCCAATCAATACTTTTTTCCCACAGAATGCAAAGCCGTACTTTCTTATCCGCTCCTTGGCAATCCCTTTTTCCATAAGCGCAGCCTCATAATTCTGCTCGTCAATCTGTCTTAAGGCTGCCTGCACTGTGTCGGAAAGCTCACGCTCCTCCTCCTCGTCCTGCACCTTGAATTCCAGAATCATCCCGTCGTCCTGGACATTTTTCGGCTCCAGCATCACATCGTACCGGCCAAAACCGCTTTCACGGTTGGAGGTCAAGACATAACGGTCAGAAAGCTCCACCATCAGTCCCAGTACAAAGCCGTGATAGAACCGCTCCGGCTCTGAACCGGAGGGGCGCTTTCCTGTATCAAAATAACTGAAGGTCGCAAGCGCTACCCGGTTCATATAGGCATTCATGGCCTTTAAATCATTTTTCAGCAAGGCTTTTATAAATTCGTTATAGCTGCTGTCGGAACCGGAAAACCAGCCGCGGATCATATTGGAAAACATAATGCCCACTTCTTTATTGGTCAGTACCAGACTGTAATTCCACTGTCCGTTTTCCTCCGTGAATTCCACCTCAAGGGTTTTCAGATAACCGCTTGCAAGCAGAAGGCTCCAGATAGAATTCTTCTTGCCGTAAAGCTCCCCGTACACAATCTGCTCATCTATCTCTACCTTGAGCGTTCCGCCTTTTAACAGATTTTCAAATTCCTGCTTGATTTCCTTATTTCCTTCCCGTATCAGCTTTCCTATCAGACTGTTGGAGCTGGAGTTTGCCCAATAGACGCCTAACCGCTTTGTATCAAGATAATTTAGGATTGACCAGGGATTGTAGATATCTGTCTGGCTTCCAAAAGTAAAGCCGTCATACCACCTCTTTACCTCCTGTTTGCGCTCCGGCAGTCCAAATTCTTCCAGTGCCGCAAAGACCTCTTCCTCCGTGAAGCCGAAGCTGTCTGCGTATTTATCCGAAGTAGTTGTTACTACCTTCAGATTATTCAGATCGGAAAAAATCGATTCTCTGCTCACCCTGGTAATGCCTGTCATAAGGGCGCGCTCCAGGTACGGATTCGTCTTAAAAGCCGCATTAAAAAGGCTTCTCGTAAATGCCGTCATCTCTTCCCAATATCCATCCACATAGGCCTCCTGCATGGGAGTATCATACTCATCCAGTAAGATGATCACCTTTTTCCCATAATAGCGGGACAGAAAATCCGACATTTTATACACCGCCCAGGTAGCCGTTACCTCCTCCATGCGGTAATTCACGCTGCGAAAATAAGCCTTTTCTTCCTCTGTCAGCAAATCGCCTTCCAAAAGAAATATATTTTTATTGTACAACTCCGTTAAAATCTGAAAAATCCTCTGGATAGCAGCCTTGTATCCCTTTTCCTTCACATTGGCTAAGGACAGGCTGATAACGGGATACGTCCCCTGGAGCTTTCGAAACTTTTCATCTTCCCAAACGGAAAGCCCTTCAAATAAATCCTCCCTCTTGGCATAGTTTACAGAGAAAAACTGCTCTGTCATGCTCATGGTAAGGGTTTTTCCGAACCTTCTTGGCCGTGTAATCAGGGTTACGCTGTCCCCGCTCTCCCACCATTCACGGATGAATGAGGTTTTATCTATATAAAAGTAACCTTCTCTTCGAATCGTCCCATAATCCTGACATCCAATACTTATTGTTCTCGCCACACATTTTCCCTCCTATTTTAAGTCGCTGCGCGATGTCCTGCCCCGATCAATACTTTTTTCCCACAAAATGCAAAGCCGTACTTTCTTATCCGCTCCTTGGCAATCCCTTTTTCCATAAGCGCAGCCTCATAATTCTGCTCGTCAATCTGTCTTAAGGCTGCCTGCACTGTGTCGGAAAGCTCACGCTCTTCTTCCTCGTCCTGCACCTTGAATTCCAGAATCATCCCGTCGTCCTGGACATTTTTCGGCTCCAGC
>CAJTFE010000001.1:0-206815 GCA_910575725.1 Clostridia bacterium | reverse complement strand
CCGCTTTGTATCAAGATAATTTAGGATTGACCAGGGATTGTAGATATCTGTCTGGCTTCCAAAAGTAAAGCCGTCATACCACCTCTTTACCTCCTGTTTGCGCTCCGGCAGTCCAAATTCTTCCAGTGCCGCAAAGACCTCTTCCTCCGTGAAGCCGAAGCTGTCTGCGTATTTATCCGAAGTAGTTGTTACTACCTTCAGATTATTCAGATCGGAAAAAATCGATTCTCTGCTCACTCTGGTAATCCCTGTCATAAGGGCGCGTTCCAGGCAGGAATTCGTCTTAAAAGCCGCATTAAAAAGACTTCTCGTAAATGCCGTCATTTCCTCCCAATATCCATGCACATAGGCCTCCTGCATAGGAGTATCATATTCATCTAATAGAATAAGCACATTTTTTCCATAGTAACGCGACAGGTACAAGGACAGCTGATGCAGCGACAGAGTAGCCGTTACATCATCCATATCCACAGACACAGAATCGAAAAATCTTTTTTCCTTCTCATTCAGCAAAGACCCTTCTAACAGAAAATCATACTGGGAATAAAGATTGGAAAATATATGGCAGAGCTTCCTGCGTGCTGTCTCGTAATTCTGTTCCTTTATATTGGCAAAGGACAGGCTGATAACGGGATACGTCCCCTGGAGCTTTCGAAACTTTTCATCTTCCCAAACGGAAAGCCCCTCAAATAACTCCTCTCTCTTGGCATAGTTTACAGAGAAAAACTGCTCTGTCATGCTCATGGTAAGGGTTTTTCCGAACCTTCTGGGCCGTGTAATCAAGGTTACGCTGTCCCCGCTCTCCCACCATTCACGGATGAACGAGGTTTTATCTATATAAAAGTAGCCTTCTCTTCGAATCGTCCCATAATTCTGACATCCAATGCTGATTGTTCTCGCCACACATTTTCCCTCCTTTTCTACAATTCTTCTGCCTTAAATGTATTGTACCCCTCGTAGTAATAACTTGCGTCAATTCCTTTCATAAATATTTCTCTGTTGTCTATTTGATCAGTTAATGCATTCTTTAGTAAAACCTTTATTTCCACATCCTTAACCGGACTTCTTTCCATAGCAAGTAAATAATCTTCTTTGTCGACTTTATTCCAATCTATAACTAACTTTAATTCTTTTTTTAATATGAAATCAAGCCATATACGCATGCTTCTTCCATTACCTTCTCTAAAAGGATGAGCAGCGTTCATTTCCACATATTTTTCGATGATTTCATTAAATGTAGATTGAGGCATATCACCAATATGTTTTAACGCAGCATCCAAATACATTACAGGTGCGAATCTGAAATTGCCTTTTGCTATATTTACAGTTCTTATCCTGCCGGCAAAGTCATATATCTCGTCAAATAAAAATTTATGAATTTTCGCAAGTCCAGAAAATTTCCCAACTTCAAAATCTTCGGCAATTTTACTTTCATATAATCTAACGGCTTTCGTCTTGCTTATTCTTTCTTCTGCCCTCGCAAGCTCTGCCGAATCATTAATACCTAATTTGTTTTCCAGAGCCATATAAATCCTCCATAAATCTATTATTTTATTCTTCTTTCCCTTCCAATTGGTATCGTTAAAGCAATCCTTTTACCCCCCGTATCCTTCTAATGCAATATTCTTTCATAAATCCGATAATCTTTGTATCATTTCCTGTTTCATAAAAATCAATCAGCATCCCCTTAAATTCTTCCAGCTTTTCGATAGGTATCTGAAAAATTCCTATATTATTTTCAATTAAAACTTTGTTGGCCATTAACTGCGCTACCCGTTTATTTCCATCAATGAACATTTGAGTCCGCGCAATAAAACAAAAATATTTTAAAGCTCTTAATTCAATCTCCTCTATTTGCTCTATTTCATTCATTGCTTCCATGATAATTCCTGTATGCGGCAGCTCCGGTTCCCATGATGTGCCGCCAATCTGAACCGGAATTGTCCTTATTTCACCAGCATAATGAAACAACAATTCTCCAACAATCTTATCAAACTCTCTCAACAGCATAATACAATTATGATACTCAAGATTGTCTAACAAAAATTGCCATGCACGCTTCATATTTATAACAAATAATACTTCTTCGGTTTTCGTAGTTGTAGGAGCATTTGCAAGAATTGCTTCGGTCTTTGGAAATGTAGTTCCCAGTCCTTCAAGATTCGCACTTTTCCATATACTATCCACCAACATTCTTTTTGCCATCTCTATAGCCGAATCATGCATTCTCTTTTTCCTCCAGCATTCATAAATCTTTTTCTTTTTACCAGGAATACATCTATTTCAAGCAGTTTTCGTTTTCCATTTGTTTTCCGCAGCAGTAAAATTCAGAAATCACCTTCATTCACCGCTCTGCTTGTATCCTTCATAATTATATCATTTTCCCATTGTAAAAGCCACCAGAATCATTATGGAACGTAAACAGGCCAAAATCATGTATCCATAACCTTGGCCTGTTTTTTATGTATTTTTCATTCTATTTCTGCGAAGCCAGATAAGCGGCCTTCCCGTCCTCGTAAAGATTCTTCCCCTCGCTGTCAATAATCACCACCAGAGGCATATCCTCCACATAGAGCTTCCGAAGAGCCTCTGCTCCCAGATCCTCATAGGCAATCAGCTCACACTTCTTAATACACTTTGCCAGAAGCGCACCCGCTCCGCCGATAGCTCCGAAGTAAACGCCGTGATACTTCTTCATGGCATCCACAACCTCCGGCAGTCTGGCTCCTTTGCCAATCATGCCTCTGGCGCCAACCGACATCATGGTAGGTGCATAAGCATCCATCCGGCCGCTGGTGGTAGGCCCTGCGGAACCAATCACCTGTCCCGGCTTAGCCGGAGTTGGCCCTACATAGTAAATAGTAGCATCCGTTGGATCAAAGGGAAGCTCCTCGCCCCTTGCCAGGGCCTCACACATCCTTTTATGTCCCGCATCTCTGGATGTATAAATCGTTCCGGTCAGATAAACACTGTCTCCGGCATGAAGTGTCTTTGCAACTTCCTCCGTAAGCGGCAATTGAATATGTTTCTCCATCCTAGATCACCTCCGTCTTATGGCGTGTCACATGGCAGTTGATATTCACTGCACAGGGCATACCAGCAATATGGGTAGGCAAAGTCTCAATATTAAGAGCCAGCGCCGTAGTCTTTCCGCCAAAGCCCTGGGGCCCGATGCCCAGCTTATTAATCTTTTCCAGCATCTCAGCCTCCAGATCCGCATAATAGGGGTCCGGGTTCCTCTCATCCGTGCTGCGCATGAGCGCTTTCTTCGCAAGCAATGCGCACTTATCAAAGGTACCGCCGATTCCCACGCCCACAACCATAGGCGGACATGGATTGGGGCCGGCCGTCTCCACAGTCTCCAGAATGAAATCCTTGATTCCCTCAATTCCTGCGGAGGGCTTAAACATACGGATAGCGCTCATATTTTCGCTTCCAAAGCCCTTAGGCCCAACTGTCACCTTAATCTGCTCTCCGGGAACAATCTCCGTATAGAGCATAGCCGGTGTATTGTCTCCCGTATTTCCACGGCGCACCGGGTCTTTTACTACAGATTTCCGAAGATATCCCTTGTCATAGCCCCGGCGCACACCCTCGTCCACGGCCTCTCTTAAATCGCCGCCCGCGATATGCACATCCTGTCCAATCTCCAGGAATACACAAGCCATTCCGGTATCCTGGCAAATAGGAACGTTCTCCTGTTCTGCAATCTCAAAATTTGTAATAATCTTATCCAGTACCCCCTGGGCAATCTCCCAGTCCTCGCATGCCCGGCAGCGCCGAATGGCACCCTGAACATCCTCGGGAAGATACTGATTTGCTTCAATACATAATTTCTCCACAACATCCGTAATCTGCTGTGCCTGAATCTCACGCATGAGCAACCACCTCCTGAATTTAATATTTATAATGAAATTTGTTTCATTCCATTCTGTTTTTTGGCTGACTGCTTCTGCAGTCTTGCTTCCTTTGCCTTTTTCTTGAGCTTGCAGTAAAGCTCAAGGGCCATCTGATTCGCAATCTGTCCCATCTTTGTTTCCTTTTTGGTGAGAATGAATATGAATACATTTACCTAAATATCTGCATTGATTTTGAAATGGTTTCAAATTCTATATCTGATTTTAAAATAAATCCGTAATAATTGCAATGCATATTCACTGGTTTATTTTTCATTTAATTATACTGTCTCTTACAAAGTATTTCAATTATTTTCAGAGCAAACTGCAAGCACTGCCTAGCCAAAGTCCGAATTATTTCTCATAAAAAATAATATGGCAGACTACAGGCACTAACAAAATCAGCACGGATCCAATTACCACAGTTACAATTACTCCCCAGAATTTTTTCTTTTCCTGCTCCGTCAGTTCTAATATGCATATAGAAACATTTTACACCCCTGCTATTTTTTCAGAAAATCGCTGAATTCTTTTAATTCCTTTTTTGTATCCTCTGAAAGTCTGTTGTATTCCGTATTATGGATTGCTCCCTCCAATGTATATAAATGTACCAGACACACTTTCGGATATTTCTGCTTTAGCTTAAGAAATGCGTTTTTTGCGCCTGTCTCAATTAGCTCCTCGGAAGATTCAATGCCAACCGATATGAGCTTATTTGCCATCTCTTTGCCAATATTCATCATGGATGTTAACTCTGACATATTTATTCCTCCGTATTTTTCAGCCAGTCCATACCTGGATACGGCTCACATGTGTGTGCATACCATTCCACGCATTTTGCCGCCAGCTCCCGATCCCCCATGGTGCATTTCAAAGGGAAAACGGACTGCCCATCACTTGGCTCAATGGGAGCTTCCTCATCAGAATCCAGCAATCCCGGGTTAAAACAGGCCCAGGCAGTCTCCGTTTCAGCATCCCAAATTTGCAAAAAAATCAAGTCCGAAGAGGATTCCATCATTAAAAAGCCCTCCTCGTTGTCCTCATCCGGGGCCATCATCACGCTACGGTATTTTCCGGTGCGGACTTTTTTGACTATATCCTGAACGCCCAACTGGGAAATGTCACTGATTTCCTGACTGGGCAATGATCCACGGCTGGCCATACGAATCTTGATGCCCTCCGGCATAGGCGGAATTTCACGCTTTCTAATAATTTCTTCCATAAGAATCACCCTTCCTTTCAAAATCTCAAATTCTGGCTTATATTTTTCATTATAAAATAATTACTGATTATTTACAATGGCAAGCTGCCGCCCATAATCTCTTCCTTTCATAAGTATGATAAGTGACAAATCAATTGCAAAAAATGTTGACAAATACATCGAGGTTCGATATAATATAGTTCGAACCTCGATATATCGAAGCAGGATAGTAAACCTTTCATAGTAAGGAGCACTTATGGACAGCAGGATCAGACGAATCTATGTACCTATGACAGAAAGCGGATTTTATATCTTATTCTGTCTGCAGCAGTCGCAGCATGGCTATGGAATCAGCCAGCAGGTCAGGCAGATGACAGGAGGCGCTTTGACCATCAGCGCAGGTACGATGTACGGAACCCTCTCCAAAATGGAAAAGGACGGACTGATTGCCTTTGTGCGAGAGGAAGAAAAGCGAAAGCTTTATCAGATTACCGGGCTTGGACAGGAAATCTTAACTCTTGAGCTTCACCGCATCGAACGCCTGTATAAAAACAGTAAAGGAGAGAATGTAAATGAATAACCGCAAGACCCTGATACGCTTTTTTACCATTTCTGATTATGAGGAAGAAGAAATCTGGCTTCGCAGTCAGCATCAAAATGGCTGGAAGCTGGTGAAAATGATTGTGCCATGTTTCTTTATTTTTGAAAGCTGTACCCCTGAGGATGTTGTCTACCGTCTGGATTATAAAAATAATACGGAAAACAGCGATTATTTTCAAATCTTTCGGGACTATGGCTGGGAATATGTTACACACTGCACGGGATGGCTCTACTTCCGAAAGCCTGTGTCAGAGACAGATATGGAACAGGATACGGAGATATTCTCCGATGACAGCTCTCGCATTGATATGGTAAACCACATTGTCAAAACCCGTATGCTTCCGCTGATATGCATCTTTTTCTGCTGTCTGTTCCCTAGCTTCATTAACAGCATGGAGAATAGCCATCCTTTTGCGGATATGTTTACCATTCTAATATCCCTTCTGCTGATCGTATATCTTTACTTATTTATCCATTGCGGATTTAAGCTTCGGAATCTGAAAAATAAATATAGTGGTATGAGATAGGAATTATTTGAATAAAAGCTGCCATCAATGACAACGGGGTACACACTCCAGCATAAACAAACGAAAATCCATTTTGAATTTCGGCAGTGTGGGACACATTTTATCAAAGACGGAAAAAGCTATACTTTATCTACCCGTAACTTATGCAGTCAAGCAAGAAAAGCAAATAGCAATTACTAAAATAATCACCTCTCTTTTTTGTGCAAAGATTGAGAGGAAAAAAACGGAATCATAATCTATACTAAAAACTGTTAGGAGGATTTTTGTTATGGAATGGATTGAAAGATTAAATGATGCAATCGGTTATATTGAGGAACATTTGACAGATGAAATAGATTATGGACAGCTTGGGCAGATTGCCTGTTGTTCTTCTTATCATTTCCAGAGAATGTTTACCTATATGGCAGGAATTTCTTTATCTGAATATATCCGCAGGAGAAAAATGTCACTTGCCGCTGTAGATTTACAGGGTAAAAGTATGAAAATCATTGATGTGGCAGGAAAATATGGATATAATTCCCCTACTGCATTTAACAGAGCATTTCAATCTGTTCATGGAGTCGCCCCATCTGCTGTTAAAAACGAGGGTGTATCCGTAAAATCCTTCCCACCTATCTTATTTAAAATTACAGTTAAAGGAGTGGAAGAAATGAATTATCGAATTGAAACAAAAGATGCATTCCGTATTGTAGGCGTATCGGTACCGCTTCATAAGGACATTGAAAAAAATTTTACAGTGATACCTCCAAAGTGGCAGGAAATATCCATGAACGGAACATTGCAAAGATTAATCAGCATGATGGATACGCCGCCTATGGGAGTACTTGGCGTCAGCACTTGTAATGATACGGAACCGTGGAAGTATTATATTGCAGTATCAACTTCACAAGAAAAGAATGAACTTGAAGAATATATCGTGCCAGCAGCTACATGGGCAATCTTTTCTGGAGAGGGTACAAATCAGTCTATTCAGGAATTAGAACGACGTATCGTAACAGAATGGCTGCCGACATCGGGATACGAATATGGTAATGCTCCTGATGTCGAGGTTTACCTAAATCCAGACCCACAAAATGCACAATATGAAGTATGGATACCTGTAATAAAAAAATAGCTATGGATACTAAGACACAATGGATATACTGCCCTATTTGCGGCAACAAGAGCTGAACCAGAATTAGGAAAGATACAGAGCTAAAGAATTTCCCACTATTCTGTCCAAAATGCAAGCAGGAAACATTGGTTGAAGTAACACATTTACAAGTAACCGTCATCAAAGAGCCAGACCGTTGAGGGCTTGCTGAATGATATTGAAAATGAAACTCTATTATCGGTATTGATTGCAGGAGCGATTTATGCAAGATTGGAACACTTATGGAAAAGCTGAAGAAAATCTTATAAGTTTCTAAGACAATCCATTTTCCAACGGGCTATTGGGTGAGGGATAAAATTCTCTCACCCAATTTTAAATTATATGAATCAAATTCCCATCCGCAGGGAATACTAAAAAATCTGCCCAAAATCTTGAGGGGACAGTCATAGTTGAGAGTTGGGGCGAGAAAGGGATTTTCTATAACCCAGACCATGTGCTGAAGCGTGGCGTTTATATATTGACTGTTAAGGAAAAAGACGGTGATAATGACAAAGGTTCTGGTTTAAACAGAGAGAACGTCTGCCGTGTGAATCTGGGAATACGGAAAAGCACTTTTGCGGAATTGTTTGGAGCAATCCCAAAACGTCCGCCAGCAGGCGGCGTTGTAGATATGGATTATGACTTTACCGTATTGAATGAGATACTCCCCCATCCTGTCTACGCATGGATGGCGTGGATATGTGCATTGAACCCCTCTGAAAAGACATTTGAGGAATTGAAACCATATATCCAAGAAGCCTATGAGTATGCAAAGGAGAAGTTTAAGAAACGCAGGTAGTTTGGTACTTCACGGCTCTCTGTTTTTAGGATATACATACCTGCCATTCCCGGATAACCTTTAAAGACACCGCAGATTTCCAGCTTTCCCTCATCGTCCAGCTTTCTTATGTTCTCAACGTGTTCCACAACTACCTGTTTTGTCATTTTATTATAGGTCTTGCTTTTCTCAATCATCATCATGTACATCAATTTTTCCATACGATTTTCTCCTTTACATTCTATGGGGATTCACTGAGGGTATTATATTTATCCGGCAATAGCAATCTGTCTGTCATTTTTCGGAAGCAAACTTATAGCCCACGCCTATAACGGTCTTTATGTAGGTAGAAATCAGTGTGGGGAAGTGTGGCGGCGGCATGGCTTCCAGCGGTATTATATGGGCAAGGGCAGCTATAAGGCAGCATAGTTTATTTCCATATCGATTATCCCACCGCCCGTTGGAAATGTTGTTAATTTGTTTTATAGTATTGCATTATCACCTACAAAGTGTTAAGATAAATATACGCCTACAAAGTGTTAAGATAAGAGGAGGACCCTATGGCACAGCAAATTTCTGAATCCGAATTGGTACTAATGAAAATCATTTGGAAGAATGGAGGGGCAGCTTTATACTCCCTCATCATGGAAGAATTGGAGAAAGACAAGAATGAATGGAAGAACAACACCGTACTCACGCTGCTTTCCCGATTAGGAGAAAAAAAATTTTTGAAAGTCAAAAAAATCGGCAGGAAAAATGAGTATGTGGCTGCGGTAACAGAAGCAGAATACCAGACTATGCAGACCCACAGCTTTCTTGATAAAGTCTACGGCGGGAATGTGAAAAACTTAGTATCAACCTTGTTGCGGCAGGATATTCTTTCGGCAGACGAATTGAAAGAGATTGAAACATTTTGGAGAAAAGAAAATGAATGAATTTATAAAAATATTATTGTCGCTGTCTGTTTCCGGCACACTGTTACTGCTTTTCATTTTGGGATTGAAGCCGCTGTATAAAAACAGGTTCAGCAAGCGTTGGCAGTATTATGTCTGGATAGTTGTTGCGCTGCGGTTTCTGCTTCCCTTTACTCCCGATACTACGATTGTCGGGAGCCTGTTTGAAAAATTCGATACGACAGCAATAACAAATGAAATCCCTACAAGCCCCAACGTATTCGTTCCAGCAGGTACGGGTAACAGCAAAGCAGAGCCAATACAGACAAACCGGGAAATAACCGACACTGCTATGCGTGAGCCATTTAATATATATGTCTGCCTGTTTTTTATCTGGTCAGCATTAGCACTGGTTTTATTTGTCCGTAAGATAACGGTTTATCAAGGATTTATCCAATATATCAAAATGGGAAATAAAGAGGTATCAGATATAAAAATTTTGAATCTGCTATCTGATTGTGAAGAAAAACTGAATATCAAAACAAGGGTGGAACTATCCTGTAATCCGTTGGCTGCTTCCCCTATGCTGATTGGCTTCTTTCGCCCAAGAATTGTTTTACCTGTCCGCGAATTGGAAGATAAAGAGCTGTCTTATATCTTTGTGCATGAGCTAACTCACTATAAACAAAGGGATATGTTTTATAAATGGCTGATACAGATTGTTGTGTGCGTCCACTGGTTCAATCCTTTTGTATACTTGCTGGAAAAGGAAGTGAATAAATCTTGTGAATTGTCATGTGATGAAAAAGTTATATCTGTACTTGACGATATCGCAAGGCGAGAGTATGGAGATACACTGATTTCCTTTTTGAAGTCAAACAATCTTTACAAAAGTTCTTTGGCTTCCGTCACTTTGACAGAGGGAGCAGAACAGTTAAAAGAAAGGTTAGGTGCGATTATGAAATTTAGGGAAAAATCAAAAATAACTATTGGCGTCACTGCTATTTTTACGGTTGCTGTCTGTGTCTGCTTTTTTGTGACTGGTGCATACGCTGCCCCCTCTGTTGCTAATGATATGAAAACGTGGAAGGACAGCGAAATATTGAATGAAGTTTTAACAGATAATGGAGTGTACTATATCTTTTGTGAAGGTGCGGACGAAGAAGATAAACCACAGGCATCTGTTTCAGTTGGAAGCATCAAGTTTGTTGTGGTGCGAAAAGATAGCTGGACATCTATTGGACCGTTTGACAATAAGGAAACACTTCTTGAAGATGTCACAGAACAGTGCAAATATATGAAAAATCTTACAGAAAAAGAAAAGGAATTAGTTATAGAAACTGCGGCATCAATAGCAGAGAAGAAAAACAACGGAACAGATACATATATTTATGATGAAAATTTAGGGGTTGGTTGGTATCTGGATAATGAAAATTTGGATAGAACAGATTTTGAAAATGATGAATCATACAAATACACTTATACACAAAACGGATATTACTGCAATTCCTATATTATTGAAATGGGTTGGAACGTATATGCAAAAGCCCAGCAATACTATGGAGTAACAGAAATTGTCATGAAAGACAACTCGAAAATGACAGTGTATTTTTCTGATACTGCGAAAGATTATATAAATGACAGCGGAGCTGTTTCGGCAATAGAAGAATTGATTTATTCTTTGAAAAGTGCCAATATTAGTCCGGCAATAGAAATGCCTTTGATTATGAGCATAACGCCTGTTGCAGCTGATGATATACCAGCATTGACGGAAAAATATTTTCAAAATGAGGACTTGATTAGATTTTCTGCACTCTTTTCGGTATTAGACGAAGCAGCTCAAAAAAATTACTACAAGAAAGCATATGACGCTGATAAAATTGCGCTCTTTTCAACTATTGTACAGGACATGGACGCAGATTTAATTTTACAGTATGTAGATAAATCGGAACAGGATAATAAATCAAATTTCTTTGCCGTACTTTCAGATTATATGCAATCAAGTGATTTGAAAAAATATGCCGAGAAATACTATGAAGCTAATAATATTGCCCGGTTTACAATTCTACTTGATTGCATGACAAAGGAAGAAAAACAGGAATGGCTGAAAAGGGTGCAAACAGATAAGAAAATTAATTTTGCTGCAGTCTTATCTGATGAATTGCTTGATTAAATTGTTATGGTTTAACAAGGGGCAGCCGACTAAAACAACGCTGCCTCTTGCAAAATAAATGAACTTATCAATATTGTTTCCCATGTGGGAGAAAGGGGGGATTTTCTATGGATTGCACAGAAGCATACAGGGAACATATCATGTATTCTTTCAATGGTTTCTGCAAAGTCGTCATACGTATATGTGCAGAGTATCAGCTATTCGCTTCTCTGCCGCTGGTTCATTGCCGCCGTGCTTCCCTTTGACGGGAAGCTGGAAGCTGCTGATAGTCACAACCAATTTGACGCTGGAGGAATTGCAGCACCCGGAGGGCACTGCCCATGCCCGGATTTATGACCGTCTGCTTGAAATGTGCTGCCCTCTTTTCTTTACTGGAGAGAATATCAGAAAATCCACGGCACAGAGGAAAATGGAACAGTTAAAAGAACTGATGAACGGAAAGGAGAGCCTACGAACAATGACAAGGACAGTGTAACCTACTGAAAAAAGATACATTTTTTCTTTTTCCCTATTGACTAATGCCGAAGTGCTCTGTGGTCCTGATAGGTTTTATTGTGCTCCTCATTTCTACGCTCCGCCAGAATTTCATCAGCACCTTCACGGAACCGTTCCATCCGTTCTTTTAAATCAGCAGACAAATCATACGCTTCAAGACAAATACTTACCCCTCGGCAATTTCATAATTTTCCGTAATACCACTGCGGTAGTATTGACAATCAACCCCAAACAGGGTAATATATACATATCAGAAACTACTACAGTAGTATACGAAAGGAAACAGCAATGGATATCAAACTTTTCGATTCCGAACTAAAAGTAATGGACGTTCTCTGGAGGGAGGGCGACGCAACCGCAAAACACATCTCGGATGTTTTAAAAGAGGAAACAGGCTGGAACGTGAACACTACCTATACACTGATCAAGCGCTGCATCAAAAAAGGAGCCATTGAGCGTTCCGAACCTAAATTCATGTGCCATGCCCTGATTCCAAAGGAAGAAGTGCAGGAAGCAGAGACAAACGAACTGATTAACAAAGTCTATGACGGCTCCGCAGACAAGCTGTTTGCCGCCCTGCTGAGCAGGAAAAAGCTTTCTGCAGAACAGATAGAAAATCTGAAGCAGATTGTTACGGACTTGGAATAAGGCAATAAGTTTGGAAGACTACTTTCACAGCAACCATGTCAGGAGGAAAAATCCATGAATTTACTGGAAATAAGTTTTTCCGGGGCTGTCTTTATCCTTGCAGCTGCTATTATCCGGGCAGCAGCAATCAATCATCTTCCGAAAAAAACCTTTCTTGTTTTGTGGGAAATGATACTTTTAAGACTGATGATTCCCTTTACCATCCCGTCCATTTTTAGTGTCTATACACTTATACCCTATAAGTACCCCTTAATACAAGCCCCTTTGGAGCAGACGGGCTTCCTCCGTCAAGGTGTCAATCACCAGATATTCGATACCTTATTTCCGCCGTTTTTTAAAGCCCCAGCGGCCCCTGTGACTTCCGCCGTATCACAGGAACCTCTTATCACAACACAGGGACCGGATTTACTGCCGGCAAGCAGTCTCTCTGTCTTTGTTTGGTTTCTTATCTGGTGCACCGGAATGATACTTCTGACCGTATTTTTCATCCTGTCTTACTTACGCTGCCGGATGGAATTTCGGACCGCCTTACCAGTTAGCAACACTTATGCCAGACAATGGTTAAAGGAACACTCCCTGAAGCGCCAAATCTCAGTCCGGCAGTCGGACAGAATCTCTGCGCCGCTGACCTATGGTATTTTCCGTCCTGTTATTTTAATGCCGAAAACAACGGATTGGGAAAATGTAAGCCAGTTACAATATATTTTCACACATGAATATGTACATATCCGCCGTTTTGACACTCTTACAAAGCTGATTGCGGCACTTGCCCTTTGTATTCACTGGTTCAATCCCTTTGTCTGGCTTATGTACATTCTCTTCAACCGTGACATAGAACTGGCATGCGATGAAAGTGTTATAAAACAATTGGGCGAAAAGTCGAAAGGGGACTATTCCCGAATGCTTATCCGCATGGAAGCGGAGAAAAGCGGACTGTCACCCTTTTCCAGCAATTTCAGCAAAAATGCCGCCGAAGAAAGGATTACTGCAATTATGAAAACAAAACGGACCACTCTTGCCGCTCTTCTGTCCGCCTGCCTTACCGTATTTGTTATGGTCAGCCTGTTCGCCACCTCTCCGGCAGTTTCAGCGGACGGCAGCCTTACCGGGACGCCCCCGGTCCGTGACCCACGGACAAATGCAAAAGCAATTGCCGCAGACAAAAAAAGCGCCATGTCCATTGTCCATGAAAGCGCAGATATTCTCTATTACGAAGACGGGGATGCTTACATTCACGATATACTTACCAACAACACGGACAAAACCATTACGGAAATCCAGTATTGTATGCTGGCGTACAAGGAAAACGGTTCCCCATTAAAGCTCCATTGGTATTTCATTGACAGCAGTTCGGATGGCAGCTTTGAAAATATTGTCCGTGCAAAAAAGAACATTTTACCGGGTGAAACAGAGGAATACAGCGGCGGCTGGTCGCTGTATCACAATAAAATAACAGAGGATTTCCCGAAAGTTATGTATGCCGAAGCGTATCAGGCGTCATACGCACTGCTTTGTTTAAAGCAGGTTGTATTTGAGGACGGAAGCTTCTGGAATAACCCGGACTATGAAAACTGGTTTCAGACCTATGCGGGGCAGGAAACGGAGGTAGAGGAATTGCAGAATTATTATCCCCATGCGTACAGGATCGAATTTGAATAAAGTATTTTGTAAAAAGGGATAGGCGAGAAAAAGTGACTGCACCATTAAAAGGATATTTTCCAAATTATGGAAATTATCCTTTTCTATTGCGGGGAGCACTCCCGCTCCCCGGCACGCTGCTAATCAGTCAACGGAAAAGTCACCTGCCAATTGCCTTTTATGGGTCCGCTGCTGCACGTCCAGAATTCCCCCCATATTTCATAGCTGTCTAAACCATCAGCAGGTATGGGAAAAACATACTCCTGATAATTGTCTCTTCCATCGTCATCCCGAAAGCTGACACTATACTGATCATAGACTGCTTCCCCATTTTCATTTTTCAAATAAATCCTGCCATGGTTATCTGTCTCAAGAATATCAGCGTATCGCACCTGTACATGCAGCTCATTATCCAGAATTCCATATCCGGTTAAGGCAACACCCTTTTCCAGAACAACTGCGGATTCCTTATCCGGTTCCATAAGCCGTATCTTATCTTCCTCCAAAGAATCCAGATCCATTCCGCCATATCCGCTGATATCAGGATTCGCCTTAAAATTATTTATCACCGGTAATTCCTTTAAGTCTATTGTCTCAAGCTTCAAATCGCTGTGTTTCTTTCCAACCAGGATTTCTCCGACTGAAAACGTAATCTTGTCTCCGGGAATCAGCACTTTATTCATCTGCTCAATCTCCAGCAGAAATGTGACTGTTGCAGTTTCCTCATCATATCCAGCGAAAAAGCAGCCTCCCCTTTGGTCATACGGAGTATGAATGCTATAACTGTCAAATAAGTCTGCGGTCTCATCAAGGCGGTTTCCTTTTACGTCCTGCATAGACACTAAGATTGCGGCCTTATGACCCTCAATATTTGCCGCCGCCACCTCCATCTTAATCCCATTATCCTCACAGGAAATCCTGACAGGTTTTAATTTCTGAGCAGCAGATGGAGAAATCATATATAATAACTCATACGCAATTTTATTATCCGCAGCCGATAAAACCGGCACCGCAGAACCAAAGCAGACACATATGCATGCAGCAGCTGCCCATTTTTTCCACCCGGCGAGCTTTCGTACTTTATAAGCATCAGCCTCTTCTAAATACTTTGGATGAATTTCTGATATCCCATGATACAAATCCTCTACCGTCATACACTTACCCCATTTCCGTATAAAAACATTTTCAATTTTTTTCTTAATTTCAGCATCCTTTGTGCCATTTGATTTTCCGTGCAGCCAGTCACTTTTGCCAATTTCTTTACTGCATCACCATAATAGTACCTTTTGATAAACAGAACCCGATCCTCTTTCGGAAGCTCTCCCAGCCAATTATTTATCCATTCCGCCAATTGCTGATGAGCAAAATTTTCTTCCACATCGAAATCAGAGGGAATGCATTCTTCCAGTTCATCAAAAAGCATTTCCATTCCTCTGTATCTCTTTTTCGCATGATTTGCCCTGTATTGGCTGATTGCCGTGTCTCTCACAAGCTTTCCGAGAAACGCCTTTAAGGACACCGGAATAACCGGCGGAATTTTATTCCATGATAAATGCCAGGTATCATTTACGCACTCTTCCGCATCTTCCCGAACAGTAAGGATATTCTTCGCAATGCCAAAACAATAGGAGCCATACTTATTCTGTGTTTCTTTTAGCGCCTTTTCATTACGTTCAAGGTACCATTTAATAATCTGTTCATCCTCCACTTCCAGTCTCCTTTCTTAAAAATTTGAGTTTCTTCATATATAGCCGCAAAACAGGAAAAAATATTGGGGGAATTTTGTTTTTTTATTCATTTTTTCACATTATACAGTATCCCGTATGATTCTAAAAGAAAAAGGCGGACCGGAATTGTTGACTGTCTGATCTTGAATCAAGTATTCTGAATATTTTTTCTAACCTTCACGTATGAAACTTTATCTATTATAAGAATTTCAGACTTATAAGTCTGAAAATATATTATTTTATTAATTTTCTGAATTTCAAGTCCGAAACAATTGCTTTTTCCGGTTTTTTGGGTATAATAAGGATAAGAGCTTTAGGAGGTGCGCTATGGTTGAACTTATAAATCGCCCTAAATATTTAAATCAGCTTATCCAAAACAAAGATGTGGATCTGGTCAAAATCGTCACCGGTATCCGCAGATGCGGAAAATCATCCCTGCTGGATCTGTTTCACCAGTATCTGTCTGACAATGGAGTGGCTGATTCCAATATCATTCATATGAACCTGGAATCCCTGCGCTATCGGAATCTTTTTGATTACCTTGCTTTCTATGACTACGTCAGTGAGCGCATTCCGAAAGGACAAAAGACCTATCTGATTTTTGATGAGCTTCAAGCTGTGGAGCATTGGGAAAAGGCCGTGGAATCGTTTCGCCTTGATTTTGATGTAGATATCTACATTACCGGCTCCAATGCCTACTTGCTTTCTACGGAGTTTTCTACGCTGCTGTCCGGCAGATACGTGGAAATCCGTATGCTGCCGCTGTCCTTTCAGGAATTTCTGACTTTCTACGAATTTGACCCCTCTGTCACGGCGGAAGAAAAGTTCCAGAGATATCTCCAGTTTGGCGGTATGCCGATTTTGAGAGAATATCACTTCAATGAAGCAAGAAGCAATCAGGCGCTGGAGGGTATTTACTCCACCGTCGTACTGCGTGATATTCTCCAGCGAAACAATCAGGCGGATCAAGGAATCCTCCAAAAAATCGTGCTGTTCCTTTGCTCCAATATTGGCAGCATTACCTCTCCCAACAGCATCGGCAATGTTCTGTCCAATGAGGGCGGCATTCAAAATGGAAAAGGCAAAAATATCGCAGGAAAAACCATAGATAAATACATTTCCATGCTGCACAGCGCATTTATCTTCTACTCTGTTGGAAGATATGATGTAAAAGGCAAGCAATTGTTGAAAACATTAGGAAAGAACTACATCATTGATATGGGATTTCGCAACATGCTCCTGGGCTATCGAGACGGGGATCGGGGCCATATTATCGAAAACATCGTGTTCCTGGAACTGATTCGGCGTGACTACCGTGTCTCTATCGGAAAGGTGGGAGAAACAGAAGTTGACTTTGTGGCCGAAAAACCCAATGACAAGCTGTATATTCAGGTAACGGAAAGCATGCTGTCACCTGAAACCCGTGAACGGGAACTCAGACCATTGCGCCTGATACCTGATAATTACGAGAAAATTGTATTGTCCATGGATAGAAGCTATATTAATTCCTATGACGGAATCAAGTCCCTGTACTTGATTGACTGGCTGTTATGTGAAACATAAGGACTAAAATCCCTGTACAATATAATGCTCATTTTTATTGACATATTTCTTACCAAAACGTATGACAATATCAGAGATGGGAAACCATCATCAGGAGAGTTCCTGCCAGACAGTGGGAGACTTTAAAATCAAAGGGTGAGCGCTATGAGCACCCTTTGATTTTTTTCTTTGCAGGAATCACTTCCCGATCTTCATCCGTGGAACCGGAATGAAAGGGAATATGAAAGCTGAGCAATATGATCCCTGATGCAAAAAAGAACTGGAAAAAGACAAAAACGAATGGAAGAACAACACCGTACTCACCCTGCTCTCCCGTCTGGCAGAAAAAAAGTTCCTGAAAATCAAGAAAATAGGCAGGCGGAACGAATATACGGCAACTGTAACAGAGGCAGAATACCAGGCCATGCAGACCCACAGATTTCTTGACAAAGTCTACGGGGGAAACGTAAAAAATCTGGTATCAACCCTATTGCGGCAGGACATTCTTTCGGCAGACGCTGGCAGTATTACATCTTTATCATCGCAGCGCTGCGGTTCCTGCTCCCCTTTACCCCCGACACTACGATTGTCGGAAGCCTGTTCGAAAGGTTTGATACAGCCCCCGAGGCAAACACAATTTCCACAGGCCAGCATACACCCGTTTCCATCAATACGGCTGACAACAGCCCAGAACCGCCAGAGATAATTAAAGATATAAGCGCCCCTGCCCCGGATAAGCCATTTGACAGATACATCTGTCTGTTTCTCATCTGGTTCGTATCCGCACTGGTTCTGTTTGTCCGCAAAATAACCATGTATCAGAGCTTTCTAAAATACATGAACGCCGGTAGTACGGAGGTATCCGATATCAAAATCTTAAACCTCCTGTCTGACTGCAAAGAAAAACTGAATATCAAAGCGAGCGTAGAACTATCCCAAAATTCATTGACCGCTTCTCCCATAATGACCGGCTTCATTCGTCCAGACATTATTTTACCCGTCGGCGAATTAAAAGATAAGGAGCTCTCCTATATCTTTATACATGAACTGACACACTGCAGACAAAAAGACCTGTTATACAAATGGCTGATACAATTTGTTGTCTGCATCCACTGGTTCAACCCCTTTGTATATTTACTGGAAACAGAGGTAAATAAAGCCTGTGAATTAGCATGTGATGAAAAAGTTATAAGCCTACTTGACCATAAGGCAAGACGTGAATATGGAGATACACTCATATCCTTTATAAAAACAGGCAATCCTTACAAAAGCTCCCTGGCTTCCCTCACCTTGACAGAAGGAGCAGAACAATTAAAAGAAAGGTTAGGTGCTATTATCAATTTCAAGAAAAAATCAAAAACCATTATTGCTGCTACCGCTGTTTTCTCCACTGCGATCTGTATCTGCTTTTTTGCAATGGGCGCCTACGCCGTATCTGGCAATAAAACCACATGGAAAGACAGAGAAATACAGAACGAAGTTTTAACAGAAGACGGTGTTTATTACATCTTCTGCGATGGCGCAGAAGAAAAAGACAAACCGCTGGCTTCCGTTACCGCCGGAAACATCCAGTTTGTATTAGTGCGAAAAGGCAGCTATACTACTGTTGGTCCTTTCCCCAATTCGGAAACACTTTTGGAAGACGTTGTAAAACAGTGCGAACAAATGAAATCCCTTACGGCGGCAGAAAAGGAACTCATCATGAAAACCGCAGCAGGTATCGGCGGCATTTCCAGTTCCTCCCCCTCATATGCAAAGCTGCTAGCATATAAAACCGAAAACTATTTAGACCAAAGTGTAGCCGACTTCAACGCCGCACTGGCCTCAACACCCGATGAATTAACAGAGTTGCTTGCAGCACAGGCCGATGTAATAAACACCATATCGCCCTATGATGAAAACTATGACTTTTTCGCAACAACCATGAATCTTTCCACCAACGAATTATACTGCGAGAAAATGGGAGAAGAATTTACATATTTCGCATCAATATCAAAAATGAGCTGGCCCTTAGAAGAGCTGAATGAGGGGGAAATCATGTATGACTTCAATTGCTTTGTTGATTTCCAGGTCACTTACTCCATCAGCAAACCGGAACTTTTAACGGTTGCCAAAAGGGAGCAGACCTTATTAACTTTCAGAGAAGAAATGCAAAACTACCTGGACAGCCTAAGCGAAGCGGAAATTACGGCCGGCGCCATAGACGGCAGCATCAAAGCAGCCCTCACAGACGAAGCCGCTAAGCTTGCAGACAGCCTGTCCGGCGAAGCTATGACATTGTCCTTTGAAATTACACTGATAGATATTGCTGACGAGGGAGAAATATATGCTATTCAATAAAGTACCGCTTATAAGAGTTGTCCTTTGTCAGCAGAAAAAGGATCAGTTTGCCGCTTATTGTGGGGATTTTTAAATCCCCACAAACCATCAAAATCACTTTCATTCGTTTATCCGGCCGGATTTGACTGCTGACAGATTTTCTTTGATCTTTGCTCCCCTTTTAACAACTCTATAAACCGGCAAGCCGGAATTTAACATATCTGTCTCGCTCATTGCCTGCAGGAATAACCCGGAAAGCAAATTACATGTTCACGATTTTCCTGACCGTGTTTGCCGTTCTGATTGTCAGTTTGCTGCTGATATTTGTGCTTGCTGTCTTTGACCACCAGTTTGTCTTCTGATAATCCTTTCGGCTGAACGACCAGAATATCACTTCTTTGTAACCCTTTACCTGCTCTAATTCTGCCTTGGGCTCTCCGATTTCACTGAATACTTCGGCTGATGTGGCCGGAGGTATTATGAAAATCAGATTGTCATAGATTTCTTTGCTTTCCCCGCCCCACCAGTCAGGTGCATGGTGCAGAATGTCCGCAAGCTCTTCTTGTGACAGGGCAAAAACGGGAATGTCCAAGTCAAATTTGTTTTTTATCATGGCTTCTATCTGGTTTATAAGGCTTCCTGTATCATCTTTCTCACTTGAAAAAATCACATTGCCGCTGTTTAAGTATGTTTTAACTTCCTGAAAGCCAAGTTCTTCAAAGCCTTTCTTTAATTCTGCCATTGATATCTTATTTTTCCCACTTATATTGATACCGCGCAAAAATGCAATATATCTCTTCATAGGTACGGATTCCTCCATGCAAATCAGATTTAAAAATTCAGTTTCTGTGATGCTGTCCATTGTTCCTTTATTATTCGGGGATGGCTAAACCGCCGTCAACCAGTGTTCCTTTATACATGGAATATGCACTGCCAATTTCATTGCCATCAGAAATATTCCCTCTATACTTTACTGCAACAGTATCTCCGACTTTCATGTCTGTGCATTCAATGCATCTTCTCATTCTTATATCGCCGGTATAGATTTTGTAAACCGCACCGTCCTCTTCGTTTGTGCAAAGAACACGATCGTCAATCAGCACATAGCCGTCACCAATCTCGGTCAGCGTTCCGGCTATGGTAAGCTCATAAGGCTCAAATGCTGCTTTTGCAGAATTATTTTTAACATAGTTGATGATTTTTCCCGCTGCCTCTTCTCCGATGAAGTAAATATAACTGTAGTCAAAGATATTGGTTGCAAAGTATCCGTCCTCAGAAATATATACTGCCCCTTTGTATACACCCAGAGCATCCGATGTTGCGGTAAATGTCAGATAATTTCGATTACTTCCGTCAAATACATCCGTTTCGCTGTACAGCCTGGCATCACGGCATTCAGAAAGGATCTGCCAGATATACGCATCATCATTTACAGTAAAGTAACCTTTTTCATCATATCCCTCACAGACCGTATAGTGATTGAATTGGAGGTTCTGTGTCAGCCCATAGAGTTCTATCACTTCTCCGAACGTTGCAGGCGTTGTTTCTTCGTTTAGCCGGTAAACATAGAATCCATTGTCATTGCCGGCTGCAACAAGTCTTTCTTCTGATACACCATTGATTTTTCGTACTTCAAATGTCTCGGTGTATTTTTTTCCGGTATAGGGATCTATCCCCTCTGCTTTGCAGGTGCCAAGGATATCCCCAAGCAATTCTGTGTCAATGGAATTTAGATTTTTAATGCTATATGCATTGCCGTTAAATTCGATGGTTTGATATTTCTCACTGTCGGTTTTGTATTCCCAGGGCCATTCCATATCCCCTTCCGCCCCGGAAATATGATATTTATATTTTGCCGAATCCGCTTCGCTGCCCTTAAGGACTGCCGGCAGGATTGCTGCTCCTGCAATCATAAGCAGGGCAAAGCTGGCTGCAAGCCCACTCCATTTTTTCCAGGCATAAGGGCGGTCATGCTTTTCTATGCCGGTATAAGCGGCAGCTTCGTCTACATATTTTTGATTGATATTGCCGATGATTTCGGAAATTTTTCTTTTTCTCATAAGGATACCCCGTTTCGTATCAGATATTTTTTCAGTTTCCCACGGGTTCTGGAGAGCCGAACCGATATGTTATGGCTGCTTGTATGAAACAGCGCCGCAATATCCCCAATGGAATCGGAATACCAGTATCGGCGGACAAACATGATTCTATTTTCCTGATCCAGTGTTTCAAGAAATCTGTCTATGACAAGTGCGAGCTCATTTGCATGAAATTCATCTTCAACCGAAGTGGATGACGGAAAACAGTTTTCCAGTTCATTCAGGGAAACATCGTAAATACTGTTTCGTTTTGCTGCAGTGTTTGCATGATACTTTTTGATGGCGAGATTACGGACAATGCGGCAGACGTAACTCAAAAGCGGATTTGGATTTTGAGGCGGTATTGTATTCCACGCTCCGAGATATGCGTCATTTACACATTCTTCCGTATCACGTACATCATTTAATATATTGTCAGCAACCTTGGTGAATACAGAATTGTATTTCTTAGATAGTTCAACGATTGCCTGCTCTGAACGCTCATAAAACAAATCGATGATCTTACTATCTTCCAATTCTTCACATCCTTTCTGCCTCACCTTTATACTACGGTTTTTACATGAAATGTCTCATCCTTATTTAATTTTCCATAAAAAATATGTGTGCGAAGAAGCTACTTCCTGTTTGGCTTTCGTTTGATTCCAAGCAGTCTCATAAAATCATCAAACAAGGTCGTATCCATTGGCTCAAACATCAGCCATTTTTTTCATAAAATCCCTCTGCCTCCGGCTGTGCACCAAAGTACAGCATAACTAGCAGGGACGATTTGATCAAATGTTTCTTACCAGCTCTTCAATCAGCTGATTTACAATCTCCGGCTGATCTGTGTTTGAATTATGTCCTGCGTCTTTTATCCATTTTAAAGGGATATGGGTGTTTCGATGCCATGCCTTATTATATCTGATGCAGGAACCGGCGTGATCTTTTTCACCGCAGATTAATAGTGCAGGACATTTGAGCTCATAGGGCAGATCCTTTTCCATTGCATTTGCAAGAATTTTGAATCCATGACCGGCTATCTGGGAATACCGCTTTTTATCTCCGTCGTATACCATCATCATTTCATGCATCCGTTTTCTCCCATATTCCGATACTGCAACACCATTTGTACCGGACTTTAACAGGGATTTCCAGGGATAATAAAAGTAAACGGGTTCCATTCTTTTTAATAACCAGAGCTCGATTCCTGTTACATACTTTCTTTGTAATGGAGCGGAATCAATAGAAACGAATCCCTTTAAGTTCTTCGGATATAGCTGGGCGTAGGCCTGTCCAACGTAGCCGCCCATGGATTGTCCTATAATCACGGGTTTTGTTATTTTCTCCTGTTCAAAGATTCCGTTCAGCCATTTTGCTTTATCCATCAGATCAAAATCAAATTGAAAGGGCCATGAGGATGCATGGGCGGGCGGGTCCCATACAAGGACATTGTAGCGGTTTTTAAAGTATTCGATTTGTTTGTCAAATAATCTGTGGTCGGCTGTCAGTCCCGGCAGGAAAACCAAGGCTGCGGTGTCAGCAGCTATTGTATGAATCCAATAATGGATCGTGCCTGATGGTGTTGTATATGTTTTTTCAATCATTTGTCTGTCTCCATAAGCCGGAATTATTCACTTTTATTTCGGATTGTATCAATAATCCGGCAGATGCCTATTACAATAACAAGCAGAAGTCCAGTAAATCCCACAAGGTTAATTGTCAAATCACTGCCAATGAAAGGGAAAAAGTTGAACATTTCTCCTTTGCAAACTTTGCTTTGCGGCAATGCGTTATTGCAGCAATAATTGATCTATGTGCCGGATTATCTCTTGTTCAGATAGATCATATGGCATTGGGTCAATATCTTCAAAGCAGTAATTTGAAGCATAGGAATGGTTATCCGTCCACTCTATGACCCAAAAATCTGTTAATGTAGATACTTTGAAAAATTCTCCATTCATTGTCCAGCAAATGCCGGAGGGATATAATTCTACTTGCTTTGCTCCAAGTTCACGGAACCTGTTTTCAACAATTGCTTTTATATCTGCTTTTTCCATAGACAGTCTCTTTCAAATTCTGAATGCATTTGTTATAATTTTTCTATTTCTTTCAATGCTTTTTGAATATCCTTATAAACGAGTGGCTGCATACTATCGTCATAAACCGATGTGTCTGCATTATGAAGTGCAAAAAGAGCAAGCAATACAAGCCCTCTTGTACGAATATAAGAATTATCACTGTCAAGCATATCGCTTAATCTGTCCATATAAAGATAAACGCTATTCGTGTTTTCACTTTCTTTTTGTAACTCCTGTAATGCTTTATAAGCAGCTGTATTATTTTTATCAAACAACAATTCAAATGTTTCTGCTACATGAACTGACATGATATCCTTTTACGATTTAGAGTAAATGTTGTAGTTTTTCTATGATATTCTCATTTCCTTTTAATCCTATCATTGGAATGGATACATTTTCTTTGGTTAGCAGATAAGAGATTTTTTCTATAAATAACCCCATTTTGCAGATTTCCTCTATCCACCCCCATGCAGCAAAGCTCCGGGCAGAGCATTTGAACAATACCTAATCAAACATATTTCTTTTGGTTTCTTTTATACGGGTTTAATTAAATGGTGTTCAAAAAAGGTTTCAAAGGTATTCGCAGCACCACTATGTTCAACAATTTTTCCATCTATGACTTTATCAATATTAACCCCTGTAATTTCCAAAACTTTATTTGTAGGTGTTATCCCGACAAAATCTCCCCTGTGTGTTCCTCTCATAATAAATTCTGAAATAATATAATCATCTTCTGCATATTGGCGAATAATTTTCATAGTGTAGTCAGGATACGTTTTTTTCACAGCTATAACATGCTGCTTCATTCCGTTTATTCCTATGAAAATTGTTTTTTCACCAGTTCTTTGCATACAGTCCTCTGCTATGTACTTAGAAAGAGCTTCAAGTCTATTTTCTGAAACGATCACTTCGTAAAAATATTTTACAATGTCTTTATTGTTCATCCTTTATCTCCATTACTTCAAATTTCGTTGAAACGAAACTCTGCTTATTGCCATCCGTATATTCAGCGTTTGTAAATGTTTATTTTATAATATGGTATACTATATCATAATCTGCCGGCTGTTCCTGTGTCAAATTTTTTTCCTGTTATTTCTGATATAAATTTTCCTGTTGTGAAATGGTTCATTTGGTTTAGCCCCATTTATTTACAATATCAGAGCCAGGAACCTGTTTTTAGATTCCTGGCCCATTGATACGAACAACTTATGCGTTTCGCTCTGCTTTCAGTTGGTTTACTTCTTCCAGGGAAAGCCCCGAAATATTCGCAATCTCTTCTAAGGCGTATTTTCCGGCAGCTAACATACGAAGTGCTGCTTCTTTCATTCCCTCTTTTATTCCCTCTTTTATTCCCTCTTTCAGTGATTCATTTCTCATGTCTTCCATGATGCGGCACATCTCACTCACTCCTTTCGGGTTTTCTTTCAGATACCGTGTTCGGTCTGCCATCAGTTCAAAATTCATATCAGATGCTTGTGTACAGTTAAAATCATGCATGAGTTTTCCAAGATTGGATTCTCCCCTGTATTCGCCATTTACATAAAGGATATGTTCCCCATCTTCAAAAAATTTACCTGTAGCAAGGTTGATCCTCTCAATCGGATAAACCGGCTCTCCTTTGCCATAAAAGTCTTTCTCAATAATGAAGATCGTGTAGGTGTCCGGCAGTTCTTTAAAGTCCTGCCCGGAATGAAGATTCTCTACATCCATCACGCTGGAATGGTATCTTGCCCTATGGGGATCTGCTCCTTTTTCCTGCCTTTGAATTTCCAAATCGTATCTTTTTCCGGCTGAATCTGTGCCGTATGCGTCCAGACAAATAGAGCGTGCCCCGGCCAGCCTTTTCATATCCTTTTGCGTTTCACAATCAGTAATAATCAAATCCGGCTTATCTGTGATAATGCGCAGCACCAATTCTGCTAATGGTATATTATCCTTAAAAAGACAACGCATGAAGTCATCATCAATCGGCCGTAAATCACGCAGACGCTGTAGATCTTCCTGATGTTGCTGTTCCGCCGTTGTCAACATCCCCACACCTGCCTTTCTTTCCGTTTTGTATCTTCATACTAACATAAACCTCCTGATTTTACAAGCCGGAAGCCGGTGTGCTTTTGATTGGAATTGATAACAAGTATTAAAAATGTATTAGCGAAAATAACCTGCAAGATATTCCATAGCCGTGTCTGATATCTTAAATATCATTTTCATACCGGCAATCTCCAGTGTGACATAAGGTATATCCTTATAACAGAGTATTTCGCATACAGGATACAATTCTTTGTTCGTTTCGCTTTCTCCGAATTTTATTGTCTCCTCCTGTGAAAGCTGAAATGTTCCAACGAATTCTGCCCCTTTAGAAAGCCTTTCTTTTTTCATGATATTCTTCATTCATAATCAGTAATCGGTATGCCCGGACAATACCAGCCATATATACGCATAAGAAAGCTACTGTGCCGGCTAATACCATTCCACAAGCCAAAACGATATTATCTAAAACATACATTTCAGCAGGCACAATCATTGGACAGAATAAAAATCCAATGGCAATCAAAGCAATCCCAACAAGATTAGGAATATGAGCTGATTTCTTTTTATCGGCATAAGCAGCGGTTAATTCTGATTCATGCTTATTTCTGTGTCCCAGAAAGAAAGAGATAATCCGCCAATGAACAAACCGGCCGCAATACCAATTTTTATCATTTTTCTTTTTTGATTTTGTACTTTTTTATTATATCGCTGTTTTGAAAGAGTAAATAAATAGTATCAGAGCCGGAAACCTGTTTTTTGGTTCCCGGCTCATCAGTGGGAGGATGCTGCCTGCTGTTTTCGTGCTTCTCCATCAATGCAGCAAATCCAATACTTCGGATAATTTTTTTACAGTCGTAATTTCCGGATGTTCATTGGGCCCATTTCTTATAATCAGGACCGGTTTAATTCCCGCCGATAATGCCCCAATTCCATCTGATTGATAAGAATCCCCTACATGAAGCACTTCCTCAGGCGCACAGCCGCTGACTTCTAATGCCTTTTCAAATAATTCCCTATGAGGTTTATAGGCACGAACCATATCTGCACACACAATCCCCGCCGGTGACAGGCTGTTTAATTCCATTGCCCGGCTCACATACTGTATTCCATTATTGCTGATTACATAAATCGGCAGGGGACATGCCTCAAAAAATTCCTTTACATCTGAAAAAACAGGAGCATTTACCCAAAAACCTTGTATCAATTTATGTAATTCTTCCAGGTCTGCTTTAAGTTGATATTTTTCTACAAAGAAATTCAGCGCCCGATCTGCAATCTCATCCTCAGACAAATAAGAATCGCCGCAGCTCTCCGCTTCCAATCTCTTGACAATTCCCCACCATTCTTTTAGTAAAGTTTTTGGTTCGTGCAGGTTACTATTCTGACACATCGTCATGACGGTTTCCTGCATTTCCTTTCCGCCCTCCTGCACAATCGTACCTGTATAATCCATAAAAACTGCTTTCATCATCATTCCTCCTAGTATAACGAGTTTTAAAGGATTTTACAATCACTTCATTTTCTTTCGGCGTGATATTTATATACATCCTATTATGTTCGACAGCCTCTATGTTCGATGAATCCGCTGCCTCGCTATTGCAAACATCAATGTTTTCGCCTCCGATACCGCTTTGCAGATACAAGCGCAATCACCAAAATGCCCACGCATACGCCATACAAGAGCAGATTATCCGCTGTCATCTTGCCTGCGCTGCTTCTGTCAAAATTCATATTGGGCATGTTTTCCATACCAGTTCCAGGCGGCTGTGCGCCGCCTGGCATTTCTTCGTCAAATGGAGGTGTCTCTAGGTTCTGCAAAGCTTCGCTGCCATCGGATGGAGACGCCGTGTCTTCCCCTTCCTCTCCGTTCCAGTCCCTCATACGATCCCCCATACTCATACTGCCCATGACGCTCACATCCAGATGGGAGGCATCAATCAGCGCATCCGAATCTCTCTGTTCCTCTTCCGTGGCCGGAATCGTCCCTTCTATCTGCCCACTTATGGACCGGCCGCGAAGCCGTACAGTTTCGTAAAGGGTCTCTGCCGCTTCCTCATATTCTTCATAGGTATAAAAAGCCGTAGGGTCCTGTTCAACCAAAGAGTCAATCTGACTGCGCGTACGGTGGTAAAACGTTTCAAACCCACCGCCATCTATATATTCCTCCGCAAGCTGCTTCAGATAACCATAATACCTTGCATGATATTCCTCATTTTCCATGAGCATATCAAAAAATTCCGTACTGGAAAAGGCATGGTCGATGGCGTCATTGACCATACTTGTCGTACTATCTTTGCTGTCGCTGCGGCCCTTTCCTCCCATATCTCCCATACCGCCGAAAGCGAGGTTGTAATCCCAGGGAAGCATATTGAGCTGGCCGCCAGATTCATACAGATAATAATTATGCGCCATCATTCCGGAAAGACTGTCCTCATTGACAGAAAACACATGAACCGCCATATACCTGAGAAGATTCTCCACATCCATATATGTTTCAAGGTTTGTACCTTCTGAAATATTTTTCAACGCTTTTACTACACGTTTATGATCCGCGTCCGTGGTATCTGTCACCTCTCCCTCCCAGATAGCGGAATAGCTGTCCAAGTCCTGATCCGTGTAGTTCAGATTAGCTCCGCTGCCGTTCATAGAAAAACCGCCGTCTTTGCCGTCTCTCAGAGGGGAAATATTTTCTGCGTCAGGCATATTTTCTGCGTCAGGCATATTTTCTGCGTCAGGCATATTTTCTGCGTCAGGCATTCTTTCTATATCAGGCTTTTTTTCTGCGGAAGCATGTTCATTTGTGGGTCCGTCCTGCCTTCCGGGGTTAAAATCATTCTCCTCTTTGCGCTCCCGCGGCTGCATACCACCAAAGCTTTTGCCATCTTTGTTTCCCATATCCATACTGTCCGGCTTATAAAGCGCGCCTTTTTCTGTCCCGAAATTGCGCAGAAGAAAGCTGTCCTCCACTGCTTCCAGCGCCAGATACACACCCCAGTATTCGCCGTTGACCGATATTTTTGCGTAATTATAAAGAGAGGCATCCACACCCAGGTATTGATACATATCATAAACCAATGCCTCTTTCATACTGGTTGCATCGGCATAGCCGTTATTTAAAATCAATTTGTCTAACCCATAGCAGGTCTGGCCTTCCACATATTGATCAAATTCCAGCTTCAGGCTGTACCGGTCTGTATCCGGGTCACTGGCAATGGCAGTAAGGCTCGTATTCCCCTTGGGACGGATCCCTACATTGTAAAACATTTCTCCATTGATTTCCACATCACAGGAATAATAGGCTTCTGCCACAGCATTGGCAAGCATATCCGCCCAATCCTCTTCGTCTATCACTAGATTGATGCAGAGGATTTCTTCTGTGTCAAAGAGCCTGGACTTATACTCCATACCGATTTCCGAACCGCCGAGGCTCTCTGAAATCTTTCCTGCAAAAATGATTGCGGCCAGGCACAGGCAGACGGCAGCGGCCATAAGTGCGGCGGCGATTTTGGCCATGTGTTTCTGTGCGATCATAGCTTGCTCCTCCGTTAAGACATATATTCGCCGTTGTAGCTCACAAGCGTTGCGTTTTCCACTCCCGGAACATCGTGAATCCGGTTGACAAATGCTGCCTTGGCGTCTTTTGTCCGCAGCTCTGCTGTCAGCTCTATACCGGCTGCATTTACTGTTTTGGATTTTACAATGTAATGTTCAACGCTCTGTTTCAAAATCTGCAAAACGGCCTCTTCCGTCTTATCATCCTTTAGATTCAGGACTAAAATGTAAGGACAGTTATGTATCTTTCGATTGGCAAACAACAGTAAAATCACGCCAATGACCGCCGAGCCAATCATGGCCAGGGGAATCATACCAGCTCCTATCACAATACCGGCAGCCAGGGCCCAGAATAAAAAAACAATTTCCACCGGCTCTTTGATTGCCGTCCGGAAGCGGACAATGGACAGAGCGCCTACCATGCCAAGGGACAAGACCACGTTGGACGTAACCGCCATGATAACAAGTGTTGTTACAAGAGAAAGCCCCACAAGCGTTAAGGCAAAGCTTTCGGAATACATCACGCCGGTCAGGGTCTTTTTATAGATAACAAAAATAAACAGGCTGATCACCAGGGCCGCTGCCAATCCAATAAAAGTGTCCATCATAGAAAATTCTGATACGTTTTCCAGAAAACTTGATTTGAAAATATCATTAAAACTCATCTTTTTGCTCCTATTCCAGTTCCGTAATATTCTAATTCCTTTTAACCAAATCTGCGGCATGCGCTGTATTTTGAATATGCCTGCTGCCAGATTCCCTCTGTCTGCAGAAGGGATTGAATCACCTCCGGCAGAAAAGCATCAAATTTCACTTCCAATATCATCTCGCCCGGATTGTCGGCCACGCCGATGTCTGTCACAGTTTCTTCTAAAAATCTCCTGTGAAAAAGGGTGCTTCGAATATTGGAATCAAAGGTAACACGGACATTTCCTGCCTTATATACATATGGTTCCCTTACATAGGAAACCAGAACCCTTGGGCGCAGCTGCTGACTCTTCATTTTGCAGTACAGCTCCTGCAGCAGGCCGGAAGGATGGCTTATCATCCATCCCGTATCTCCGGCCAGCATAGCCCGGCACTCCTCTTTCGTAAGCTCTGCGTCTATTTTCATACACAGATTGTTCCGTTTTATCTTTTTCTCCAGCATAAGGAAGGAAAAATCATCATTGTAATAGCGGATGCGGAATTTTTCCCTCTTCTGCACACCGTTTATTTTTTCGCGCAGCGCTTTATCCTGCACATTGTCAAAGTAAATGCTCCGAATCAGATACCGCCCGTCTGCTCTTGTATGCTCATCCGGCTTCATAACCGGGCGCAGCCTTTGGCGGATGGCATAGTAGTCGGCTGGTCTGATCCGGTATTTCAATTCGTGCCGGAATGCTTCGCTTTTATCCTTCAACGCAATCCCACTCCTTTCAAACAGTCTGTATTCTAAAGCACAATCCCGCGTACTGCTTCCATCAAATCCACTGCCGCAGAACGCTTGACAAGGGAAACAGGCTCTCCGTCCACTGCGGCCAGGCAGTATTCCCCGTCATACCGGTACAGCTTTATCTCGATTTTGGGCCAATTCTCATTTTCCATATAGACCGTCAGGCTGATTTCCTCCTTTCCGGCCGGTTGTTCCTCCGTAAAACGGTCTGCCTCCAGGTATACCAATGCCGTTCTTAAGTCTGAAAGCTCTTCCTCTTGGTAATACCAGATCTGTTCTTCATCCCTTTCTTCCGAGGTAAATGTATACACCGTTTGGCCAGAGGAATCCATATACATGCCCCTCATCAATCTCAAAGGAGAGAGCATCAATGGCCGTTACGTCTCCATAGCATTTTGTTAAATGTTCTACTGAAATCATCGTAAGCCTCCTTGCTGCTTTTGCCATTTGCTTTTTTGCATCCGCCTGCCCAAAAATGCAGGCTGTGCCGGCTTCCATTACGATACCAGCACGGCCTAAAGCTTACCTAAAGAAGCTTGTGAACAGTCTGTGAAATAAGGGGCCGCCGTAAGCTCCGGACTGCTGTAAAGCTAAAAAAATCCCCACAGGAATCAATGCCTTGGTGCATTGTGTTTCCTAACGGGGATTTTTGTAAATTTGTAAGTATATTTTAGGAGGACAGCCTTTCTCCCATACTCAAACGAGCCATCTGCTTTTGCAGCTCCTCCATTTTCTTTCTGATTTCCTCCTGTGTCTTCTCATCCCGGCACTGTATTGCCAGCAGCATCTGCATGTTAAGGGTGCATAATTGCTCCTTTAAATCACTCAGCGTAATTCGGACGCCGTCAGACGGGGCTTTGTGTTTCTGATATTCTTCCATGAATTGTCTCCTATCTATAGTCGCTGCGCGACAGCACTAAAGGGTAAAGCCGCTTTTGCTTCTCTATTTTAACTCTACTTTGAATCCGATGGTCTGTTCCTTTTTATACGCAGCAATGTCTCCATGATGATTTTTGGCGATTGCTCTGGCAATGGACAGGCCCACGCCAAAGCTTCCGTCAAAGCTTCGTGACTTATCCCCGCGGTAAAAACGGTCAAACAGCCTGTCAAGCTTAAGGCTGTCCACATTTCCATAGGTGTTTTCAACCTTGATGACCGGACGGCGTTTCCGATAGAGCATGACCTCTATGCTGCCGCCTTCGTCGCAGTATTTCACTGCATTGTCCAGAAGAATTGTAAGGAGACGACGGATCAGCCCTTCGTCGCCGCAATACTCTACCGACGGCTCCGCTTTGGCCGTCAGATGCTTTTTCCGTTCTTCCGCCAGGGACTGAAATTCGGATACGGTGTCTAATACTGCTCCGCTCAAATCAAAGGGAGCGATGCTTAAGTTCGCCTGATCCTCATCCATTCTGGATAAGGTAACCAGTTGGTTAATCAGGGTGCGCATTCTCTCGCCCTCGCTTCGCATATCGTCAAGCCATTCATTTTTTCCGACTTCCGATTCCACGATATCCAAGTCCGATAATATCAGTGTTAGAGGCGTCTTTAATTCGTGATTTGCATCCGTGATAAACTGTCTCTGCTTTTCATAGCTTTCCGCAGCCGGATAAACGGCCCTCTTTGAAATAGAAATAATCAATAACAGAACGGCCATACCGCTTCCCACCAAAGTCAGAAGGGCAGTCAGCAGAAAGCGGTTAGACATCATACGGTTCATTTCACCATTCACAAAAACGATTGCCGTCTGATTCCCCGACTGGAAAACGCAGAAACGGTAATCGGATACCCAGCCCCTTTCACACTTTTTTCCCAGTGCATGATCTACATATTCCTGGGATTCTGCTTCTGTGATGGAAAAAACAGATTCCACATTTACCTTTACAATCTGGTGATCCGCCCCAAGCCACACCGTAAAAAAACGGGTGCTGAAAGGGGTTTCTTTTGTAATAATGTCCATGTGCGGTGCACCGCCGGATGGAAAGGGCCGTCCCCCCTTATCATGTCTTGGAAAAACACCGTCATTTGAAACTATGGCATCCGCCAGTGTATCCATTGTGTGATTTAGCTGCATATGATTCATCACATACATAACCGCAAAGATAACAATGAGTACGGAAAATACGGAAATGGTAGAGATCAGGATAAATTTCCTGCGTAAGCTGTAAATCATTATTTCCTCTTTTCTGACACAGTCGAAAGCCAATGGGTATCACTGCATCATCCGGGTAGATTTGCGTTACCGTTTTAAGGGATTTCCTCCAGCACATATCCTGCACTGCGGACAAACCGAATCTCCAAAGGCGCATGAAGCCTGCTGATTTTCTTCCGCAGATTGGAAATGTGTACCCACACCACACTGGTGTCCACGTTGCTGTCCCATCCCCAGATATGTGATATAAACTGATCCGTCGATATAATCATATGAGGCTTCTGCATCAGCATTTCCATAATCTGAAATTCTTTTCCGCTCAATGCCTGTATGCCTTCCTTATAGCTTAAATCATATGTAGAGCGGTTCAGAAAAACATCTCCCAGCGCCAGCAGATCCGGGCAGTAGTTGTCTTTCCGCCTCAGCATGGCCCTTGTCCGCGCCAGAAGCTCGGAGGCCGCAAAGGGCTTCGGCAGATAATCGTCCGCCCCGGCATCCAGCCCCTCCACCCTCTGCTCCACCTCCGTGCGAGCCGTCAGAAAAAGCGCCGGGGTTGTGATCTTTTTCTTGCGCAATTCCTGCAGCACCTGTATGCCGTCATACCCAGGCATCATAATATCCAGTATCAGGCCGTCGTATTCTTCCGTCTCCCCATAGGCAAGGGCATCGGTGCCGTTTGATACACCGTCTACGATGAATTTATTGCTTTCAAAGATATGAATTAATGTTTTCAGCAGTCTGGGATCGTCTTCTGCTATCAAAAGTCTCATGTTCTCACCTCGCTTTCTTCGCAGCCTTGGAATACCTGTGAATGCCTGCTCCATCAAGACAGCCGGACTTCATCCAGTAAGCATAGCTTACCATATGAGGCTTAAGAGAGACTAAATTTTTCGAAACACAGGCAGCCGCTTTTATCCTACCAAATATTGATGCTGCAATCCACCGATTTTACTTGGAATATCCGCCACTGGCAGTGGCAAGGGTGATAATCAACATTTTTTAACAAACTCCCCCTCTACTCCACATCCTTATACAACAAATAATAATCAACCTCAATATTCCCCACCTGTTCCTTTAACCAGCGCATAGAATCATCCAACGCCTTATTATAAACAATCGGCGCCAGATGCTCACAAAACAAATCCAGCAGCTGCCGCTCCTCAATAATCCCAATCTCCTCCCCCCGGACATCCAGATAAAACGCCCTAATCTCCCGAACAAGCCGCTCCTTCTGCCTGTCACTCAGCCGTATTACCTCATTCAAATTCCTTCTCATACAACCTCTCCTCCAATCCTTCCATCATTCAACCCCCGCCAAAAAACACAAGCCCAAAAACACCCCTCACCTATCCAATCACTCCAACAAACTACCCCCATTATAAAATAACCACCCCATTTACAACACACATTCACCTTTTCACCACCCCAAACCACACCTTGTTGGAAAGATAAGCAGCTTAGGCTCATCATAGACTTCTTAACTCCATCATAAAAAACAGGCTAAAATCATGTAGCCATAACCTTAGCCTGTTCTTTAATTACTGTTCACTCCGTGCCCAGATCCTCATAGGCGATCAGCTCGCACTTCTTATTGTCAAGCTCTCTTTCTAAACAATATCATTCTGAGAATCATTAAAAAAGCTGACCCGGTCATCAATTACGAAGTGAAGAATATATCCATCGATGATTTTTCACATTGCAAACGAAAGATTTATTTTTCTATTCTCGTTGATAATGATACCGGGAAGCGGTTGGAAGTCGTTCCTTCCCGATACAAGGAGAATTTCCGCAAGTTGTTCTTGTGTCAGTCCTTTTTCCCTGCGAAGTATCTTTAGAAATCCTCCTTTTTCGTATCCATCCTGTTTTCCTCCTGCTTTCACTTGCGCATTACCATAAATGTCGACAGCAAAACACGACACAAAGCAGGAAATTCCCTATTTTCACCATTAGACACGATTGTCTGGTCAAATTTTCTTGTATTGTTACTCCCTTGATCGGCTCTACTCCTCAACAGTAAAAATTTCTTCGATTGAAACATGAAATACCTTTGCAATGTTCCATGCCAGAACCAATGAGGGATTATATTTACCCTTTTCAAGATTTCCAATCGTTTCTCTGCGAACTCCTACAAGTTTAGCCAAATCTTCCTGCTTCATGTCGTACTTTGCCCTATATTCTTTTATCCGGTTTTTAATCATTCTCTGCTCCCTTTCGTTCTCTCCACTCTAAAAAAATAAGAGCAATAGTAAACGCTAAAATGGTTACTGCAAAACTTAAGGAAAAAGAAGCAGGAACAGCTTTCGCAGCACCATAAATAAAAGTACAGACAAAGATAAAAGGAACCAGCAAAATCATTTCCGACATGAATGCAAATACAGCAGCTTTTTGTACATTAAGCCGAAAAAATTCATCTGGTATTACCCAGAAATAACGAAAATAATATGCAAATCCAAAAAAGCCATATAGACCTTTATTTTCTGTCTGCCACCCTAAAATCGCTATCAATGCTAACAGAGATAAAAGTCCTAAGTAGTTAATCCTGCGTTTCATAAAAATTCTCCTTTCGTATAAGGTGTATTTCGCTCTTTATGTTATAAATATACCACACAAAAAAATGAAAGTCAAATTATATATTGAAAGTTTTAAAGTATTTTTCAGAATCGTACTTGTCATTCCATTTGACTAATATGGACACTGTAAAAGATAAAGATAGATTCGGCTCTTTGCAGGAAACTTTTAAGAAAATTTATTGAAAAAACAAAAAAACACCATTTTTTATCCTGATATAGTTTATCACCAAATTTCATTAACAAGATTTTTTATTTTTATAGAAATATTTCAAAAATACCCTCAATGTACAGAAGGATATACACCTCTGTACACTGAGGGTATCAATAAAAGAATTAAAATTACAGGAAATATCCAAGGAATACATCTCTGACTGTTCTGAAAATTCATCAGCCGCCCACTTTCGTATCCTGCTCATTTCCTACTTCTGGTATATATAATCGTGTTCCCGGCAGAATCAGATTTTCATCCCAGCCAATAACACTTCTGTTCATACGATAGATTAGGTCATAATATTCACCACATCCATAGCTTTTGTGCGCAATATTCCACAGACAGTCCCCCGGACTTACTATATACCTATGATCATCCATCGTTTCTTCCACTTCTTCCGGCATCAGATAATGCTGCTGCCCCAGATCCATCCCTTTTCCATAAAATAGTTCTTTTTCCACAGTCCCGTCCGCTGCCACTTTCTTAATTGCAGGCGATTCCCATTGGGGACGAAAACAATAAATGCTTCCATCCTCGCAGGAAAGCTCCCAATCCTCTTTAACCAGATAGGTATATACCTCTGCCTGCCCTCTGTCCTCATGGTATTCATAGGAATAGAGCGTGATCTCGTCCTCTGTTGTTACCACTTCCAGAATAGGGATTCCCTGATCATTGTATTGATAGAGGCGATGCTCCCATGCACCCACTTCATTTGTTCCCCAGTAATCATAGTACTGCAGCTCCTCCATAAGACGGGCTCCCTCATAAGAGGCCTGATATCCACGGCTGAAAAAAAGCTCCGGGCTGTAACCGTTGGGATCAGAACCTACCTCACGCCTGTAGGTCAAACTCCGCTGTAGTCTGCCCTCTTCATCAAACTGATAATCCGAAACCTCAAACATATACCGGGCCGCCACATAATAGCCGTCCCTGTAAGGCATACTGTTCGACTTAAAGTAAATGTATCTACACGTACCTTTTTCATCATCTCGCTGGTAAACATTTTCTTCACAGTAGCTCCAGCTGTTGCCGAGTATATTAGGCGAATACCCTAACACATAGAGCAAACGATTCTGTTCGTCAAAATATGCATGGGAAATCTCTGCAATCTCTTCTTCATCATAGATTTTATTTATCTGTGCATAGTAGAGACTGCTATTGGAAGAACCGTCTTTGTCATACTCATAGGTTTCATGACTGACGAATTCTAATCTGTTATCCTCTGCATAGATACCTTGAAACTCATCCGCTGTGCTTTCCTTTGCCACTGCATTATTTACAGGGCTGGCGCAGCCATTCAAATATCCAATGCACAAAAGCAGAATCCCTATGCAGCCATAAATCTTCCATTGAACAGAAATATAAAATTTCTTCTTTTTCATATTTATCTCCATGTTTCAGGCTCCAATGCGAATACCCTCAGTGTACAAGCAGTCACACGGTTTTGCACCACAGATTTGCGATTATGGGGCGTGTGTCCCCTTACACACTAAGGGTAAAGTATGCTGTTATAAATCGGGGCCGCTTGATATCCTTTGTCCATGTAAGCCTCTGCCTTGTACGAAAATATCCCGAACGCCATCCGTTCTCTTTGTACATAACTTCCCGCTACAAAAAGATCCCAATAAACTGACTGGCCAGCACCACCATAACCAGCGCAATGGGATAAGTAGCCGCATAAGCCGAAGCCACATCATCCGTCTCCGTCACACGAATCAGCGTTCCAAGAGCCGGCGTACTGGTCATTCCGCCGCAAATAGACCCAAGCGTATTAAAAATACTAAGCCGCAGCACTTTCGCCGCAAACACATACCCAAGCAGCATAGGAATCAGCGTCATCAAAGCACCATAAAGGAACAACAACGCACCCTGTTCCTTTAAGATCTCCACAAAGCCCGCCCCGGCCTGAGAACCTGCCCCAAGCAGGAACAACGCCAGTCCAAATTCCCGAAGACACTCCAGAACATGCTTCTCCACCTTAACACTTAAACGGCCGATATGTCCAAAATGCCCCAAAATCAATCCGGCAATCAAAGGCCCGCCGGAAGTTCCAAGAGCAAACACCGCACCGCCGGGCAGAGGAATCTCAATCTTCGCCAGAATAATCCCAAAAGCAATTGCCAGGGAAAATGGAAAAAATCCCATACTGTCCGCATAGAACAGCTCTTCTTTCTTCGTCTTGTGGTACTCTTCCTCACTCACATTAGCCGCCGCCTCATATTTGGCACGCTCCGCCGCCATATCCGTCTTCAAAAGCTTCGGAACAAGCTGCACAAACAGAACCACGCCCACAACGCCAAAGGGATAAGCAATTCCATAACCCACGGACGCCGCATCCGATCCCGTAGCATCCAAAGCCGCCGCAAGTCCCGGCGTACTGGTAAGTGCTCCTGTCATCATACCCAAACTGATATCCACAGGCACGCCAAACATCTTAATCACTGCCACACAAGTAAGGGCACCGGCCGCAATCACAATAATTCCCAGCAAAATATAGGAAGTAGCATTTAACTTAAAATTCCGGAAAAACTTCGGTCCCGCAATAAATCCTACGGATGTCACAAAGCAGATAAGCCCCAATTCCCGAACCAGCGATGGAATCTCCACTCCAAAATGTCCAAAAACCAGAGCCACCAGCAAAATGCCGGCAGTCCCCAGCTCCAAGCCGCAAATCTTAATACTGCCAACCAAATAGCCGATAACGGCAATGAGAAACACCATCATCAGTGTATTGGAAAATATACTTTCCTGAAACCATGTTACGATTCCCATAACACACTCCCTTTCAATTTTATTCCTGCGGACAGCCAACCGGACATCCATAGCCCAAGACACCCTCTCGCCCCAGGGCTTACTTTGTGCCAGCATGAAGATCCGGCAGCCGCCGCAGAAATGAAACACTTCACAGCTTACTGTGTGATATTTTACTTCGGCATACCAAAGGTATACTTCGGCAGAAGCAGCGGAGAAACCTCTCCCGTATGCAGATCCGCTTTCTCAAGCTCTCCTGCATAAGCCTGGATGTGATCCAGGTTCATGGTTCCAAGCTCCACCTCTTTACACTTGGCCGCCGCAGCCTTACCCGCATTCCGGCCAAACACGATAATGTCAAGCAGAGAATTGCCCATCAGACGGTTTCTTCCATGAATGCCTCCCACGGCCTCTCCAGCCACAAGAAGATTGGGAATCGCCTTGGTAAAGCCCTCGCCGCCGATCTCCAGACCGCCGTTCTGATAATGCAGGGTAGGATAAATCAAAATGGGCTGCTTTCTCATATCAATGCCATAGTTCAGATACATCCGAAGCATGGCAGGAATCCGCTTCTCAATGGTTCCCTCGCCGTGAATCATCTCAATCATAGGCGTATCCAGCCAGATACCAAAGCCGGTAGGCGTAGGCACGCCCTTGCCTCTCTCCTTACACTCCCGGATAATGGAAGCCGCAGACACATCCCGGGTCTCCAGAGGATGCATAAAGGCCTCGCCCTCTGCATTGATCAGCATAGCTCCCAGAGAACGCACCTTCTCCGTCACCAGTGCGCCGAAGATCTGCGCCGGATAAGCCACACCGGTGGGATGATACTGAATGGTATCCTGGTACAACAGAGGCGCGCCTGCACGATACCCCATCACCAGACCGTCTGCAGTCGCCCCGTAATGGTTGGAGGTCGGGAAATTCTGGTAGTGGAGCCGTCCTGCGCCGCCGGTAGCAATAATCACCGTCTTAGCCTTGGCCACCTTGTACTCGCCGGTCTCCATATTCTGAAGTACGGCGCCGGCCGCCTGTCCCTTGTCATCTTTAATCAGCTCCACAGCCGCCGTAAAGTCTGCAATGGGAATCTGACGGTTCCAAACCTCGTCCCGAAGCACACGCATAATCTCCGCACCGGAGTAATCCTTGCAGGCATGCATACGCTTTCTGGAGGTTCCTCCGCCGTGGGTGGTTACCATTCTTCCGTCTTTATCCTTATCAAACATAACGCCCAGCTCATTGAGCCACTTAATCGCATCGGGCGCTTCCATCACCAGGCGGCGGAGGAGCTCCGGCCTTGCGGCAAAATGTCCGCCGCCGAAAGCATCCAGATAATGCTGCTGGGGAGAGTCATTCTCCTTATCCGCCGCCTGGATACCGCCCTCTGCCATCATGGTATTGGCATCGCCGATACGCAGCTTCGTCACCATCATTACGTTGGCGCCTGCCTGATGAGCCTCAATGGCTGCGGAAGAGCCCGCGCCGCCGCCGCCGATGACCAGCACATCCACGTCATAAGCTGCCTGGTTCAAGTCAATGGGAACATCCTTGATCCGGCTGTTGGAGTGAAGTAAGGTTCCAAGCTCAAAGGGCACCTTTTCTCCCTTATTGGGGCCGACCTTCAGCTCCTGAAAGCCCTCCTGCCGGTAATCGGGATGGAATTTGCGGAGAAGCTCGTCTTTTTCTTCAGCCGTCATTCTTCTGGGCTCCATGCCGATGCGCCCGGCTCTGGTAGCCTCTACCTTTTTAATGGATTCCAACATTTCTGCTGTAAACATATACGCTCCCCTCCTATTTCTCAATATCCCTGTTGTTGTAGAGTTCTTTCATCTCCTCGATAGGCTTCTGCATCACCTGCTCAATGAGACTGTCGAACTCGCCGCTGTTAATAGCCTCCACACGCTCGGCCAGGTGCTGGGACTTGGGAGCAATGTATTTTCCCGTAAGGCGTCTTGCAAGCACGCCTACCATAGGATGGGAAATGCCTGCCGGACACCGGGAAGAACAGATGCCGCAGCCGATGCAGTCGAAGGATTCCTCCGCGCATTTCTCAAAATCGCCTCTCTGGGCGTATGCAATGTACTGCATTACATTCAGGCTCTGAGGACAGCCCTTGGTACAGGCATTGCAGCCGATACAGCTGTAGATCTCCGGATAAAGCTCCATCATAATCTTCTGTTTGGCCTCTGCCTCGTTGATATCATATTTCCGTTTGTCAGTAGGGAAGAACGGCAGGGTGGCCACATACATGCCCTCCTGCACCTGTGTCTGGCATGCCAGACAGGTTTTCAGCTCGTTATTTCCCTTGATTCTGTAAATGGTTGCACAGGCACCGCAGAACCCATGGCGGCAGCCGCAGCCCCGGACTAATTTATAGCCTGCATATTCCATTGCGGTCATAATGGTCAATTCTGCCGGTACGGAATACTGTTTTCCAAAAAAATATACGTTTACCATTTCCTGCATTTTATTTATACCAGTCCTTTCTTAGTACTCAGGGGGCAATTCGTCGATTTCATCAAACCGGAACACCGGCCCGTCCTTGCATACATACTTAGAGCCAATGTTGCACCTGCCGCATTTTCCGATTCCGCACTTCATGCGAAGCTCCAGGGTGGTGTATATCTGCTCCTTGGTAAAGCCCATCTCCGTCAGGCCTGCCAGAACGAACTTAATCATAATGGGCGGCCCGCAGACAAGAACCTTCTTATTGGTGGTAAATCCGATTTCCTTCAGATAAGAGGGAACAAAGCCCACATGGCCGTCCCAGCCCTCCTGCTCCCGGTCAATGGTCAGATACACATCCACGCCCTCTGTCTTACACCATACCTGCTGAATCTCCTCAAGCTGCACCAGATCATCCGCAGAGCGGGAGCCGTAGAGAATCTCCACCGTTCCGTAATTCTCCCGGTTGTCCAGTACATAATTGATCACGGAGCGAAGGGGCGCAAGGCCGATTCCTCCGGCAATAAACAGAAGATTTTCCCCTTTCAGGGCCGTCTCCACCGGAAATGCATTTCCGTAAGGTCCCCTCACGGTAATCTCGTCCCCCGGATTCATTCCGTGAAGGACGTCCGTAAGGCTGCCGCAGCGCTTGATGGAAAATTCCTGGAATTCCTTGTTGGTGGGAGAAGAGGTAATGGAAAACATAGCCTCTCCCACGCCTGGTACGGATACCATGGCGCACTGGCCCGGCATATGCTCAAAAAGCTTCTTTCCGTCCCGTCCTACCACACGGAAGGTCTTCACATCGGGAGTTTCCGTACGAATATCCGTAATCACACCAATCATGGGGATCAGGTTGTCGTGTTTATGATTTCCTCCACAGGTACACTCGCCCATTACCCTTCACCTCCCAGTTTCTTAATCACCTTTACTATATTTAAGGAAGCCGGACACTTGCTCACGCAGCGGCCGCATCCCACACAGGAGAACATTCCGTCGTTGTTAGCCGGATAGTATACTAATTTGTGCATAAAACGCTGGCGGAACCGCTGCATCTGGCTGGTACGCATATTGCCGTGAGCCATCATAGTAAAGTCAGAGTACATGCAGGAATCCCAGCAGCGGTAACGCTGAACGCCGCTTCCTGTGTTAAAGTCCTTGATATCGTAGCACTGGCAGGTGGGGCACACAAAGGTACAGGTGCCGCAGGCCAGGCAGGGCTGATACATTTCCTCCCACAAAGGAGAGTCAAACAGCTCCATGGTTCTTTCCGGGGTAAACCGTGAAAGGTCAAGATGGGAATAGGGAAGCTTCTCGATGACAGCCTGAATCTGCTTCTTTTCTTCCTCCACAGCCGCCTCGTCCGCATCCGTCAAAAGCTCTTTCACAGATTCCGTAAGAGCCTCTCCCTTTTGGGTAAGCGCCTTCCAGTAAAAATCCTCTCCCACAAACCAGGCCGCCACATCTGCCGCCGGGTTGGCCGCGTCAATGCCGAATACCTTACAGAAGCAGGTTTCCTCCGGCTCATGGCAGGCAATGGCTACCACGGTGCCGTGCTCCCGGCGCGCCGCATAGAAGCTGTCCACGGGGTCGTTTAAAAATACATTGTCCAGAACCTTTAAGCCCTGTACGTCGCAGGCACGCATACCGAACACCACAAAGGGCGTATCTGTAAGCTTTGCCGGATCGATGGAAAGCTTTCCCTCTTCCTTTTTGCAGTTGTATAAGGTCTCGCTCTGAGGGAAAAAGCAGTCCTTACCGGATTTCACGGTTTTTAAGGTATCCAGATCCACCTGGGCTTCCTCGCTCCAGAGACCGTAGTTGGTCTGATTGCATTTCCGGATGGGAAGAAACAAATCCTGTGCCTCTGCCATAGCCGCAAACAATTCCGGCAGGCGGTCTTTCTCTATCTGGTACATTTAGCGCTTCCCTCCTCTCTCGGCCACGATACCGGGTTCCGCATCCTCAAAGGTAAAGTCCGTAAGAGGCGCCCGGCTGTCCGTGTCCTCTCCTGCCTGGTAAGGCCCGTAGAACTCGTTGATATCCTTGATAAACTTCCGGTTTAAGAGATGAAGCGGAATGCCCTGGGGGCATACCCGGCTGCACTCTCCGCAGTCCGTACAGCGTCCCGCCACATGGAAGGCCCGGATTACATGGAACATCTGCTCCTCGAAGGTATCCACATTGGCCTTCTGGGCGGAGTCAAATTTATTGCTGTCAAAGACGCATTTTAAGCAGCTGCAGGCCGGACATGCGTTGCGGCAGGCATTGCAGCGGATGCATTTGGACAGTTCGCCCTGCCAGAATGCAAAACGCTCCTGGGGCGTCATGGCCTCCAGCTTTTCCACCATTTCAAAACGGTTTCCCACCGGGCCCGCTTCCTCGCCTTCCTCTGCGCCAATCAGTTCATCGTATACCTGATGAGTCTTGCCCTTACAGACGGTACAGCGTTCCAAAAGGGCATCGTTAAAAGGAAATTCCTTTTCTCCGTAAATGGTCTGTACCTTAAGGGTGTCTCCCTCTGCAGCAATGGTCTCGATTCCCTTGATGCCTGCATTTTTTACCTTGTCAATGTCCAGGGTTCCCTTGCAGCCCACGCCGATGATATATGTCTTATCCCGGTTTACCCGATGCTCCTTGATAAGCTGGTTGAAGCTGTACGTGTCGCAGGGCTTTAAGAATACCAGGGTGCTTCCCTCCTGCTTTCCGGCATTTATCATATATTTGCTTAGGTTGGCTCCGCAGAAGCCGTCGTACACGAAATCCTCTAATTCCTCCGGGCTGTTGAAATAAGCCGGCTCCGGATTGTAGCCCAGATCTCCCCGTTTCCATCCGAGAACGCGTACCACGGTTCCGTCTGCCAGGAGTTCCTTTGCCCGTTCCATTAATCTCTCTTGCATCGCAAATCCCCCAATCTCACATTTTCGCCCAGGGAATGAATCTTGGCTGCAAACTCATTCATGGTAGTGGAGAACTTCACGCCCTCTGCGGCGGATACCCATTCCACACGGGTCCTGCCGTTTTCCACGCCCAGATAATCAAGCATGGAGAACAGTAAGGTCATTCTTCTTCTGGCATAATAGTTCCCCGTTGTATAGTGGCAGTCCCCCGGATGGCAGCCGCACAAAATCACGCCGTCGGCTCCTCTCTGGAAGGCTCTTAAGATAAACATGGGATTCACCCGGCAAGAGCAGGGCACCCGGATAATCTTCACGTCCGCCGGATAGGCAAGTCTGCTGCTGCCGGCCAGATCCGCTCCGGCGTAGCTGCACCAGTTGCAGCAAAAGGCTACGATCTTCGGACGGAATTCTTCTGTTTTGTCTACTTGCATATCGCATCCACCTCCGCAAGAATTTGTCTGTTTGAGAAGCCCTGCAGATCCATGGCTCCTGAGGGGCAGGCAACGGTACATGCGCCGCAGCCCTGGCAGAGTGCGCTGTTGACATTTGCCACTCTTCTTGTCTCACGGATGCCGTGGTCGTTGACCTCCCTCTCCTCATAGGAAATGGCGCCGTAGGGACATACCTTTTCGCAGGAGGAGCAGCCGTTGCACAAAAGCTCGTCGGACTTGGCCGTGCAGGGATTCGTCACCAGGTGATCCTTGGCCAGAAGCCCTACCACCTTCACGGCGGCTGCGCCGGCCTGGGCCACGGTCTCCGGAATGTCTTTGGGTCCCTGGCAGACGCCGGAGAGGAAGATACCTGCCGTAGGCGATTCCACCGGACGCAGCTTTGCGTGGGACTCGGTTAAGAAGTTATTCGTATCAATGCTTGCCGTGAGCATGGTAGCAATCTTACGCACATCCGGATTGGGCTCAATGGCTGTTGCCAGAACCACCATATCCGTCTCCATAAGGAGCCGCTTGTTGTCAATAAGATCCACGCCCTGAACCAGAAGCCTGCCGCCCTTCTCGGCTACCTTTCCTACCTGGCCCTTGATGTAATTGACGCCGTACTCTTCCACGGCTCTGCGGTAGAACTCGTCAAAATTCTTGCCAGGTGTACGCACATCTATGTAAAATACGGTTACCTCTACATCCGGATACTTGTCGCGGATGAGCATGGCATGCTTGGCCGTGTACATACAGCAGATCTTGGAGCAGTAGCTTTTCCCTCTCTTGTCTGCGCAGCGAGAGCCCACGCACTGGATAAATACCATGGACTTGGGCGCCTTGTGATCGGACATACGCTCCAGGTGTCCCTTGGTCGGCCCTGCAGCGTTCATAATGCGCTCCAGCTCTAAGGACGTAATGACGTCGGGGCTGGTGCTGTAGGAATACTCGTCATACTTGTCAAGCTTGATGGTATCAAAGCCGGTAGCTACTACGATCGCGCCGTAATTCTGGGTTACGATCTCATCCTTCTGCTCATAGTCAATGGCTCCGGCCTGGCAGACCTTGGAGCAGACGCCGCATTTTCCCGTTTTGAACTTGATGCAGCTCTCCCGGTCAATCACCGGCACATTGGGGATGGCCTGGGCAAAGGGCGTGTAGATGGCGCTTCTGTTATTTAACCCCCGGTTGAACTCGTTGGGCGTCTTTTTGGATGGACATTTCTCCTGGCAGACGCCGCAGCCGGTACACTTGCTCATATCGACGCTTCTGGCCTTTTTGCGGATGTCCACCTGGAAGTCTCCCACAAAGCCGGATACCTTTTCCACCTCGCTGTAGGTGTAAATGGTGATCTTGTCGTGGGCCGCCGCCTCCACCATCTTCGGCGTCAGAATACAGGCCGAGCAGTCCAGGGTGGGGAAGGTTTTATCCAGCTGGGACATCCTTCCGCCGATACTCGGCGTCTTTTCTACGATATCTACCTCATAGCCTGCGTCCGCAATATCAAGGGCTGTCTGAATACCGGCGATTCCGCCGCCGATGACTAAAGCTCTCTTTACCACTCTGCTGGTGCCTGCCTGTAAGGGGGCGTTCAAGGTTACCTTTGCGATAGCCGCCCTTGCCAGAATCACTGCTTTTTCTGTTGCTTCTTCTATATCTTTATGAATCCAGGAACAATGCTCGCGAATATTGGCGATCTCTACCATGTAGGGATTGATGCCTGCGCGCTCTGCGGCCTGGCGGAATGTATTTTCATGCATCCGCGGGGAGCAGGAGCAGACGACAATGCCTGTCAGGTTTTTTTCTTTGATTGCCTCGCGGATCTTGAGCTGTCCGGCCTCGGAGCACATATACTGGTAGTCCTCTGCATGGACAACCCCCGGCTCACGAGCCGCCGCTTCCACCACCCGGGCAACGTCGACGGTTGCCGCTATGTTGGTGCCGCAATGGCAGACAAATACTCCTATTCTTTGCACGCGATTCACCTCCAACCTTTCTGTTATTTACTATATTTGCGAAATGCACTTGCAAGGAGCTGCTGCGGAAGTTCTTCATCGAGAAGTTCCGGCACCTCGTCCGGCGTCAGATAATTGCCGCCTCTTTGACGGATGACCATAAGACGGACTGCCTCGATAAGCTTCGCCGGCTTTACATCTCTGGGACAGCGCTCCACGCAGGCAAAGCAGGATAAGCATTTCCAGATGCTTTTGGATGCAAGAAGTGCATTGACGTCTCCATTCTGCACGTAGGATACGAACTGATGGGGACGGATGTCCATTTCCTCATAGGCCGGACAGGAGGCGGAGCATTTTCCGCATTTCATACATTTTTTTGTGTTGACGCCGCTGATCTCTTTGATCAGCTCTGCCTGTTCTTGTTCTGTTCTGTGCACCTTTTCCGACCTCCTTTATTCTGTGATAAGACCAAGGGCCTCTGCCAGAAGCTCCGTAATATAACGGACGGGAAGCTTCTTCGCCCCTCCGCTGTTTTTCAGATTGTACAGGCACAGAGGGCAGGCTGTGATGAGCTCTTCCGCTCCCTTGTCTGCGGCAGATTCCATCACCTGGTCTACGAGATTTCCGGCCAGGGCTTTTTCCTTCAAGGATATGTAACCGCCGCAGCACTCGTTCCGGTAGGGATACACCACCGGCTCGGCTCCCAGAGCACGTATAAAATCTTCTATAATCGTGGGATTCTCCGGATCGTCAAAGGCCATAACGCCGCTTGGACGAAGGAGCATGCAGCCGTAGTAGGCTCCGATTTTTCTGCCCGTTAAGGGATTTACCACCTTTTCCTTTACGGTGTCAAAGCCGACCCTGTCCCTTAAGACCTCCAGGAAATGAAGAACCTGCGTCTCTCCCTCGTAGGGCGCGTCAAGCTTTAAGTAGTTGTTGGCTCTTGTGCGGATGTCCTCCACATGCTTCATATCATCGTTGACGCGCTTGATGACATGATGACAGGCGGAGCACAGAGTTACCAGATCCCGGCCCTTTTCCTTTGCGTCATTTAATGCACGCACTGCTGAAAGCTTTGTGGCTATCTCGTCGGAAGCCTGGGGATAGACAGCGCCGCAGCACTGCCATTCCTCGATTTCTTCCAGGGTAAAGCCAAGAGCCTCTGCCGACATTCTGGCATATTGATCCAGGTCCTGGGCCTTGTTCTTCAAGGTACAGCCCGGATAATAGCTGTATACCATTTGGCTAACCTCCTTTTTTGATGCGCTCAGAACTGTCCCAATGCTTATCGTGAGCAGTCTGAGCATACATGATGTCACGATCCACAGTCTTTTTTTGCCTGCATGCACGGGCGGATGGCTGCTGTGAATCGTGCTTTTTAACTTCCAAAATGTACTTCTTTAAATAATAACATATCTTTTCTTAGAAGTCATTTTCCAATATATGAAATTATGCTTCCTTACTGCACACATCTTTGATAAATGCCTTCAGGGTGTCTGCGGAATGAACCATCTGCTGCTCTTCCTTCTCCGTCATGCTGATCTTCAGAACCTTGCCGATTCCGTCGCTGTTTACCACGCAGGGAAGGCTGATGCAGGAATCTGCCATATCGCCGTAATCCTCGCCTAATACATGGGCTACGGGAAGTACCGTGTTCTGATCCTTGATGATGGATTCTACAATTCGCAGGGTGGACATAGCGATTCCGTCAAAGGTGGCTCCTTTTAAAGAAATAACGTCTGCGCCGCCGGAGCGTGCTTTCTGGGCAATCTCCTCTTTTTCCTTTGCCCGTACCTCGGGATCCTGGGAGAGGAAGTGATCTACCGGCTCTCCTGCCACGTTCACGCCGCTCCAGATGGGCACCTGTGCGTCTCCGTGCTCGCCTAAGATGTAGCCCTGGATGTCACGGATATCCACATGGCAGCGCTCGCTGATGAGATAACGGAAACGGGCTGTATCCAGAGAGGTTCCCGTACCGATGACACGGCCGGTGGGCAGTCCGGTTTCTTTCTGAATCAAGTAGGTATTCACGTCTACCGGATTGGCAACTACGATAATCAGCGGATTCTTGGCGTACTCCATAATGTTTCTGGCAATGCTCTTCGCCACACCGGTGTTAACCTTTGCCAGATCGAGCCGTGTCTGGCCGGGCTTTCTGGGAACGCCTGCCGTCACGATGATTGCCTTCGCATCGGCGCACTCCTCATAGCCGCCCTGGCGTACCCGTACCTGGCTGTAGAATGCCGTGCCGTGGGAGATATCCAGAGCTGCGCCCTTGGCGCGATCCTCGTCTACGTCGATGATGACAATCTCGCTTACCTGTGTTTTCAGCATCAAGGTGTAACAAATGGTTTCTCCTACCTTACCTGCGCCGACTACAACGATCTTGTTTGCTGTTTGCTGACTCATACTTTTACCTCTCTCTTTCCTTTGATTTCTGCCGCAGCCGGCCCCTTGCCGGTCATCCGTGTAAAGGCAGGAAGGGGAACTACAGCAGATTTCTTTTCTGTTTCGGGACTGATTGATAATTTTATATCAATTGGATTTATTATAACACGTTGTTAAACAATTAACAACCCCTGGAAAAGATTATTTTAAAGTTTTTTTAAAAACATAATGCCACATGAATCCAAAGGAAACCTCTTTGCTTTTTGAATATTCTCTGTGTTTTTCCAATTATTCCTTTTTTTCGCCTTTTTATACACATTTGAGCAGCTCCTTAGATTCCGGAATAGATTGTTAAATTCTTAACTCTATTAACCAAAAGGCCGATATTTTATTTCCCGGCAGATTAGAAGCATTTTTCTATCTCCACCTGCTCCGCCCCGATCTCCTCAAGAAAGCTCCTGTCGTGCTCCACCAGAAGCATCGTGGGACGGTAGGTGCGAATCAGATCTGCCAGCTGCATTCTGGAAAAGATATCAATGTAATTTAAAGGTTCATCCCAGATATACAGGTGCGCTTTTGTCAGAAGGCTTGCCGCCAATGCAGCTTTCTTTTTCTGCCCTTCGCTGTAGCAGCTCATATCCTTTTCAAACTGCACCCTTGGAAAATCCAGTTTCCGAAGGAGGGCTAAAAAAAGATGCTCTGTAAGCCCCCTCTCCCTGGCAAAGTCCAAAAGCTTCCCACAAAGCCGGCTTACATCCTGGGGCACATAGGAAATCACCAGGCCGGAGGCCGTAAGAAGCTCTCCGCTGCTCTCTATGCCGGCTCCCTGGATCTTTTTCAGGATGCTGCTCTTGCCGCAGCCGTTTCCGCCCTTTAGGGCTAACTGCATGCCATTTTTAAGTTCAAAGCTGACATCCCGGCAGACGGGCTTTTCTCCGTAAGAGAGAGACAGCCCTTTTGCCTTTATAAGGCATTCTTTATGGTAGGTTAAGGGGAAGAGCTTCAGCTCCTCCGTTGTCTCCAGGTTGTTCAAAAGCCCTTCCTTTTCCTGGGCGGCCTTCTCCATACGGCGCTGTGTGTTTTTGGATCGTTTCATCATTTTGGCGGCCTTGTGGCCGATAAAGCCCCGATCCGGACGCAGGCCGCCGGTGCGTGTTCCAAGCTTTGTCTTTTCCACTGCATTGGACCACCCTTCTGCCTGGCGCGCGGCCTTTTTCAGATGGGAAATGTCCTTTTGCAGCCGCTCATTCTCCGCCAGGGCGCAGGCGTCTCTTTTGGCTTTCTGCTCCTGCCAGGAGGTGAAATTCCCCTGCATAACGGTTACGCCCTGCCGCTCCAGTACCAGTACGTGATCCACGCATTGATCCAGAAACCATTTATCATGGGAAACCAACAGGAAGCCCTTCTTTTTCCGCAGATATTCCGCTGTTTTTTCTCTCCCTTCCATGTCAAGATGGCTGGTGGGCTCGTCAATCAGGAGAAACCGGTTTTCTCCCGAAAAAAGCAGAGCCAGGAGAAGCTTTGTCTGCTCGCCTCCGCTCAGGGTGGAGAAGCTGCGGCCTAAGACCTCCGGATCCACCGAAAGCTGCTCCAGCTCCCGGCACACCTTCCACAGCTCGTATTCCGGATTGAGCGCCTCCAGCAATTCCATGGAAGTCTGTGAGGAACCAACTTCGTCCGGTAAGGTATAGGGAAAATATACGCATTCCATCGGCCCTGTAATCGAACCGGAATATTCATAGGCGCCTGTCAGCAGCTTTAAAAACGTCGTCTTTCCTTTTCCGTTCCGCCCAATCAGGCCGCATCTCCAGTCCGTATCTATCTGCAGATTTACATGTTCGAATATATTATCATAGCTGCCTTCATAACAGAAGGTTAAATCATTCACTTTTATCTGAGCCATACAAGCCACATCCTTTCTTTCATTCACAGCCCTCCCGCTGCTTTTCCTGCTTGTTCGGCAGATGTTTCTTCTCTATCAAAAAACAATCCTGAAATTCCTAAATCCCCTCTTCTTCCTTTGCAGAATAAGCAGATTTCTCTGATGCGGTATCCTTTTTACTATACAAAAAAGCACGAAGAACTCATTCTCCGTGCCGCATATACGCCTTCTCCCAATGGAACTTATCTTCGAAGCCATCCCCCTTTCGTATGCGCAAAAAGAAGGTATCACCTGCTGCTCCCACTGAAACTATGCGTCTGTCTGCTTTTTATCCCTACCGGACGCCCCCCTGCCCCCAAAAGTTGTGCGGAAAGGAAGGTAACTGGGTATACACTGAAAGAATTTCATTTCTGCCGGACATCTTAAGAGCCGCCTTCGCCGCCCCGATCTCGCTCACTGTTCACTTACCATTGCTTAGCAGAAATAAATAATCATCCTTTCAGCTCCTTTTCCTGTTCGTCAATTCGTCAATCTTTCTGTTGCATTCTTGTTTAAGATAACAAAAACCAAAGCCTGTTGTCAAGTATCTATCTTTAAAAACTTTGCTTAAAACTCAATTCGCGCTGCTGTTCACACCGTGGCCAGTAACACGCTTCGCAATGCAGAATGATATAGGAACCATCACCAATACCCGTACCGCCTCTTTTCCGCTCCCAGAAAGATCACCGTCACCCCTAGAGCCAGTATCTCCGCAGCGGCCATGGAGAACCAAATCCCGTCCACCTTCCAAATCAGCGGGAAGATAAGAACCGCCGCTGTCTGGAACACCATCGTCCGCAGAAAGGAAATCGCCGCAGAAACCAGCCCATTGTTCAAAGCCGTGAAAAAGGAGGAGCCGAAAATCACATACCCCGAAAACAGGAAGGAGAAGGCAAACAGCGAAAAAGCACGTACCGTCAGCGCAAGCAGCTCTGCATCGTAACCGGTAAACACAAAGGAAAGGGGCCTTGCAAGCAGGTAAGAGGCTCCAAACATAGCCCCGGAAAAAAATGCCAGCAGCACCAGGCTCTTTTTCAGCACGCCTTTCAGCTCCAAAGAATTCTGCGCCCCATAGTGATAACCGATAATCGGCGCCACGCCCACGGAATACCCGATGAAAACCGCTTGAAACACCAGGCTCACATACATCAGTACCCCGTAAGCCGCAATCCCGTCCTGGCCAATGTATTTCAAAAGCTGCAGATTATAAAGCATATTCACCAGAGACATGGAAATATTATTCAAAAGCTCTGAAGAGCCGTTGGTACATACCTTTACCAAAGCCCTTCCGTCAAACCTTGTCTTTCCAAGACGCAGAAGGCTGTCATTCGGCCGGGCAAAGTAAACCAGCGGAATCACGCCGCCCACAAGCTGACTGACCGCCGTAGCCGCAGCCGCCCCCGGAAGCCCCCAGTGAAAGACTGCCACAAAAAGGGCATCCAGAACAATATTGGTGCATCCTGCCGCAATGGTCACATAAAGCCCCAGCGCAGCCTTCTCTGCCGTGACAAAGAGACATTGAAACTCATACTGCAGAATATACGACGGAATCGCCAGCAGAATAATGCGCCCATAGATAAGGCTGTCCTCCAGAAGCTGTCCGTCTGCCCCAAGAAAAACCGCTATGGGCTCAAGAAAAACAAAGCCCAGAACCGCCAGTACAATCCCCAGTATCCCAGACACATACACAATCAGGGAAAACAGGCTCACAGCCTTTTCCTTCTTTCCCTGTCCCAGAGTCATGGCAATCAGCGCACCTCCGCCGGTCCCGAACATAAAGCCGGCGCAGCCCAGCATCATCAAAAAAGGCATAATAAAATTCACAGCCGTAAAGGGCGTTTTCCCTACATAATTGGACACGAAAAATCCGTCTACCACACCGTAAATGGATGTAAAAACCAAAGTAACCATGAACGGCAGCGTAAACCGCAGTAATTTTTTATAGTTAAAGTGATCCGATAGTAAAATTCTCATCTTATCCTCCCGTTCCAGCCGGTGCCATATTCTCCCGGCGCAAATTCAAAGGAACGTTTTATGTTCCTTCACGGGACTATCTCTTTCATTTTCTCTGTAAGATCCCTTAAAAAATGCTCCAAAAGCTCCAGATATTTCTCCACATCCTCCTGGCCCCAGGAAGCCAGGATCTCATTTTCCGCCTCAATCACACGGACGGCCGTTCCCTTTGCCAAATCCTTTCCCTTTTCCGTCAGACAGACATTTTTGCTTCTGGCTCCCGCTGCCTCCAGGCGTACAATCCCCTCTTTTTCCAATTTGCGAAGAGCCGAATTGACGGTCTGCTTGCTAAGCCCCGAGCGGCGGCAGATATCCTTCAAGAGGCATTTGTCCCCCTCGTCGCAGATGGTGTAAAGGATGATCATAGTGCTGTCGGAAAGACCGAATTTTAAAGCTATTTCATGGTATACTGCCTCAATCTCCCCAAGAAGGTGATTGCAGCGCTTCATATCTTTTGAGCTATAGGACTTCATGGTATTCCTCTTATTCCAGTTCCGTAATATCCCTCCCAGTACACTGGTATGAAATCAATTTCCAGCCGCAAAAACATGCGTCTGTAAATCGATTTGTGCACTTTGAGGGATATTACTGTTTATTCCAGTTCCGTAATATCTTGTACGATTTCGTACCAATATGTCTGCTAGTATAGTACGAAATCATACTTAAGTCAAGTGAATATTCTGTGAAAATCATAGACAGTTTCTCTGACCGTTACGGTTCTCTCACAATGTCAGCTAATTAAGGAAAAGACTAAGTAACCTCTAACCTTTCCTCTTGCATTTCCAAAACAGGCATTTTATAATTTAACCATATAGCAAAGCACATTGTCATAATTTTATCTTATGAAACCAAAACACAGAAGCAGGAGCAGCGCCCATGAACCAGAATCTATCCCTGTACCGCATTTTCTATGCCGCGGCCCTGGCCGGAAATATTTCCAAGGCGGCCGATGAGCTCTTTATCAGTCAGCCGGCTATCAGCCAGTCAATCAAAAAGCTGGAGCAGTCCCTGGACACTGCCCTTTTTGTCCGCAATTCCCGGGGTGTTCAGCTTACGGAGGAAGGAGAGCTTCTTTTTGCTCATGTAAAATCTGCCTTCCAGACCTTGGAAGCCGGTGAGCATCAGCTCCGCCTGCGCCGGGAGCTTGGGGTGGGGCATCTGCGCATCGGGGTCAGCTCTACCCTCTGCAAATACGTGCTGCTGCCTTATCTTACGGATTTTGTAAAGCTTCATCCCCATGTCCAGGTGACCATTGCCTGCCAGTCTACGAACCATACCCTTCAAATGCTGGAACAGGAAGAGCTGGATCTTGGACTTACGGGACGCCCTGAGCATCTGCACGGCATGAAGTTTTATCCTCTTCGAAACATCCAGGATATATTCGTGGCATCCCGGGAATATCTGGAACACCTGCTGCTGTTCCCGGGGCAGGAAGGCCTTGAAGGCTGTTCCAATCTTTCCAGCCTCTCCTCCTCTGACTCTACCCTTTTGCTGAAATCCGGAACTCTAATGCTCCTGGATAAAGACAATCTGACACGTCAATATCTGGATCAATACTTCAAGGAGCATCAGCTTTTCCCAGAGAATATACTGGAAACCACCTCCATGGATCTGCTGATTGATTTTGCAAAAATCGGCCTTGGCATCGCCTGTGTAATCCGGGAGTTTGTGGAGACTGATTTGAGGGAGGAAACCCTTCTGGAGCTGCCTGCCCCCTTTCCCATTGCTTCCCGGGAGATTGGGTTTGTATTTTCTACAAAGCAGGGGAATCCGGAATTGATTCGGGAGCTGATAAACCAGAAAAGGTAAGCCTGTGATTTCTGGAAAAGGAAAAGCTTAGGAATAAGGGAACTTCGGTATAGAACATGTACCAAAAGAAGTATCTACGATAAAACATGCAAAAAAGACAGGAGGAACATTATGAATGGAAAAGAACTTATAAAACTGGCTCTGGATCTCGGCTTTGCGGACGCGGCCGTTATTCATACGGAGGATCTGGTATTTGTCCCTAACTTCCGCGCTCTCTGCGAGGAAAACCTATGCGGAAAATACGGCGTCAACTACGCCTGTCCCCCGGACTGCGGCACGGTGGCGCAAATGCGCGAAAAAGTCCTGCACTGGCGGCAGGCCCTTGTCCTGCAGACCATGTGGGATATTGACGATCCCCTGGATCAAGCGCAGATTAAGCCGGTCAAGTCACAGCACAACCAATTGACCCGTCAGCTGATTGACAAGGCAGGGGAACCGGGGCTGATGATCGGCGCCAGCGGCTGCAGCCTCTGCAATCCCTGTGCCGTCACAGAGGAACAGCCCTGCCGTTTTCCAAAGCTTCAATATTCCTGTATGTCCGCTTACTGTATCTTTGTAAAGGATATGGCGGAGCGCTGCCATATGGATTACGACTGCGCCCCGGGTATTACGGCTTTTTTCAGCATGTACTGCTTTGATGAGCGTACTTTGTAATTTGCATTCTGCGCAGGAACTCCGGTTTACTCTCTTTGAACACACCGTATAAGCACGCAGTCTCCCGGCTGTTTCTTGATTTTTTCGCGGATGTCCTTGCGGATGCCGATGATATAGCAGATGCTTCCGTCCTCATTTTTCACGCCCATATTGACAATGCTGCCGTCATAAGGCTCGCCGTCAAAGGTGACGTGCACCTTCACCCGGCCTCTGCCAAATTCCTTCCGGATGTCATAGGGGAAGATCACATACGCTCCCCCTGTGTCTCCGGCTGCGTAGATAAGTGACTCATATTCATAAACCTTTTGATTCACTGCTGCTCTCCTAGTCTTTTAGCTGCCATTTTCCAATCCGGTTCGTTCCAATCCGAATTACCAGGCCCATTTCTTTCAACCCCTTCATTGCATAACGAATTCCGGCATGAGAGATTCCCGTTGCGGCAGCCAGCTCCTTTTGTGTAATAAAAGGATTCTCTTTGATTTGTTCTATGATTCTGCGCTCTGTATCTGTTAATTTCCGTAATATTTCTTTCTCGCTTTTTAAACCGGACTTTGCGCTAGTCATTGCGCTAGTCATTGCGCTAGTCATTGCGCTAGTCATTGCGCTAGTTTCCATTTCAACCTTTTCATTTATCTCATTGGCTAATCTATACTTTACAGATACCTCATTAACGCATACTTCTTCGGGATAGGGGACTTTGTCTAACAAAGTATAATCAAAAGAATATTCCTCATTCAACGGAACAATCAAACGAAAGATGTCTCCTTCCTGAAACTGCGGATCCTTTCCGGAATAAAGCTTACTATATTTAAACAAATTTCTCACTCCGGAGCCAAGCCTGTCCGCTCTGCCGACATTTCGGAAAAAAGATGCAATAATCGGATTCTTTGGATTTGGTTCCAGATTATTCGGTGTGATAAATCCTTCCCCCAGGGCACGATTGGCATTTTCCGTATACATCCGCTCTTTCTGAATTACCATTTTTGCCGCATAAGAGCTGGTAAATTCCCGGTGCATCAAAATATTGCTGATCATTTCTCTTGCAAGAATATTCCTTAGGCTCACTCTGTTGTCATTTTCCAGAAAAAACTTATCCGGCAGATGTTTTCTGGTAAACTCCATCAGCTGATCATAACTTTCTATCAGATTTGTCCGGACGATCTCGCGGTCGTCATACCGATCCACATTCACTCTGCGAACCAGAGCATCTGTCTCGTATGCCGGACAGACATTTAAAATCACCTCATCCTTACCTAGCAAAAGTAAGGCAGCCAGATTATACCCTTTCTCGCCTGTTGCTATATCTGTTCCATAAAGTCCCGCACTTATCAACAGCTCCTGATCGCTCATATTCTCCCACGGATGCCTGCCTCCTGCATGATTTACAGCCATCTGCCTTACCTTGGGCAGTAAATCCAGACGCAGATCATCCAAAGACGCATAAGGATAAATTCGTTTCTCTGTAAAAATATTCTGCTTGCGAATATACATAGAGGCAATCTGCGCCGTAGAAGTCACCTTAACATCTGCATCATCTATTCGATCATAAATGACTTTTTTATAGCTGTGAACCTCGGCGCCAGGCGGTACGTGAACATGGATCACCGTATGACCCTCGTACTCCAGCAGCTCCGGCGCAAGATAAATAGTCGGCATAAATTGATTGGGATTGCTGATAACATTGATAAAATTTTTAATCATACCCGGCGCCGCTTTCTCCGGCACGCCTGTTACTGTTCCGTCATCCAGTACACCTAAAAACAAATCCCCTCCAAAACGATTCAAAAAGGAGCATACGCTTTCGTAAACATCCGGCCCGATTCCATCTCCGCAGCGCTTAAATTCTACCGCAATGGTTTCTCCGATTGTAAGTATAGACTGAAATGTATTCAAATCCATTTTTCCGCCCCCTCTGTCCAAACAGATTGTGGTGTATATCTCTGACCAAATTTTACCACAGAAAAACAGTGCCTGCAAAATTATTTTTTGCTATCCGGCTTTTTTCCATACGCATTTGTTACTGTTCATTCCGTGTCCAGTAACACGCATTTTTCCGCCCCCCTCTCCCAAATTCTCAGGCAAGCTCCCGGAACCGCCGCCCTGCTGCAAGTGCAATCACCAGAGAAATCCCCCCTGCAAACAGAACGACCGCAAACTCAAAGCCCTTGCAAAGCTCAAACAGCACTCCATACAAGGCATTTCCCAAAGGTTGCGCACACATGGCAATGGTGAGAATCACCGCAATCACCTTCCCGATAAGGTGCCCCGGCGTCTCTGCCTGGACAAAGGATATCATCTGCACGGAAAACATAGTTGAGAGCACCATAATCGCAAAGCAGCAGCCTGTAATCACCAGATAACTCTCCATGGCAGGGAGATCCAATGCCAAAGCAATTCCCATGGGGAAAACTGCTGCCGCCGCTGCCGCAATCAAGCTTCCCGCCTTCTGTACGGACAGTCTTTTCCCCAGAACGCCTGCCAGAATGCCGCCTGTCAGACCGCCCGCCGCCAAGGCTCCCTGTGAAAAACTATAAAGGGTATTGGCCGTATTTTCTGAGCCAAACTTAAGTACCTCCGTAACCAGATACGGCACTGCTACCATGATCATGGCAGATAAAAAGAGATTGATTCCGCAGACCACCAGGGTCACTCTCCCGATCTGGGGCTTTTCCTTTTGGATAAATCGGAAGCTTTCATAAAAATCACCTTTTACCATTTTCAAAATGCTTCCTTCTGAAGCCTGCCTGACAAAAGGAATCCGGATGAAAATCTCCATCACCGCCGACAGGAAGAAGCACACCATGCAGAGTATCAGCACCATTTTCAGACCATAGGCGCTGTAGAGCATGCCGCCAAGCACCGGGCCGATGAGATTGGCAAAGGAACTGATGGTATTGATGACGGAATTGGCCTCCATAAAATGCTCCGGATCTGTTAAAGCCGGAATACTAGCCTGTACGGCAGGCTGATAGGCGCCGGCAATTCCATACAGCAGCATCATTGTCACTGTCAAAAGCACTACCAGGTTCACACTACCCATCAAAAGGGAAAAAATAAGGATTACAGCCGCCGTAAAAAAGTCGAGAATCACCATGATATTTCGCTTATTTACCCGGTCCGCCACGATGCCCCCTATGGGGGACAGCAGGATGGTTGGAATAAAAGCGCAGGCCATCACGGTCCCGTAAAGAGCCGAGGAACCAGTCTGGTTGAGGAGATAGAGGGGCAGCGCAAATCGTATGGTCGCATTTCCAAAGAGGGAAATAATCTGTCCGATGACCACCAGGGTAAAGTCTCTGGAAAATAAGTTCTGTTTCATTTTTAAACCTCCATGTTTTCAATACTAGTAGTCTGTACCGGAAATATGCACAAGGATTTCCGGTACGGACTACTAGTTTTAAGCCGTCGATATATGATACTTCTTTTTGTCCTATTGAGCAGCTTAGCAGAAGTGCCGCAATTTTTCCACAATAAATATTGGCAGCACTACATACCAAACGTTGGTATGTATAAGATTAAAAGAAAGAGCTGCCTATCAACAGCCTTTCAATTACTAAGCATTGCTCATTGCGGTTAAATCAGCCGCTGCTCACTTCTCAATCAGCAGCCCCATTTTCACAACTGCCCATGTACTACTTTTTCTTCAGATAAATGACTGTAAGCTCCTGCAGACGCTCAAGCATCTTCTCATCTACAATATCCAGCCCAAAGCCTTTGAGCATCTGCTGAAATACCATAAATTTTCCGAAAGATTCCTCCTGGGTATCCCCAAAATTCATCGGATTCATCCAGATATTTGCCACAAATATAATCAGCTCCGCAAGCTGAACCGGATAATCAGTGACAATGGTTCCGTCAGCAATCCCCTCCTCTATAATAGGAAGAATATAGTTCGGCGCCACCTGCTTTATACTGTCAGTCACCATACTGAACATAAGCTTGGCATTATTCTGAAAGTTGGGAGCCATTGCAAAAATCTCATCCTGCACCGGCCGGTTAATGGATTCCTGAAAGATTGCCTTCAGCTTTTCACTTCCATTCAAGTCCCTTCTATCCCGAATCTCGGCAAGCATCCGGTTAGACTGCTCAGTTATCCGGTTTGTTACTGCCTCTAAGATATCCTCCTTGGACTTAAAATGGTGATAAATGGCTCCCTTGCTGAGCCCGCCCAAATGGTTAATAATGTCCTGGATGGAAGTATGCTCGTATCCTTTTTCCAAAAACAAACGGTATGCCGTGTCCAAAATCCGATTTACGGTTTCCTCCGGGTTTTTATTGCGCGCCATGGTACATGTACCTCCCCGTTTTCCTTTGACAGAACAAAAACTAAAAATTTGTTGTTCACCAAACATACCGATAGTATGTATATTAACATACCATCAGTATGTTTGTCAAATATATTTACGAAAAATAGTGAATACAAAATCATTTCGATGAAAAAGCCTTTCCTGCTTTCTCTGTTTAAATTTTTAAACCCGCTGCCTCTGCTCCTTTTCCAACTGTGCGATTCGAAGGAGAGCCTGTTTTAACTCTTCTTTGCTTTGTGCCAATTCCTCTTTGCTTTGTATTAATTCCTCTTTGCTTTGTGCTAATTCCTCTTTGCTTTGTGCTAGTTCCCCTTTATTTCGAGCCAATTCCTCACTCGTCTTCTCCAACTCTCCACGCTTCCGATCCAGTTCTTCCTGCATCTCATCAATCATCAATTGTACCGTATTCCGGTCCATTTCCCGCAGTTCCTCTGAAAAAAATCCCATCACAACCTCCATGTTCCGGCATATCTCATACGCCTGCTGGTACATGGGCTTGAATTCCGGATAGGCTTTGATAAGCTTTATGATCTCTTCCGGCTCATCCGTACTCAAAAACAGCAGCCATGCATCTAATTTCCCTGTTACATCTTTATTTTGCTGTGTTTTCTTAAAAATGTCAATAGGGATAAAAATATATTTCTGCAGCAGCTCTGCCTTAAGCCCCGTGTCCGATCTCTGTCCAAACCGATGAACATACACGTGCGGAAACTCATGGAATTCCTTTGTACTGGTCTCAAAAAGCACAATTGTATAGACTGGTTTTACATCCCTGTAGCTGAACTTTTTTCTTCTTTTGCTTCTCACACGTTTATACTGACGCAGCAGCATATCGGACGAATAACACGCACTGCGCTGTCCGGGAAACATATAGCCAATCTTCTGCACCTCCACATTTGCCAGACTTCCATCCTTAAGCTCCACCACCAAATCCGTAACCAGTAGAGAACATTCATCCGCAAGCCTGGTGGAATCGTTAGGAAGCACCATGCGAATCCTCACCGGAAATCCCAGAAGCAATGATAAAAGCTCGTCCAATCGCTCCGGTGTGCTTTCCGGATTCATAATCTCCTTAAAAAATCCGTCATAGAGCATCCGAATACCTCTTACACCCGTACACCAGTCCAGAAATTCTTCCTGCTGCTCTTCTGTCCAGGATGCAAACATCACCCGTAAACTGTCCTTCTTCCCTATTTCCTCCATAACCTCCTTCCGTTCCCGAATCATGGGAAAATACTCCTTCAAATCTGCCATACACCTTCTCCTTTCCGCCACAATATTTTTTGCATATTTTGACTCCATGGAACAAGCGGACATTTTTGAACTATAACCTTACTGGATGAAATCCGCTGCCTAAAAGAGACACAAAATGCATTATTCCTATAAAGGATACTTATCGGGTGTACCATTTCTTAATTTGCTGAAAACCTCTCCGAACCGGAGACATTGACAAAAAGACTTTTGATTGCAAAAGAATTGCAACTGGAAAATTATTCCTGTCCATAGACCTTATCTTAACACAAAATTTTTCTCTCTGCAAGTACTAAATCAACCTTGATTTTGCTCGTTCTCTGAAAACAGAAAAAACGGAGGTTCCTATTTTAGAAGCTCCGTTTCTCTGGCTTTCTTGCTCCCTTCGGCTGTGGCCTCCATAACAACAAGCTCTTTTTCATTCATATGATACTGATCCCATCAGATAAAGCGCCCCCATTACCCATCCATGCCATCCTTCACCTGATACAGACAATCATTCATTTTCTTAACCATCTGCCTGCCAATCAGAAATTGTACCACCCAGACAATTGCAAATATAAAAACAAAAATTCCAAAATAGCTTAAAAATCCGCCTACGCTGTGCTCCATCCAATAGTTAAAATAAGCAGCCGGCATCATAATAATGGAAACAAGGAGAAAATAGATTCCCGTCTGCTTTACAAGGCTCCATTCCTCTGCTTCCCAAATAACGGAACACCCTCCGAAACCTGCACCCAGAATACCGCAGAGCACCGCCTGAAAAATAACGGCTTTAATTTCATTTCCCATTATGGTCACAAGCTCCGGTTCACAGGGCACATAATAGCCCCTGGCCCACAGAAGTGAGACAAAAATGCTGATTATATATCCGATTGTAATTCCAAGAGGGAATCCCAAAGCCCCCCGTAAAAGGATTTTCTTTTTCATGATCTCCACCTCATATTCCTAAAATTTTTTTAATTTTGGAAACATAGCGTCTTGAAGCATAGGTTGTGGTTCCGTTGGACAGACAGACGCAAATGGTACCTGTAAAGCTCAGATCAAAATGATCAACCTTTCTCAGATTAATAATCTCTGAATTGGAAATGCGGACAAACTTCCGGTCATCCAGCCGTTCCTCCAGCTCATAAAGCCGAAGCCGCAAAGTATACTCTCCTTTTTCGGTTACAGCGTAGATTTTTCCGGCATCTGCATAGATCCGAATCAAATCCTCCTGATTAAGCACCTCAATCTTCTCATCTCTGCTGCCGGAAATAATCTGCGGCGCATCCTCAGACAGCTTTCTTAATATGCGCTGAACCTCCTTCGTCATGGATGCGGTCATTAGGATTAGCTTTGGTTCGGTATATGCATTGTCCATCTTAATTTCAACCTGCATAGGCCCCCTCCTTTGTGACCTCATTATAGGAAAAATAGCTTTTGTTTTCAATAGATTTGCGATAGTCGGTTAATTTCAGAGTATAAGCGGTCATAAAAATGTATTTTTCCGGCAAAATGAAAGTGATAGAACTTTTGAAACAAAAAAGGCAGCTCTCCCAAAATTGGAAAAATCTGCCTCTGTGATCCTTTTTCTGTTTTCCTTAAAATACTTCCCGATGCACTTTCTCTACAGGCAGCTTCTCCAGCTCATGTGCCGCCGGATGATCCTTGGGCATTCCCAGAGAAAGAATCGCCTCCAACCGGCAGCTGCCGGGAAACTTAAGCAGCTCTCTTAAAAAATCCTCCGTAGTTCTTCCCTCCGGCGCTTCACGAAGCCTTCCCTGAATCCAGCAGCTTCCAACGCCAAGGCTGTCTGCCATCAGATGCATATTTGCCATTGCAACAGAACAATCCTCAACCCAGACATCCGATTTTTCCTCATCTCCAAGGACAACAATTGCACAGTCCGCAGATGCAAGCATTTTAGATCCTGCCACACGGCACTGGGACATAATTTTTAAAGCCTCCTTATTCCGCACCACAATAAATTCCCAAGGCCGGATAGCCTTTCCGGAAGCTGACAATAATCCCGCCTGCAAAATACAAGTTAACTTTTCTTCAGTCACAGCCTCCTCCGTATACGTTCTCACACTGCGTCTTTTCTGCATAACATTTAATAAATCCATCTGAAAAACCTCCTATTTGTAGTCGCTGCGCGACAGCACTAAAGGGTAAAGCCGCTTCGACACACTGGTATTGAGAGAAACTTTTATTCGAAAGGGCACTCATAAAAGTTCCTCTCGTGCGCCTTTGCGGCTTTACCGTCCAGCAGAAATTTTTTTCGAAAACACTTGACATTTCTTAGCTGGACTATTCTAAGTCGCTGCGCAACAGCACTAAAGGGTAAAGCCGCTTCGACACACCGGTAATCAGAGAAACTTTTATTCGAAAGGACTCTCATAAAAGTTCCTCTCGTGCGCCTTTGCGGCTTTACTGTCCAGCAAAATTTATTTTTCAAAAACACTTGACATTTCTTAGCTGGACTATGTTAAAGTATAACACCGTAATTCATGCCCTTTCAGGGCTGGCGGACTGCGTCCGTCCCTCACCTATTCTCATCCAAAAACCCGATGCTAAACATCAACCCCATTCCTGGCAATCACATCCCGATACCAATAAAAACTATCCTTCCGAATCCTCCTATAAGACCCATTCCCCTCATCATCCTTATCCACATAAATAAACCCATACCGCTTCCGCATCTCCCCCGTACCAAAGGAAACCGGATCAATACATCCCCAGACCGTGTATCCCAAAAGATCCACACCATCCTCATCTACAGCCATCACCATCTGGCGAATATGATTCCCCAGATACTCAATCCGGTTCCCATCGTGAATCTGCCCATCCTCAAGCCGATCCTCATACCCAAAACCATTTTCCACAACAAACAGCGGAAGCTGATACCTGTCATAATACTGATTCAGCACATAACGAAGCCCCTTCGGATCAATCGTCCATCCCCAGGGCGTCATCTCAAGATACGGATTCTCCACCGCATCCAGACTTGCGGCCAGATCATCCCCCAGCTTTTCCACTTTAGGATCTGCACTCATCACACTGCTGAGATAATAGCTAAACCCAATAAAATCCACACATCCCTGCTCCATAGCCGCCAAATCCTCCGGCGTTATATCAAAGACGTAACCCCTCCGTTCCCAATCCATTTTCACATAGGAAGGATAACGGCCTCTGGCATGAACATCTGTAAAGAAAAGATTCTTCCGATCCTCCTCCATAGCCAGCAGCACATCATCCGGATTACATGTCCTGGGATAAACAGGCGTAGCCGCAGCCATACAGCCAATCTTAAACTCCGGATTTATCTCATGCCCCAGCTTCACCGTCATAGCGCTGGCCACAAACTCATAGTGGGCCGCCTGGTAAACCGTCTTAAGACGATCCTCCCCCTCCTCAAACAAAATGCCGGAATTTGTAAAAGCATAAATTCCATTGGAAAGAATCATCTGGTTATTGATCTCGTTAAAGGTCATCCAATATTTCACCTTATCCCGGTACCGCTCCATAACCGTCTCTGCAAACCGTACAAAAAAACCAATCATTTCCCGGCTCCGCCATCCCCTATACTTCTTCACCAGGCCAAAAGGCATCTCAAAATGAGACAAAGTCACCACCGGCTCCATCCCATGAGAAAGAAGCTCATCAAACAATGCATCATAAAACCGCAGGCCTTCCTCATTGGGCGTCTCCTCATCCCCGTTGGGAAAGATCCGGCTCCAGGCAATACTAGTCCTAAAGCACTTAAATCCCATTTCCGCAAATAAGGCGATATCCTCCTTATAAAAATCATAAAACCGAATTCCCTCATGGTTGGGATAATACTTTCCCTCCACAATGCCGTCCGTAATCTCTCTCGCCTTCGTCCTGCTCCCGGCCGTCATTACATCTGCAATGCTTAAACCCTTACCGCCGGCCTGGCAGGCTCCCTCTACCTGGTGGGCAGCCACAGCGCCGCCCCAAAGAAAATTCTCTTTCATGGCAATCTCCTTTTCCGTTTCATTCTTGATAACTTCCTTTTTACCAATACTCTTTTACTTAATCACCTGGTAAATCGCTTCGCCTGTCTCAACCTGCTTTTTCCCCAGGACGCATATCTCCTTATAATCATCCGCATTCGTCACAAGCACTGGTGAAATCAGAGAATATCCCTGCTTTTCAATAAAATCCATATCAAATTTAAGGAGAGGCTGTCCTTTCTTCACCTTATCCCCCTGTTCCACCAGAGTCTCAAAGCCCTGTCCGTCCAGCATCACCGTATTAAGCCCAATATGAATCAGGCGCTCCGTACCATCCTCCGCCGCAATCCCAATGGCATGCTTTGAGGGAAACAGCACGGAAATCACTCCGTTGCAGGGAGCCTTCACCTCGCCAGCCGAAGGCTTCACCGCTACCCCCTGTCCGGCCACGCCGCTTGCAAACACCTCATCCGGAACATCCTTCAGCTCCACAACCTCGCCTGACAGAGGAGAACAAACCTCAAGACTCTCTCCTGGCGCCTCTTCACTGTCTGTCCCGGCAGTCTCAAGGGCGGCGGACAGCTCCGGATTCTTCTCATCCCCATGCTGCTCCGGCTCAAAGGCCTCCTTATCATCCTCTGTAATTCCCCAGAAATACGTAAGCAGAAGCCCAACCGCCAGAGCTGCCGTAATTCCGATGAGATATCCTGCAAAAGGCGAGTAGGTCCGCATGGCAAGGGCAAAAATATTGTGGAACACATAAGCGTCACAGGTCACATGGAAAGCTCCGTTGATCGCTCCGCCCACGCCTCCGGCAATGGCAACTACAGCCATCAGCCGCTTATAATTCATCACAATACCATAAAGAATCGGTTCCGTCACACCTGCACAGATGCCGGTGATAATTGTGGGGCCCGCAATCCCGCGGATCTTCGAATGCTTCTTTCCCTTCAGATAAACGCCGACGGCAATGCCAATCTGCGCAAAAACCGCACAGACAGCAGCGCCCTCAAGGACATCGCCTCCGAACATCTCAAGGTTCTGAAGAGTTACCGGCGTAAATCCCCAATGCAGTCCCAGCATCGTAAGGAAGGGATATGCAGCGCCCAGAATAAGTCCTGCAATCAGACTGTTAAAGTTAAACAACGCCACCACGACATCCGAAACCCCGTTGCCCACAGTTGTTCCAAAGGGTCCGAAAAGAATCACCGTAAAGGGCACCATGATCATTACAGACAGCATGGGAACCAGAAAGAGCTGCAGTTCCTGTTTGATAATCTTCTTAAGGCCTTTCTCCAAAAGACTGTAAATAATCACTGCAATAAAAATCGGGAAAATCGTTGCCGCATAATCAATAGGCGTTACCGGAATCCCAAGGAAATTCACGCCCTCGGCACTCAAAAGTCCCGTAAAGTTCGGCTCAAGCAGAGCCGCTCCAATGGTGCCTCCCACATAAGGATTGGCCCCAAACTGCTTAGACAGGGTAATTCCAAGGAACACAGGCAGGAAATAGAACACTGCGTTGCCAGCCGCTGACAGAATCAGATAAGTCGGATCCTCATATCCCATAATTCCAAACTCTGTAAAAAGTGTCAGCAGCGCCTTCACCATACCTGCACCTGCCAGCGTCGGAATCAAGGGCGAAAATGCACCGGAAATCACCTTCATGGCACGGCTCATCAGACTCTGATTTTTGCCGTCTTCCTTTTTGGAGCTTCCGCTTCCTCCTCCAATCCTGGCAATGGCCAGGATGGCTTCGTAATAGTCATGGACTGCCGGCCCGATCACAACCTGGTACTGTCCGCCGCTTATCACTACCTGCAGCACATAGGAAAGCTTATTTAAAGCCTCTTTATCCGCCTTCCCCTCATCCTTTAGTTCAAAACGCAGTCTTGTGGCGCAGTGCACCAGACTGTTGATATTCTTTTCTCCGCCCACCAGGGCTACAATCTGTTTTGCTTCCTCTGTGTATTTCATAGCGCACTCTCCTTTAACTATTCATTCGATTCAGATGAAGTGTCAGATAAAGCTCCTCGCCCTCGCTGACCTCCCATCCATAGGTTTGGTGAAGAAACCGGGAAATCTTTCTGGCACATTTGTAATCCTCAGGACACTTCTGCGCAATGACAGCCGCAATAGACTCGTCAATTTCCAGCCGCTCCCCACTCATCTGCCGTTTCACAAAATAACGCACATGGGTCACAAACCGGCTCACATCAAAATTGTCCTCCTGAAATTCCCGTCCATAATGCAGCTTACTGATATTCAGAATATTCTGGATAATCTTCGTATACATCATGGTCTCTTCCATGCCGCTTCCGCTGGAATTGGCATTGATAAAATGCAGAACGATAAAAGCCGCCTCCTGCTCCGGAATCTCATAGCCTGTCTTTTTGCTCAAATCTGCTACGACCTTCCTTGCAAACTCATATTCCTTTGGATAAATCAGCTTAATATCCCATTCCAGAGGCGTCCCGAAATGGATGCCCTCCTTCATGCGTTCCAGCAGCATTCCCAGGTGATCTGATAATGTCAGCAAAATACTGTCGTTGCAGCGGTAACCGAGCTGCTCCTCGCCCTCCCGGACAATACCGCTGGCCAGTTCGATATCATCCACAGTGATGCGCTTTAAGAGACTGTCAAAATCTTTTTTACCGTTGTCTCCGTTCAGTACAAAATGCTTTTCAACGAGAGCTTCCCGAATGGGTTCACCAGGTTTTCGCCCAAAGGCCACGCCCCTGCCCATGACAACCGCCTCCTGTCCTTTCCTGTCCTGCACCAGTGCCACATTGTTGTTCAGTGCCTTGATTAGCTTCACGGCTGTCCCCTCCCCGTTCGTTTTTCTTTCGTCCTCTGCTTTGCATCCTTCCTGTGTCCGCAAAACAAAAAGGCATGACTTCAAAAATGTACTATGTACATTCTTCCAGTCATGCCTGCATTACCAGTAACACTTTAAAAATATCTTAACTACCACAAGAGGGTTTGTCAAGTACTATTTTTCAAATATATTGAAAAGCTTGCCGTTACCGTTCACTCCGTGCCCAGTAACCCGTTTCCCTTCCGTTAAGCCGCAGCAAAATCCGCTCTTAAGCCTACCTGCCGATAAATCCCTCATACTCCTTCACATTTTCCGAATCCACAATAAATACCGGCTCATAATCTTCCGCCCCCAGAACATAATCCCAGGTTCCCTCCAGGTAATCAAGCAGCTTCTGAATCGCCGTCTGCGTCATAACAGGATTGTAATACACCGACATCAGGCCATCAAAATAAGTATCCGCCGCGGCGCAAAGCTCTTGGTTATCTCCGCGGAGAACCGCGTACATCTCCTCCATACCGCCCACCGCAGACATATAAACCGTCAGAGCCTCCAGCTCCCCTTTCACGCTCTCATCAAAGACATCCCCGCTCAGGACCTCCAGAAATGCCATAGACATCTCATCATCCATGGAAAATATAAACATCGTGTGATCCGTAGACTTGGCCGCCTCAATCCAGGAAGGCAGATTGCTCTCAATATATTCCTTTGCCTTCTCATTGGACCACTCACAATTATATTCAAAATAATTCTCCGTGCACAGCCTGTCCACTTCTTCCTGGGTCCAGATCTTCCCTTGGTTTACCTCCTCCATGGTATAGATCCGGTCACCTTCCGCATCATAATAATCCTCCTGCCCCATCAGGAATCTTTGAAAGCCCTCAAGCCTCCGCTCCGACACCGTAGAAGCATCACCGGAAAACTGAACCAGCGTACTGTCCGGCGTCATTCCATTGGTAATCAAATAATAGGCAACGGCAACTCCCGACTGCCAGTTATCACCGGAATAATTCAGAACAGCGCCATTCATGGTACTCTCAATAATTCTGTCATAAGAAATCCAGGGAATTCCCGCATCTGTCAAAGCCTGCTGCCCCTCCCCGGCCGCCTCGTCACAGCCCCAGAACATCACTCCCGCCGCATCCTGATTGGCCAGAATCTCCTGCACCTGCTCATTCTGTGTCTCCCCATTATCCGCAATATAATGAGTAGCCGCATAATCTCCATGAATGCCCATATTAATCTCATCCACAAAAGCCGCCGCATAGGCCGCCCCCTGACCCGTCCATCCATGGTCCGGAGCCGCCGTCATCACATAAATCTGATTGCCAAGAGGCGCCGCTTCCTCCTGCCCCTCCTCCGTTTCCGCCAAACCCGGCTCTTCCTTCTTTCCTCCCTTACAGGAAGCAAGACCAGCCGTCATACACAACACAAGCAAAACCGCCAACACTTTCCTCATCATATATCCGCCAACTCCTTTTCCATTCGTTCCGTTACCGCGTACATCATAACATTTTGCACCCAATCTTACAATACAAAACCCCATACACATATTTCCCAATTTCCCCTTCTTTTTTGTGCACATTGCAAAATATCCCCAAAAACCTCCCCCATTTCCAGGGGATGCGGCAAAATAAGACAGCCTCCCTTTCCAATATCCAGTGTCCGGCTGTTGGCGCACACGCTGTCTGATATTGGCGGACTAACATACAAGACCTCCAACAGGCGAAGCCTGCCACCCAAGCCCAAACGTTAGTCCGCCAAGAGCAGACAGCGTGTACGCCAACCGTCCGAACACAGGATATGGAAAGGGAGGCTGTCTTATTTTGCCGCATCCCCGTCCGCCCCCTTTACTCCCCCGTCCTCCCATGCTAAAATAACCCCATATCACCCTAAGGCGCCAAGCAGAAAGGAGCCCCCATGAAAACCGTAGGAATCATAGCCGAATACAACCCCTTCCACAAAGGCCACGCCTTCCATCTCCAAAAAGCAAAATCCCTCGCCGCCGCGGACTACGCAGTCGTTGCTATGAGCGGCCCCTTTACCCAGAGAGGCCTCCCAGCCTTAACAGACAAATACACCCGAGCCAAAATGGCCCTGGAAAACGGAGCCGATCTCGTCTTGGAGCTCCCTATCCCCTACGCCGCCGGAAGCGCCGAGGCTTTTGCCCAGGGCGCCGTATCCCTTTTGGAAGAGCTGGGCATCATCGACGCCTTGTGCTTTGGCAGCGAATGCGGAGATGTGAACGCCCTTTCCTCCTACGCCCGTCTTTTCGAAGAAGAGCCAGAGGACTACAAAAGCCTTCTAAAATACTATCTGAAACAGGGATTCTCATTCCCGGCCTCCAGAAGCAGAGCCGCCGAAGAATATCTCCATTACACCGAGCACGTCTGCGTCTGCTCCCGGGACGATGCCGACTGCCGGCAGGAGTCCGAGCTTCTTGAGCATCCCAACAACATACTGGGAATCGAATACTGCCGCGCCCTCCTAAGCCGCCGCAGCAGCATCCGCCCCATAACCCTGCGCCGCGTCTCTGCAGGCTACCACGACACCGCCATGGACAGCGAATTCGCCTCCGCCTCGGCTATCCGGAAAGCCATTCAAAGGGAGGGCCTGTCTGCGTCCGTAGAGGCCCAGCTTCCCAAAGCCTCCTTCCGGCTTCTAAAAGAGGCTTTCAAGGTCTGCCCTCCCCTCACCATAGACGATTTTTCCTCCCTCCTCTTCTACCGCCTCCTCACCCTCTCCCGGCAGGAGCTCTCCTCCTTCCAGGACATCTCCCCGGAACTGGCTGCGCGTATAGAAAACAACCGATTCCGCTTTACCTGCTGCACTGCCTTTGCCGATCTCTTAAAAACAAAGGATCTGACCCACAGCCGCATCACCCGTGCCCTCTGCCATATCCTGTTCGATCTTCGCCAGGCAGAGCTGGACGCCTTAAAAGCAGAGGGCTGGCCCGTCTACCTAAAACCCCTGGGCTTTCGAAAAAGTGCCGCCCCCCTTTTAGCCGCCATCAAGGAAAAAGGCGCCTCGCCGCTTCTTGTAAAAGCGGCAGACGCCCAGACAATTCTCACACCAGTTCAATATGCACTTTTTGAAAAAGACGTCCTCGCAGCCCATATCTGCGAATCCGAAAGCCTGTGCCGGTATGGCGCAGACTTTATCCACGAATACACCCGGACACCCGTCATACTGCCTTGAGTCAGACATCCGTCCCTTTCACAAAGCCCAGAATCTCTTCCGGCTTCTCCAGACGGTAAGTAGCCTCAATCCCATCCGGCATCAGGCTGCCCCAGAGAACCAGCCCGTGATCCACCCCGGCATCCCGGGCGCAAGTCATGTCATGGACACTGTCTCCCAGATAAAGAACTTCCCCGGGCTTTGCTCCCGTCCGTTTCAGATATTCCAGCATGGGATCTGGAAAGGGCTTGCCTTTCCTCGTATCACTGGATGTCACAACACAGTCAAAATCCCCCCCAAGCCCCCGGTCACGGAAGTCCGCCTCATACTCAGAGCGTGTTTTGGAGGTGATAAGTCCTAGATGAACCTCTCTCGCGCTCAGCTTCTCAAGGGTCTCTTCCATCCCCGGAAACAGCTGTCCCGGGGATTCCTTTGCACAGGATAAGTATTCTTTTTCCCATCTTTTATGAGCTTCTGCCGGATCCGGAAGCTTCAAAGCCTCCATCGCTGCTCCCCCTGGGATGCCAAAGGAAAATCTAAGATCCGGAAGTTTTGCATCCTCTCCCCAGTATTCCCTCAGAACCCTCTCCAAGGAAATCATATGGATCTTCACCGTATCAATCAGTGTGCCGTCAATATCAAACACCAAATGCGAATAAGTCCTCATAGCTGTCCCTCCCTGCAGCTCCTGTCTAATTCTTAAAGGAATGGATAGGAGCCGGAATTCTCCCGGTACGCCCCACAAAAGCGTCGCAGGAGAAGCGGTTCACCGGCATAATAGGCGCATACCCCAGAAGACCGCCGAATTCTACCATCTCTCCCACATCCTTGCCAATCACCGGAATCAGGCGTACTGCCGTAGTTTTCTGATTCACCATGCCGATAGCCATCTCATCTGCAATGATGCCGGAAATGGTCGCTGCCTTCGTATCCCCAGGAATCGCAATCATATCCAGGCCTACCGAGCAGACACACGTCATAGCCTCCAGTTTCTCTATGGTCAGCGCCCCGGCCTGTACCGCGTCAATCATTCCCTGATCCTCGCTGACCGGTATAAAAGCTCCGCTTAAGCCGCCTACATAGGAGGAAGCCATCACGCCGCCCTTTTTCACCTGGTCATTGAGAAGGGCCAAGGCCGCCGTCGTTCCGGGCGCGCCGCAGCGCTCCAGGCCGATTTCCTCCAGAATCTCCGCTACGCTGTCTCCGATGGCCGGAGTGGGAGCCAAAGAAAGATCCAGGATTCCAAAAGGAACTCCAAGCCTTTTAGAGGCTTCCTGTGCCACAAGCTGGCCCACCCTCGTCACCTTAAAGGCCGTCTTTTTAATCGTCTCGCAGAGAACCTCAAAGCTCTCCCCCCGGACCTTTTTAAGTGCGTGCTTCACAACACCGGGGCCGCTGACCCCCACATTGATAATGGCATCCGCCTCTGTCACTCCATGAAAGGCTCCTGCCATAAAGGGATTGTCATCCGGCGCGTTGCAGAATACCACCAGCTTGGCACAGCCCAGGGAATCACGCTCCTTTGTATACTCCGCCGTCTTTAAAATCATTTCACCCATCAGACGCACGGCGTCCATATTGATTCCGCACTTGGTCGAGCCTACGTTGACAGAGCTGCATACCCTGTCTGTTTTGGCAAGGGCTTCCGGAATGGAACGGATTAAATATTCCTCCCCTTTTGTCATACCCTTGGATACCAGGGCGGAAAAGCCCCCGATAAAGTTTACGCCCACCTGCTTTGCCGCCCGGTCAAGGGTCTCGGCAAGGGTTACATAATCCTTCGGCGAACGGCAGGCCGCTTCCCCAATCAAAGCCATGGGCGTTACGGAAATCCGCTTATTTACAATGGGAATTCCAAAATCGCGCTCAATGGCCTTTCCCGTGGCCGCCAGATCCTTTGCCACAGTCGTAATTTTGTCGTAAATCTTCTGGCTCAGCCTATCCAAATCGGAGTCGATGCAGTCCAAAAGACTGATTCCCAGGGTAATGGTACGCACATCCAGGTTATCCTGCTCGATCATCTGGTTGGTTTCTCTTACTTCATATAAATTAATCATAAATACATTTCCCCCTAGGTTCTTTAGATCCGGTGCATCTGGTTAAAAATTTCTTCCTGCTGGCATTTGATTACAACGCCAATCTCCTCTCCGATCTGCTCCAGCTCCGAAGAAAGGCTTTCAAAAGACTTTACCTTTCCTGTATCCACTACCATCATCATATTGAAAAATCCCTGTACAATGGTCTGGGAAATGTCCAGAATATTCACTCCGTTCTGTGCCAGGTAGGTACATACCTTTGCAATAATTCCTACCGTATCCTTTCCTACTACCGTAATAATCGTTCTTTTCACAGTACTCCTCCTCTATTTTAAGTTCCGTAATATCCCTGCCTATATCTCAACACAAGGCGATACCTCATCCCGGCTGGCAACGCTGATAGGGAAATCCTCTGGCTGGTAAGGCGTATCTCCAAGCTGAACCTCAAGCCTTACCGTCTCCCGGGCCAGCTCGGCATAATTGTTCTCCTTGCTCAGATGCCCCAGAAACACGGCCTTGAGATTGTCATGGAGCACCCGGCAGAGAAGCTTTCCTGCAGACTCGTTGGACAGATGCCCCCGTTCCCCGGCAATCCGCCGTTTCAGATAATAGGGATAGCCCCCCACCTCAAGCATATGTATATCGTGGTTCGCTTCTAACAATAATACATCAAGATCCTTCAGATTGTCCACCGTATAATCTGTATAAACGCCTAAGTCCGTAGCCACTGCAGCCGAACGCCCCCCGCAGGCTGCCCGGTAAGCCACCGGCTCCGCCGCGTCGTGGGAAATCCGAAAAGGAGAAATCTTCAAATCCCCAATGAAAAAGGACGCATCCGCCCCAATCTCCACAAACAGCCCTTCCTCTATCTTTCCAAGACCGTCCATCCCACGGATAGCCGCCGCCGTCCCCGGCGTGGCATAAATGGGAATCTCATATTTCCGGGCCAGCACGCCAAGTCCCCGGATGTGATCCGAATGCTCATGGGTGATGAGAATTCCATTCACATCCGTTCCTTTCAGATCCAGATCCTTAAGGCCTGCTTCCACTCGTTTCCCACTGATTCCTGCATCAATCAGGATATGACTGCTCCCGGAACCAATGTAAATACAGTTGCCGCTGCTTCCGCTGGCGATACTGCACATTCTCATATCTTTCGTTCTCCTAATCTAGACACGCAGTCCCCGGCTCCTTTCTGCCGGCGCCTGGCAGACTGTCAGCTTCTTCTAAAAGATACGCTATTTCAAGCGCTTTGTCAATCTGCCCCTGTATCTCTTTATAAGCCTTCTCTATACAACCGTTGTTATCAATCACCGCCTGGCAGTGCTTCCGGAATTCCTCATCCGAAAGCTGGCTGGCAAATACAGCCGAAATCTTCTCATCCGAATACCCCCGGGATGCCCTTAAGCGTTCTCTGCGCACCTGGGGTTCCGCATAAATATACCACAGCTCGTCACAAATTTCCTCATAACGATCCTCTATCAGCAGAGCCGCCTCAATCACGAAAAGCTCACAGCCTCCTTCTTCCCCCGCCCGGGCAATTTCTTCCAAAGCCATAGCCTTTACCGCCGGATGGATGATCTGATTCAGGGCTTGCCGCTTTTCCTCATCAGAAAATACCACTGCTCCCAGGGCTCTCCTGTCAATTCTTCCCTCCTGTCCCAGAATTTCGCTGCCAAACAAGGCTGCAATCTGTTCAAAAGCATCCGTCCCCGGCTCCATCACCCGATGCCCGGCTGCGTCCGCCTGGAACACTCTGGCACCGCAATCCTTTTCCAGAAAGGCCAGAATCTCACTTTTCCCGGCCCCTACGCCTCCTGTAATTCCAATAACCCTCATCCCTTTTAAATTCCTCTGCTTCCCAAAGCCGGATTCCATCCTTTCCCGGCATTGCCGTTAATGGGCCTCGTACCAATTCTTTCCCTGCTTCATATCAATCTCCAAAGGCACCGAAAGCTTAGCTGCGCCGTGCATTTCCTCAGAAAGAATCTCCTTCACCTTTTCCGTTTCCTCACAATGTGCCTCCACCAGGAGTTCGTCGTGAACCTGGAGCAGCAGCCTTGAGCGCAGCCCTTCCTCTCTAAGCCGCCGATCCACCCGTATCATGGCAAGCTTGATAATATCAGCCGCTGTTCCCTGAATCGGCGCGTTCATGGCGACACGCTCCCCAAAGGACCGCTGCATAAAGTTGGAGGATTTCAGCTCCGGCACCTGCCGCCGCCTGCCGAACATCGTCGTCACATATCCTTTTTCCCTGGCCTCCTTTACACAGCCGTCCAGAAATTCCTTGATTCTGGGATATGTCTCAAAATATTTCTCAATATATTCCTGGGCTTCTTTCCGGGTAATGCTCAAATCCTGAGACAGCCCAAAGGAGCTGATGCCGTACACAATCCCAAAGTTCACCGCCTTAGCATTGCGCCGCTGAAGATCCGTTACCTGGTCAAAGGGAATATGGAACACCTGGGAAGCCGTGAGCCGGTGAATATCCTGAGCCTCCCGGTAAGCCTGGATAAGGTTCTCGTCCCCGGACATATGAGCCAGTACCCGAAGCTCAATCTGGGAGTAGTCTGCATCCAGAAGGGTATAGCCTTCCGCCGGGACGAAAACCTTGCGGATAAGCCTTCCAAGCTCCATACGGATGGGAATATTCTGCAGATTGGGCTCCACGCTGCTTAAGCGTCCCGTAGCCGTAATCGTCTGCTGAAAGGTGGTATGAATCCGTCTGTCCGCCCCAATATACCCTGCCAGGCCATCCGCATAAGTTGATTTCAGCTTTGTAAGCTGCCGGTATTCCAGAATGTGCGAGACAATAGGGTGATCGGGGGCCAGCTTTTCCAGCACCTCCGCCGAGGTAGAATAGCCGGTCTTCGTCTTTTTTCCGCCCTTCATCCCCATTTTATCAAATAAAATAACACCCAGCTGCTTGGGAGAATTGATATTGAATTCCTCCCCAGCCTCCACGTAAATCTCCTTTTCCAATTCCCCTATCCGCACAGCCAGAGCATCGCCGTAGCTTTTAAGCTCCTCTGCCTCCACCTGTATGCCTGCCTGCTCCATGGAATGGAGGGTAAATACCAGAGGCATCTCCATATCATGGTAAAGAGCCTCCATGCCCTCGTCCTGAAGGCGCTTCTCCACCAAGGGAAACACCTCATAAAGCACATAGCTTAAATAGCCTGCATAGATGCAGAATTCCTCCGGCTTTTCCTCAAGAATCCCACTCAAAGGCTGCTTTCCGAAAAGCTCTGCCCTGGAAGGCACAGACAGGCTTAAATACTCTCCTGCAAGCTCCTCGCCGGAATAGCTGTCCTTCAAGGGATTCAGTAAGTATGCCCCAATCTCTACATCCCGGAAGGCTTTTGGCGCCTTTACCTCTAAAAATCCAAGCTGCTCCTTAAGCCCTAAGCATACAATCTCCTTCACTCCGGTAAGGGTACGGGACAGCCGCTCGGTAAGCCACCCTTCCGTAAGAAAGCCCTGTACCGGAAAAATGTATACCTCCTCCCCGGATAAGGCCAGAGAAAGAGCCAGTACTGTCTCATTTTCCCGAATCAGTTCAAAAGCCAGACGCTCCCTCTTCCCTGCTTTTTCAAAAATATTCTCTGCCCCGCCCAGGTCCGACACCGTCAAAAAGCTCTTTTCAATGGCTTCGTTGGCCGGGGCTTCCACCGAAAACCGAGACAGCATATTTTTAAATTCCAGCTCCTTTAGAATCTCATAGGCCTCCTGGGTATAAATATTTCCCAGGCGGGCCTTCTCCCAGTCGTACTCGCAGCCGCAGTCAATGTTGATGGTGGCAAGAGTTTTGCTAAGCTTGGCCATATCATAGTGATTGCGCAGAGCCTCCTTTGCCCGGTTCGGCGTGATTTCCTCCACATGGGCATAGGCATTCTCAATGGTTCCGTATTTGACTACAAGGCTGGTGGCCGTCTTTTCCCCGATGCCCGGAACGCCGGGAATATTGTCGGAGGCGTCGCCCATAAGGGCCTTCAGCTCAATCACCTGTAAGGGCGTAATCTGATAGCGGTTGATTACATCCTGGGTATTGTAGTTTTCAATCTCCGTCACGCCCCCCTTGGTCTTGGGCATGCGGATGCGGATGTGCTCTGTGGCAAGCTGCAGAAGATCCCGGTCGCCGGAAAGCACCGTAACTTCCAACCCCTTTTTTTCACTTCGCTTTGCCACGGTTCCCAACAGGTCATCCGCCTCCAGGCCGGCCTTTTCCATAGTGGGGATTCCCATGGCATGGAGCAGCTTTTTCAATACCGGAACCTGCTCATGAAGCTCCTCGGGCATGGGCTTTCTTGTTCCCTTGTATTCTGCGTACATTTCATGGCGGAAGGTGGGTGCCTTGACATCAAAGGCTACTGTGATATAATCCGGCTTCTCCTCCTCCAAAACCTTGAACAGCGTATTTAAGAAGCCGAAAATGGCGTTGGTGTGAAGACCCTGGGAGTTGGTGAGATTGGTCACTCCGTAAAAGGCTCTGTTTATAATGCTGTGTCCGTCAACAAGTAATATTTTTTCGCTCATATTTTTCCTCCGAATCCTCGTACCGTCCCCCTGGCCCGGAACATTTTCCGGCCGAAGGCGCATATGTCCTTAAATGCTCAAAATCTCCATTACCATAATGGCTGTCAAAGCCGCCATCGCCAGTACCTGAGACAGTACATAGTACACCTGAAAAAACTTCCTGCCCCGGATCTGCAGCTCCGATACTCTTAAGGATTCCTCCAGAAGCCTGTGAATATTCTGATCCTTCCCTCCGTCCTCCAACTGGGCCAGGCCGGTGTAGATGGTATAGTAGATCTCCAGCTCCTCGTAACAGTCCCGGCATATGCGGATATGGGACAGGAAGGCGCTTAACTCCTTGTCTGTCAGCTCTTTGTTAATGTATGGCATTACCATCTGCTCTGCTTCTTTACAGGTCATGGACAGGCTCCTCTCTGTCAATGTATCAAGGGCTGTTGCAAAATAAGACAGCCTCATCATTAGCAGTATACTATTTTCAACAATGAAAGTAAACCTCTGGTGTATTTTCTTTTTATACTTCCATCATATCTTATTGCCGTTCACGCGCTGCTAATCATTCCTTCGTCTCAAAAGGAAAATGATAATCTAAATTTAATTCATCCCGCAGGCAGATAAGTTCCTTCTGAATGGCGTCTCCCACCGGCACTCCTTTGTCTTTCCGCTCCTGCCATGCCAGATACTCCTTCTCTCCTGCCGTATAGATTCGTTCCGCCCCTGGGGCTACCGTTGAATTCCGCAGTCCGCGGCAGATGCCGCCTGCAATCTTCTTAAATGTTTCCAGACCCATATAGAATTCCGGATTGATAACAAAGAAGAAATGCCCCAGATGATACATCTGATGATTGCCGTCCGCATCCCTGCCGCTCAGATCCAGCATAAAGGGCCCCCCTGCCAAAGCTGCAGAAAGAATCTCCACAACCGTCGTAAATCCATATCCCTTAAATCCGGCAGTCACTTCCCCCAGTCCTCCTAAGGGTACAAGAGCCGCTCTCCCGGCACGCATTTCTGTAAGGATATTGGCTGAGTCTGTCATGGCATTGCCTTCCCTGTCTACCACCAGCCCGGCAGGCGTCTCCTTGCCGGAACGGGCATAGAACTCAATCTTGCCGTTCTGAATCGGTGAAGTTGCGCAGTCAAAATTGAAAGGGAAATCTTCATCGGTTGGCATGGTAAATGTCAGCGGATTGGTTCCCATCATCGTGTCAATTCCAAAGGTCGGAGCCACGGACGGACGGGCATTGGTTCCGGAAATTCCAATCATGCCGGCTTTGCAGGCCATGGTTGTCCAGTACCCGGCAATTCCATAATGTGTGGAATTGCAGACTGCTCCTCCTGCCATTCCATATTTTTTTGCTTTTTCAATCAGTTTTTCCATCATGCGGAAGCTGGCCACCATTCCCATGCCGTCGTGAGCGTCCATCACGCAGGTGGTCTCCGTCTCTTTTAAAATCTCGATATTCGTCACAGGAAGCAGCGTGCCGTTCTTAATACGATCCAGGTAAATCGGCTTGAACCGGTTGCAGCCGTGGCTTTCAATCCCTCTCCGATCCGATTCCAGAAGCACATCGGCACAAATCGCCGCCTCCTCCCGAGGTACTCCGTATGCCTCAAAAACGTCAATCATAAAATCATTCATTAATTCCCATGATACATAAGGCCTTGTTTCCATACCGCATACTCTCCTTTTTATTACTTTACCTTATCGGACATAGTCCGCCAGCCCCAGAGGGGCATGCATGAATGGGATACCCGCAAGGTATACCCTTATGGGACGAAGTCCCCTCTTCCCGACGGGGTATACCTTAATAATATTCGTTTTATCTCAACAATACAATGGGGTTCTTCACATTCAAAACAAGCCTATAAAAAACCAGGGATTGCCGCACAAACAGCTATCCCTGGTTTTTACAGGCAAAATCAAATTATCAAGCTTGTTTCTTCCGGTAAGACTCTGCTTCCCAGTGGGTGATAAAGTAAGTCAGCTCATCCGTCATGGGCAGGATTCCCCCGAATTTCTCCGCATAATAAGCCACCTTCATGGCGTCTGTCAGAAGAAGCTCGGCATTACCGATCTCCTTCTCGCTCTGGCAGAGGGCAAAGGCTCCCACATTCTGCAAAAGCACAATCTTGGGATAATCGCCTTCCTTCTCCTTAAATGCATTCAGAGCCGTCTCCAGATCCTCGTCCTCTCCCACAAAAAGCGGAAACGCACCGCAGTACACAATGTGATCCGGCGTAAAGGGTTTTAAAAGCGCCTGGGCCTTCTCCCTGCTGCTCACAAAGTGGACAGCCTCACGGATCGGCAGGAACTCCGCCGCGCGGCCCGTAATGGAGTGAAGCTTTGCCGTCAGCTCTTCTCTGCCTTCCGTGCGCACATAAGCCTCCAGCTTGTCAATCACATCCTCCAGTATCCGGTCAATCTCCTCTGTAGTCTCTGCCGCAATAAAGATACCGTGGTTCTGCAGAAGCACAACCTGTACCTCCCGGCCCTGCTCTTCTTTGTAAACCTTCATAGCCTCATTGCAGAGCTTTCCAAGGGTATAACCGGGACGGCAGATGGGAATCCAGATCATCTGCGCTCCGAAAATCTCCCTTGCAAGTCCTTCCCCGCCCTTAGAACAGGTCAGGCCGTTGATGAGCGCCGGATGAATGTGAAGCACATAGGTCTGCGGAAACAGGCTGTGAAGGAGGGCCTCCACACTGGGACGCTTGCTCAGATCTTCGTCGCACCGGGCATCCATAACATCCGTAAGAAAGGCCGCCTCTCTTGCCGCATCCTCCGCCGGATAGTCTTTTTCCATAAGAGCCGTAAGCTTTGCAATATCCATAGCCACAAAGCCGTCGGCTGTAATGGTTCCCAGACTGGTGCCGGAGCATTTTACATAGAGAACCCCGTCCTTCTTGTAAGAGGTATTGCCTCCGCCGGCCAGTACCAGATCCGGATTCTTTCCGTGTTTGTTTGACATCTCCACCAATTTCGTTAAATCAATCATACGTTCCTCCTATTTCAAATCGCTGCGCGATGGCACTAAAGGGTAAAGCTGCTTCGACACACCGGTTATGAGAGAAACTTTTATTCGAAAGGGCACTCATAAAAGTTCCTCTCGTGCGTCTTTGCAGCTTTACCGTCTATTTTCGCTTGGAGAGCACTTCTTCCTCGTACTTTTCAATCTCTGCAAACCAATCCTCCTGCACCGGAGCGCCGTTGAGCTCACAGAAATAATTCCACACATCTCCCAGAGGATATGTTTTCATCTCCTCCTGGCGCATCATCAGCTCCGTGAACTTTCCGGCATCCTGCAGCTCTTTGAGCTTCTTATTGGGAGAAAGCAGGGCGTAGAGAAGCGCTTTCTGCATATTGCGCATACCCGTTACCCAGGCGGAAATCCGGTTGATGCTTGCATCAAAGTAATCCAGAGCCAGAAGAACACGGTCAATGGCATCGTTGCGGACAATCTCTTTGGCAATCTCTCTCGTCTCATCGTCAAAGAGCACCACATGGTCGCTGTCCCAGCGCACCCCTCTTGTCACGTGAAGGGCAATCATGTCATTGAACAGCAGCATGGAAGAGATCTTATCGGACACCACCTCGGTGGGATGGTAATGTCCGTTGTCCATCAGGCTGATGATGCCGTTTCTTGCGGCATAATTGATGGTAAACTCACTGGAGCCGACGGTATAAGACTCCATGCCGATGCCAAACACCTTAGACTCCAGGCACACCAGTACCTTCTCCTTGTCATAGGGTACGGCCAGAATCTCATCTAAGGACTGCTTAAATCTTGCACGGGGCCCAAGGCGGTCTGCCGGAACATCCTTCATTCCGTCGGGAATCCAGATATTCATGGCGCAGGGACAGCCCTGCTCTGCAGCCAGATACTCGGAAATCTTAATACATGCGATGCAGTGATCCACCCAGAACTTGCGGACTGTCTCGTTGGGACTTGAGAGAGTCAGGCTGTCCTCTGCCATGGGATGAGAAAAACAGGTGGGATTGAAGTCAAAGGCAACCCCGTTCTTCTTGCCGAACTCCACCCATTTTGCAAAATGCTTAGGCTCAATCTTATCCCGATCTGCCCGCTCGCCGTCCTCAAAAATGGCATAGCATGCATGCAGGTTCACCTTATGCTTTCCGGGAATCAGGCTCAGCGCCTTCTCAATATCTGCCATCAGCTCTTCGGGGTTTCTCGCTCTTCCGGGATAATTGCCTGTAGTCTGAATTCCCCCGGTCAAAGGGCCGTCATGGTCAAATCCGATTACATCATCTCCCTGCCAGCAGTGCATAGAAATGGGAATCCCTTTCAGACGCTCCAGAGCCGCATCTGTGTCTACACCGATTTTCGCATACATTGCCTTTGCTGACTCGTATCTTTCTTTCACATTCATACTTACCATCCTCCTATTCCAATTCCCTAATATCCCTCCCAGTACACCGGTATGAAATCAATTTCCAGCTGCAAAAACATGCGTCTGTAAATCGATTTGTGCACTGTGAATGGATATTACTGTTTCTAAATCGCTGTGCGACAGCACGAAAGGGTAAAGCTGCTGCGCGGCAGCTCTATATAGCTGCGTTTTTATCTCTCCCTGGGCGCCGGGAAGGATATGACTGCTTTTAAGCCCGAAAAGAGCGTATCTCAAAGGAATTGCGGATGCACACCCTTGCATCCCAGATATCCTTAAGCTCCCCTGCCGCAATCATCTGGGCCGCCAGATTGCCAAGCGCCGTGGCCTCTCCCGGCCCTGCCAGGACTTCCTTCTTTGTATACCAGGCGGTCAGCTCATTGAGATAATCCGCATTGGAGCCGCCTCCCACTACATGAATCTTGTCATAAGTCTTTCCGGTCAGCTCCTCAATCTCCCAGACCGTTTCCCCGTAGCTGTGGGCCAGGTTCTGGTAGATTACCGCCGCCAGCTCTCCCGGTGTCTCCGGCACTGCCTGGTCATGCTTCCTGCAGTACTCCTTGATGGCCTCAATCATGCTGTCCGGGGAGAGAAAGCTCTGATCGTTCACGTCAATCACCGTAGGGAAGTCCGAAACCTCCTCGGCCATCCTGCAGAGCTCGGCATAGCTGTATTTTACCGGAAGCTCTTTACGGACAGACTGAATCATCCACAATCCCATAATATTCTTCAAGAAACGGAACCGGTAGTCCACACCGCCCTCATTGGTAAAGTTTGCCCTGCGGCTTTCCTCTCTGCAATCTGCTTCCTTTAACTCCGTTCCCATCAAAGACCAGGTGCCGGAGCTTATGTAGATCACATCCTCCTCTGTGGAAGGAACGGCCAGAACCGCAGAAGCCGTATCATGGGTGGCCGGCTGCATCACCGTGCAGGAAAAGCCAACCTCATCAGCCACCTCTTTTTTTAAGGGTCCTACCACTGTGCCCGGAAGGCTGATAGGCCCGAAGATTTCCTTTTTATACCCCAAACGTTCAATCAATTCATAGTCCCAATCCTTTGTCGCAGGACTTACAAGCTGACCGGACGTGGCGTTGGTATATTCCGTCTTTGCCACGCCTGTCAGCAGATAGTGAAAATAATCCGGAAGCATCAAAAGCCGCTCCGCTTTTTCCATCAGCTCCGGCTGCTGTTCCTTTACGGCCATCAATTGATAAATGGTATTGAAAATCTGCTTCTGGATTCCCGTTCTCCCATACAGCTCTTCCGGAGAAATGATCTCATAGACCTTATGATCCATGCCTTCTGTCCGTTTATCCCGATAGCCCACCGCATCCCCCAGACGCTCCCCGTTCTTGTCAAGAAGAACATAGTCTACCGCCCAGGTATCCACACCCATACTTGCCGGAATCTTACCGAGCTCCTTACAGCGCTTCATCCCGGCTTTGATTTCTCCAAACAGACCCTCTGCGTCCCAGCACAAATGCCCGTTTTTCGGCTTCATGCCATTGTCAAAACGGTAGATCTCCTCCAAAACCATTTTCCCGTCCTCAAGATGTCCCAGAATATGGCGTCCGCTGGAGGCCCCGATATCTACTGCCAGATAATAGGTGTTTCCCATCCCTCTTCTCCTTCTTTAAAACTGGGGGACTGCAGGTGCAGTCCCCCAGTGCTTATAACATTTAAAATCTTACAGCTTGCTGATCCACTCGGACATGTTGCCCTTGTAGAAGATGTACGGTGTACCGGCCAGAACGAAAGTTCCGTCACCCTGTGTATAAACAGTGTAATCTTCCTCAGCATAGTCACGGAAAGCAGCCATGGTGAAGGTCTCGCCGTCAGTTCCTGCCCATCCGTTGGTCAGAGCAGCGTCAATTGCAGCACCTGCTACAGCGCCAAGATGGATAACATCCCACAGCATCATGTAAGGACACACGGATGCAAATGCATCATCCTCTGCTGCGTTGGGCATGAAGGACTGCATCTCAGAAGGAAGTCCAAGACCTGTCAGCTTAATCTCGCTGTTAGCGCCCTTAAGAACCTGTCCTGCTGCTGCGATACCAACAGTAGTCGGGGAAATGATACAATCAACCTTGTTCTCTGCTACGAAAGCATTTGCCTGGGTTGTGGACTCAACCGGGTCGTCATTTCCGTATTTCTTGTCAAGCTCCGGGCTAACCTTGCCCTTGTACATATCCTTTGCCAGCTCTGTCTCCATTGCTGCGATCCAGCTGTTCTGAACCGGAGTGTCGATACCAGCGGAAAGAACGCCAAGGACGATCTCATCGCCTGAGTAGCTTCCAAGCTGCTCTGCTACAACCTCTTCCATGGTCTTATCTTCCGGATAATCTACGCCGAGGGTAATCAGAACGGCTGCCTGTACCAGGTAAGATCCGATATCCTGTACCTCTGCCTGGTTGATATGTGCCAGACGGTAATCAACGCTTGCCTCAGAGTCGATGGAAACGATGGGGATTCCGGCATCCTTTGCCTTCTGGAAAATCTCATCATATCCGGTATCTCCGTTGGTGGAAATAACGATAGAAGCAACACCCTGGGTAATCAGCTCGTCAAGCATCTGAACCTGAGCAGCTACGGTTGTCTCAGCCGGGCTGTCATACTCGGTTACATAGCCCTTTGCTTCCATGTACTCTTTGTAGCCTTCATACATCAGATCGCCGAACTTGTTGCCGGTGGACTTGAACATAAATACATGCTTTCCGCCTTCTGCAGACGGTGCTGCAGGAGCCTCTGCCTCTGCGTCGTCTCCGCCTGTCTCGGCAGGAGCCTCTGCTGCCGGCGCTTCAGCTGCCGGAGCTTCTGTTTCTTTGGAACCGCAGGCTGCAAGTCCTGCAATCATGCTCACACTGAGCATCAGAGCTAAGATCTTTTTCATCATAATGAAATATCCTCCTTTTATTTTTGCTTTATAGCTCTTTTTATATATACGGGGCGCTCTAAACCCCGGATATACCATATGTCAGCAGAATAAGGTCTGCTCTCCTAAATGGCCCGTGAGATACCCTCCTCACAGATACTAAGCTTTCTCCCTAAGAAAAACGCTCTTTATTCTTCCGGGCATTCTCTTCCAGCTCCGCCTTCATCTGGGCGGTTTTTTCCTTACAGGTATTCTGGAGGGATGCTATTCTCTCCTCCGCCTTACGGATCTTTCCATCGGGATCGCCCGTCTTTTTCAGCCTTGCAATCTCTGCCTTAAGCTCTTTTACCTCAGCGGCCGTCTTTATGTTGAGAGCCTCAATGTTCTTGTTGTTCTTATAGAGAACCTTGAGCTTCACGTCTGCAATCAGCTGCCGGTTCACGCTGGGAATCAGAACCGCAATCAAAAGCACAATACCTGTTACAATCTTCCGGGTATTGGCATCCACGCCAATCAGTCCCAGAGTGTACAGCAGGAAGGCCATAATAAAGGTGGAGATAAAGGGACCGTATACCTTACCCTTACCGCCGTTGGTAGACACGCCGCCCAATACGCAGATAGCGATGGTGTCCATCTCATATCCTGTACCCATGGAGGAGGAAAGTCCGCCGCCCATACGTCCTACAAAGAAAATGGAACCGATTCCCGCCATCACGCCCATCAGGATAAACACAATGAGCTTTACGCGCTCTACCCGGATACCGGAATATTCCGCCGTCACAGGATTATTTCCCACGATATACAGCTTCCGTCCAAAGGTAGACCGATGAAGGACAAAGTAGAAAATCACGGTAATGATGATATACAACACCATACAAATGGGGAAGATCCACCAGTTTCTCCAGCCGATGGCATTGTAGAAGGGCGGGAAATTCTTCAGCGAATTCACATCCAGGATAATCTCTACAATTCCGCGGAACAGCATGGAGGTGGAAATGGTTACAATAACCGCGGGCATCTTCACATATCCAACCAGGATACCGTTAAAGGCTCCGCAGACTGCCCCTGTCAAAATGCCTGCCAGCACAGCCACAACAGCCGGAGCTCCGTTCTGATACAGAAGTCCCGTTGTCATACCGGAGAGTACCATATTAGAAGCAATGGATACGTCAATGTCTCCAAGCATCAGCACAAACACCATACCCATTACCATAGGCGACAGGTCCAGTCCGGACTGAATAATAGACTGAATGGTGCCGATATTAAAATACAATCCCGGTCTGGCAGCCGCCAGAATCAGATTAATAAGAATCAATATGTAAACCAGGATCATTTCCCATTTTACTAGAAACTTGCTTAATTGAAAACCCTCTTTGACAGTCAGATCTCTGACCGCAGCTTTATTCTCAGCCATTAGAGCAGTGCCCCCCTTTCTTTGAGGAAACGCTTCTCAGAAGAGCGTGTCATCGCAATATTTAAGAATACGGCCGCAATAATAATAGCGCCCTGCAGAGCCTTCTGCCATACGGACAAGCCCGGAAGCAGACTGATAAACTGCGTAATCACGCTCATCATCAGCCATCCGATGAATACGCCGTCCACGGTTCCGCGGCCTCCTGTGATGCTGACGCCTCCCAGGATGCAGATTGCGATGGCCTGCAGCTCATAGCCGTCGCCGATGGTGTAGGTACACATTGCATAGTTGGCCGTGTAAAGCATACCGGAGATGCCGGCCAGCGCGCCGCAGATTACAAATGCCAGAAAACGGATTCTCGCTTCCTTGATACCGGCAACCTTGGCAGACTCTACATTCGTTCCGATCGCATAGATGCGCCTGCCGGTGGTACGGTAGCTGAGATACCAGTACGCTGTCAGGAATACAATAGCCGCAATCCAGAGAATGCTTGGGATTCCAAGAATCTGTCTGCCTGCCCATGCCTGGTAGCCCTCGGAAATCTGATGGGGGAACCACCAGTTGCCGCCGCTTAAGAGGAATGCAAAGCCTCTGTAGATATACATGGTGCCCAGTGTCGCAATCATGGGAACCACCTTCAGATAGCCGACTACAAAACCGTTAAAGGCTCCGCAGACAATTCCGATTACAAGGCTTAAAATCACCCACACGATGTTGGGAATCTCCATATGGCTGCTCATCAGCGAGGTGCAGACCACGCCGGACAAAGCCAGAATAGAACCAACCGACAGATCAATTCCTCCTGTCACCAGAACGACCATCATACCCATAGCCAGGAATACGTAAACCGCATTATTTCTCAGCATGGAAATAATGGTATTGAGAGAAAACATCGAGGGCGTAATGATTCCTGCCAGCGCCAGAAGCCCTATCAGACCGAAAATAAGACCGATGTTACGGTATCCGAATACTTTTTTCATGCCCTGGCCTCCTTCCTCTGCTCTCCCAAGGAAGCTGCCATAATCATTTCCTGGGATACTTCTTTGTTGTCAAACTCGCCGGTCACATGGCCGGATTTCATAACTACGATCCGATCGGCCATACCAAGAACCTCCGGCATCTCGGAGGAAACCATAATGATCGCATAGCCGTTTGCCGCCAGCTCGTTCATAATCTCATAAATCGAATACTTTGCGCCTACGTCGATACCCTTGGTAGGCTCGTCGAGAATCAGAACCTTAAGGGAACAATTGAGCAGCTTGGCAAATACTACCTTCTGCTGGTTTCCGCCTGACAGTGAGGAAGGCGGTGCGCTGATATCCTTGGCCTTGAGAGAAATCTTCTGGCAAAGCTCGATGGCTTTTTGAATCTCTGCATTTTCGTCCAGCATATTTGCCTTTGCAAACTGCGTCATATCCGCAGAAGACACGTTCTGATAAATGGGAAGCTCGTTGACAAGCCCCTGTGTCTGCCGGTTCTCCGGAAGCAGGCCGATGCCGTAGCGGAAAGCCTCCACCGGCGTCTTTACATGAATCTCCTGTCCCTCCAGAAGAATTCTTCCGCTGTCAGGGTTCATAATACCGAAAATAGTCTGGCAGACCTCGGTACGCCCTGCTCCTACCAGCCCCGTAAGCGCCAGGATCTCGCCCCTCTTTACTTCAAAGGAAATATTCTTAAAATACCCTTCCTTGGAGATATCTTCCACTTTCAGTATGGTTTCCCCAATCTTGGCCGTCTTTTCCGGATACATCTGATCCAGCTCGCGGCCTACCATGGCACCGATGAGCTTCTGGTTGGAAATCTTATCCACATCCCAGCAGCCTATGTACTGTGCGTCACGGAATACGGTTACCCGGGTTGCCAGGCGGTACATATCCTCAAACCTATGGGAAATCAGAATAATGGAAACGCCCTCGTCCCGGAGCCGCTCTGCAATGGCATAAAGCTCCTCGCACTCGTTGGCAGTCAGAGAAGCCGTGGGCTCATCCATGATAAGAATTCTTGCGTCTCTGGAAAGAGCCTTGGCAATCTCCACAAGCTGCTGTGCCGCAACGCTTAAAGAACCCATAGGCTTTGTCACGTCAATCTCCTTGCTCAGAGGCTCAATCAGTTCCTTGGCTCTCTGGTTCATCTGACGCCAGTCGTACATGCCCAGCTTGTTCTTAATCTCCTGCCCCATAAAAATATTTTCAGTCACAGACAGATCCGGGAATGCCGTTACGTGCTGATAGATCGCCGCAATTCCCAGTTTTGCCGAATCCATGGTGTTCCGGGGGCTGATCCGCTCTCCCTCCAGCAGCATGATTCCGCTGTCCGGCTTATGAACGCCTGTGATAACTTTGATGAAGGTGGATTTTCCTGCGCCGTTCTCACCCATCAACGCGTGTATTTCACCCTTTTTCAGTTGAAACTGCACACCTGCCAGGGCGGTGACGCCGCCGAAGGTTTTGACCACATCCTTCAGCTCGAGAATGTAATTTTGCTCGTTCACCTTGTCTTCTCCTTCCTTGCTTGGTCTTTATGCTACTAGATAACCTCAAAAATATGGAATATTCAATATCAAATATTGTTTTTTCGGTATCATTTCTTGCTTTTCTGGCATTTTTGTGCTATAGTGATGGAAAATATGTGAATTATTTGTCATTTCAAACAATTGTTCCCAGGAAAGGACTTTATTTCGTATGAAATTACCACAAAAAGAATATCCCCCAAAATATATCCATAAGTCAAATCTTCTGTCCGACAAGTCCGTGAACCTGCCTTTTCAAGTTCTCCAGTGCGGATATTCCAACGAACGGGAGTTAAAATGCAATGCAAACTATTCGGAATTTATCATTTTTTATATTCTGGATGGTATCGCCCAGTATACCAAATATAAGGATGTCCAGTACGTCCATAAGGAGCATATCATCATTTCCAACTGCAATACACGGCTGCGGTTTTCAAAGGCTACGCCTAACTGGCGGTATTTTTATATTATTTTCTCCGGAACCCATGCCAAGCTGTATTACAATATGATACGCGGAAAGAAGGGCGTGATTCCGGTTACCCCTCTTCACAATATTTCCGTACATTTTACTTCTCTGTGTTCCTATCATTATACGAAGGATCTGTTTATTCAGATGGAGGCCTGCTACCTGCTCCATCAGATTATCCATGAGCTTCTGATCGTCACCCATGAGATTGACGAGGCCAGGCTCCTCACACCCGTCCAGCAGACCATCGTGAATACAGCTCTGAAATACATCGACGAACATTACAAGGATGACCTGTCCGTGGACAGCATCTGCCAGAAGGTGAATTTTTCCAAGTTTTATTTCTGCAAGATTTTTAAGGAACATACAGGAAAAACCCTGTATCAGTATCTGACTGAATACAGGGTTAACAAATCCAAAGAGTATCTTACCTATTCTAAGCTGTCTATCCATGCCATTGCCACGGAAGTGGGCTTTAAAAATACGCTGACCTACAGCCGGGCCTTTAAAAAGCTGATGGATATGACGCCCAGCGAGTTCCGGGAGGCCTTTTAGCGCCTGCCGGGGGCGCCCCATATGCTTTTGCAGCGGACGGGCTTTTTACGAAGCCTCCCGCTCTTCCAGATCGCTGTTCTGTTCTCTTAAGCTTACAAGAACATCCTGTGCGGAAAGCTCGTTCTCCTGCATGTAAGTATAAAGCTCCTGCATCTCTTCGTCACGCTTTGCTTTTAACAGCTCTTCCCTTTCCTTTTGAAGCAGGGAAACGGCTTCTGTATGCTTTCTAAGCTTCTCCTCGTTTTCTGCCAGTAGTTCGTCGTAGGTTTTTCTTGCTCTTGTTCTTGGCCTTGCCATATGTTTGTCCTCCTATTTCTAGTTCCGTAATATCCTCCACAATACACTGGTCTGAAATCAATTTCCAGCCACAGAAAACATGTGTCTGGAAATCGATTTGTGCATTGTGAAGGATATTACTGTTTTGAGTTCCGTAATATCGCGGATATACTACTGACAGTATATGCCTGTCCTGGATAATTTATGCAAAAAAATCGGTGAAAGCTTCCTTGATTCTATTTTTTATCCAACCATATTTCCGATTGCTTCCTCAACAGCAGCATTCAAACTCTTTCCATGTTCCATAGCATACACGGCAATATTTCGATGAAGCTCCGGACTAATCCTAACATTGAATGAACCCTTATAAGGCTGTTCAGGTTCCACATTTCGCTCTTTGCAATCTGTCAGGTATTCATCAATCACATTCTGAAAGCCTCGTTCTAATTCCTGTACAGAATTTCCTTCATAAGATAACAAAGACTTTATTCCCATCACTTTTCCAAAAAGGCAGCTGTCTTCTTTGGAGTATTCTACTGTACCATTGTAATTCTTATATGATAATAAATCACTCATGTAATTCTGCTTCTTCCTTTCCGTATTCATATATAATGTCACTCGGAAGATCAATAAAATCATTCCAGAAAACACAAGTCCGGCTTTCATCAAGCTGTACATTTTCAAAAAGGCCGTAAACACTTTTTAAATCTTCATATTCTTTTATATTTTCTATATCTTCTCCAACGTCATATAAACAATCCCGTCCATCATCAAAAATAACATGTAATATATAATTTTCTAATGGTTTTACACTTTTAATTCTAGGAATCATATAAACCCTCCATTTCTTATAAAGGCGGTAATTTCCTTAAATTTTGACTATCCCACATTTCAAGCAGCTCTTTCTGATTGTTTCTCATCCACTCTTTTACAAGCTCTTGCGCTTTTTTGGAAGATCGCCTTCTGTCATTTCCATTGTCCGTAAATCAAAAATTCCTATATGTTCACCATATAGAGCATGCAAATGACTCGGTTCATGTTCCTTCGGTTTGAAAAACATTTTAATAACTATTCCATAAAATCTACTTATTTCCGGCATTTTATATTTCTCCTTTGGTTATTTTTATTATATTGTACCATCCGCCAAAAAAGCGTGCAACTATCTATAGTTACTATGTATATCTATAAAAGAAACAAAAACCCCTATATGCCCAAATAAAGGCAATATAGAGGTCATTTCAAATCACACCACCCTTAAAGCTTCCAAACTATCACTTTCCTCTTTACCCTGTTGATTTTTTATATCATTTAAAATACCTTTGACATTATCAACCGATAAATTCATATCCTGCATAAGCTCATATAATGCAGACAAATCTTCTTCACGTTTCTGTTTTAGCAGTTCTTTTTTCTTATCCTCTAAGGTTTTAACAGATTCCTTGTATGCTTCTATGTCATTCGAAACTTGTTCAATCTGCTCTTCTAATGTCATCTTTGGCTTTCTGCCAGGTCTTCCTGCCATTGTAGTTTGTCCTCCTTATCTGCACACTTATTTATTATATTTGAAGCATATGCTAAAAGTGGATAAAATATACAAAAATAAAAAAAGTTCTGAAATGTCTTAATCTGCTGACATTACGAACTTTTTTTATACTGCCGGCGATGGGACTTGAACCCATACGTGGTTGCCCACAACAGATTTTGAGTCTGCCTCGTCTGCCATTCCGACACGCCGGCCTGCGTGTTTTCTTCTCTGCAACGAAGATCATTGTATCACAAGTTTTCGAAAATGGCAAGCAAAAAGTTCATAGACTTTTCCTTTTTTATCCTATATAATAATAAAAAAAATATTTGTGAGGCACAGCTATGAAACCTTTTACCTTCCGATTACATACCGCCGGACGGCGTTTTTATTTTCTCTGCTATACCCTGGCGTTTCTTCTCCTGTCTGCCGCTGTATTTTCACCATTTATCCTAAGCGGAAAATCCTTTATCTGGAAGCCGGACGGCCTGACCCAGCACTTCACTTCTCTGGTTTACTTCCGCAACTGGGCAGTGTCCATTGTGCGCACGCTGCTTACGGAGCACCGGCTTTCCATCCCCCTGTGGGACTTCTCTATCGGTTACGGCTCCGATATTTTAACGACCCTTCACTATTATGTAATCGGAGATCCCCTGAATCTTTTGTCCCTGCTGACACCGGTGCGCTTTCTGGAAGGCTTATACGCCTTCCTGGTTCTTCTGCGCCTGTATCTTGCCGGGGCTGCATTTTCCTGCTATTGTTTCCGGATGAAGCGTGAAGGCATGGCTGCCTTTGCCGGGAGCCTCATTTATACCTTCTGCGGCTACGGGATTGCCCTTGCCCCCGTCCATCCATATTTTATCAATCCCATGATCTATCTCCCCCTGCTTCTTATCGGCGTAGAGCGCGTACTTCACAAAGAAAAAGGGAATCTGCTCATTGCCGTGACAGCTCTCGCTTCCCTGAGCAATTTCTACTTCTTTTACATGCTGGCCATACTGACTGTGATATACTTTATCCTTCGTTTTTGTACCATGGAGCATGAAAACTGGAAAAAAGACCTTGGAAGCAGCCTGGGGCGGACTCTGTTCTTTTCTCTCACAGGAACCGCTCTTTCGGCTGTTCTTCTGCTGCCCATGCTGCTGCAGTTTCTCTCGGACTCCCGTTCCGACACAAGCCTTACCTATTCCCCCCTTTACAGGCCGGACTACTATGAGCACATCCTGGATCAGTTCCTCTCCCTGTCCTACTCTTCCAGCTGGACGAATCTCTGCTTCGCAGCGCTGGCCCTCCTCTGCGTATTCCTTCTATTCCTAAAAAAGAAGCGGCTGAAGGCTTTGAAAGCCGGTTTTCTGATTCTGACTGCTATGCTCCTGCTCCCGGCTGCCGGTTCCTTCCTGAACGGCTTTTCCTATCCGGCCAACCGCTGGTGCTTCGGCTATTCCTTTCTCATTGCCTTTATCACCGCTTATCTGTGGCCCGAGCTCTTTTCCTTAAGCAAAAAAGAAGCCTTTTGTCTGGCTTTTTTGCTTCTCGTATATGGAGCCCTTTTATTCCTGCTGCCCAATATCGGGTCCGTCCAGGCCTTTTTCGCTCTGTTCCTGCTGCTTTTAACCCTCTTTTTCCTGACGGCTCTCTCCCCCTATGTGAAGAAACATCCCAGGGGCGCTAAGCTCTGCCTGTTCCTGCTGATATCCATAAACATCTGCGCCAATTCCCTTTTCTACTATCGGAACAACGTAGAAAGCCATCTGAGCCGTTTTGTAGACAGAGGAGAAGGCTTCGCTGTCCTGGAGCACTCCGCCTCCGGCATGGTCAGCCTTTTCCTCAAGGATCCTTCCGAGTTCTGCCGCTATGCCCAGGACATCGTCCCCCTGCGGAACGATACCCTCATTCAGAAAGCAAACAGCATCCATTACTACTGGAGCCTTTCCAACGGAGCCGTTACCCGTTTTTTCAACGAACTGGCCCTTCCCTTCGAAGAGCGTTCCTTCAAATACGACAGCCTGGACAACCGGGCACAGCTCCACGCCCTGGCCGGTGTCCGCTGGTACATCCAGTATGACCCCAACAAATACCTCCCTTATCCCTTCGACGGCCTGAATGTGTACGACTACCAGGGGGATCTCTACTATGTCTCCGAAACAAGCGACTACCTGCCCTTTGGCTACACCTGCAGCAATCTCATTCCCCGGGAAACCTACAACGCCCTCACCTACCTTGAGCGTCAGCAGGCCCTTCTCCAGGGCATAGTCTGCGAAGCCCTCCCAGACGGCGCAAAAGCCCCGGCACTCACCTTCCAGGATCAGCCCCTCCCGGCATCCATCACCTGCGGCTCCGACATCTGCGAAGAAAACGGCACCTACTACTGCATGAAAGAAGGAGCCCAGCTGACCATAAGCTTCGAGAGCGTCCCCGGCTGCGAAACCTACCTCCTCCTGGAAGGAATGGAAGCTCACAGCCTCAGCCAGCTGGATCTCTACACCCTGGACGCCGCCGCTCCGTACTTTGAGGAAGAACTGGCTTCCCTCACTGCCCGCGAGCTGCGCCAGAAAAAGAAAGACCACCGAAACACCCCCAACATATCCCGTTTCCCAATCACCTGCACCTCCGAAGCGCTGGAAACCACCTTCTGCTACTACAACCAGCTGACCGAAAGCTCCTACGACCGCTCCGACTTCCTCCTGAACATGGGCTGCACCCAGGAAAGCCAGCACACCATCACCATCACCTTCCCCTACCGGGGCGCCTACACCTTCCAGGGCATCTCCATCCACAGCCTCCCCCTGGACTCCCTCACCCAGCAGATAGCCGCCCTCAGCCAGGAACACCTGGAAAACGTAACCTTCACCGACAACCAGATAACCGGCGCCATCACCCTGTCCGGCCCCAGCATCCTCTGCCTGTCCATCCCCTACTCCAAAGGCTGGACCGCCCAGGTAGACGAAACCCCGGCCCCTCTCCTCCAGTCCAACACCATGTACCTCTCCCTCCCCCTGGAAGCCGGCACCCACACCATCCGGCTCCACTACACCACCCCCGGCCTAAAACCCGGCCTCCTAATCACCGCCCTGGCCCTAACCCTCTGGCTCCTCTACCTCCTGCCAGACAAAACCATCCACCCCAGACTGCGAACCCCCAAAAAAGCCCCCCACACCTCTACCCGCCAGCAAACCAACACCAAATAAAACAGCCCCTTGCCACAAAACCAATATCCCTCATCCCTGCCACCCCCAACCCACAGGGATTTTTGCAGAATAAGCCGCCAGACGTTTCCGATATCCCAGTGTCCGCCTGTTCGCGCACACGCTGTCTGATATGGATGAACATTACCTCCAAAAACCTCAGCATCCAAAAAACACAAAAGGTAATGTCCATCCAGAGCAGACAGCGTGTACGAGAACCGCGCGGACACGGGATACGGAAACGTCTGGCGGCTTATTCTGCAAAAATCCCGTCCCCCTCACATCTTTTTCAATAATTCCAAAAAATACCCCGGCAGCGGCGCCCTCACCTCCAAATACTCCCCCGTAGAAGGATGCGTCACCCCCAGCACCATAGCATGCAGCACCTGCCCCTGCATCCCACGAATCTCCTGCATCCAGGAAGGCAGCTTCCCCCTCCCATAAACCTCATCCCCCAGAATCGGATGCCCGATACTCCCCATATGCACCCGAATCTGATGAGTTCTCCCCGTCTCCAGTTCACACTCAATATACGTATACGTTCCAAATCTCTCCAGCACCCGGTAATGCGTAACTGCCCTCTTTCCGCCTTTCGCCGTCACAGCCATCCGCTTCCGATCCACCGGATGCCTCCCGATGGCTGCGTCCACAGTCCCCATATCACTTTTCAGATCCCCACAGACAATCGCCCGATACCGCCTGGTGATCGAATGCACCTTCAGCTGCTCCGCCACCCCGTTATGTGCCCTGTCATTCTTACACACAACCAGCACCCCCGTAGTATCCTTGTCTATCCGGTGCACAATTCCCGGCCGCATCACCCCGTTGATCCCCGAAAGCTCCCCCCGGCAGTGATACAAAAGCCCGTTCACCAGAGTCCCTGAAGCATGCCCGGCCGAAGGATGCACCACCATCCCCTTCGGCTTATTCACAAAAATCAGATCCGAATCCTCATATAAAATATCCAGGGGCAGATCCTCCGGCTCAACCTCCGTCTCCACGGCAGGAGGAAGCGCAAGCTCAATCACATCCCCTGGATTCACTTTATAATTTGCCTTTAGGGGCCTTCCCCCAAGACAGACCCCGCCTTCCTTAATCACCTTCTGTAGATAAGAGCGCGAAAGCTCCGGCAGCTCCTCCGCCAGATAACGGTCAATCCGAAGCCCTGCCTTCCCCTCCACCTCAAAGCTCTTCTTTCTTTCCATCCTCCGCCGCTTTCCCTTTCCTTCTCATCGTGAAAAATTCCAGCTCGTCCTCTTTATAGTAAAAGAGAATCAAAACCGCCAGAAGAGCCGCTCCCACCGTCACGTAGCAGTCCGCCACATTAAACACCGGAAAATCAATTAATTTAAAATAGAAGAAATCCACCACGTAAGAGTTCTCTATCCGGTCAATCATATTCCCGACAGCTCCGGAAGCCAGCAGAATTCCCACAAAACGTATGGGGAAAAAGCGCCGCCCTTCCGGAAGCCGGAAATAATAAAAGGCCACCAGACCAAGTATAAGAACCGTGCACACCAAAAATGCCGCTTTCTGCCCCTGGAAAATGCCAAAGGCCGCCCCCCGGTTCTCCAGATAATTCAGTTCAAACACACCCTCCCACAATACAAGGGGCTCCTGTCCCTTCAAATGCAGGACTGCGAGAGCCTTGCTCCACTGATCCAACAGCGTGAGCAGAATCACAGCCCCAAAGCCTGCCAGGTTATATTTCATATTTTTTCTCATCTCATCGATCCTCTAAAATCCAGGAAACAGCCTCAAGAAGCTCTTCCCCCCTTACCGTCCGATCCACAAAAGCCTCTCCCATGCGGCGCAGAAGGACAAACTTAATGCTGCCTGCCTCCATCTTCTTATCCGAACGGGTCGTCTCAACCACCTTCCCGGCCTCAAGCCCCTCCGCAGCCTCCGGCAGGGAAAACGCCCGGAGCCCCCTGGTAAGCTTCTCCAAATCAGCCGTATCTAATAAGCCCCTCTTCCAGGAGATGAAGCCTGCCGCTGCCATCCCCACCGCCACGCACTCCCCATGCAGCAGCCGGAAATCCTTTAGCTTTTCCACTGCATGGCCAATGGTATGGCCAAAGTTCAGAAGCGCACGTTCGCCTTGTTCCGTAGGATCTGCCTCCACCACAGCCCGCTTGATCCGGCAGCTCTCTGCTATCATAGGAAGCAGCGCCTCATACTCCAGGCCTTGGATAGCTGTCTGATTCTCAAGGAGCCAGTCATAGTATGCCGCATTCCGTATCAGGCCATGCTTCAAAATCTCTGCCATGCCGGAAGCAAACTGCCGCTTGGGAAGCGTCTTAAGGACAGACAGATTCATATACACCAGGCCGGGCATATGAAAAGCCCCTACCATATTTTTCCAGCTGTCAAAGTCCACCCCCGTCTTTCCCCCGATACTGCTGTCCACCTGGGACAAAAGGGTCGTCGGGATCTGGATAAAACGGACTCCCCGAAGATACGTGGCTGCCGCAAACCCCGTCAGATCTCCCACAACACCGCCTCCCAGGGCCGCCAGGATATCCTTCCGGTCAAAATGCTCCAGAATCAGATGCTCGTAAAGCCCCTTCACCGTATCCAGCGTCTTATGGGCTTCCCCGGACTCTATGGTATAAACCGTCACTTTTTTACAAACCTTGGAAAGCTCCTGCCTTACCAGCTCACCGTACAAAGGACCAACCTGACTGTCCGTCACAATACAGATCCTGCGCTCCTCTGTCTCAAGAGGCGCAAGCTCTCGGGCAAGCTGCTCAAAGCTGTCCTCCAGAACAATGGAGTAGCTGAACCTTCCGTCCATCTTCACCGGCAAAACAACTCTCTTTTTCTCTTCCATCCTGTTCCTCCGGCCTTTCCTGCTTTGCATAAGAGTTACTGCTCACTCTGTAAACAATAACACATAAGATACCTGCCTTCACAGGAAGTCCTAAATATATTTTAAAACCGTCACATAGCTTCTTCCCTTTTTCGACTGTCCGCCAATGGCTTCCAGACGAAAACGGCCCATTCCCCGGACCGATATCAGATCTCCCTCCTTAGGCTGGCAGCCGTTGGAAGTCACCAGTCTTCCGTTGACAAAGACCTTGCCGCCCTCGATCTGCCCGGTGAGACTGCTTCTGGAAGCGCCAAAAGCCAGGGATAACAGGCTGTCCAATCGGACAGAAGCCATAGTCCCGGTAATCTCGCGCAGCTTAGGCTCATAGGAAAAATCCTCTTTCTCCACCCCTTGGGCCGTCACCATAGTATGGCGTATCCGGGTTAAATTTTCACAGACAAAATCCGCCAGCTTTTCCTGGCAAAACAAAAAAGCCCGCTCCTCCTCCACAAGAATATCTCCTGTCTTAGACCGCTCAATTCCCAGATTCAGAAGCGCTCCAAGGTAGTCCCGATGAGCCAGCTTCTCCGCAAACTTCTTCTGAAGCGGCTCTATTTTGATGCAGGCAATGGGATATTTTGGACAAAACATGGGAGCATCAGGCACAAAAGCTGCCATCTGACGCTCCGCTGCTTCGTATCCGCCAAAGCTCTCTGCCTGTATGTAGGAAAGCCTGGGTCGGATACTGTGAAAAATATGCTGTTCATTCAGATTCAGAAAATCCGAATACGTTACAATTCCACGCTGATAAGCCGTCTCCGCCAAATCCAGAAACCGCTTTTCAAGCTGCTGTTCTTCCCTTGTCATAGGCTAAAACTTACCGTACACGGAAGGTATCTCAATAGAGCCGCTGATAATATCCTGCAGATCGCCGGAAATATCCACGTTCCTTGGCGTTGCCAGGAAGATACTCCCGGAAACCTTCTGCAGATTGCCGCCGATGGCAAAGCAGGAACCAGATGTAAAATCAATGATCCTCTGTGCCACATCCACATCCAGGCCTTCAAAATTCAATACAACTGTGCGGTTGCTGAGAAGCGTCTCGCCAATCTCTCTGGAATCATCAAAACTTGTGGGCTTAATCACACATACTTCCATACTACCCTTCCCCTGCTTTCTCGAAGTCTGACGAATCGGGGTCACCTTGCTGCGTTCCCTGGAAGGCTCTTCCGCCTCATAATCGTCGTAATCCTCTTCCTTTCTGCGTCGAAAAGGATTTTTTCTTTCCGGCTTTTCGTCCTCGTAGTCATCATCGAAATCATCATAGTCGTCATAATCATCGTAGTCGTCATCACCGCCCAGCTTCATGACGTCCAGGAATTTATCGATTACACTCATTTTACCTTCTCCAATCTAACTATAATTGCGTTCCCCAAAAATCCCCGTTCCAACGCGGACCATGGTAGCGCCTTCCTCAATCGCAACCTCATAGTCTCCTGTCATGCCCATGGACAAGACATTCATAGATACATTATCAATGCTTTTCCTTTTTATGTCAACATTTAATTTCTTCAAATTGGCAAAATGTGCACGATTTTCCTCCGGATCCTCTACAAATGGTGCAATTGTCATCAATCCGCGGACGGAAATTGCCGGAAGCTCTGCGATTTTCCGGATAAGCTCTTCCGTTTCCTTTGGCCGGACGCCAAACTTACTCTCTTCCCCCGCCACATTGACCTCAATCAGCACCGGCACAGTAAGCTGCCTTTTGACCCCCTCCTCGCTGATGGCCTGAGCCAGCCGCAGGGAGTCCACGGAATGAATCATGCACGCCTTGTCCACCACATACCGGACCTTATTCCGCTGTAGGTGCCCGATAAGATGCCAGCGGATATTCTTAGGAAGCTGTTCATATTTGCTGCAGAGCTCCTGGACCTTATTCTCTCCAAAGTCTAAGGTTCCTCCCGGGAGAAGCTCCTCGATCATGGAAACGGGCTTTGTCTTGCTCACCGCAATGAGCGTCACCTCTTCTCTCTTCCGCCCGGAACGCTCACAGGCCCCGCGGATTCTTTTTTCTACCTCTGCCAGATTTTTAACTACTAAATTGTCAGTCATAAATTACCTCATCCTCATTCACCGTATCCGCATTCAGCACAATATGATCGTAAACGGACAGCCCGTAGCTGGTTCCCTCCTTTACGATACAGTACTCTTCATTCTCATAGAGAATCTGAATCTGCCTAAATACCGTGTAGCCCTTATTGATATTGTAAACGCCCTTCAGCTTCGCTGTCTGTCCCACCTGATAGTACTCTGCGGAATCAGTCCGAATCAGCATGTCGCCGCTTTGAAGCAGCTTCTCGGAGGTGCTGAAATTTTCCTCCTTGGGATCCACATAGGCGTATTCCTCATCCTGGTAGTAGATGGTGCAATTCACAAACTCGGCCTGGCTGCTGCCGTCCTCGCCCACCGTCTGCTTCATGACTCCCATATTATTGTTGGATCCGGAGGTTGTCACGTAATTCTTGTCAATAACAAAAAACTCCTTTTCCGTCACTGCAGTTTTGGGAATCTTAAGCCCTCTCGTCTCCTCAATCAGAACCTCAAATGTAAGAAAACGGTCATTTGCATAGCGGATCATGGAATTCACAAAATCCAGAACCCCATAAGCTTTTCCCTCCCGGTACTCCACCGTCACCGACGGCCACAGCTCTTCCTTATCCTTATCCATACGGATTTTAATATAGGTTGTATTCTGTATTACCGTGCCGTCCTCTGCCGTCCTCTGATTTTCCCGGATCTTGTCTAAAAGATACGTCTCCATCTCCTCGTCCAGGGGAAACACCAGCTTCCATGTCTCTTCCGTAATCAGCTTATACACCGGTTCCCCCTGGCCCACCAGCTCCTCGGTCCGCAGATTCGTCCTTTCATAAGCCTCCTGGTCAAACCAGCTGCTGCTTAGGGACTCAAGGGAGGCATTCTCAAAGCCGTCCACATAATACTCCACAACCCCGGAGGTTCCTGCATTGTAACGGGCAAATATACCGCCGCTTTCCTCCGCACTGTCAAGCTGTGCAATCATATTCTGATTCATCAGATCCAGAATGGTAGCGTTTATCCCTGTCTTAAAATCATACACCTCCGAAAAGTTCATGTCAGAGGCATTGCTCATATAAACGGCTATCTCACTGCGGATCTGATTGTAATCTTCCTCACTTAAGCTCAGCTCCCCGGCGCTGTCCTTTAAGGCCTGCGCCATACGGCCGCTTTCATCCACCGTATACACGGCGGAATTCACAGAGACCTTCTCATCTTCTCTGGCATAGTAGCTGATGTATCCGGCTTTTTCCGACTGAAAAACCTGTTCTGTGCGCAGAGCGATTCCTGTATAATGATAATCCGCAGCCAGATTTCCCGCTATCACTTCATAACCGGAAATATGGGTGGAATTAAAAAACATATAAACACACACAATCAGATAGACTGCTATAAACCCAAAAAATACAACGCCGATATTCATAGGGCGCCGGTACTTGATAACCTTCTTATTCTTTTTCCTGGAACCTGCCACGAATACAACTCCTTATTCCAGTTTTGCAGCATGCAGCCGGCATCCCTTTTGAGACGGAGGCGCAGCCGCAGAGCCTGTCTGTTTTTCCTGTGAGATAGAAAATGCGGGGCTGCCGTGAATCAGACAGCCCCTCTCTTATGTACCGTACTTTAACAGGAAATGAGAACCTGCTCCTTTGCAAAATCCGGAAGTTCCTTCTCTTCCACGGAAATACTGATGCAGAAATCCACCTTGAACTGCTCGCTGATCTGGTTGAGCTGTGTCAGGGCGTCCGTCAGATCCCCATGCTCCAGATGCGCAATCTTCAAAAAGCTGTCCAGATATACCTGCTCCAGATCGTAGTCCTGGGAAATAATTCCGCAGAGAAAGCCGATGAATTCATCACTGTTCTTCAAAGGATAATCCGTCACATTGATAAGACGCACTTTATTGTTCAGCTCATGCATATGCTTTGTGCTCTTATCCAGATATACGATATTCCCCGATGCCGTCTTGATCTGGCTGTTCACTCTATCCAGTAAATGCTTTGTCTTTCCGTCTCCTTTATTTCCAATGATTAACTGTACCATAGCCTTGTCCTCCTTGGGTTTCTATTTTATCAATATTCTGATGTGTGATAGTAATATTATAGTCTATCACTGTGAAAAAGACAACCTCTTTCTCTGTATGTTACTGTCCTCTTTGCGGCCAGCAGCCTCTGTATCCTGCTCTCTCCTATACGTAAAGCTCGCGCCACTCCATATCTCCGCGATCCAGCGCCTTAATCAGCAGCTCCGCCGTGGCCAGATTCGTAGCCATAGGAATATTGTAGGTATCACAGAGACGTATCACATTGTTCACGTCCGGTTCATGCTTCTTCGGCTCCGAAGGATCTCTCAGGAAAATCAAGAGATCAATCTGATTGTGCTCAATCTGCGCCGCAAGCTGCTGCTCTCCCCCAAGATGGCCTGCGAGGTACTTGTGCACGCTCAGATTCGTTACCTCCACGATCAGTCTCCCGGTTGTCCCGGTGGCGTACAGATTGTGTTTTGACAGAATCCCTCTGTACGCAATGCAGAAATTCTGCATCAATTTCTTTTTTGCATCATGTGCAATCAATCCAATGTTCATGCGAACACCCCCAAATTAATATTTTTTCGGCTGCAAGCCGACATTCAAAACAAAACCTATAGCCAGGAATAAGGTAACCAGGGAGGTCATGCCATAACTGACAAAGGGTAAAGGAATTCCTGTATTAGGCATAATTCCCGTCGCCACACAGATATTGACGAAGCTTTGGAACCCAATGTATCCTGCCACCCCACAGCAGATTAAGGTTCCGGAAAATTCCCTGGAACGTTTTCCTATCCAAATACATTCTAACACAATTAGCGCCAATAGTAAAATAATAGTTGCACAACCGATAAAACCAAGCTCTTCCCCTGTCACCGCAAAGATAAAATCCGTCTGGGGCTCTGCAATAAAGCTTCCGTTCTTCACAGAGGACACGGAATTGTTATTCAGGCCCTTTCCCGCAAGCTGTCCCGAACCGATGGCCATAATGGAATTCAGCTGCTGGTAGGCGTCGTCCGCATACTTTGCCGGATCCAGCCAGGCCATAATCCGGCGGAAGGCATAATCCTTTAGAATCTTCTGATCCGGCTGAAGAATCAGACTGATAAAAACAATGGCAGAGGGGACGGCCACTGCAAGGGCTCCTCCAATCAGCTTATAGCTTAAACCGGCGATAAAGATTAAAATCAAAAAGATCACGGTAATGGAAATGGTGGTGGAAAGATCCGGCTGTTCCACAATAAACAGCGCCGGAACCCCAAACAGCACCGCCGTCAGCGGCAGTATCTTCCAGGTATTCAGCTGTTCCTTGTATTTTTCAAAAAACCTTGCAAAAAAGAGAATCAGCAGAAGCTTGGAAAGCTCTGAGGGCTGAAACTGAAACCCTCCGATGTTGAGCCACCTGGTAGCTCCGTTTACTTCCTTGCCAAAGGGCTCAATCCCGGCAAAGGGAATCTTCACCAATGCAAGCAGAACAAGATTAAACACATAAATCAGCCAGTAAAACTTCAAAACCCAGATGTAATCCATAAGAGAAACTACAGCCATGGCGGCCGTCCCGATAATAAGCCCCTTTATCTGAGAGCTCTGGACGGATTTGAGGGCGCTTCCGATGACCATAATTCCAATGATGCTGATTGCATATACATAAAACAAAAGTCTGAATCTGTAATCCCTTAGCTGATACTGTTTAAACATAATACTCCTTCAGTTAGCGTTCCATTCCATGCTTCATATCCTTAATGGGAATGTTGGCACACAAAGCGGGCACCCGTCCGTTCTCTCCCTCCGATTCTGTCTGGGTAATCTGAATGTCCAGCCCGTCGCAGTCAATCTCCATGTATTTGGAAATCACCTTGATAATGTCATTTTTAATAAGCTCCATAATCTCCGGGGAACAATTGGCCCGATCTGAAATCAAAAGCAGCTTCAGACGGTCCTTTGCCACATCACCAGAGCTTTTTTTACGGAAAAAATCCATTAAAGCCATTCTTCTTTCCCCCTTTGATTATTTAAACAGCTTTGCAACTTTGGCAAAGAACCCATTATTGACCTCCAGATTCATTAGGGGAACTTCTTCACCCAGAACACGCTTACAGATATTCATGTAAGCCGTTCCTGCCATGGAAGAATCACCGGCCAGCGGCTCTCCCTGGTTGGTGGCGATTACAATGCTCTCGTCGTCGGGAACAGCGCCGATCAAATCAATGGCCAGAATATCAATCACATCCTCTATGGACATCATATCGCCCCGTTTTACCATATCCATCCGAAGCCTGTTTACAATCAGATCAATCTTGTGAATCTCATTGGCTTCCAGGAGGCCGATGATGCGGTCTGCATCACGGATTGCGGATACCTCAGGCGTAGTTACAATGATGGCCCGGTCTGCGGCAGCTATGGCATTCTTAAAGCCCTGCTCGATTCCCGCCGGGCAGTCCAGAAGTATGTAATCAAATTCACTGCGCAGCTCCTCAATGAGCTTTACCATCTGCTCCGGATTCACGGCTGTCTTGTCCCTGGTCTGAGCGGAAGGAAGAAGGGCCAGGTTGGGATAACGCTTGTCCTTAATGAGCGCCTGCTTAATACGGCAGTTTCCCTCCACCACATCTACCAGATTGTACACAATCCGGTTCTCCAGCCCCATGACTACATCCAGATTCCGAAGGCCGATATCCGTATCAATCATCACCACATTCTTGCCGAGCTTTGCAAGCCCCGTACCTATATTCGCTGTGGAAGTGGTTTTTCCCACACCGCCTTTTCCGGATGTAATTACAATTACCTCACTCATACAATTTCTTCCTCCAACTCTTTCATTCTAGTACCAGTTACAAATCTATCTCATTTAAAACCTCTTTGGTGATAGGCTCGATATAAATATTGCCATCTTCCACATAGGCAATCTTGGGCGTATCTGCCGCCTTTTTCTTTTTCTTCACCGAAACGTTGTCCGAACAGCGGGCAATCACGTCCCCGATGCGGATCTGCATGGGATCCATGGTCAGCGCCGCCACGAAGGCGGCTTCATTGCCGGCGGCTCCCACGAATACATTGCCCTTTAAGCAGCCAAGTACAATCACATTGCCCTTTGATATGACCCGGGCCCCTGGATTCACATCCCCCAGGATGATCACGCTTGTCTCGGACTCCAGTACCTGGCCGGACCGCAGGGTTCCCTTATAGAAACGCCCGTCCTGAAGGTTCATCAGATCGCCGGGCTCCTCTTCCTTCCGCTCCACGGCTCTCTGCATCTTTTCCTCCAGCTCTTTGTCCTCGTCCACAATGCTGACAACCTGAATCTGACAGCTCTTCGATATGGTATCCGCCAGTTCCATCTCCTCCTCCAGGGTAAGCTCCCGTCCCTGGAAGCAGACTGCCATCTGGGCTTCTCCGAAAAACTTGGCGGAGGACTGGAACTTATCTGTCACTTCCTTCTTTAAATCCTCAAAAGAAAGCTTCGAATCCAAAATCACAATCAAGCCGTATTTATTACTTTTTATAATAACCGGTTGGTTTGCCATGATCTTCTCTCCTAATCTGCAATATTCTGTCCGGTACCCTCGCTGGCGGTTCCGCTTATGAGTTCCTCTTCATCCGCTAGATGGAAATAATACTTCAAAATATCCGCCCCCAGATCCGCTGCATTTCCGGAAGTATATCCATTGGCAATCCGGACTGCCATGGCGATCTCCGGCTGTTCAAAAGGCGCATATCCTACAAACAGCGCATGGTTTGGATGGCTCTTGCTTTGCTGGGCCGTACCGGTCTTGCCTGCCATGGTAATTCCCAGGCTGTTTAAAGAGGTTGTCTTCTCCGCCACCATCCGCATGCCGGCCTGAACCGCATCCCAGCTGCTCTCCGCAATCTCCACCCGGTTATAAAGCTCGGGCTCATACTTCTCCACCAGAGTCCCGTCCGTGGTCTCCAGACGATCCAGAAGAGTCAGATTGTAGCAGTTTCCCCGGTTGGCCACCGTGGCAATATACCTGGCAATGTGGGATACGGAAAAGCTGTTGGTGCCCTGCCCGATGGCGGAACGCACCGGGTCAATATCGGAAATCTGCGGGTCATACTCCGGAATCTCCAGGCCCGACTTATCGCCCAGGCCAAACATTCTGGCATACTTTTCCAGCTTGGAAAGACCCTGATCCGTGGAGTAGGTGTTGGTGGTTCTTCCTCCCGCCAGCCGGTAGCCTACCTCGTAAAAATAGTAATTACAGGAATCACGGATAGCCGTGCTTACATTCTCATCCCCGTGATGGCCCCCGTACTGGTTGTAGATCCAACAGGTAGGCGGACGATCTGTCACATCCGTGAAAATGCCTCGTCCGTAAATATTCTCTCCCACCGAGATTGCCCCTTCCTCCAGGCCGGCCACGGCAACCACTGGTTTGAAGGTGGATCCTGGAGCCAGATTCTCCTGGGTGGCACGGTTTACAAAGGGCGACGACAGATCCTGCTGAAGGCTGCCGAAGTATGCGGAATCCATCACATTGGTCAGACGATTGTTGTCATAGCTGGGATAAGTCACACAGGCCAGGGTCTGCCCTGTGTTCACATCTACGATCACCACGCCCGCACTGCAGGGTTCCAAGGCCAGCTGGGCCGGCGTAATCTCCAGATTCCGGATCTTTTCAATCATAAAATTGTAAGCCGTCAGCTGGTTTGTATTCAATTTGGAAATTGTTTCCTCATCATATTCTAACACACCTTGCTCATATAATAAAAGAGAAATTTCTTTTCCTGTCACAAGATCATCCAGAATCATATATTTGTAGAGCATCCTTGAGAAGGTATCGTCCTCCATCAGGTACTCCTTCATATATTCCAGAACGGACTGATAAATCTCCTGGGAATCCAGATAGGGATTGTCTCCCGAAATCTTGGTCACGTCAATCCAGTTCATGGAAATGGCGTACTTCAGATATTCCTGCAGGCTGATTACCTCGTCTGTGGTCCAGGCAATATAGGTGGGGTCGGAGGTATTCACGGCATTTCCCATCAGCACCTGGTTTTCCCCCATCAGAACATCGGATACGAGATAGCTCATGTAATTCATCATTTCCTTGGACAGATTCTGATAAGCCGTTGGATTTTCCATATTCAGCTCGGATAATATGGCGGATATGGCGCTTTCCCGTTTTCCAAGGAAACGCTCATAAATGCTCCGCTCCAGCTCCGACGCATCCTCGCCGGAAAATCTTGTAATATCAAGAATATGATTCTCAATGAGAGCATAATATACATCATAGACCGGAATACGGATCTTTTCCGCACTGGCGTTGGGCCCCGGCACATACTCCTTCATATTGTCAATCTTGCTGATGAGAATGCCGGCAAGCTTCTGCTCAATCAAATTGTAAACGGCAATCTGCAGATCCTTGTCAATCGTCAGATATACATTGCTGCCGGGAACCGGCTCCTTGCTCTCTATGACCTCAAGAACCCGTCCTACGCTGTCTACATACATCTTCTCATAGCCTTTGGAGCCCTGGAGCGCAAGCTCCATATACTGCTCAATTCCGGCCTTTCCCACAATATCATTGAGCTCATAGTCGGGGTTTTCCGCCAGAAGGGCATCAAGCTCCTCCTGGGAAGCCTTTCCGATATAGCCGATGATGGAAGAAAAATACTCGCTGTCCGGATAAATACGGCGGCTGCTCTGGGCAATATCCGCACCCTGGAGGCCGTCCTGGTTCTCAAGCACAGCCGCAACCGTCTCCTCCGACACATTGACGGCCACCGTTGTTGCCACATAGCGCTTATAGCTGTTGGAGGCCATGGAATAACGGATGGTAGCTATCTTAAGCCGCTCTTCCGGCGTATAGCCGGATACGCTAAGGCCGTAATCCTTCTGTTCCTTTTCTGTGTAAGACTCCATAATGCCATAGCGCTTCTCACAGAGATATTCCATCACTGCCTCTGCATCCGAAAGCTCCTGTTCCGCCGTAAGGTCACTAATCTTAGTTTTCCCGTAAACGTCGGCTTTCAGACGCAGAAGGGCGTTTCCTTCCAGGGAAAAGCTGTATTTCCCGTTTTCATAGACAATTCCCAGATCGCTGACTACCTGATCCTTGTTCTTTTCAATCAGCTTAATCAGCCGGTAAATGGTCTGGTTCAGCTGGGCATTCTTCGTCTTGTTGTTGGGGTAGGTTCCGTTGTCCTGGATGGTTACGGAATAGGAGATCTCGCTGTAGGCCAGCACATTCCCGTTCCGGTCATAAATGTCCCCACGGGTGCTGGTTAAGGAAAGCTCTCTCTCCGTCATCAGGGAAAAGGTCTTCTGGTACTCATCTCCCTTTACAATCTGCAGATAAAACACTCTCTGCAGCAGGATCGCAAACATCACTATGAACACAGACGCCAGCAGGAAAATTCTTGATTTTATTATGTTCCACAAAGCTTCTTTGATATCTCTAAACAATCCTATGGCTCCTCTATCTTATTGTCTGTCTGCCCCGCCGTTCCCGATGAAGTATAGTAATCCCGGACAGTTTCTCCGCCCAGCCGATCAAGAAGCCCGTTAAACTTCTGAATCGGCTGATACAAAAGGATCGTCAGGGCCACGGTGTAAATCAGCTCCGGCACGATAATATGGATAAAATAATAACCAAACTCAAACTTGCTGCGCATCAGAAACATAAAGAAATAAATGCTTAAGCCATAGACCAGCTCGCTTAAGCCAATCCAGACCATAGGCAGCTTAATATCCTCATCGTAAAAAACCATATGAAACAGACCGCTCCCATACCCAAGAAACATATACAAAAGCGCATAAAAGCCCAAGAGGCTTCCAAAGAAAATATCCAGCAGCAGGCCGCAGAAAAACCCGATCACAAGCCCCTCCCGTTCTCCCCTCATAAACCCCAGGGAAGATGTCACAATCAAAAGAAGGTTGGGCGAAATAGACGCCAGGGCCAGGGCCTTAAACACGGTACACTGTAAGACAAAGCATACCATGATCAAAAGTGCAGTTACCAGCTTTTGTTTCATAAAAAGATTCCTATTCCAGTTGTGGTTACTGTTCACTTCGTGACCAGCAGCCAGTTGTGCACTGTCAAAAAGTGCTGTTTTTATAAGAAAATGTCTTTACTCTACCGCCTGCTTCAAATCCGTAATCACAAGTACCGTGTGAAGATGCTCAAAATCCACTGCCGGCGTTATGGTACCCGACTTGGTAAGATTGTTGGAATCCATTTCAATCTCATTCACATATCCGATGAGTATCCCCTCGTGATAACGGTCGCTGACATGGGAGGTCACAATCTTCTCCCCTATGGCAATCTGATCATCTGGATCTTTAAGCTCCTCCAGACGGATAAAGCCCTCGTTCATCAGCTGCAGATCCCCCTTCACAAAACAGAGATCCGAAGTAGAAAGCGTCTTGGCGCTTATATTGCTTAAGTCGTCGATGATGGAACGGACCTGCGCCCAGTTGTCGCCGGCCTTGGTGACAATCCCCACCAGGCCGCTGCCGGCAATCACATTCATGCCCTCGTCCACTCCGTCCTCTTTTCCCTTGTCAATGACAAAGGTATTGAACCAGTTTCCGCCGTCCGTGGCAATGATATTGGACGCCACCTTGTTAAAATTGCCGTAGGTCTGATCCAGCTCATACAGCTCCTCCAGCTGTGCCAGGCGATACTGATTCTGGGTAAGAAGGCTGTTCTCCATGGTAAGCTCATCCACCAGAGCCTGCAGCTCCTGGTTGTGTGCCTGGACTGCCGCCAGATCCTCCAGGGTGTCCTTCTTTTCTCTCATCCAGCCGCCTACCCCGTTAAGCCCCTGCTCAAAGGGCACGAAGATATAACCGGCTATCCTGCCAAGCTCCGTGCCTCCAAGCCCTGTGCTGTAGGATAGGAACATCAATATTACACAGACGGCCGCAAGTACCGCAAATATATACTTTGTCGGTATGGAAAAATGATTTCGTTTTTTCATAGTGCACCCGAATTAATTGAAAACCTGTTCCTTGGTGTCAAAGGTCAGGCTGCGGAACTCCTTCTCCTTGATGACGCGCTCCAGGCCTCTTGCCACGCATTCCTCCGGCCTGTCTACCATATTGACCCGGATATTCGTCGCCTTGGCAATCTGCTCATCCAGCCCCTTTAAGTTCGCTACGCCTCCTGTAAGGTAGATGCCGTTGCGGATAATGTCCACGCCAAGCTCCGGCGGCGTGCGCTCCAGAATCATCTTAATGGCATCCACAATCGACTTTAACTGCTCGGAGATGGCCTTTGCCACAAAATCAGCCGTGATCTCCAGAAGGGCCGGAAGGCCCAGAGCCATATTGCGGCCGCAGATCTCCCGCTTTGCTTCCGTATTGCCCGGCATATAGCCCAGCTCGTTTTTCAGAATCTCCGCCGTCTTATTGCCGATAAAATAGCCGTATTCCCGGCGGATAGCGCTGGAAATCGCTTCGTCTATCTTATTGCCGCCTACCTTGATCAGCTTGCTGGTTACGGTTCCACCCAGGGAGAGAATCGAAATCTCTGTGGTGTCTGCGCCTACGTCCACCACCATCACGCCCTGGGCCTGGGTTACATCCAGGCCCAGACCCAGACCAGCCGCAACGGGCTTGTCAATCATCTGGACATTCTTGGACTTTAAGCCGGTTCCCTGAATCAAGGTCGTAAACACGCGATCCTGTACGTCGGTAGGCAGAGCCACCAAAAACTCCGCTCCCTTCAAATTCCCCTTGGTATGGGATTCCAGAAAAGCCCGCAGGAAATCCTGCATATAGGTAATGCTGGCCACCGTGCCAAAAGACATGGGATAGAGCACCTCGATATTGGCCGGAGCCTTCTCATGCATATCGAAGGCTTCGTCCCCGTAGGCGATCATTCCTTTCTTTTCCTCGATGGCTACCATATTCTTTTCACAGTAAATGGTATCGCTCTCCCTACTGTAGATTTTAATACTGCTTGTTCCAAAGTCACATCCAAAACTCTGTGCAGGCATTTCGTTTTCCTCTCCTTCTTCTGTTCATCCGTCTGCCATACAGACCTTCTGTTCTTCTTTTCCTTCCGGCAGGATCTCCAATTCCTTAAGGCTGCAGTAACAGCCGTCCCCGATAATCACATGATCCAAAAGCCGGATGCCGAGAAGCTCTCCTGCATAGCAAATCCGTTGTGTGATCTGGATATCCTCCTGACTGGGAGCCGGATCCCCGCTGGGATGATTGTGTACCAGAACCACATGTACTGCATGCACCTCCAGGGCTTCCAGAAAAATCTCCCGGGGCGATGCCAGGGATGCGTTCACCGTTCCCTTAAACATCAGCTTTTCCTTTAAAAGCCTGTTTCTTGTATCCAGAAACAGAACGATCAACTGCTCCTGTTCCTCATAGCGAAGCTCCTCCATAAAGTAGTCGGCAATGGTTGCCGGACTTTTCAGGCAGAGCCGCTCTCCCGCTGCAGCCTTGGCCATACGCAAGGCCAGCTCCGCGGCGCATTTCAGCTGTACCGCTTTTACCTTTCCAACGCCCTTAAGCTTTAAGAGGCGCTCCATAGGAATCCTGCCAAAGCCGGCAAGCCCCTGGTAGCCCGGGAGGTTCAAGATCCGGCCGGCCAGCTCAAGGGCGTTCTCTCCCGCCGTGCCTGTCCGCAGCAGCACTGCCAGAAGCTCCTTATCCGAAAGGGCTTTTGATCCGCAGGTTAAGCACTTCTCATAAGGCCGTTCTCCCTCGTATAATTCCTTCATGGTTGCCTTCATCCGTCTTCCTTTCCGCTCTCCAGGCAGTCCGGCTTCGGATACGGCGCTTAAAAATTGTTCAGATCTCCAAATATTCAGAGCAGTTCTTACAGCTTCCGATAAACAATGATTGCAAGCACAACGCCGATAATGCTGGCAATGGAAATCTGAATGGTAAGGCCGAAGGTCAATACCAGCAGCCCAAGATTCAGGACAACCGGGCTTTCCAGCCCGAAGCTCTGTCCATAATTCAGCCAGCTTAAGCCCGATACATTGGCCGTCAGCATCCCGATAAATCCTCCCAGAACAATCCCTGACAGCAGCATGATCAGCAGCACCCAGCCATTTTTTGACTTCATAACCCCTCCATCTTCTGCATTTTCACCAGGGAATCCCCGGTTTTTGTTTACATAATCTTCAATATCTGTAAATTAATACCATTCCTCAGTATTAGGTCAACTTATATAATAGCATAAACAAAATCACTTGTATAGAGAAGAAATCTTAAGTTTTTCTGCTCATTTTCGTCATATTTTTACAGTATTTTTCAGCAATTGCAAGCCTTTACCTTCCTTTTCCAGGAGCGTACCGCCCGATCACTGCCTCGGCAGTCTTAATGCCGTCCATGGCCGCAGAGGTGATTCCTCCCGCATAACCGGCTCCCTCGCCGCAGGGATACAGTCCTCCTATGGCGCTCTCCATCCGGGAATCCCTGGGAATCCGGATGGGTGATGAGGTGCGGCTTTCCACTCCGCTTAAGAGTGCGTCTCCTCTGGTAAAGCCCGGAAGAATCTGCTCACAGCCCAGGATTCCTTCCTCCAAAGCCCGGGAGAGCTCCTTAGGGAAAATTCCCCTTACATTGCCAAAGGCCCAGGCGCCCTTGATGGAAGGCTCCACATCGCCCAGGGCTTTGCTTACTGTGCCCTGGCAGAAATCCTTCAGAAGCTGCAGGGGAACCCGGCCCTCTCCTGCCAGGAAGGCCGCTTTCTCAAGCTTCCTCTGAAATTCCATGCCTGCCAGCACATGGCTGCTGCCAAAATCCTTTTCTCCCACGGTCACTACCATGGCGCTGTTGGCATTGCGTCCGTCTCTGGCCTGATAGCTCATGCCGTTCACGGCCAAAGCGCCTTCCTCCGAAGATGCATTGACCACATAGCCCCCGGGACACATGCAAAAGGAGTAGACCCCGCGGCTGCCGGAAACCTTTCGCGCCAGTTTATAGGAAGCGGCCGGAAGCTCCTTTGGATAGTCTGTCCCATATTGGCTGAAATTAATCATTTCCTGGGGATGCTCCATGCGGACGCCCACAGCAAAGGATTTCTGCTCCATGGGAATTCCTTTTTCCCAAAGCATCCGAAAGGTATCCCGGGCACTGTGGCCCGGCGCAAGTATGAGAACGTCCGTTTCCAGCTCATAGGTTTCTTCCTTTGTTCCCTGACTGCACACCGCCTCTATGCGTTCCACGCGGCCTTCCCTTAAGCTCAAGTCTGTCATCCGGCTCTCAAACCGGATCTGTCCTCCCAGGGCTTCTATTTGACGGCGTATGTTCTCTACAATGCCTATCAGTAAGTCTGTCCCCAGGTGGGGTTTATTCTGCCAGAGAATCTCTTTGGGAGCCCCGGCCTTCACAAAAGTCTCAAGTACCAGGCGGTTCCGGCCGCCCGTATCCTTTACCAGTGTATTGAGCTTTCCGTCGGAAAAGGTTCCGGCGCCGCCCTCCCCGAACTGAACATTGGAACCTGGGTCAAGCTCTCCCGTACTCCAGAAATGCTCCACCGTTTTTTTCCGCTCCCGGGCCGGTTTCCCCCTCTCCAGAATAATAGGGCAATAGCCCGCCTTTGCCAGCATCAGGCCGCAGAAAAGACCTGCCGGGCCGCTTCCCACCACTACAGGGGGATGGTTCAGGGGCTTGCATCCCGGCTTAGGAAACTGATAGGGGTGAATCTCTGCCTGGGATGCTTTGGGATTCCGGGCCCGTCTCAGGGCACGGGCTTCTTCCCTTACCTGTACGTCTACGGTGTAAACATACTGGATGGGCTTTTTCCTGGCGTCGATGGATTGCTTGCGGATCTCATAGTGTAAAAGACCCTCCCTGGAAAGCTTCAGCTCCTGGCAGAGTTTTTGCTCCAATTCTTCTCTTGTATGGCCTATGGCCAGTTTTACTTGTTGAATGCGTATCATAAATTTCTTTCCTATTCCAGTACCGTAATATCTTTTTCAATACACTGGGTTGAAATCAATTTCCAGTCACAAAAAACATGTGCCCGGAAATCGATTTGTGTATTGCAAAAGATATTACTGATTCCAGTTCCGTAATATCTTTTTCAATGCACTCGTATGAAATCAATTTCCAGCGGCATGTATCCCGGCCAGGCGGCCGCTGGTCCAGGCCCATTGCAGGTTGTAGCCGCCGCAGGCTCCGTCCACATCCAGAAGCTCGCCGGCAAAGTAAAGGTTTTGCACCTTCCGGGATTCCATGGTTTTCGGGTTCACTTCCCTTGTATCCACGCCTCCGCTGCAGACCTGCGCCCGGTCGAAGCCGTTGCCGGCTGATATCTCCACCTCAAAAGCGGTACAGGCCGATACCAGAGCCTTCCGCTCCCGGTCTGTGAATGTCCCGGCTGTCTGATCAGCGGAGATTTTGGCCCTCTTTAGGAGGCAGTCTGCCATTTTCCTGGGAAACAGCCCCACCAGAAGCTGTCCAGCGCTTTTGCACGCTCCTGCCAGAATCCGCTCCTGCCAGAAAGCGTCCGCCTCTCCCTCTTTTAAAAAGGGCAGCAGATTCAGAAGAACCTGAACCTTCTTTCCCTGGCGCAGCGCCCTCACGCCATAACGGCTTACCTGGAATACAGGAATTCCCGACAAGCCGTATTCCGTAAACTGAACCTCACCCTGATCCCTGGCCAGCAGTGTTCCTTCTGAATAAAGAGCCACGTCTGCCTCCATGCGGATCCCCTTAAGCTTTGGAAAGGCCGGATCTTTGGTCCGGAGCTGAACAAGGGCCGGCAAAGGTTCTATTACCTTATGTCCCAGGGCTCTGGCAAAGGAATAACCGCTTCCGTCCGAGCCGGTCTCGGGAGCTGCGCAGGAACCGGCCGCCAGGATCAAGGCATCTCCCACATAGCTCCATCCGGGAGTTTCCGCCAGAAAACCTTCCTTTTCCAGGCGAATCTTTTGTACCCTTGTATTCAGCGCAAGCTTGACCCTCTGACGTTCTGCCTCCATGCGCAGAACCTCCACAACGGAGGAAGCCTGATCACTGTAGGGATAAAGATACCCGTCCCGGTCTCTTATCACAATTCCAAGGCTGTAAAAGAATTCCAATGTCTGGGAGAGCCCGAAGGCATCCAGCGCTGTCTGTATAAATTCCGGGGAGCTGCCGCGGTAACAGGACAGTGTCTGATCCCGGTTGGTCAGATTGCAGCGCCCGTTGCCTGTGGCCAGAAGCTTCTTTCCGGCCTGCTTATTCTGCTCCAGCACCGTCACCTTTGCTCCGGCCCGGGCTGCGCTGACAGCGGCCATCAGGCCCGAGGCTCCGCCTCCTATAATAAGTACCTGTCTCATATGTCCTCATCCCCTTGCTCAAACTATAGCTTCACCAGTCCTGCCTCATACAGCTTCTGCATGGACATGAGAATTCCGAACTTCGCATGCTGCCAGGTCAGTCCTCCCTGGAAATACACGGCATAGGGCGGTTTAATGGGGCCGTCCGCCGAGAGCTCAATGGAGGAGCCCTGCACAAAGGCGCCCGCCGCCATAATCACGTCGCTGTCATAGCCGGGCATAGCCCAGGGCTCCGGAGTCACGTAGCTGTCCACAGGCGCAGCTGCCTGAATCCCCTTGCAGAATGCAATCACGCCCTCCGGATTTCCAAAGGTCACGGCCTGGATGATATCGTGCCGGCTTTCACTGCCATTTGGCACAACAGGAAAGCCCAGCTTTTCATAAAGATTGGCTGCAAAGACGGCTCCCTTCAAGGCCCCGCCCACGACTGTGGGGGCCAGGAATAAGCCCTGGTAAAAGCTGGTCATAACTCCCAGGGAGGCTCCAACCTCCCTGCCAAGCCCAGGGGAAGTCAGGCGGTAAGCCGCCCTCTCCACGTAAGCCTCTTTTCCTGCAATATAGCCGCCGATGGGCGCAAGACCGCCGCCGGGATTCTTGATAAGAGAGCCTACGCAGAGATCCGCTCCCACGTCTGTCGGCTCCATGGGCTCTACAAATTCTCCGTAACAGTTATCCACCATGCAGATCACATGGGGATTTCTTTCCTTGATGAATGCAATCAGCTCCCCGATTCGTTTTACAGAGAGGGTGGGCCGTGTCTGATAGCCCTTGGAGCGCTGAATCGTCACCAGGCGCGTGCGCTCATTCAATGCCTTTTCAATGGCCGGATAGTCGAAGCTGCCATCCTCCAGCAGATCCACCTGGCGGTAAGATACCCCGTACTCGGCAAGAGAACCGATAGACGGCCGGATTCCGATCACTTCCTCCAGGGTATCATAAGGCTTTCCAACCGGGGAGAGCAGTTCGTCTCCCGGTCTCAGATTCCCGGAAAGGGCCACGGCCAGGGCATGGGTGCCGCAGGCGATCTGGGGACGCACCAGTGCTGCTTCTGTGTGGAACACATCTGCATAGACTGCCTCCAGCTTGTCCCGTCCCAGATCGTTGTAGCCGTAACCGCTGGTGGCTGCAAAGCAGGCCGCTTCCACATGGTTTTTCTGCATAGCATGAAGAACCTTCATCTGGTTGTATTCCACGTTTTCTTCTATAGCGTCAAAACGCTCCTTCAATTCTGCTTCTACCTGGGCGCCAAAGGCCAGAACCTGCTGGCTGATTCCCATTTCCTGGTAGAGGGCGTCTGTTTCTCTCATACATAATCTCCATTTCTTCCAGTATAGCATTACATTCCTTACCGGACAAAGTCCGCCAGCCTCAAAGAGACATTCATAAATGGGATACCCCTAAGGCATGCCTTAACGAAGGCCGGCCCGAAAGTGTGCATTGTACCTGCAGGGTACTATCCATATATTCCTTTTTGCTTTAACACTTCCAGGATTCTTTCCAGGATCCTTTCCTGATCGTACTGAAAATCAGGCTGATTGAGCCAGATGACATCCCGTTCCCGGCGAAACCAGGTTAGCTGCCGCTTGGCAAAATGGCGCGTATCCCGTTTCAGAATTCTTACGGCTTCCGAAAAGCTAAGCTCCCCTTCCAGATAGGAAAGCAGCTCCTTATAGCCAAGCCCCTGCATAGAGACCATCCCCCTGCTTAAGCCCATGGCCTTAAGGGCTTTTACTTCCTCCAGAAGTCCCTCTTCCAGCATTGTATCCACCCTGGCGTCAATCCTCTGGTAAAGATGCTCTCTCTCATCATTCAGCACAAAATACGCCCCGTTATAAGGACTTTCTTTCTTCTGCTGCGCCTCGTTGTGCTCAGACATCCGCTCTCCCGTCAGCCGGTAGTACTCCAGGGCGCGGATCACACGCTTTACATTGTTGGCATGAATCTGTTTTGCCCCTTTCGGATCTGCTTCTCTAAGCATCTGGTGAAGAAATTCTGCTCCCTTTTCCTTTGCAAGTTCTTCCAGCTCAGAGCGTATCTTGGGATGCTCTTCATTTTCCGTAAAATCAATATCGTAGAGAAGGGCCTGGATATAGAAGCCGGTTCCTCCCGCCACAATAGGGATCCGGTTTCTTTCATAGATCTGCGCCGCCGCCTCCTTGGCCAAGGTCTGGAAGCGCACTACGTTGAATTCTTCCTCCGGCTCTAAGATGTCGATGAGGTGGTGGGGAATCCCTTCCATCTCCTCCGGCCGGATTTTTGCAGAGCCGATGTCCATATGGCGGTAGACCTGCATGGAATCCGCCGATATGATCTCCCCGTCTATGGCCTTTGCCAGCGCAACGGAAAGCTTTGTCTTGCCTGCGGCCGTAGGGCCGGTGAGAATCACAAGGGGAGCCTTCATTTTGTTCCTGCCTCCTATTCAAAGTTCCAAAGTTCCGTAATACCCATACAGTACAATACCCTCAGGAAACAAGTAGGTATTCGCCTTGTTCCCTAAGGGGCCTTCAATAAACAGCCAGCCCAGCTGCGCCGAACGCTATCATACGCTGCCTGCTTTATTATAGTGAATGGAGGTGGGATTTGCAAGAAAAAGATTCCAAATACAGCCGGCCTTTCCCTGCCGAAAAATTTTTATCCCTTTTCATTTTCATCAATGTAAAAAAACCGCTTGTCAATTGGAAAAATTTGTTATATACTGTTCCTATCCAGGGATTCTAAGAAATATTCCGACGTTTTCGTCAAAAAAATCCATGAGATAAAACCAAAGGTAACAGGGAAAGAAAGATATTGTATCTGCGAGGGAAATCTCTTATAATAAAAGCAGATTTACTGCTGTTCATATCTTTCTTTCAAAAAGTGTCCTGGGCATACACCTTTATGCTCGGAAAACACAAGCAGAGCAAGGAAAGGAGAACACAGTATTGAATTGTGAACAAACATTTTTAATGAAACCAAAGGTAGACTTCTGCTTCAAGGAACTAATGGAGGATGCAGAGGTTCGGAAGGGATTTATCTCCGCATTGTTAGGCATCAGGCTGGAAGAAATTGCGTGGACAAAGCTTCTGCCCACACATTTAAGAAAAAATCATCCAGAGGATAAGCTTGGAATCCTGGATATCCGTGTTTCCGTTTACGAACAGATAAAAGAGGCAGATAACACCGCCTCAAGAAAAGAAAGCCAGATGGATCTGGAAATTCAGCTTGCGCCTTTTCCCTTGTGGCCGGAACGTTCTATCTTCTATCTGGCCAAGATGTTTACAGGAGAGATTCACAAAGGCGAAAGCTATGAAGTGCTTAAGAAATGCATCCATGTGGGGATTCTGGATTTTGTGCTCTTTGAGGAAGAGGAAGAATTTTACTCCTGTTTTCATCTCTGGGAGGATCACAGACGCCAGCTGTATACGGATAAGCTTGAAATCCATATCCTGGAGCTTCCCAAGCTTAAAGAGCGAAATTATCCCAGTACCGAGCTTTTGAATTGGGCCCGTTTTTTCAATGCGGAACAAAAGGAGGAATTCGAAATGGCAGCAGAGGCAAGTCCACAAGTGGAAAAAGCCTATGAACGTCTAATAGATATCAGTGCGGACGAAGAAAAACGCCTGGAATACGAGGCTAGGGAAAAAGCCATTCGGGATCACAATTATCTAATGGACTACAATCTGAAACGAGGCCGAGAGGAAGGCCAGAAAAAAGGAATGGAGTTAGGTATAAAGCAAGGCATAGAACAAGGTATAGAACAGGGTGCAAAAGCCCTCATTGAAATGTGCCTGGAGGATTCCCGTTCCAGAGAAGAAACCTCCTCCAGGCTGATCCGCCGTCTCTGTCTTTCACCTGAAACAGCGGAGGAATATTTAAAAAAGTACTGGATGGTATAGAAACAGCCTGTCCCGTCTGTTATGCGGCTTACAGAAGCTCTCCCTTTTTCTCTAAAATTGCCTCCACTGCCGCACAAGCCGGGCAATCGCAGTATTTTCCGCCGGCCTCTCTGATTGCCCTGCCATGAGCAGCCACCTCTCCTGCCTTGTCCCCGAAAACACCTGCGCCCACCTCGGATTCGGCAAAGGCGATCAGCTGCTCTACCGGCATCAAATCTTCCTCTAGCTCCGCAATCAGATTCTCTGCCATCTCTGCTTCCTTGTCCGTCCCGATGGCATCTAACCACGCCTGTGCCGCCTCTCTTGCTTCCGCGCAGCAGGTATGGGCATCCATCAGCTCCCTTGCCTTTTCCATTACATACTCTTTTCCTGTCTGACTCATAAATTTTCATCCTTTCTGTTTATTATGTTTAAAACAATAGATGCTTCACACTGTGTCCTATTGCAAAATATGCTCCCTCTTAGCATTGAGCTGCCACAGCAAAATTCGTTCTATGCTTCTTCCCGGATATGCACATCCATCTGCTGAAAGGGAATCTCAATCCCTTCTGCGTCAAAAGCAAGCTTCACTGCCTCTGTCATATCCCACTTTACGTTCCAGTAATCCTCCGGCTTCACCCAGAAGCGCAGCTTCAGAATCACAGCGCTGTCCGCCAGTTCGGAGACTACCGTCAAACGCTCCTCTTCTTTCAGCACGCGCTCTTCCCTCTCCAAAAGCTCCATGCTTGTTTCTTTAGCCTTTCTCAAATCTGCCGTGTAGGAGATTCCCACATCAATGTCGAGACGCCGCTTTTCCTGGGCTGTTGCATTGATAAGGCTGTTGTCAGCCAGCTTACCGTTTGGAATCACCACCTTCCGGTTGTCCGGGGTCAGCAGACAGGTGTAGATCATCTGAATCTCCGAAACCGTTCCCTCCAGATCTCCCTGAATAATATAGTCCCCCACCTTAAAGGGCTTCACCATAAGAAGCAGAACGCCGCCCGCGAAGTTGGCCAGGCTGCCCTGGAGAGCCAGGCCTGCTGCCAGACCTGCGGATCCTGCCAAGGCCACTACGGAAGTGGTGTCCACTCCGAAGCCGGAGGCTATGAGCATCACCAGTACAAAGTACAGCAATGCCTTTAGCAGGGAGTCTATAAATTGTACCAGACCCACGTCCGCCCCGGCCCGCTCCATGGAACGTCGCACAATGCGCCGCAGAAGCTTAATGAGCCGGGAACCTATAAAGAATACAAGAAGGGCCATCAGCACACGCAGGCCGAAAGCTACGACTCCTGGCAGATACTCGTCAATATATCGTTGAAATCGGTCTATTTCCTCTGTAATTGCTTCTATTTCCTGTGGCGTATCTGTGTTCTCCAACATAACTTTTCCTCTACTTTATTCTTCAACGCTTTTATTTATTCTTTGCTGCTGGCTTTTTTTCTGCAGCTTTTGTTTCCTTCTTCGCTTCAGCCCTGGCTGTCTTGGACACCTTTTTCTCCCCAGCGGATAATTCAGGCTTTTCTGTCTTTATGAGCTTCTCCGTTTTCCCGGCCCTTCCTTTCTTCACCGGAACCTTCTCCGGCGTACAGGTAAATACGGCAATTCCCATGGGCGGAACCGTGATCTCAATGGAATTCTCCCGGCCGTCGCATTCGGACTTTTTCGACAATTTCGCACGTTTATTCCGCACGCTGCTTCCTCCGAATTCTTCGCTGTCACTGTTGAAGATCTCTTTATACCTTCCCTCAAAGGGCACGCCGATTTTATGCTTTTCGTATACAAGAGGTGAAAAGTTGCACACAATCAACAGCGTTTCCCTGCCCTTTTTCGCCTTTCTTAAGAATACCAGCATATTCTCATTGGCGGAAATATTGTTGATCCACTCAAAGCCCTCCGGCTCATGATCCTGTTCATAAAGAGCCGGGTGCTCCCGTAAAAAGGTGTTCAAAGCCTTTACGTAATCCCTCATATTGCTGTGATCCTGATACTGCAGAAGCTCCCAGTCCAGGCCCACGTTTTCATTCCACTCCTCAAAGGGCGCAAACTCCTGCCCCATAAAGAGCAGCTTTTTCCCCGGATGCGCCATCATATAACCGTAAGCCGCCCGAAGGTTGTTGAGCTGGGAATCCCGATCTCCCGGCATTTTCCCTACTAAGGATGCCTTGCCGTGAACTACCTCGTCGTGGGAAAGGCTTAAGATAAAGCTCTCACTGTAGGCATAAATCATGCTGAACGTGAGCTCCCCATGATGATAAGCACGGAATACCGGATCATAGTGCATATATCCGATAAAGTCATTCATCCAGCCCATATTCCATTTGAAATCAAAGCCCAGGCCTTCCTCCTCCACAGCCCCCGTCACCTTGGGCCATGCAGTGGATTCCTCTGCAATGAGCAAAGCTCCGTCCCTGCGCTTCTTGAAAATGGAATTCAGATGCTTCAGGAACTCTACGGCCTCCAGATTCTCCTTGCCGCCGTAGATATTCGCTACCCACTCTCCGTCATTTTTCCCATAATCCAGGTACAGCATAGAGGCCACTGCATCCATACGGATGCCGTCCGCATGGTAAACCTCTGTCCAGAACAGGGCGTTTGCAATCAGGAAGTTCTTTACCTGGGGCCGGCCGTAATTGTAGATAAGGGTTCCCCAGTGAGGATGGGAACCCTGCCTGGGATCCCAGTGTTCATAGAGGCATGTCCCGTCAAAGGCAGCCAGTCCAAAGGTGTCCCTGGGAAAATGAGCCGGAACCCAGTCCAGGATCACGCCGATGCCCTGACTGTGCAGATAATTCATAAAGTACATAAAGTCCTCCGGCGTTCCGTACCGGGCCGTAGGCGCATAGTAGCCGGTCACCTGGTAGCCCCAGGAGGCGTCAAAAGGATGCTCCATCACCGGCATCAGCTCCACATGGGTATAGCCCATTTCCTTCACATAAGGAGCCAGCTCCTCTGCAATCTCCCGGTAATTGTAAAATTCCCTTCCGGATTCCTCCTCCGGCTTTTTCCAGGAGCCTAAGTGAAGCTCATAAACCAGCATGGGGGACTTTTTGTAATCCGTCTTTTTCCGCTGTTCCAGCCAGGCTTTGTCCGTCCACGTGAAATCCGTCAAATCCCGGACAACAGAAGCCGTATCCGGCCGAAGCTGCGCCCCATTGGCATAGGGATCCGCCTTTAACATGGTAAGCCTGCTCTTGGTCTTGATCTCAAATTTATAATTTTCCCCCGGCTGCAGTCCGGGAATAAAAAGTTCAAAAATGCCGGAATCCGGAATCCTGCACATGGGATGAAGACGCCCGTCCCAAAGATTAAAGTCTCCCACCACGCTGACCCGCGTGGCATTGGGAGCCCAGACAGCAAAGTATACCCCGTACATGTTGTCAACGGCCATGGGATGCGCACCCAGCTTCTCATAAATGGTATAGTGGATTCCTGCCGCAAACTTGTCCAAATCTGCTTTTGTAAATACCTTCGGCGTAAAGGAATAGGGGTCGGCCAGCTCTTCCTTTGTTCCGTTGTCATACTCGACCATATACGTATATTCCGGAAGCTTTCTTCCGGTTGGGAGCAGAACTGCAAAAAAACCGCTCTCATCTACCTTCTCCATGGGGAATTCCCGTCCGCTTCCATAGATGACCACCGTTACTTTTACGGCTGTGGGCAAAAAAGTCTGAATCAGAATTCCGCCTCCCACCCTGTGAGCTCCGAGAATCTCCTGGGGCTGATCCTCCTCAGAATAAACAATCGCCTCAATCCTGGGCCAGTTCATCAAATCATACAATTTTTCATCCATACTTTTTTGCTCCTTTCTATTACAGTTCCGCAAAACTTGAACAATGCACGGGGGTAGAAGAATTTCCGGCCACTAAAACATGTGTCCGTAAATTCTTCTGTGCATTGTTCAAGCTTTGCTGTTTTCCAGTTCCGCAAACCTTAAATAGTACACGATGGGTAGAAGAATTTCCGGCCACAATACATTGTGTCCGTAAATTCTTCTGTGTACTATTCAAGCTTTGCTGTTTTCCAGTTCCGCAAACCTTAAACAGTGCACGCAGCCCCTGCTCCGATAAGCCCGTATCTTTTAAGCGCCAGGTAGATTCCGTCCTCCCAGATGCCCTTAGTCCGGTATTTTGCCGCCTGGAACACGCTCTGCTCGGAATTGCCCATGGCTGTTCCGTACTGTACATATTGTAACATTTCTAAGTCATTTGGGCCATCCCCAAATGCATATGTATGGGCATGAGGAATTCCAAGATGCTCTATCAATATCTGAATCCCGGCTGCCTTATTGATTCCGGCCGGCATCATCTCCACAAAAGGATAGCTCTCATAGCGGACAATGGAAAAATCCTTCTCAAGCTCCCTGGCCAAAACCCCAAAAGCTTCCGGATCCGAAATTCTGGCCGAAATCTTATTTGCCTCATCCTTCTTGGGCTCCATCTCCTTGATCCGATGGGGATACTCTCTGTGAAGCCGGTTCAGAACCTCATAAAAGTCAGTGGCATCCCCTTCCTTCCGGTAGCTCAGATATTCCGGGCCTTCCAGAACCAGCGAGCATCCGCAACTCTCCAGGCGAGGCACCGTCCGCTCCACAAGTCTATGGTCAAGAAGCTGGCTGCGGATCACCTTCCCCTCATATTCCACATAGGTTCCGGCCCCTGCAATCACTGCCGGAAAATCCAGATCCAGGATCTCCGGAAATACACTGGCCATGGACCGCCCTGTACACACCACTGGAATATGTCCGTTTTTTTTCAACAGTCCAAGGGCCTCCCTGGTGCTGTCCGGAATTCCCTTGCCCTGTTCAAAGATAGTCCCGTCAATGTCAAAAAACACAATCCTTCTGTCCTTTTTCATAATGTCAAAAACTCCTCTTCCGAAATAATCGCCACACCCAGCTCCTTTGCCTTTTTGTTTTTTGAGGAACCCGAGGCTGTGTCATTGTTGATCAGATAATCTGTCTTGCCTGTTACGCTTCCAGTCACCTTCCCTCCTTTGGATTCAATCAGTTCCTTAAGCTCTGTGCGGTTGGAAAAATGATTGAGGCTTCCAGTGATAACAAACACCTTTCCCTTTAAGGTCTGCTGCTCCTCATCCGCCCTCTCCTCCTGTGCAATGGTAAGCTCTGACAGCAGGTTTAAGAAACGCTCCTTTTTCCCTTCGTCCCGAAAATAGCCCACAAAGCTTTCGGCAATCACATCACCTATCCTGTCAATGGCCGCCAGCTCCTCCGGTTCTGCATTCAGCATCGCTTCCGTCCGGTTGTCAAATTCCCGGCAGATAAGCTTTGCCCCGGCCAGACCGATGTTCGGAATGCCCAGGCTGTAAATCACTCTGGCCAAGGTAGTATTCCTGGCCTTTTCCACATTTGCCATAAGATTCTCATAAGACTTTTCCCCAAAGCCCTCCAGGTTCACCATCTCTTCCCGATGGCGCTCCAGCCGGAAGATATCCGCCGGTTCGTGGATAAAGCCTCTGGCAATGAACTTTTCCAGGGTGGCCTCGGAAAGGCCTTCAATGTTCAAGGCGTCACGGCTGACCATCAGGGTAAAGGATTTGATCTTTTTGGCCTGGCATTCGCTGTTGGTGCAGTAGAGGGACTCTGCATCGTTGACTTTCCGGATCTCCGTAGCGCCTCCGCAGACCGGGCAGACCTTGGGAATCTCTACTGTTTTGCTCCGGGTCTGGTTTTCCGCTATCTGGGGAATGATCATATTGGCCTTATAAACCTGGATGGTATCGCCGATTCCAAGCTCCAGAGCCTTTAAAATACTGATGTTGTGGACGCTGGCCCGGCTTACGGTGGTGCCCTCAAGCTCCACCGGCTCGAAGATGGCCACTGGATTTATGAGGCCCGTCCGCGAGGGGCTCCACTCGATTTCCTTCAGCTTTGTTTCCCGAATCTCGTCGGCCCATTTGAAAGCCATGGAATCCCGAGGAAATTTGGATGTCCGGCCAAGGGATCTGCCATAGGAAATGTCGTCGTAAACAGCCACCAGTCCGTCGGAGGGGAAATCATTTTCCGAAATATGTTCGGAAAACCAGCGGACAGCCTCCTCCAGATTTTCCGCCGTCACCACCCGGTATTCCACCACCTCAAAGCCTTGCTCCCGAAGCCAGAGAAACTCTTTTTCGTGGGAATTTTCAAAGCTCTCTTCTTCCGCCGACACCAGGGAAAAGGCAAAAAAGTTCACATTCCGCTTTGCGGTTATCTCGTTGTTGAGCTGACGGACGGAGCCGCTGCACAGATTCCGGGGATTTTTATACCTGTCTTGTTCATCCTCAATCTCTTCATTAATCCGGGCAAATTCCTGGTAGCCGATTACGGCCTCGCCCCGAAGGATAAGCTCGCCCTGGTAAGGAATCTGCAGAGGGATATTCCGAAACACCCTGGCATTGTTGGTAATGACCTCGCCCACCTCGCCGTTTCCTCGGGTAACTGCCTTGAAAAGCCGTCCCTCCCGGTAGGTGAGCACAATGGTCAGACCGTCCAGCTTCCAGGAAAGAAGGGTTTTGTGTGCGCCTACCCACTCCTTCAGCTCCTCTACCTCCTTAGTTTTGTCCAGGGAAAGCATTGGACTCTCATGCCGTTCCTTGGGAAGATCGCTTAAGACCTCATAGCCCACATGAACCGTGGGGCTTCCTGACAGAATGGTTCCTGTTTCCTTTTCCAGCTTTAAAAGCTCGTCGTAGAGCTTGTCATATTCATAATTGTCCATAATCTCACGGGCTTCCTGGTAATAAGCCCGTCCAGCCCGGTTCAGAAGCTCTACCAGTTCCCTCATTCTCGCCTTTTTTTCGTCCATTGCTACCGCTTCCTTTCTATGCCGCACCTGCGCCTTTTCATCCGGCAGATCCTCTCAGCAATTCGAAAAGCTCTTTTAATTCCTTGTCCGTCACTTTCCGCCATGTCCCCGGGCGCATGCCCTTTAACTCGATATTCAGAACCCTCACTCGTTTTAAATGGGTTACCTGATAGCCGAGCGCCTCACACATCCGGCGGATCTGCCGGTTCAAGCCCTGGGTTAAAATAATGCGGAAGCTGCATTTTCCAAGCTTTTCCACCTGGCAGGGCCTTGTCACGGCGTCTAAGAGCACCTCACCCTTTTCCTCCTTGCGGATACGCACTCCTTTGGCCATACGATCCAGAAAGGCGTCTGTCACCGGCTTATGAACGGTAACCAGGTATTCCTTCTCATGGTAATTGGCGGCACGCATCATTTTATTGACCAGGCTTCCGATGTTGGTCATCAGGATCAGTCCCTCGGAATCCTTATCCAGACGCCCGATCGGGTAGATACGGACTGGATAGCCCACATAGTCCACGATGTTGCGCTTCTCCCTTCTGTCGGTGGTGCAGACAACTCCCACAGGCTTGTAAACTGCCAGAAGCACTTCCTCCTCACGCTCCATAGAAATGATCTTCTTTCCCACCTTGATTTCCTGATCCGGGCGCACGCGCATGCCCGTCTCGGCCTTCCTGCCGTCTACGGTAATGCGGCCTTCCTCAATCATTCTGTCCGCCTCACGCCTGGAGCATACGCCAGCCTCGCTTAAAAATTTATTCAAACGGATTTCTTCCATATGATGTGATCCTTTCCTTAATTTGCACATGTTTTTTGTGCATAAAGGTATGCCCGTAGGGTGTTTCCTTAATTTGCACATGTTTTTTGTGCATAAAGGTATGCCCGTAGGGTGTTTCCTTAGATTGCACATCTTTTTGTGCATAAAGGTATACGCCCCAGGGCGCCTTCTCTTTGCCTTACAGGCAAATTCACCTTGCCTGTAAGGTGTTTCTGCAAAATGTTTTCTTTGCAATGTACCTTAATTATAGAGGATCTTGAACGGAGTTGCAAGAAAATTAGACACCCTCGGCAGACAACCTTATGTTTCCGCACAAAATGTACGGAAACACCTCGCAGAACAGCATCACATAAACAGTAATGGCAAAAGTGCCAGTATGAGGTAGATTCTGTCAACAGTCTGGCAGAGTACAAGAATAATACAAGAATAATTATGGGATACGGGTTGTATTTTTCACGGGCTTGGCATATAACAAAAATGTGATCATGATGCACAATAATCCTAATAAAAGTGTGAAGGAATGTATCTATGGAGCGATTGATTTTGAATAAGCTGCTGAATTGGAAGAATTCACCTTACCGCAAACCGTTAATTTTAAAGGGTGTGCGTCAGGTGGGTAAAACTTGGGTTCTCAAAGAATTCGGCAGACGTTATTATGAAAATACAGCCTACTTTAACTTTGATGAAAATGAGGAATACAAGCAGTTTTTTGAGATCACCAAAGATGTAGATCGCATTCTACAGAATCTGATGCTGGCCAGTGCCCAGAAGATCGTGCCAGAAAAGACCTTTGCCAAGCACCCCAATATCAGCGAATTCCCGAAAATTTCTATGATATGGAAGTCCATACCGTCCCAGCTGGCAAAAGAGAATAAGAAACTTATCTCTCAAATAATCTGCTTATTCCTCAGCAGGATATGTTCCCAAAAATTTGAAATAGCCAAATTCCTCATTTTGAATTTCTTTTATTTCTCCCTCATATTTTAATCCGCCTATAACAATAGCCGTATTGTAAAGTCTGTCTAAATTATCCGGATAATCATTTTTAAGCAAATCAATATCAAAAGTTGTTGCATTAGCAAATATTTCATCTAAATTGTTTGACATTTTAGTATTTACGACCGATACCAGAAAATCTTCATCATAAGTATTGATATTAAAATCCACTCCAAATTCAGAGCCAATATAACCAAGGCTTAACAATTCATAATCTTTATCAAAATACTCATTAAGCAATTCCTGTGATTTGCAAATCCCCACAAAAATAGAATCATATTCATCGTTACTAAACGTATAATCTTTCTTTTCTACTTCTCTCATTTTTATTTTTGTTCCTTTCATTTTTTTATAAACATAGCAAAATTAAGCCGAATTTATAACCTTACAAATATCATAGCATGGCTTATCTTTCACCTTGTATATGATAAACTTTTACTGCCCATTTGGAGCGGCTCTTATTCTTGAGATTGGCTTGCGACACCTTTCTCATATTAGAATAGGGAGCTTTTTTATGACACCCTCTTCACTACGGCTTACTCTATTCTCCCCAGCATAGCTGTGGGATTGGTGATTTCATTCAGATATTAATCCATCCATTCAAATTATTCCTTGCTATTGCAATTCCAACTCTTGAATTATATGCTTTTTTTCTTTACTTGATAAATCCATTATGTCTATTTTTATCAAACAGTCAAACTTGTCCATGCCAAATCGGATTCTTCCATTTTCAATATATTTGTACACTTCACAAGGCTCGCTAGACAAAACTATATTAATCTCATTTTCATATATGTATAGATTTATGTCACATTTTACCTGCTCTTTATCACTATTTGTTATTATATATAATCCGATATTATCTAATGCTTCAATATTATAAGACTCTATTAACTCTTTATCCACATAATTATCACATAATGGCATAATTATCTTATGTATTTTTCTTGATTCAGCCCCAATAACAATTTCTAATAATGATTTATGTCCATCATCATATTCTAAATATTGTACCACCTCCTTCTTTCTTTTCCACTCAATTTGTATAGGTATATATTCCTCTAAAACTAATACAGGTTTAACCGTCTCTGAATAATACTTAAAGTTTGCCATAATGTTTTTACTCAAGATCCATTTCCTTATAAATTAAATTAAGCTTTTCATCAAAAATTTCAAAAACTCTATCTATGATTCCTTTCTTTAAATATAACTCATTTAAAAATCCATTATTACTAAAAAATATTACACGAGCATCTTTCGCATTTTCTATTAATTTTACAATTGTACCTTTGAATACATCCAGTCCTATTTCAATATTGAATCTAGACCACATTTCTATAAGAGCCTGCTCTTCATATTTATCATCATCCAAATATGCTTGGCCGCCTAATAAATAAAGAACATCTTCTTTTTTCATTTTAAATAACTTTTCATGTTGTCTATTATCGTTATTATAAAGAATTCGTGGCAGAAAAACATATACATCACTTAATATTGTAGAACTTTGAAAATCTCCAATTGGTTCACCTTTTATCCAATAACATATATGCCCCAAAATAAACGGTCTTTCCACCCCTAATATCTTATATTGTATTGCAAATTTATCTTTTTCTCCTATCAATTCTTCTAAACTACACATCAACTTTTTCCCTTTGCAGACAATCCAAATTGTTTTTCTTGGCTTTTCATCGTTGATCTTAAATGACACTTTTTCTAAATGGATTTAAATAGTTTAAATTAATTTCGTCAAATTTTTGTTCTAACGCTTCCAATCCCATTTGTTTTTTATAATTCTTTTCATTAAGCGTTATAGGAATAATCCACAAAAATTGTATATTTCTCGATTTAGTTTGAAAATTCTCAAATATTGGCCCATCCAGATAAGGTAATGAAATTAACCCATATTCTAAATTTGAATCTTTATACCAAGGACATCCAAAGTTAATAGTATGACCTAAGCCCAGATTGCCGCCTCTTATATGGTAATGTGCAATTATAGTAAGTAATTCTATTAAAAAGTCATATTCAACAAATGAAAACATATGGACTTCGATGGCATTTACATCTAAATTATCAGACATCCCACAAGTCGCATATGTCCACATATTACGCTTACTATTGGGTGGAAATTTTAAAATTTTAAACCCTATAGGCAGCTCATTAACCGGTCCTTTATTGAATTCATGCTCTGTAAATCCCCCCAAAAATTTTCTATAATGTTCTTTTATACTTTCACTATAATCCATATTTTTTCATCTTCTCTGAATATTTTGCTTAAGCACCGATAATCTTATTGAACAGCTCCCCAGATTAACTGGGGGATTAGAGTTTTCATTAACGTTAATAACGCCATTGGAGTTATTCTTTCTGGTTATATTCCTGTTCCAGCTCTTCTGCCAGGTACGCATCGCTCATGCAGTGCATATCAGATACTCCGTCCCGAATCAGCTGATAGACCTCGGAATGGTAGAAGAAGTCCAGTGCCGCATCCAACGAGATACCCTGCTGTTTGGCAAAGCACTCAATCACACGGCTATATTTTTTTTGAAGCAAAATCCGGTTTGCGTTCATACATCTTCACTCCCTTCAAAGCGCAGAAGCCCCAGTGCTTTCTCTGTGCGGAAACAAATTTGCAGATTCGGCTTCTCATAGCGCAAACGGTTGATAGCTTCGCTCTTATCAATCAATCCGTCAAAAAACAGTTCCACGGTATTAAACACCTTATCATTAGCAACGCCGCCAGCCACAAGATCATAGTCGGTTATGTCTTTTCCGCTACGGCAGTTCAAGATAAAGTCCAGCCATCTCTCGGAATAGGAATTAAATTTCAGCGTTTTTAATTCCGCTTCCCGGCTTTCGTCAAACGTATACCAGGAGATAATTCCCGCCTTTCCACGGCGTTTGAACTTGCTGCACCACTTCGCCGCCTGCTCATATATCGGCGTGACATAGAATCCACGCCCAAAATCCACATTGGAACGGGAATGGATCAAGTCCGGCTCTGCGATTTCCAGATAGGAACCATGATAGAGCATCATACTTCCACACCCCTTTCTTTCATCACGGTAAGGAGGTCGTCTACGATATATTCCCGGCTCTGGGTGTGCAGCACTTCATACTCCGGCACGATGTAGCTGTTCAGAATATCGCTTTTTTTGGTAAATGCCCGATAGACACGCTCTGCATCCACGCCAAGCTTTGCGGCGACATTTTCAATGCAGAATACTGCAAATTCAAGCTCTCTGAAATTTTTGATTTTCTCGTTTGGCATCACAAATAGTCTCCCTTTATTTTATTTTAGCCAAAACATCCTGGAAGATTGACAGGATGCACTTGTTTTAACTTGGTTACTAAAATTCATTGTCTACAATTCTTAATCAGCATATCACAGAAATACATTTTTTAGCAATCAAAGAATGCCAAATATCAAATCTCAAAATTTCTTATGCAACAAATTTAAAAACAATACAAAGGGTTGATTTATTCTAACCAATATGGGATACCTAAATTTATTTCTGCCCCTATTGTTCCTTCTAACTCTAAATCATAATCTAGATATCCATCCGTATCTAAAAAATACACATTAAACTGATAAAATGCACAAATCGTTTCAAAAAACTTTTTTATATTTTTATGCATTTGTATTACCATTAAATCATCATGAGAAATAGAGCCAATATATTCCTTTCCAGCATTAGTTCTACAATAGCAGATATAATCACTTGAATAATTTGCCAAAAATGGAATTATTACCTGTATTTTATCATTATAATATCTATTTAACTTAACAGATTCCTCTTTCAATTCACAAATATGAATTAGTCTAAATCCAGGAATAAAATCCATAAGTGTTTGGTCTGCGATATTCCTTCTAGTTCCTGACACTTTATTGTAAATAACTTGAAATAATTCCGGTATTTCACCATAAAGGTCATAAAACACCTTTTCCCAATTATTATTTCTTTCTCCTAAACTATCGACGTATTTGGTTCTTAATCTTGCAGACAAAAACAAAAATTCTTCAAATAACTCATTCATTGCTTTCTTTTTAGCTATTGAGTTATTCAATATAGAGCCCCCCTTCCTTGTAAAAGATAATTTCTTCACAGTGTTAGAGCAATATCAATCCCTGTTCCTTTCACAAGAAAATCTGTAAGTGTATCTGCTATTTTTTCTCCATCTCTAACGTATAAGTTACCAGCTTCATCTCTATAAATGCCAAATCCATCTTTTCCTTCCGCATAAAAATAAACCAAATCTCCCAAATCACTTCCTATGAGCCATGCTTGTTTAAAAAAATCATCGTCTGGAATGGGGTATGAGAATTCTTTAAACTTTTCCAACGCAGTTCCTGCATTCCAAATATATATTTCCTCTCTAGTATTATCTACAAGGAACGAAGCACCAACATTTCCTCCTGCTTATTCTTATGATTGTTTTTAAGCTTAACAATTTGTTGACTTTATTTTGCCTTCTGTCTGTCCTTATGCATCATAGCGAAAATGATTTTGGATTTCACCATTTTGAGCAGTCATAAATGCCGTATTTAACTGCTCATCTCTATGGTAATAATGGATGCTCTGATTCCTCTGGATTGCTTCAATTTTTTCATTTGTATATTGTTTATAGCTCGATTCACAAGATATTTTCACTAGTTTATCATATTTAGATGACATGATATTCTCTTGAGGTTCATCAAAATCCAGTAGTTCTTTTCTCAAATCAGTTGGAAGCAGGTAAAACTCTTTATCTGTTTCATCCAGCCCCCAACTATTATAAATAAGCAATTCTCTATCCTCTTTAGAAATATTCACAACTTCATTAGCTGCAATAATTTTTATTGCTTGTTCTCTATCTATTTTCATATTCTTCACTTATCTATTAACCAAAATTTTCCATATAAGTATACCCTACGGGTACCCCATTAATACATGCCTCTTCGGGACTGATGGACTTCGTCCAGTAACGTATAATTCTAATAAAATGAAAAAAAATTTTTAAATAATCAAAATCTTTTATTCACATCATAGATAGAATACCACCAATAGCTATTGTTCAAGTAATCAAAATAATAATTTAAAGGTGCAAAAAACCTCCCCCTCTAACTCAAATATCATGCAATTACACTAATTTTTACGTATCTTTGTGTTAATTTTAGATAATAAAACTTTCTCCATTTCTCTTTGCATTTCTTTTTCATTAAAGCAAATTGCTCCATAAACGCCCCCACCACTGCGATTCAGCATAAGAGACATTTCATTTGAACATGCAAAAAAACAATAGGAATCACTAAACCATAACTTATTTAAACAATACTTTTTCACTATTTGATCTGCATAATCAAACAAATCAATCTCTTTTATCCCTATTTCTGAAGTATTTAATCCATGAATACTTGACGAAAAATATACATAAAAAGGATAATATTTTTCCTCATATTGTGTAATTGCACTCTGAAAAACTAAATTTTCAAAATTCTCACTAACAGCATAGTCCTCTTCCATAAATATTTTTTGGTTTTGATTATCTAGATTCATTGTATAACATATTCCTAAATAATCCTTTAAAAACGTGAAACAGTACGGCTTCGTATCATCCGCATTGTTAATACATATACCTTCATTATCTGATATTAAAGAAGATATTGACATTTCTGCACAAAAAGTTGAAAATAATCCTCCAGCACATTCTCCGGCATGATGTAAAAATTCTACATAGGCTTCTGGTAATTCCAATCCCCTTTCAACTAAATTTAACTGTTGCCTTAATTCTTCTATTTGCATTTCATTCGCTGGTTGTATTTTGGTACACCAAGTATCATCCACCGGATCTATATAAGCTCTTAGTCTTTGTATCATTGTCTTTGCATTTCCCTTTTGAGGTATTATTCTATTAATTGTTGTTTGCATAATTCATATATACTCCTTCATGTCTCTCATGCAGAAGCATGGGAAGGTTGTTTTTTATTTTTAGTAATTTCTACAATATTTAAGCATTTTTACAGACTTATAAATTTTGAAAATCTTCTATTACTTCTCTCACCTCCTCGTTTTCTGACTGCATACCTAATTGAAAAATTTCTTGTTTTAATTCTGGGACTATAAGAATTGTCAGCTCGACTAAGCGCCTATATTCCCATTCATCAGAACAATTAATACATGTACTTGCAGCCTCAACAAAATACTGCTTCAACCAAGTTCGATCAATTTCTTTAATTTTTCTACGACTGATTTCTATCGGCCCCAAATTTTGTCCTAAACATGCATTTTTGATTAAAATTTTCAAAACTTGCTTGGAAACCTCTAATGGATATTCATCCAAGAATTTTATATCTTTATAGGGAAAATGTAGAACGTTTTCTATTTCATCAATCAGCCATGTTTCATATCTATTTATCATTTTTTTCTCCATATTTCCATGGTAATGATTTATATAACTCATTCAATTCACGAACCGTCATCGCTTTGTTCAAAAAATAGTATGGTGCCCGTCACATATCGCATTCAAATATTCATTTCCTCTTTTAATATCCTAAAAAAATACTCACATGCATCATTTTCATCCCCAAATCTATGATAATCATTTTGATTACCTCTTTCATCAATATAAAAGCATTCCCAGTAAGTATATATCTGTCTGAAAATATACCTATCAGATGCTATATTACCATTTATAGAATAATATCTGCTTGGAATATTTAATTCTTCAATCCTGGTTTTCATTTCTTCAGTACTCACTATTCATCTCCTCTGTGCCTTCTCCTCGCTTTCCAACAGATTTCCAAAAAAATATAGCGATAATGGGTTTGGATTTCTCCCTTTTGAGCAGTCATAAGTACTGTGCTCAATTGCTCATCCCTGTGGTAATAATAGATGTTGTCATACCGATACTCGCAGCCGCCCTCCTGTTCCTTCCACTGTCCCATAAGGATTGCTGACGGACATACGCCGCCCAACCTTATCATAGGCGTAAGCAACAGATAGGTTTATGTGTTAAAAAACAAAATGACTTTTGTAACTTTAAGTATTGTATATGCTCATCAGTAATTTAGATTGTACTCTTGAAACCGTATTTAATTAATACATCAAAAAAGTCCATTGCTGACTCTTGTATTTCATCTTCCTCGTGAGAGTAAAAGCCAACCGTCTTTTGACATATTCCCTTCTTTATTTCAAAACCCCAAAAATCCCCAGTTTCCAAATCAATGATAGGAATAAAATTTTTCTCATAAATCCAATTTTTTGCAACATTATCTTTAATATAAAACATGCCATTATGATCACAAGAAAAGACTACTATAAAACCAAAATACCCTCCTCCATAGTCCTTTACAAATTCTTTATATTGTTTTGGTAATTTTATATCATAATATTTTTCAACGTCTGTAATCATTTCTTCAGCAGCCTTCTGATCTGTATTCAGTGACAATAATAGAGGTCTTTTATTAGAAAATTCCTTAATCATATTTTTAAAATTTAGACTATCCATGTTTATCACTTTCCTTATTTTTTAATTATCTATATACTTTTAAATTTTTTCACTTAATACCAATTCCTCATCATAAGACTGATTAAATTCTTTCAACTTTTCCATTGTTTCTTTTAATATAAAATCACCTTCTTCCTTCAAAAACATAACATTGGAGTCAAAACTAAATAATTTTCTATCTTGCAATCACACTAATTTTCACCTATCCAGCCAAAAGATATAAAATGGTAATCTGCATTATATACTATTTTGAATATCTGTTAATACTTCAATAGCAAATTCTTTCGTATCCATATCTGATATTTCTTTAATCTCTTTTTGTAGTATTTCTAACACTTCGTATGCTTTAATATGGTTTAAGGCCAGCTGTGCTATTGCTGTTATTGCTGCTGCTTTTATATCTTGATCCTCCGATTGTAAAAAAGCTGACAACGGCGACAGCAGACTTTCGTCTGGAAAATTCGATGCAATCTGAATGCACCAGTACTGTACACCTTCATATGGATTTTTTAATGCCTGCAATATATGTGGAAGCACAATCTCTTTTTTATACATTGTAATTACATCTTCAACCATCTGGTATATTCCTAAACCATCTTTTCCTCCAAATGAATTCAAAAACAAAGGTACACACTGTTCATCTGGATTGTTTATAAAAAAAGTCCTAACTTCTTCATATTTTTTAATTTCTATCTCCGTAAGCTTTTCATCACTAGGCATAGGTTGATGTGATTCTAAAAAGGAAAATGCCTCCAACCTTGTAATCATTTTTCAAATCCTCCCAATATACCAGCCCGACGGCTCGCCATCCCTGGTTATCTCCTGCCGTTTCCTAGTTGACCAGATGTTCCAGTTACCATTCTTCCTTTGCCTCCATTAGCTCATTGAGAATATATTTCTCAAGATCGTCCCCTTTAATTAAATGGCTTTTTTCAATTCTATCCCAACTTGAAACTTCACCATTATGATTATTGAAACAATATATCCATTCATCTACGTTCCTAATTACAATATATTCTTTTGACAACCCATACTTTCTAAATCGTTGAGTCTCTTTTACTAATGATGATTCACCACTATTTCCACAACCTAACATTTCAACACCATATCCCATAATAATACCATATAGATATAGATAATCTCTTATTTCGCTTCTAAATTTCAGGCCAAGAATTTCCTCTAAAACATGTACTTTTTCTTTAGAAATACCTCCCGTAATAATGAGATCATCCTGATTATTTGATATAAATTCCTGCAAATTTTCAAACATCTAAGTTAGCAACCCCCATTTCAAATGGGGGTTTAGATTTTATCCCTCCGGGGATTATTACTGGTTCCGCCAGAGGTGGGATTTCGCAGTACCATTATTTCTGGTTGCCCTCCTATGTAGGGCTCACTACTTTCTTCCGTCCTCTAGTTTATCATTCTCTTCTTGTTCCTAAATGTATCTGCGTACTGTCTCTTCATTCACATTTCCCACTGTTGAAACGTAATATCCTCTTGCCCAGAAATGTCTATCCCCATATTTACTTCGATACTCTGGGTGTCTGTCAAACAACATCAGTGTACTTTTACCTTTTAGGTATGACATAAATTCCGAAACACACATTTTGGGCGGTATCGCCACATACATGTGAATATGATCCACACATACTTTCCCATCGATTAACTGTACCTGTTTCATCTCACATAGTTTCTTAATAATTTCCACTATGTCTCTTTTTGTTTCTCCATACATAATTTTTCTACGATATTTTGGAATAAACACTATATGATACGTGCAATTCCAACGAGTATGTTGTATACTTTGATTATCCATTTTGGATACCTCCTATGTTTTGATATGGCCTGCGAAACCAATATCATTGTAACATAGGAGGATTTTTTTACTCTAGGTAACGCTACGGCTTTGCCTCGGCCCCCATTTCAAATGGGGGATATAGATACGATTTCATTATTTCTCCCACTGATGCTGCCAGCCCCATTTGCCTGGCTTTTTTAGGATACTGCCCTGCCTGCTGTATGTATTATACAAATTTAAAATCAATCATAACCATCTCCAATAATTAGCACCATTGGACTCAAAGAGACGATTCATGAAAATTCTAAAATCACATTTTAAATATTTCCATTGTTCTGTTGGATATTCTTCTATGCCATCAATTATATATCTTTTTGTATCTATTTTATTTAAGTCAAACAATAACATATCTGAATCAAATAAATTTGTCATAAATATCAACCATTCCTCCTTTAAATCATACCCCAGTTCTTTCATTTCTTCTGTAAAGCGAATCGCTTCTTGAATCGAAAGTAATTGATATCCTGAGTCTTCTTCTGTATTGTATAAAATTGCTCCATTAGCCATCAATAAAAAATCAATATACTCTTTAGGCAGTTTTAGATTTTTCTCAAAAATTATTTTTTCCAATTCTTCTATTTCTATTGGCATATTCCAATCAAATGTACATTGAATTATATTTCCAAGAAAATCTGTACACTCTAAGGTTTTGCTTTCTTTTGACTTTAAATATAATTCTTCTAATGCATTAAACACTTTAAACATTATTTTCCTCCAAAAGACTTCCAGCATTAGGAAAACGCACTGTCAAAAGGATTTTATGCCTTGGCGGGAGTAAAACGGATGCCCGTTTTCCAGAGCCGGGCCGTATAAGCAGGGGTCAGAGTCCGCCTCACGATGGACACCCTCGCCTTCGGCTATATCCTTCTCGCTACCGGGCGGATTCGGGACTTTAACCTGTTAGAAATATGCGCCGCTGGACACACTAAAAAACAGGAAATAGATAAAAACTATTTTCCTGTTTCTTAACTGTATGCTGCTAGAATAAATAAATTTTTATATTTTCTTGTTGAGCCACGCAATCATTATCCCACTATATGGTTCTCTGTTTTCGCTTTGAGCCATGTAATGGGCAAGTAACTCCTGCAAATATTTCTTTGGGACAGTTTTATTTGGATATTTTTGGTTGATTTTGCTATGTAATGTACGAAGTGCCTGCAATCGGCATTCTTTCAGTCTGCGTGCTTCGCAATTCAGATTCAACCTTTTATTCAAATCCTCGTTTACATCAGAATTTTCAGAAAAAATAGTCCCATTTGCGGTATATTGAATGTCCATTAATGTTCTGCCATCAAAAACATCCAATTTCTTCATGTCCTGCTGTTCCAAAGGCAGGCTTCCTCTTTTCGCATCGCAGCTTTTATCATTATTTGAATGCGCGTCACGATTTCCCCAACAAACGGCCGCCATATTCTTATAATTCAATCGCTCTTTTTCAGTAGAAGCTGACTGAGGTATACAATGCTCAATCGTAGCCCGATGCTTTCCTCCGTCAATCCTGCTCATACAATACGCACATAGATGACCTTGTTCCGAAAGCAGACTTTCTATTACCTTTTTCTTTACATCCGAAGGCATATCAGCATATGATGCAAAATCCTGCTGGCGATATTGCAATAATTCCTTTGGTTCATTTCCTTTTTTTATCTCTATCATTTTGTGTACCACCTCAAAGCTGCTCTAAATCAAGCTGCACACGCATGGAAACAAGTTCCGGATCTTCACCTATATCATTTTCAAGGCAATTCAGTATATCCCCTGCTTTTGCATAATCTTCAGTATCTATCGCACTGTAAAACTCATTAAATCTCTCCATAATAATCTGCGGCCGTTCTTTCACATGCATAACAGAACGAAGAATGCCATTTGCATCCTTCCCATATGTTTCTACGGGCGCAGGAATTGCCGAATTATCCTCAATTATAATCACATTCTCCTTCGGTACTGAATTGATAACCTCCGGTGCGTGAGTGCTGACTATAAACTGCACTTTAGGAAAAATAGAGGTCAAGTCACTTAAAATACGCTGCTGCCATGCTGGATGCAAATGCAAATCAACTTCATCAATCAAAACAATGCCACTGGTTTCATTACATACATTCCCCAAACATTGCGGATTCAGGACTGCCATGCGGTAAGCAATATCTGCCACAAGGCTAACTGTACTTTTATATCCGTCACTTAACTGATTTATTGGAATGCGCATCCGTTCTCCTGCTTTATCCGTATAAGCCACATCCAGTTCCTTTGTCCCCATATTATATTGAATCTTCGCATTGTCAGAACCCGTAATTTGATTATAGCATTTTTCCATTGCGGCAAATACAGCTTCTAATTCCGGAACCGCTCCAAGGCCATTCTCTTGATTCTGGTATTTCTGAATTGTCATTTTGGCAAACCAATTCATCATCAGCTTGATATTTGCAATTCCATCAACACTGTCAATATAGCCGTTTGTTCTTGTACTTGTTTCAAAAATGTCTGTCTGCTTTTCACGATGATAGTCCCAAAGGCGTCCTGTTCCATAATAAGCAAGAATAGGTAAAATTAACGTAGTATCCCCATCACGAAGTCTTTTCTGATAGTCAGCCGCAACAGAAATCATTTCCTTTGCCTCTTTAATTGTTGTCTGACCCTTGGCCTTGTTTAAACATCGCTGCCAATACACTTCCCGTCCATCAATCATGGCCGTTGCAGAAACCTTTACCGGATATTGCGGCTGTATATCACTTGCACTTCCAATAACATACGCCTTCAAATGTGCCTGGGTTTTATCAATTCCAATCCCTTTGGGGCCATCCATCGGCGCAAACATGGTGCTTACAGCAATTGCGACAGCCTCAAGAAGAGATGTTTTTCCAGCGCCGTTGATTCCTATAACAACTGTAAGATTTTTGTGAAAATCCATATCCAATTTTTCAAAGCACTTAAAATTTTCTAAAGATATTTTTTTTAAATACATAATTGCTGCCTCTAACTACTATCTATTCTTTATTATTTAACAATAACAAAATAATTATTATTATTTATCCATGCTTGTATTGTACCACTCTCATAGCAGCTTTTAAAGATTTTATTTTGCTTGTTTACTCTTAACTGTTTGACATTGACTTTACAACAGCCCCTATTTTCAGATACCCTGATTCACCACATTCACCGGCGTTCCTGCCAGAAATGCTTCCAGATTCCCCACCGCCGTATCCATCAGCCGCTGCCTGCTTTCCTTAGAGGCCCAGGCAATATGGGGCGTGATTAGACAATTTTTGGCCGTGAGCAGAGGATTATCCTCACTGATGGGCTCTGCGGACACCACGTCCAGCCCGGCAGCGTATACCTTGCCGCTGTTCAGAGCATCCGCCAGATCCTGTTCCACAATCAGAGGACCGCGGCCTGTATTGAGAATCACCACGCCGTCCTTCATTCCGGCGATACTTTCTTTGTTGATCATCCCTTCCGTTTCCGGAAACAGAGGACAGTGGAGAGATATAATATCGGATCTGGCAAAAAGCTCCTCAAGCTCCACATAACGGCACGCCTCTGTCTCAAGCTCCGGCCTTCTGTGAACTGCATAGGCCAGTACCTTCATACCAAAGGCATTTGCCAATCTGCCCACGGCCTGCCCGATGCGTCCAAAGCCTACAATGCCCATGGTTTTTCCGGCCAGCTCAATAAGGGGATACTCCCAGAAGCAAAAATCCGCGCAGGAGCTCCAGCGCCCCTCATGGACAGCCTGGCTGTGATGCGCCGCATGATGACAGATATCCAGAAGAAGGGCAAAGGTAAACTGGGCCACCGCATCCGTACCGTAGGCCGGAATGTTGCTCACCGGAATTCCCCTCTCCCTTGCCGCTTCTATGTCGATAACATTGTAACCTGTGGACAGTGCACCAATGTAGCGGATCTGGGGGCAGGCTTCTATCGTTTCCCTTGTCAGCGGAGTTTTGTTCGTAATCACAATCTTTGCATCCCCGATTCGGTTTTGTATCTCCTTCGCATCCTTTACCGGAGTGCGATCATAAAGCGTCACTTCTCCAAGCCGCTCGAAGCCTTCCCAGCTCAGATCACCGGGATTCTCCGTATAGCCGTCCAGAATTACAATTTTCATCTGTTTACTCCTTTTCGCACTCTCTGCAAATAACACGTTTCCAAAATTCTTCTTTAAAATATTCCAGCAAAAATAAGGGCAGGCTATTCAGCACTCCTATCATACGATTAAGCTTTACAAACCACTCTCTCTGCGCATGATAAATCTTTTTCTGTGTCAATTCATTTAAAAAGTAATGATATGTAGGAAGCACGTCCTGGAAGTTTACTATCAAGTGTGCTCTTTTGACTGACCCACGGCAAGCTGTATACCATTGCGCCTGTGTGAGATGGCGGAAATCCCGAAACTCAAGCTCTTCCGAGACATACTGCTTATAATGAATCAGTTCGTCAATTGGCACATAAAAGCTTTTATAATCCTCTTGTTCTATGCTCATTTCCCGAAGCGATTCTATCATAGGATAAGAAATATAAAGCTTTCCATTTTCTGTCTCATTATCAAAGGCCTGAAGCAGCTCTTCTACCACATCTGTTCTGCGGTAAACCTGCGGCAGATTATCGTTATGGGCATCATAATCAAAAAACAAATATACCTCTGAAAAATCGCTTATAGAATACCCCTCCAAAAGTTCCTTTGCCTTCGGACTTATCTCCCGGATTGCGTCAATTACATCAATTTCAAATTCATATTCCCGGAGCTTATTCCATATCATATAGATATTGCCGCATGCCGGAAAAGAAAAAATCATCACATCTGCAATCTCCTCAAAAAACAACTCCTGCATCCGCTCCACCAGTACTTTTTCTGTCTTTTCTCCTTCGTACACAAAAGCGATATGTTTCTTTCTATCTCTCATTAAATGCTCCTGCTTTGTACATTTTTTGGATATTATGAACCTGCCGCAATGCCTTTGAGGTTCGATCTGCAAAGGATTTTATTTGATTGTCTCTCAGTTCAAAATAACAGTCTGGACGTAAAAGTTCATTTGTCATCAAATCCGTATTGTGTGACGTAAATACAATCTGAGTATCAAGAGCAAGCAATTTTCGTACAACAGCTTCTGCCAGTTCATAATGGTAAAAGGCATCAAATTCATCAATAAACACAAAGGACATATCCTTCATCTGCAGATACCACAAAAATAAAAATGTCAAAGCACTGGTACCGCTGGACCAGATATTTTGAAAAAGAACTGCTTTATTTTTGTAGACACAGTACAAATTCTTTCCTTCCGCATCCTCTCCTGCCGCCAATTCTACATCAATCCCCAATTCATGCAAAAACATTTGAAGCTCTTCTACAGCGTCAAGCTCCACTATATTTTTTCCAATACTTCCCACACGATTACTATATCCTATATAATTATTTCCATATGCGCTGCTGAACCAGAACATGTGCTCAACAAAGCGAACGAATTGTCTAAAGGTTCTGCAGTCTGTATCCTTCCTATCGAGAACCGTATTTCTTACCACATATTTTACAAACGAAATAGATCCGTCCCACATATCCAAATTCAGGTTCTCTGCTCCTTTCAAATGGACTTTTGCCTCGTACCCCAGTTCCGCTGACAAGATCTCATGGTGATTAATGCTTATCTTTTCACGCAGAACTTTTCCCACTTCTTCCTTTTCATAGTAATAGACCAGCAAATTTCCGCCAAAACAGAAGGTATATTCGAAACGAGCAAGCTTATCACTGCTGTTTAAATTTACATAATTATGATAATTTGCAATATTCTTCATAGAATCTGTCAAATGTATCACAATATCCATGACAGCCCATCCAAGATTCGTCTTTCCGGAAGCATTTTCCCCAAACACAATGGCATTTTTCATAATTCCCTGCGGTACAAACTCTTGGTGAAATTCATAGCTTTTTGTGTTGGAAAAATCCCATACAAATTCGTCACGGAAATTTTTAAAATTCTGCACCTTAAACTTTTGCAGCATAGCCGCACCTCCTTGTATTCTATACATAAGGAATATTACACTCAGTGTCCCTTTGTCCACTGAGTGTATGGTTTTAGAATAACATGGAAAATAGCATTCCTCAATATATTTTGAACTTTTTATGCAATCTCTATGTATTTTTTTTGCGTCTGTCTCGATTTTTTTATACGCTATGCTGAATCGTCAAAATGCAAAATGCGGAGGCATCCCATCCAAAACTCAATCCAGATACTTCAACCCTTCAATTCCGCGAATTCCAAGTCCCGGCTCCTGGGAGACGGTGATATTCTTTTCCTCAAATAGAGAGCCGCCCAGAATCGGATCCTCGCTGCAGAGCACAGGGCCGTCCAAGTCAATCTTTGTAATGATGTTCTTAGCGCAGGCAAGATGAACCGCCGCGTTCACGCTGATCTTGGCTTCCAGCATACAGCCAATCATACACTCCACACCGTAAAGCTCCGCTGCCGTCGCAATCTTCAGCGCATTGTAAAGGCCGCCGCATTTCATCAGCTTGATATTGATTAGATCGGCCGCTCCCATCTGCATAATCTTCAGTGCATCCTCTGGGGAAAATACGCTCTCATCCGCCAGAACCGGCACATATGACCGCTGGGTTACAAACTTGAGTCCTTCAAAATCGTGAGCAGGTACCGGCTGCTCCACCAGCTCGATTCCAAGGCCCTTTTCCTGCATCTGATTCAGAAGCCGTACCGCCTGCTTGGGGCTCCAGGCCTGATTTGCGTCAATGCGGATCTGCCGCTCTGGGCCGGCCGCCTGGCGCACGGCAGTCAGACGGGCCAGATCCAGATCCGGATTCATGCCCACCTTCACCTTTATGGTATCATAGCCGCGCTCCACAGCATTTCTCGTATCCTCCGCCATCACTTGGGGATCGTTGACGCTGATGGTAATGTCCGTCACGACTTTTCTGCGGCTTCCGCCAAAAAGCTTGTAGACGGGAAGCTTGTAGAGCTGGCCGTACAGATCGTACAGAGCCATGTCAACTGCAGCCTTTGCGCTGGTATTCTTTACAATGCAGCGGTTTACTGCCTGGATCAGCTCCTCAAAATCATCCACATCCCTGCCCACAATGGTTTTGATCAAATGATCCTTAAGGGCGCCGATAATCGCTCCTGTCGTATCGCCGGTAATGGCGCCGGTAGGCGGCGCCTCTCCATAACCTATCTGCCCGGAATCCGTGTGAATCTCCACAATAATATCCTCCACACTGGATACGGAACGCAGCGCCGTCTTAAATGGTACCCGTAAGGGAACCGATAAAATTCCCAGTCTTACTTCTGTAATTTTCATAGCTATACTCCTTTTTGTTTTTAGTTCCGCATTCTTTAAAGAATGCTGTCATTAAGCTCCACACACGCCAGAACCTCTTTGCTGCGCTCAAACTCTCCATACCTAAGCCCCCGGTCACTGGTCTCCATCTCGCCCAGCTGGTTATCATAGGGGTCTGTGCGCCAATGCTCCTTCTCTATGGTGAAGGGCGCCTGAAATGCATTGTTCGCCGCCATCCGGTATGCGTCCAGATTGCCGAAATAAAATCTTCTGCGCTCCTCATTCTCCGCCCGTACCGCCGCCGTGCCATAGGAAGGATCCGCATACAGCCACCCATAGGGCGCGACATAAAACCGTACCCAGTCGTGGGCCCCGCAGAAATCCGGCTCCGCAGTAAGGCCGCTCTGCCAGCAGGCCGGAATCCTCGCGCACCGGCAGAGGGTCAGAAACAACAGGGCAAACACGCCGCAGTCCCCCGTAAAATTCCGTGCACAGGATTCTGCAATCTGTTCCAGTCCAAAATAAGCCGGCATAAAGGTATACTTCATCTGCAGCGTAATAAAATCATAAAACCGCCGGGCTTTTTCAAGAGGCCCGGCAGCCCCCTTCGTAAGCTCAGCCGCCAGCTCCCGGATATAAGGGGTAAACAGAATATGCGGCGCCTCCTCATTGGTAAAAAAATCCGGCTGCGGACAGGTGAGAAAAAGGCCCTCCTCCTGCATCCTCTCCACATCATGGTAGCAGGCCGTATGCACATAGGAATACTCCACATAGAATTCCTGATTCTCCTCCAGGCAGGTCTCCCAGCAGATCGTCCTCTGGGGCGCATCCTCCGGCGCAATCCTCCCCCCTTCCGGAAACATCTTTTCAATCACAATCTCACTCTGCTGCTCACAGGCCGCGGGAATAGGCAGATGAACACGCAGGAACATTCCCGGCTCAAAAATCTCATCCTTCATGCGCACGCCGGCCCGGATGCGGATACGGTTGCTTAAGCTCCCCCTCTCCTTCATCAGACGGGCGCTGCGGGAAAGCCGTCCCTCTCCTGCCGTTCCCGTTCCCGCGCTCTCTACTCCGGGAAGCTGCACACCAGCCCTGGCTCCGAAGGAAGGTTCCGACTTGCACATACTCTGGAAAAACCGGTTAAAAAAGCGCCTCTCTCCATTCATGTAAATCCAGCCGATTTTTCCGGCATCCACACGTTCCTCAAATTCCTCCTCCGAGAAATCAGAAATGTGCTCCCGAACCACAGCCAGGGCTTCCTCCTTTGTGTAGGGGTAATCCTCCCCTCTGCGCAGAAGCATTTCCCTCTGAGCCGTCAGACAGCAGCGCAGAGCCTCTGGTACCGCGTCCGCCTCAAGACGCCTGTCAATCAGCTTTAAGGCTCCATCCAAATCCCCGTAGAGCTTCCGCTGTAAAATATCATCCGGAAGGCCCACATGGAGATAACGAAAGCATTCATTGATATGCACCTCTTCCCCTCCTATTCTAAATCGCTGCGCGATAGCACTAAAGTGCAAAGTCCCTTCGGCACACCGGTAATGAGAGAAACTTTTATTCGAAAAAGCTCTCATAAAAGTTCCTCTCGTGCGCCTTTGCAGCTTTACCGTCCAGCAAAATTTTTTTAATAAATTCTTGACATTTCTTAGCTGGACTAACTGAATCGCTGCGCAATATTTCAGAAACATCCCTATAAAACATTGGTTCTCCGCCCACCTTCTCAAGGGCGAAGAACCAACGAAATCCTATCCTGTGTGAATTTAAGCCGGGAACGCGCCATACGCCAAAAGCCTTATGGCGTTTTCCCTAAGCTAAATAAACATCTGCATCAGATACCCCATAGCCAGACCGCAGAAGTTGCCAACAGCCGCTCCCAGAACTCCCATCAGCACGCCGATGCCGGCATAGGAGGGATTGTAAGCAGAAGCCACGATGGGCGCCGAAGCGCTTCCTCCGATATTCGCCAGTGATGCCGTGGAAACCATGCAGCAGTCCCAATGGAACAGCTTTGACAAAAGATACATAATCCCAATGTGGATAATCATAACCACAAGACCCGCCACGATCCACAGAGGCGCGCTCACCAGATCCACCAGCGTTGCCGTAGATGCCAGCAGGGATACAACCGCATACAGATAAATATTGGACAGCTCTTCCACTGCCGGAAGCTTTCCAAGAGGGCTCAAAGCACAAATCAGGCCCAGAATGGTTACAAATACAGTCGTCAGCGTTCCCTTGTCAAACATAGCAAGGCCCACTTCCTTAAGAGCCGTATTGCCGGCTGCGCCAACTGTCTGTGCAATGGCGGAAACCATCAAAGACAGGCCAATCAGGAAAATCCAGTCGCTTGCCGTCGCTCTCTTCTTCTCCTTCTCAATCTCTGCGTTGGCCGCATCCGCAACCTCCTGGAGCTTGGAAGTATCCGCCTTCACGGACTTGTCCCACTTGCCTGCGTAGCGGACCATGATCAGCAGCAGGGCAATCCATACGGAATAGTAAACCGTGTCTACAGCCAGTGCACAGCCGTAAGCGCCGGCATCAATGGTAAATGCCGCTTCCATAGCCGCCATATTGGCAGAGCCGCCGATCCAGGAAGCACACAGGGCCGCCATGGCGCCCCAGATCGTTTCGCCGCCGCCAAGAGCGCCTTTGAACACCAGGAACGCAATAAAGAATCCAAGCATAATGGAAACCGCGCCGCCCATAAAGATAGCTACCATCCGTCCGCCCAGCTTCGCCAGCTTCCGGATATCGCAGCGCAGCAGCATAACGAAAATCATCGCATACAGAAGATTATTCTTCAGCACGCCGAAGGCTGCAGAACACCCTTCCGAATCAAACATTCCGATGGTACAGAACAGCATATTCAGTACATAGATCCATACAAGCGGCGGAACGTAATTAAACACCTTCCACTTGGTGTACTTCTCCGCAGCAAGGAGAATCCCCGCCAGGAACATCAGAAACGCTATGTAGGTAAAACCGTTTTGAATCATAACTCCACTCCCTTCATCTTGCAAAATGCACATAATTTATTGTAAAACAAGCAACACATTGGTATAATTATACAACAAAATAATACCCTGTGTCAAGCAAGGATTACCAGCTTTTCCCATGACGTATTTTTAAAGAAAAAGGCGCAGCCGGCATGCTGCGGCCGGCTGCGCCTTTGATATTCTGCAAAATACTTTTTACACTACACCCTGTGCCAGCATTGCATCCACTACCTTCTCAAATCCGGCAATGTTAGCTCCTACTACGTAGTTCTTCGCAAAACCGTAGCGCTCTGCCGCATCAGCCATATTGTGGCAGATATTTACCATAATGCCCTGGAGCTTCGCATCTACCTCATCAAAGGTCCAGCTTAAGCGCTCGCTGTTCTGGGACATCTCCAGAGCGGAGGTAGCCACGCCGCCCGCATTGGCCGCCTTGCCCGGCGCAAACAGCACGCCCTGCTCCTGGAGATACTCGGTCGCTTCCAGGGTCGTAGGCATATTGGCTCCCTCTGCCACTGCAGTAACGCCGTTTGCCACCAGTGCCTTGGCATCCTCCAGATGAAGCTCGTTCTGCGTTGCACAGGGAAGCGCAAGATCTACCTTTACCGTCCATACTCCCCGGCCCTCATGGTACTCGGAGCCCGGACGGTAATTCTTGTACTCCGTCAGTCTTGCCCGCTTAACCTCTTTGATCTCCTTCAGAGCTGCCACGTCAATGCCCTCGGGATCGTATACCCAGCCGTTGGAATCGCTGCAGGTCAGTACCTTCACTCCAAGCTGCTGTGCCTTCTGGATGGCATAGATAGCCACGTTGCCGGATCCGGATACGGCTGCCGTCTTGCCGGCAATATCAATGCCGTTCATCTTCAGCATTTCCTGTGTCAGGTAAAGAAGGCCGTAACCGGTTGCCTCGGTTCTTGCCAGGGAACCGCCGTAGGACAGTCCCTTGCCGGTAAGCACGCCCTCGTAAAGTCCGGTCAGTCTCTTGTACTGTCCGTACAGGTATCCAATCTCTCTGGCCCCTGTTCCGATATCGCCGGCCGGAACGTCAGTGTTCTCGCCGATATATTTGCACAGCTCCGTCATAAAGCTCTGGCAGAATGCCATAACCTCCCGGTCAGACTTACCCTTAGGATCAAAGTCAGAACCGCCCTTGCCGCCGCCGATAGGAAGCCCGGTAAGAGAATTTTTGAAAATCTGCTCAAAGCCTAAGAACTTGATGATGCCTAAGTTTACGGAAGGATGCAGGCGCAAGCCTCCTTTGTAAGGCCCGATTGCACTGTTAAACTGCACGCGGTAGCCTGTATTCACCTGTACCTGGCCCTTATCGTTCACCCAGGGAACACGGAACTTAATCTGGCGCTCCGGCTCAACCAGGCGCTCCAGAAGCGCTTCTCTGCGGAACTTCTCCTCATTGGCCTCCACCACAGGTCTTAAAGAATTCAATACCTCCTTTACAGCCTGGTGAAACTCCGGCTCGCTGGGGTTTTTCGCAATCACTGCTTCAATAATCTCATCAACGTATGACATGTTTTTTCTCCTCCTTGTTCTATCTCTCTCACAAATACAAAAAAAGCGTACAAAAAATAACGAAGCGTATGACATAAGCCATACGCCTTTTTTTGACGCCTTTGTCGAAGATTATTATACACAACCTCACAGCCTGTTTGCAAGTGTTTTTTATAAAAATCCGATTTTTTATATCTGTGCTCAGACGGCAGCCTCATTGAGGAATTCCTTTATCATATGAGCCACCCCGTTCTGCTCATTGCTCAAGGTTATTCTATCTGCCGCTTTTTTTGCTTCCTGACATGCATTTTCCATGGCTATCCCCACGCCCGCTTCCATGAGCATGCTCACATCGTTGCTCCCGTCCCCAAAGGCTGCTGTCTCCGTCCGCTCTATCTGCAGGTGCCGGTACAAAAACCGAAGGGCCGCTCCTTTATGGGCCGCTGCCGCATTTACCTCGATATTATTTTCCACCGAGCTGGACACCGCCAGATCCGACAGCTCCTCCCTCATGCTCTTAAGCACCCTCACGCGCTCCTCCAGATCCGCAAAAAAGAGCATGAGCTTCTGTACTGTCTCTCCTGTCTCCAGAAGATAAGCTTCCAGATTCTCTACCTGGGTATACACCCTCCGCATCATGCGGAAAAGCCCCCGTGCGGCAAAGGCTTCCATTTTCTCCATATCCTCACGGCCCATAAGCCCCTGTCCGCCTTTGTAGCACCCTACAATGGCCGGTACATCCCGGACAGCATCAAAAAACCGCCGTACCTCTTCGGGCGTAAGCTCTGCCCGGTAAAGCGATTTCTTTTCTTTGGCGTCGTACACTTCTGCTCCGTTTGCCGCAATTACATAGCGGATAAAGGGCTGGGTGCGCAGCTCCTCCGGCACGCCGTCGTAGAGACGTCCCGTAGTGGGAACCAGACAGATTCCTGCCTCTGCCGCCTGGCGAAGAACTTCCATCGTTTCAGGGGCAAGCTCCTTATTGTCTTTTAAAAGCGTGCCGTCCAGATCGAAAGCAATCAATTTGATCCGATTCATTCTTTCTCCTTATCTTAAGTTCCGTTTTTCCCGTTTAATCTGCATCAATGCCCTTTTCCTCTTCCTTGATCTCCCAGTGGATGAGGAAAGTCAGGGACGCCCTAAGAGCAATGATTCCGGCCACAGTCGCAATCTCGGTCCACTCCCGCACCACAACCGTGCGCAGGATCTCGCTGCCCAGCTTAAACTCCAGGCCCATGGCCAGCCCCTTGGCCAGCGCCAGCTTCGTATCCGGCTTCCGGCTCACATAGCTGTAAAAGCCCCGGATACCGGAGGCAATGATAATCCCCACTCCTATCAGTTCAAATACAGGAATGGTCGCCTCCACCAGATAATGCAGTATCAGTTCCAGTATCTCAATCATCTTCTTCCGCCTTCCTTACAGGATGGCAGAGAACCCTGCCATTCCTTTCTGCTGCTCTATCATAGCACAGCCCTGCACAAAATGCAATGTCATTCCCCCGCCGGCATGTTTAATTCCTGTTTCCTGCCTTGCCGTTCATGGCATTGGCCACGGCTTTGGAATAAATCCGTGATATTTCAACCTTTTTCTGATTCCTTAAAACAAGCAGGTTTCCCATCCGGCATTGAATATAATTCTGATTGACGATAAAGGATCTATGGCATTTTATAAAATAGGACGGGCTTTGCTCCAATGCTTTTTTTAATGGATACTTTATCTGTATCACACTATCCTTTGTATAAATGTTCATATAATGCTGCATACTTTCGAAACATAGAATGCTTTGAAAAGGGATACGGTTTGTTACTCCGTGATAGAAATACTGAAAATATTCCCCGCTTATGGTATCTAAAGCAAAAGTCATGCACTCGCTTATATCCTCTGGCTTCAGCGGCTTAACATAATATCGATAAGCATTGACGGTATAGCCTTCTACTGCATACTTCTCATAATTGGTCGCAAATACAATGACGCCGCTAAACCCTTGATTCCGAAGCTTTGCCGCCAGCTCTATGCCATTCATCGATTGAAGTTCAATATCAATGAACAGAATATCATAAGTCGAAATTATGTCAAAGGAGGCGCCAAGAAGCTCGCGGGCATCCGTATAGCTTGAGATTTCCAGCGTTACTCTCGCCTTTGCCCATTGCAATAACATATTTTCCAAATAATCTGCATAAACTTTGTCATCTTCCACAATTGCAGCCTTCATCAAAAGCACCGCCTTCCTGATTCTGAATGGGTATGGTAAGTTCCATTGTAAAAATGCGATCCTCTATATCAACTCTGGTGGAAATCTCTCCATGGGCTTGTGTGACAATCCCCTCCAAAATCCGCAATCCATAACCGTGCGTTTCATTAAATCCTGTTTTCTTATTGATTTGGGATTCCAAAAACGCAAAAGAGCCGTCGTATCTATTTTTCATAATAATAGAAAGGCAGCCGCCTTTTTCGAAAAGAAACAACTCTATGAATCGTTCCTCTTCCGCTTCAACCTTCCTATTGGCATGGATTGCGTTATCAAAGAGATTGTCAAACACACAGCACAATTCCTGGGATGAAAGGGCTGAGAATTCTGCCTGCGCAGCAGAGATACGCACTTTTATATGCTGCTCTTCTGCGGCCTGTTTTTTATTCGAAATCATGTAGTTTACGATTTCATCCTCTGTATAATGAATGATGTTTAATTTTCTGTCATAACTATTATTTAATTCCTTCAGATAGGCCGATGCCTTTTGGTACTCTTTCATCTCTAAAAGTATCTCCAGCAGATTCATATGCTTTGAAAAATCATGCCGGAAAAAGTGAAGCTGTTCTATGGCAAGCCGCAGGCTTTCATAATACTCATCCTTCAATGCCATATACTGCATCTGCAATTGCAATTCCTGCTTTTGGTATGATAATTTTATCCATTTCATAAGAAAAAGCAGAAAGCATCCAAATAAAACAAGAAATACATCACCGATAAAAATGATGTAAAAGTAAAGATACCTGTTTCCGGAATCTGACAGCATCAAAGCAGATGCAATGCTGATTAAATCATTAACCGCTAAAATGCCAATGCCTGACAGGAGCAGCATAACAGCCAATGCCCAGCCGGGATAATCCTGGAACCGCCGGCTTTTTCTGCATAGAACAATCATAACTCCATACAAAAGCGAACTGATAAGGCAATAGATAAATGTCATAATAAAGCGCTCAAAGGACTGCACCCAGGCGCTGTCCGGCCGAAAAACACTCAATACTACAGAGATCGAAAAAACGGCAAAGTCGGAAACAACCGTAATCACGATGGGAAGAATCCCCGCGAACAGCTTTTGGGAAACATGTCCCCTGAAACAGCACAGACTGTACAGCAGCGTTCCACATAAGGATAAAAATGTCATTGCAGTTCCATTGATTGTCTGGATATTATTCAATAGGCATATATAAAAAAAGAAAACAAATGCGCCAATCACCGGACGCAGCATTTTCTTATTCCCGCAAAAAAGGTATTTACAAAACAAATAGATCCAGATTACTTCGATCCCATTAAAAATGCACTCAAAAAAAGTCCATAATGTCCAAGGTTCCAAAATCGTCAGCATCCATCAGCCCTTTCTTCGGCTGCGTTTCTTTTAAAATGGGCAGCATCTTATTTATCATACCACATTTCCCAATGTGAAACAAATAACTCCGCTTTCTTTTGCGTATAATTTCTGCTGCTTCTAAAAACTATATGGCCTGCAAGAGCGATTTCGGACTAACCCGTGTTATCTGGACAGATGCCGTACAGACGCTTGCACAGGAAATAAAATATACCATGATCCCCAAAAACAGGATGTCCTGTATAGAAATATAACTGTCTAATTCAACGGGATCCGAAGAAACTTTGTGAATCACGGGATTCGGATTTGCCGCACTTACATCCATTACATAAGCTTCCGTTTCCGAATCCGGGCTCATTGTCTGCTCCATAACACTGCTGCATCCCTCAACAAGCGGCCTCGAAAATCCTATGGCCGCTCCCAGGGCTGCCGTTGTTATCACAATGCTTTCCAGCAGCAGCTGCGCAAGTATCTTCCTCTTACTTACGCCAATAGAAAGCAGAATCCCCATTTCCCGTCTCCGTCCTTTCATCCACATGACAAAGACCAAATACAATATCAATACACATCCCGCAATCCCAATGCCTGACAGTAACAGCGATATGATACGGATCTGCTTCAGCGGATTGACGGATGCATGATATGCCGTGTCATCCCGATACATGAGTAAGCCAGTGATATCAAGCCGCTCTTCCACCTGACGCATGATTTCCGGCAGATACTCCGGACCGTCTGCAAAAAATGTAACTTCCCGATAGGTATCATTCAGATTATCGAAGCCTATGAAGCTTAAATTGTTATAAAGCTGTTTTCCCGTATCATAATCAACGTAAATAAAGTTATCCGCATAGTCCATTTCTGCCGTATAAACGGACTCTTCCTGTTTAAAATTCGTTTCAAAAACTCCAATAATTTCCACTTCCACAGGGTCGCCTACCCTTTCATACGGGTCCTCACAGGGTTCATAAATTCCCCTTTTCGTTTCCAGCGTAAGAAAGTCCCCGACAGAAAGAGCGTTCTCTTTTGCAACGTACTCCGAGATAAGGGCGGCCGAATGATCTTCTTTTTGAAGGTTACGTCCGGACGTAATGGAAAACGCCCCTGTTCGGAAATTCTGGTTCAATTCCCCGTTGGAACAGATATATGCCCGTATTGTCTGACCGGATAAGTCCACTTGTTCTTGAGTAAAATACTGATCTTCCGTTGAATCCGTCCATAATCCAGGTCTCAATTTTAAATCTGCCCATGCAAAAATTTCCAAGTCGATTGAGTAATCCGACACCCTTTCTATCTTTAAAATATCAGAAACCATCCCCTCTGTTATTTCAGGGCCTGCATAAGCAATATAGCTGTAGCCATTGCCCGTCCGTGTCTCCTGATAATTGGGATTGTTCTCATCAATTTTCAGCACAAAGCTGGCTCCTAGATTCTGTGTTAATAAATCAATCTGATTTTGCGAGTTCCGAACCAGGACTTTGCCAGCCAAAATAAAACATGCCAAAAGCAGGAAAATCAGAAACAGCAGAAAGCTCCGTCCCTTTTTTCGTGTAAGATATAATAACGCGCGTCTGCCAATTCCCATAGCAAATCCCCCCTAATCAGCTCATCATAGAAAGAATATTCTTCGGTTTCATTTTCAGGATTGTAACCGATGAGATTCCTGTGGCCAAAATCACAACACAAAATTCCAATATGCCGATTTGTAATATGGTCAGAAGGTTCAACTCCATCGTTACCTCTATTTCTGCTTCCGGCTGTGCCATGTCCTGCTCCGTCAAAAGCAGGGATTTGTCCGCCTCAGACGAAGGCCCCTCGTCCATTACAGCAAGAACAGCCTGCTCAAGCCCCGGCACAGCGCCTGCTGCAAGGATGCAGGAAAGCACAAATGCCAAAAAGGCAAGTATCAGATTCTCCATCATATGCTGCATCAGAATCGAAATCTTACGGATTCCCATAGAAAGATAAATCCCCGTCTCGTGTACCCGTTCCCTCATCCAAAGCAGCAGAATGAGGGTCACTATAAGGAATCCCAACACAATAACAATGGCAACGATAAGCGTCGTAAGGCTTTTTAACCGTTCCAAAGGAATTCTGGATTCCTGGTACTGCTTGTTATTCTTTACCACCTGCCAGCCTTCCTTCCCCTGTTCCGATTGAGCGGCAAGGTCACTGACAATCCGCTCCAGCGTTTGGGGATGATCCACAAAAAAGAGCGCCCCGCTCCTGTAGCTGTCAATTTCTCTTTCCAATGCCCGTCCAACCATCTCCCGTATGCTCCGGGTATCCGTAAAAATAAAATTTTCCACCATATCACATTCCGCAGTATTGGAAGTGTAAGAATTCTGACGCGACTTTATCTGGAAAATCCCCACAATTTCAAATGTATGCCAATCCAGCCCCGCATCCTCACCATAATAGGACAGGGAAATCGTGTCTCCTGCGGACAACCCGTTTTTTTCTGCAAGCTCCTGGGAAAGCAAGGCCTTATAGGAATCCTCCGCTGTAATATGCCGCCCCTTTGCCAGCAGCAAGGACTGCAGTATAAAGTATTCATTCAGGCTGGTATCCGTATTCCCCATTAATCTGGCCAGCTTCGCCTTTTCATCCCCTTCCTGGGTAAAGCGTCCCGGCGCCAGCTCCATGTCCCCCGCCATAAAATAAACCGTATCCATGCCGTTGAATTCCTGTATTTCATAGGAATCCATGATATGATTGACCAATTCGTCATTTACATACTTATTGGAACCCGGCTTATGATCCGCCTCAATTTTAAAATATCCGCCCATTGCCTGAAACAGTCTCTCCATTGCCGCCCCAGCTCCATGTCCTATGGTAATGCAGGCCAGCATAAGGGTCGTAATGACGAATAAAATCAGCCATAAAATGACGGATCGGTTTCGCTTTCTCAAAAGATACAGAACAGACCGTTTTTTACAATCCATGTTTTGAACACCCCTTTTCCCCTGCTTTCCTTTGTGTTCCTTCACTCTCTTCCTGTATAAATTGTTCTATCACAGGAAGCCTTGATCAGGCTGAGCTCTACACCTCTCTTAGGTCAATCATAATAAATTTTTTCATTCTTTTAAATATTCTGTACATAAAAAGCAAAAAAACATACACGTTCTGCTTCATGTACGTTTTTTTGCTTTTTGTGAATTTTTATTTACTTCGATTGATTTATTTATTAACATGAAATTATCAAATTTTCATTCGAAAAACCGTTTAAGGGGGGAAATAAACCATTGAGTATCTTAAAATTATCAGACGTGTCATATCGTTACACGGAAAAAACTGCTGTCCTTTACAACTTGAATGCAGCCTTTGAGTGCGGCAGGATGTACGTCATTTTCGGCCCTTCCGGATGCGGCAAAACTACGCTGCTCTCCCTCATTGGCGGATTGGATTCTCCTACAGAGGGGAACATATACTTTTATGATCAGGATATCGCCTCCTACGGCCTGGATAAGCACCGGCAAAATAACATTTCCTTTATTTTTCAAAATTACAATCTCATCGATTATATGACGCCGGAAGAAAATGTCCTGCTGACCGCAAAGGAAGCCCCTCTGCCCCTTTTGGAAAAGCTGGGGCTCACAAAAGAAGAATCCAAAAGAAATGTTTTAAAGCTTTCCGGCGGCCAGCAGCAGCGGACAGCCATTGCAAGAGCTCTTGCGTCCCAGAATCCGATTATTTTAGCCGACGAGCCCACCGGGAATCTGGATGAAGCGTCTGCAAAAGAAATTACAGGCATTTTCAAAGATGCCGCCCATCATTACGGCCGCTGTGTTATAATCGTCTCTCATTCCATGGAAACCGCCAAGGAAGCTGATATGGTATATGAGCTGAAAGGCGGCCGCCTGTGTACATAAAGAGAACTAATCCTCCTCAATATGCTCCCGTCCCTGGTCGATAATTGTCCGCACATGATTGTCCGCCAGAGAATAGAAAATGGACTTTCCCTCCCGTCTGCTCTTCACCAGCTTGCTCTGTTTCAAGATGCGGAGCTGATGGGATATGGCAGACTGGGTCATGTTCAGAGCCTCCGCCAGATCGCAGACGCAGACCTCCGCCTCAAAGAGCACAAAGAGGATCCGGATTCTTGTGGAATCTCCGAAAACCTTGAAGAGCTCCGCCAGATCGTAGGCTTCCGTCTCCTCCGGCATTTTTTCCTGAATGATTTTTAAAAGATTTTCATGCACCTCAAAGGTGTCACAGCATCCCTCGATTTTCTCTGTCATTTTTTGCTCCTATTAAAAGTTCCTCTCGTGCGCCTTTGCAGCTTTACCGTCTCCATTCATCATCTGGTATCAAAGATGGCGATAATATCAAAGCTTTTTTACAAACAGCGCGCGAATCGCATTGAGCACCGCAATCACCATCACGCCTACGTCTGCAAAAATTGCAACCCACATATTCGCTATGCCTATAGCTCCCAGCACCAGGCAGATAAGCTTGACGCCGATGGCAAAGTAAATATTTTCATACACAATGCGGATGCATTTTCTTGCAATCCGGATGGCTGTGGCTATCTTCACAGGATCATCGTCCATGAGCACAATGTCCGCTGCCTCGATGGCCGCATCCGAGCCCAGCGCCCCCATAGCAATGCCAATGTCCGCCCGGGACAATACTGGTGCGTCGTTGATGCCGTCCCCGACAAAGACCAGCTTCTCCCTGCCGCTTTTCTGCTCCAGAAGCTCCTCTACCTTGGACACCTTATCCGCCGGCAGAAGCTCACTGTGCACCTCCCGGATTCCAAGCTCCTTCGCCGTCTGCTCCGCAGCTTCCCTGCGGTCGCCTGTCAGCATCACCGTATTCTTCACACCGGCTTTGTTTAACTGGCGTATGGCTTCCTTAGCATTGGGTTTCAGCATATCGGAAATGAGAATATGCCCGGCATAAACTCCGTCCAGCGCCACATGAACCACCGTCCCCGTCTTATGGCAAGGCGCAAAAGCAATCCCCAGCCGCTCCATCAGACGCTCGCTTCCTGCGGCCACCGGTATGCCGTCCACCTTTGCCGTGACACCGTTGCCTCCGATTTCCTCAATCTCCGTCACACGATTCCTGTCAATGGGCTTCCCATAAGCATTCTGAAGGCTCTTGCTGATGGGATGGGAGGAAGCGCACTCCGCAAGAGCCGCATACTCCAAAAGCTTCTCCCTTTCAAGGGTATTATGGTGAACCTCTTTCACCTCAAACACCCCCTGGGTCATGGTGCCCGTTTTGTCAAAGACCACCCAGCCCGTCTGAGACAGGGTCTCCAGGTAATTCGATCCCTTCACCAGAATCCCGGCTTTACTGGCTCCCCCGATGCCTGCAAAAAAGCTTAAGGGAATACTAATCACAAGTGCGCAGGGACAACTGATTACCAGAAAAGTCAAAGCCCGGTAAATCCAGCTCCCCCACTGAGGCGCAGCCCCTGCGCCTAACTGTACAAGGGGCGGCAGTATCGCCAAAGCCAGAGCCCCATAGCACACCGCCGGAGTGTAATACCTGGCGAATTTGGAGATGAAATTCTCCGACTTTGATTTCTTGGCGCTGGAATTCTCCACTAGGTCAAGAATCTTTGACACCGTAGATTCACCGAACTCCTTTGTGGTGCGGATCTTCAAAACGCCTGTCATATTGATGCATCCGCTGATAACCTCCGCTCCCGCTTCCGTCTCCCTTGGCAGGCTTTCTCCTGTAAGAGCGCTTGTATTCAAGGTAGAGCTTCCCTCCGCCACCACGCCGTCGATGGGAATCTTCTCTCCCGGCTGTACCACAATCAGCGTTCCCACTTCAACTTCATCCGGGTCTACCTGCTCCAGGCCTCCGTCACGCTCCACATTGGCATAATCCGGGCGGATATCCATCAGATCGCTGATATTCTTCCGGCTCTTCCCCACAGCATAGCTCTGGAACAGTTCCCCAATCTGATAAAACAGCATAACCGCCGTCCCCTCCTGGTAATCTCCCAGGAGAATGGCGCCTACCGTAGCTACCGCCATCAGAAAATTTTCATCAAAAACCTGCCGGTTGCAGATTCCTTTAAAGGCCTTTTTCAAAATATCATAGCCGATTACCAGATAAGGAAGCAGATACAAGCCAAACCGCAGATACCCCTCTGTCCGGATAAAACTCAAGCCAATCAAAAGCAGGAAAGAAATCAGAATACGGACGAGCATTTTTTTCTGCTTTTTATTCATCTTGCCCTCCTTTTCGCTCCCAGCAAACCGTCTGTTATCCCCGGCTGCTTACAAAGCCGCCTCTCTACAAAAAGATCTCGCAGTCATCCTCAACCTTCTTGCAGTTCTTTCTTACCTCCTGCATCACAGCCTTATAATCTGCGCCCTCCTCAAACTCCACCGCCATCTTCAGCGTCATAAAGCTCACCGAAGCCTCCTTCACGCCAGCTGTCTTCCTGGCCGCATCCTCCATCTTATTCGCACAATTGGCACAGTCCACATCAATCTTATAAGTTTTCTTCATGGTGTCCATCCTCCACACACTTGACATTTTTTCATATGAACAATTATTCATATGTTGTTTACATTATAGCACTCCATTTTCAAATGTCAAGAACTATTTTATCATCTTCCAACAGGCGGAGAAGCCTGTCAAAATCCAAAATACATTCGTCCCGCAAAAACGGACAGTGTGTACGTGAACCGTCCCCTAATACGTCCGCGATTCCAAAATCCCCTCCAAATCCATAAAAGCATCAAAACACTTCTCCTCCACATACTGAACCCGATCCACGTCCTCCCCTCTCTCCAATTTCTGAATAATCTCCTCCACCATAGGCCCAAGAAGCGGATTGCACTCCACATCCATATTGAGTTCCCCCCGCTGCATGGCCTCAAAAGCAGATTTGGCCGCATCAAAAGAAATAAGAATCATATCCCCGTCAGGTCCGCAGGTTTTCCCTGCATCCTGAATCGCCTCAATCGCCCCAAAGGCCATATTATCGTTCTCACATACCACCACATCAATGTCCTCGTACGTGTTGAGGAAATACTCCATCACCTCACGCCCCTTTGTAAGCGTGAAGTCCCCGGACATCCGCTCCAGCATATTCCAGTTGCCCTGGGCCGCAAGGATCTCATCAAAGCCCTCGGTCCGCCCAATCTGCGCCGACGAACCCAATGTCCCCTGAAGGGTAACAATCCGAATCTCATCGCTGCCCCTTCCCTGATCCTCCAGATAATCTCTGAGCCACCGCCCGGCAATCCGCCCCTCTTCCTCAAAATCACTCCCTACCCAGCAGGTATAAAGGCTTTCATCCTCCACAACCACCAGACGATCCGAGAGAATCACCGGAATCCCAGCCGCCTTAGCCTCCTGGAGCACCGCATCCCATCCTGTCTCCACAATGGGATCCAGAATGATATAATCCACCTCCTGGAGAATAAAATTCCGAATGGCCTTAATCTGGTTCTCCTGCTTCTGCTGTCCGTCCTCAAAAAGCAGATAATACCCATTATCCTCCCGGAACGTATCCCGGAAGGATTGGGTATTGGCCAGCCGCCAGTCAGACTCAGAGCCTACCTGGGCAAAACCCACTACAATATAATCATCACTGTCCTCGATTTCATCCTCATACAGCAGGGTATCTTCCGGCTCCTCCTGCTGCTTTGTACATCCGCACAAAGCAGCAGTCAGCGCCAAAAGTCCTATGATCCATGCTCTCCTCATCCTCATTAGCAGCCCTCATTGACTCCTGCTCGGCCCTATGGGTATACGAACAGAAAATCTTATTGTTGTTTTCTCTATTTCTTTGTATCTTTCATCTTGGCAAATACGCTCTGCAATACAATAAAGAAGCACAGAAGCGCAGCCACGGCAATGCTCGACCAGGAGCTTAAGAGCTTACCGTTGGTCTTTACCAGCGTAGAAATCGTACCGTTGATCAGCACTCCGAAGAAAGAACCAATCACATTTCCCACACCGCCGGTCAGAAGTGTTCCGCCGATAACCGCAGAAGCAATGGCATCCATCTCAAGGCCCAGAGCCTGCCGCACGCTTCCCGACATGGTATTCATGCAGAAGCAAATGCCGCCCACAGAACACAAGAAGGAAGAAAGCATATACGCCTTAAGCTTTGTCATTTTTACATTCAGGCCCATCATGGTTGCCGACAGCTCATTGCCCCCTACTGCGTAAAGACTGCGTCCGAACTTGGTATAGCGAAGCATCAGGAATACCGCAGCCAGTACCACCAACGCAATAATAACCGGAAGGCGGATAAAGGGAACCTGCAAAACTCCCTTGCTGTTGGTGTAAGCTCCGAAGGGAATCTCAAACTTCATATTTGCCAGTCCTACAAAAAATTCATTCTGGCTGATAGATACCTGATCCGTACAGATAACCGCTGTCATGCCCCGGGCAAAGAACATACCGGCCATCGTTACAATAAAGGGCTGAATCTCCAGATAGCCCACACAGAAGCCCTGAACCAGACCGAATACCACGCCGATCAGCAGAACCAGCACACAGAGAAGTCCGGCGTTCATGCCCCACTGCTCCATACCTACGGCCAAAAACATACAGTCCATAGCAACCAGAGAACCTACGGAAATGTCAATGCCGCCTGTCAGCATCACGCAGGTCATGCCACAGGCAATACAAAGAAGCCCTGCATTATTAATCAGAATATTCAAAAAGGTCTGCAGATGGGTAAAGCCCTTGGAACTATAAATCACACATCCCACCACATACATAACCAAAAAAAGTGCAATCGTAATCAAAAGCAGCAGGGTATTGCTGTTTATCTTATTCTGTTTCATGCCGCAGCGCCTCCCTTCGCTAACGCTCTCCTGGCAGACAGCCGCTTCATATAAGCCTTAAAAGGCGGCGCCTGAATAGTTACAATGATAATAACGATAACAGCCTTGTACACCGGCGCCACGTCTGAGGAAACCCCCAGCGCATAGAGGGTGGTTGTAATCGCCTGGATGGTGTAGGCGCCAATAATAGAGCCTGCCAGGTTAAACTTGCCGCCGCCCAGACTGTTGCCCCCGAGCGCCACGGCCAGGATAGCATCCAGCTCATAATTAAGGCCGATGTTATTGGAATCTGCCGAGCTGATACGGGAAGCCCCTACAATACCGGCGATTCCGGCCGCCAGGCCGCAGACCACATAGCATACAAAGATAATTTTTGCGGAGTTCAGTCCTGCAATCCTTGACGCCCTCTTGTTGATGCCGACACTCTGAATATAAAGGCCCAGAGCCGTTTTCTTAAGAAGAACCATCATAATAATCACACAGATCGCGGCAATGATAATAGGCGTAGGCATAAATCCGGCATATCCGCCGAAAAATTTAAAGGAGTCATTCCGCACATATACAATCAGGTTATTGCAGAGCAGAAGCCCGATAGCCCGCGCCGCAGAAAACAGGATCAGGGTGGCGACCATAGGCTGTACATTCAGATAAGCCACCAGAAATCCGTTAAAGGCACCGCACAGGCAGCCCATCAGAATCCCTCCCAAAACGCCAACGAAAAGAGGCACCGCCAGATCGTTTGTGGAAGATACGCCGTAGCCTGCCAGCAGCATACAGCAAAATGACGCAGCCAGAGACATGACGGAACCAACGGAAATATCCGTTCCGGCGGAAGCCGATACCACAAGAGTCATTCCTACCGCCAATATTGCAATCTCACTGCCCCGGTTTAAAATGTCAATCAGACGTCCATAGAGTACACCGTTCCGAATGGAAATCGTAAAAAAGTTAAAGGCAAAATTCCCGGAAGCCGCATCATATACAATATTTACCGCCATCACCAGAACCATACAGAAGATAGGGAGGAATAAGGCCATCCCTGTCACTTTTTTCAGTTTATTCATTGGCTCCACCTCCTGCTATTGCTTTCATAACCGTCTCCTGGGTCAGGCTCTCGGTGATCTCTCCTACCTTTGCGCCGTCCCGAAGAACCGCCATCTTCGTACAAGTACGAAGCATCTCTTCAATCTCAGAGGAAATGAAAACAATGCTCTTTCCCTCTTTTGCCAGCTTCAGAACCAGCTTTTGAATCTCTGTCTTTGTTCCGATGTCAATGCCCCGGGTGGGTTCGTCCAAAATAAGGAAATCCGGATTGGTGGCGAGCCACCGGCCCAGAATCACCTTCTGCTGATTACCTCCGGACAGCTGCCGGATCAGTGTCTCGCGGCTGGCTGTCTTAATCTGCAGCATTTCTATGTACTTATCTGCCAGCTCTATTTGCTCCTTCATGGAAAGAAGCCGGAACATGCCCCGCTTTGCCTGGAGCGCCAGAATGATATTCTCCCGGACAGACAGATCCCCGATGATCCCCTCTGCCTTCCGATCATCCGGCAGAAGTCCCATGCCAAGGTTCATGGCGTCAATAGGCGCGTTGATCTTTACTTCTTTTCCGTTTACCTTCAAGGTTCCTGTCTGATTTTTATCTGCGCCGTAGATAACACGGGCCAGCTCGCTTCGTCCTGACCCCAGAAGCCCCGTAAGTCCCACAACCTCACCCTTGTGAATCACCAGGTCAAAGGGCTTGATGGTTCCTTTGTGGCTTAAACCTTTGGCGTCAATGAGAATGTCCTCATCACGGAATACAGGAGACTCGTCGGACTTGATGGAAGCCAGATCGTCAAAATCCTTTCCCATCATAGCTGCCACCAGCTTTACCCGGGGCAGCTCCTCGATTGGGTACTCTCCCACCAGCTGGCCGTTCCGAAGCACAGTAATGCGATCACAGACCGCGTACACCTGCTCCAGGAAGTGGGTAACGAACACAATGCCAACCCCCTTCTCTTTAAGCTGATTCATCAGCCGGAACAGCTTCTCCACCTCGTTATCATCCAAAGAGGAGGTGGGTTCATCCAGAATCAAAACCTTACATTCCATGTCCACCGCACGGGCAATGGCAATCATCTGCTGCAATGCCAGGGAGTATTCCTCCAAATTCTGGGTTACATCAATGCTCATATCCAGATCCTTCATAATGGCTTCCGCCCTCTTCACCATCGTTTTCCAGTCAATGGTTCCAAGCTTTGTCTTTGGCTCACGGCCAATAAAGAGGTTCTCCGCCACGCTCAGGTTGGGGCAGAGGTTTACCTCCTGATATACAGTGGAAATACCCTTCTTCTGAGCATCCAGTGTAGAATGATTTACAACGGGGCCTTCTATGCCCTCCACATGAATTTCGCCGGACTCAAATGCATTGATACCGGTCAGACACTTGATCAGTGTTGATTTGCCTGCACCGTTCTCGCCCATCAGCGCATGAATCTCACCTTCTCGCAAGGTAAAATCCACATTATCAAGAGCCTTCACTCCCGGGAAAGTCATGGATATGCCACGCATGGTCAATACAACTTGATTGTCCATAGTTTTTATCCTTTCTATTGAGAAAAAGGAGGCCCGTTTTCACCAACCTCCCCAATAATTGCTGCTATGTCCTGCCTGCGGATACAATCTCGCCGGCCGAAAACCTCTTAGTACTGTGCGGCAATAATCTCATCCGTTACTACGGTCAGGTTCTGAGTTTCTCCATTTACCTCGATGGTAGAGAGAATATCCTCATTAACAAACCAGTGCTCTTCCATGTATACTTCTTTCTCCGGTGTTCCGCCGCTTGCAAGAGTCTTAATAACCTCCTCTACAAAAGGAGCTGCCAGCGGGTTGCACTCGAAGTCTGCATTGATGTCGCCGGATTTTACAAATTCAAGACCTGCCGTACAAGCATCAAAGGAAATCAGAATCACGTCGCCGTTAACACCATAGGAAACGCCTGCCTGCTTCATAGCATCCATAGCACCGAATGCCTCGTTATCATTCTGGCAGACTACTACGTTGAACTTTCCTTCATAGGACTTGCAGTAAGACTCCATAACCTCTGCGCCGCCGTCCTGTGTAAAGTCGCCGCTCTGGGAATCCACGATGTTCCATCCTTCTCTGTCAGCGATCTCTTTGAAGCCCTCGGTACGTCCGATGGTTGCGGATGCACCAGTGGAGCCTTCGATTACAAGAGCGTTGATCTCGGTGATGCCTTTCTCTGCTGCGTAAGCTTTCAGCCACTCGCCAGCCGCAAGACCCTCGGTCTTGAAGTTGGAGCCTACCCAGGATACATACTTGTCGGAATCATCGATGGTACGGTCAATTACAATAACCGGAATCCCCGCATCCTCACACTCGGTCAGCACAGTGTCCCAGCCGGTGGAAACGATGGGGTCAATGATGATGTAATCTACATCCTGCTCAATGAATCCGCGCACTGCCTCAAGCTGTACAGCAGAATCGTTGTCGCAGTCTACAAACTGCAGATCATAACCGTTTGCCTCGGAAAATACATCCTGACAGGACTTGGTGGAAGCGGTACGCCAGTCAGATTCATGTCCAACCTGAGCAAAGCCAATGGTGATTAAATCGCCGGATGCTGCCGGAGCATCTGCCTCTGCATCATCTCCTCCCTCCGCCGGCGCTTCTGCCGGAGCATCTGCCGCAGGAGCCTCAGCCGGAGCATCTCCTCCCTTGGAGCCGCAGCCAGCCAGCATAGTCGCTGTCATAGCTACACACAACAGTAAGCCGATAAGTTTTCTTTTCATGGTCAAAAACCCTCCCTGTGTTTTATTTGCCAATTTCTCTTGGCTATGGTTTCATTTTACGGCAGGGAGCTTTTTTTTGATACGGACATCCTTTTGAATTAAGTATAATTTTTTACTAACCTTTGAACAAATTATGAACAAAGTTTGTTTTTTTCCGAAAAAGGTTTATTTTTTTCCGGCCGGAATGGTTACGACAGCTTCGGTCCAGGAGCCATAAATACTGTTTATGGTAAGGCCGTACTCCGGGCCGTAATTCAGACGGATTCTCTGATCCACATTGAAGAGACCGAAGCCGGAGGGGTCCCCTGGATCCTGTTCTCCGCTGATGATCCGGCGGACCTTTTCAAGCTTCTTTGGCCCCATACCTTTTCCGTTGTCCCACACGCGAAATACCAGAATATCTCCCTTCTTCTCTCCAATCACCTGAATCTGTCCCATACCGCGCTTGTTCTTGATACCATGATATAGGGCGTTTTCCACTAAAGGCTGCAGGGTCAGCTTTAAAATCTGATACTGGTGCAGTTCCTCCGGTATACATATGTCATAGTCCAGAATATCCCGATACCGTACCTTCTGAATCTTAAGATAACTGCGGATATGGGCCTCCTCCTCCCGGACAGAAATGTAATCCCTGCCCTTGCTCAAGGTGGTACGGAAAAAATCGGATAATGCGGATACCATCGCCACCACCTGCTCCTTTTCTCCGGCCTCCGCCAGCCAGATAATGGTGTCCAAGGTATTGTAAAGAAAATGAGGATTGATCTGAGCCTGCAGAAGCTTCAGCTCCGTTGCACGCAGATTTAACTGCTCAATACGAATATCCTCTACAAGATTTCCGATTTTCTCCACCATTTGGTTGAAGCTGGAGTTCAAGACCGCCAGCTCGTCCGTACTTCCTTCCTGGGCACGGACCGCGAAGTCGCCGCTTCCGGCAAGAGTCGTAACTTCACAGAGATTTCGGATGGGCTTTGTAATTCCGGTCATAATCTTACGGCTGATCACAAGAGCGCCTCCCAAAATCACCGCAAAAATCAGGCTGCTCATGCGGATAGCGGCATCTACATCGGAGCGGATTCCCTCCCTGAGATCCTCCAGGTTGGTTGTCTCATAATAGATATACTGCTGAATCTGTTCCTGGATAAGCTCTGTCAGGATACGGATATTCAGATCCAGGCGTTCCATATTGGTGTCATAAGAACCGCCCTCCAGCATATCCGTCGCGATCTCCTCCACCCTGCTTTCCAGGGTATTCAGGCTTTTCAAAATCCTGCTTAAACGGTTTCTGGCATAGTCGGCATCCGCCGTTTCATAAAGGCCCCCGAAAACCTCCCGGGCCTCATCAATCATCTGCTGAGGCCGTTCCAAATCTACAAGCTCCGAAGCTCTCTGGGCATTGGCTACAATGATGTACATAATGTAATCCATGTCCTCCTTGAAAGCGATGTTGTAGGCATTTGCCTTGGAAATATTTTCCATAACCGCATCATAACGCTCTGAAAACTGCCGTACAATGAGCAGCAGGTAGACAATCATCACGGTCAAAGGAATCAGACAGACCAGCAGAAGCATATTCAAACGATTTTTGATTGAAGAATCTTTCTTGAACATAGCGATTTCCAGTTCCGCAATACGTTGGCATTGCTGTTTTCTTAATTTTCGGACTGTGATCAGGAGCCTGCCCGAAACTCTCTGGGGGTACATTCCTGCGTCTTTTTGAAAAGATAGCTGAAATAGTGGGGATCTTTGTAACCCACGGCAAAGGCAATCTCTGCCGTTTTCATAGAAGTCCCCCGAAGAAGCTCTCTGGCTTTTTCCATCCGCACGGCCGTCAGGTATTCGATAAAGGTCTGTCCCGTTTCCTGGCTGAAAATAGTGCTGAAATGGTTGGGACTTAAGTTCACGCTGGCCGCTGTCATATTAAGAGAAATTTCTTCGTTGTCATAATTTTTCTGAATAAAAGCCTTGGCATCCTTTAAAAGGGAACTGTATTTCTTCTGGGAAACGGCCTCCCGAAGCTCTAAGGCCGCCTCCAGTACCCGGGTCAGATATTCCTTTGTCTGCTCCACCGTCGAAAAGACGGAGGTCATATTCTGGAAATCGCCGCACCGCTCTACCAGCTCCCCTGCCTCAAAGCCCATCTGCTGCACCTGGCCTACCGCCGCAAAGTAGAGGTCAATGGTCACATATTGGCGGAACAGCATGGATTGGATATTTTTCTCTCCAAAGCTTTGAAGGTATTCATCCAGAAAATGAGGAATCTGGCTCTTCAAACCGGTCTTTAAGAAGCTCTCGGCCACCCGGCGGTCGAGCTGCCGAACATCCAGGTCATCCAGACGGATATCGTCTTTTTCCGTCATTTCTTCTGTCTCCCTGCTGCTGTCTATGATCTGGTTGCGTTTTTTCAAATACCGGTAGGCAAAGGCCCGATTGGCTTCTTCAAAGCTGTGGCCAAGCTCGGAAAGACGCATAGCCGGACGGCCCAGGCCGCCGAAATACTCCACAGTCTCATAGGAACGCAGTGTTTGCTCCAGTTTTTCAAGAAACTCCTTTTGGACCTGAAGAAGCTCCTTTTCGTCTGTTTCCTTTAGTAGAAAGGCCCATCCCTCCAGCCCCAGTTCTATCATCATAACGCCCGGCAGATGTTCTGTCATTTCTTCTATGGCTTTTGTAACCCGATTCTCTTCCTCGTCATAGCCTTCGCCGTCGCCGGCAAAAATCTGGAAAAGCAGGATATTATAGCGGTTGGCCGCAAGCTCCAGGCCAATCTCGAGACCTTCCTTGAGAAGTGCCGACACAGACTTTGTGCCGGACACCAGACTGCGGAAAAATTTTTGTTTGGCTAACTGGGTATTTTCCAGGCGCTCCTGTTCAAAGGTAGAGAGGAAACGGCGCTGCTGCTGTTCCTCCTCCACCAGCCTGCCTACCTTTTTTACAGCCTCCAAAAGCTGGATTCCGGAAATAGGCTTTACCAGATAATCCGTAATGCCGATGCTGATACCCTCCTTGGCATACTCAAATTCATCGTAGCCGCTTAGAATAATGATCTTTACATCCGGCATTTCCTGCTTTACCAGACGGCTCAGCTCCAGGCCGTCCATAAAGGGCATTTTTATGTCGGTTATCAGAATATCCGGCCGGGTCTTCTGAATCAATGGGTAGGCAAGCTCTCCATCGCTGGCCTCGCCGGCAAACCGGAAGCCCTCCGCTTCCCAGTGGATATTGTTTTTTATTCCCTCACGTACTACTACCTCGTCTTCTACCAGAAATACTTTCAGCATGGTTTACCTCTATTCCAGTTCGTCCCGCAAAAAAGGATGGCGCACGAAATGCTTCTGTCATATGCGCCATCCTCCTTTGAGATCTATTTTGCAATTTTACAATCTGTTACTTCAAATATTCCACCGCCGCACGTTCAATGGCAAGACCTTCCGTATAACGCTCAATAAATGTGTCATAGCCTGCCACATCTTCTGCATCCGGCTCCATCCGATCACCCTTCTCGCCGGCAAATACCTTCTCGGCAAGATACGCTCCCAGGCTCTCGCCTTCGCTCCGGTTCTTCATATAGGCTGCTAATAGGGCAATTCCCCAGGCGCCGCCCTCGCCGGCCGTCTCCATCACCACCACGGGAACATTCATAACTGCGGCTACGAAGCGCTGTCCTACGCCCTTGGTCTTAAAGAGACCGCCGTGTCCTACGATCTCATCTACCTGAACGCCCTCCTCCTTGATGAGAATATCCATTCCCGCCCGCATTGCTCCCAAGGAAGTCATTAAGTGCACTCTCATAAAGTTAGCCAGGTTAAATTTGCTGTCGGGCTTTCTTACAAAGAGAGGCCGTCCCTCTTCAAAGCCGGTCACATGCTCACCTGAGAAATAGTTGTAAGCCAAAAGCCCGCCGCACTCCGGATCGCCTTCCAGCGCTTTTCGATACAGGGTTCCGAAAAGCTCGTTCATATCCACCTTCATACCGAAGCTCTCTGCAAATTCCTTAAATAATCCTACCCATGCATTCAAATCAGAGGTACAGTTGTTGGTATGGGCCATTCCTACCAGGCTTCCGTCCGGAGTAGTTACAAGATCAATCTCGGAATGTACTTTCTTTAATTCATGCTCCAGAACAATCATGGCAAAGCCTGACGTTCCTGCGGAGATATTTCCGGTGCGCTGCGCTACACTGTTGGTGGCCACCATGCCGGTGCCGGCGTCACCTTCCGGCGGACATAAGGGGATGCCGGCTTTAAGTATACCGGATACATCCAGAAGCTTTGCGCCCTCCTCGGTAAGCGTTCCTGCCAGCTCTCCTGCGCCGAGTACCTCCGGGAGAATCTCTTTCAGCTTCCAGGAATAGTTCCTATCTGCTGTCAGGGCATCAAACTGGTTCAGCATACGCTCGTAGAACTGCCCGGTGGCGGTATCAATGGGGAACATGCCCGAAGCCTCGCCTACACCCATTGCTCTCCGTCCGGTGAGCTTCCAGTGAATATAACCGGCAAGGGTGGTCATGTAGTCGATTTGCGGAAGATGTTCTTCTCCGTTCAGAATCGCCTGGTATAGATGGGCAATGCTCCATCTCTGAGGGATGTTGTATTGGAACAGCTCGGTAAGCTCTGCGGACGCCTGTCCGGTGATGGTGTTTCTCCAGGTTCGGAAGGGCACCAGTTGGTTTCCCTCCTTGTCAAATACCAGATAGCCGTGCATCATGGCACTGATTCCAATGGAGCCGATAGCTGTGATCTCTGCGCCATACTGTTTCTTTACGTCCTCCTTGAGCGCCGTGTAGCTGCCCTGAAGGCCCTTCCATACCTCGTCAAGAGCATAGGTCCAGATGCCGTTCTCCAGCTGGTTTTCCCAGTCATAGCTGCCGGATGCGATGGGCTTGTGGGACTCGTCAATAAGTACCGCCTTGATCCGGGTGGAGCCAAGCTCGATTCCCAGGAATGTTCTTCCGTTTTCGATTGCTTCTTTCAAATTGCTCATCTTGTAAAACCTCCTATTCGAGTTCCGTAATTTCCCGCAAAGTACACTGGTATGAAATCATTTTACAGTCACAGGTGCATGTGCCTGTAAATTGATTTGTGCACTTTGCGGAAAATTACTGATTCCAGTTCCGTAATTTCCCGCAAAGTACACTGGTATGAAATTACTGATTCCAGTTCCTTTTTCCTACCGGAAAGCAACGGAGTTCCAGAGCATTTCGTTCTTCAAAGTGCGGATGGTGGTATCCTTATCAATGTAAACCGCTTCGATTCCCATAGCTGCCGCCCAGTCACCCATCTGCTCGGCGGTCAAATCATAGGTAAATGCCGTATGATGGGCGCCGCCTGCCAGAATCCACGCTTCCGCCCCGGTTGCCAGGCTTGGCTCCGGTGTCCAGAATGCGGTTGCCACCGGGAGCTTGGGCATAGGCTTCTCTACCTTCTTACAGTCCACAGTGTTAATAATCAGACGGAACCGATTTCCCAAATCCACCAGTGACGCCGCAATCCCCTTGCCTGTCTTGGAAGTAAACACCAGACGGGCCGGGTCCTCCCGATCACCCATAGAAAGGGGGGTTACCTTAATGCCGACAGGTCCCTCTGAAATGGTGGGACATACCTCAAGCATATGTGCCTGGAGAATCCCTTCCTTACCAGGTACCAGGTTGTAGGTGTAATCCTCCATAAAAGAGGTTCCCTTGGCATCCTTCATGCCTTCTGTCATAATCTTCATCAGGCGTACCATAGCTGCCGTCTTCCAGTCGCCTTCGCCTCCGAAGCCGTAGCCTTTTTCCATCAAACGCTGAATAGCCAGTCCGGGAAGCTGCTTCAAGGCTCCCAGATCCCCGAAATGCGTGACAATAGCCTGATAATTTTTCTCCTTTAAGAAACGCTCGAAGCCCAGCTCAATCTGCGCCTGCACCGCGACATGCTGTCTGAACTCTTCCGGATCTCTGCCTTCCAATAAGATCTCATATTTATCATAATATTCTTCTACCAAAGTGTCAACGTCGGCTTTTGCCGCGGCTTCCACATATTCCGCAATTTCATTGACCGGATAGGCGTCAATCTCCCATCCGAACTTAATCTGGGCCTCTACCTTATCGCCCTCGGTTACGGCTACGTTGCGCATATTGTCGGCCACGCGCATCACACGGATATGGCTGCTCTCCATAATGCCGATGGCCGTGCGCATCCAGGAGGCAATCCGCCCGATTACCTTCTCATCCGCCCAGTGGCCTACAATGACCTTGCGCTCAATTCCCATGCGGCTTACGATGTGTCCGTACTCACGGTCGCCGTGGGCGGACTGGTTTTCGTTCATAAAATCCATATCAATGGTGTCATAGGGGATTTCCTCATTAAACTGGGTATGTAAATGCATCAGCGGTTTGCGGTACTCCTGCAGACCTAAGATCCAGGACTTTGCCGGGGAGAAGGTGTGCATCCAGGTGATAACGCCGGCGCACTCCTCGTCCGCATTGGCCTCGTTGAAGGTCTTGCGGATCAGCTCATTGGTGATGAGGGTGGGCTTCCACACGATTTCATACGGAAGCAGGCCGGATTTGTTCAGATGCTCCACGATCTTTTTGGAGTGCTCCGCCACGTGAGCCAGACATTCATCTCCGTATAAATCCTGGGAGCCGGTTGCAAACCAAAACTTGTACTGTTTCATTTCTTTTTACCTCCTAAAATAGTTGGATTGTTATGTGTTGCCCCCGACTGGTGTGAGCAGGCAGGGGTGCTTACGCTCATGCATTAATTTCTTTCTTATTTCCAAAGCTTTATTCTGTCAAATCTTTTACGGAATTGCGCTCTGCCAGGTAAGGTTCAAATTCGTAAGACGTCCCCGGAAGCTGATTGCGTATCATGGAAATCAACTGCTTTGCGGCCTTTTCGCCCAGCTTTTCCTTGGGATGATGTACCGAGGTCAGACCCACATCCCCAAGCATCGCCAGATCCGTATCATCCACACTGACTATGGACATATCCTCCGGAACAGAGATTCCGCGGCGCTTCCAGATCTCCATAATATGAGAAGCTGTACTGTCGTTGTAGCACATAATTCCGGTACACGCACCCAAACGTTTTACAATTTGCTCCTCCATACCGTCAAAGTCCAAAGCATCCTCCGTATCAAACCAGAGAATGTGTTCTTCCGCCGTACGAATCCCCCCATCCCGCAGCGCCTCCAAAAATCCCCGATAGCGGCGGACGCCCTGGCCGTCATCTCTTTTGAAAAAACCGCCTATTTTTTTATGGCCGTTTGCCAGAAGGCACTCTGCGGCCAGCCGCCCGGCTCGTTCGTCCTGGAGACAGACCACGGGACAGTCAAGCTCAGGGTAGCGGCTGTTGATAAAAAGAATGGGAATCCCCTTCTCCTGAAGTCTGCGGTAAAGGTGAAGATTTGGATTGGGCAGAGCGCTTTTCGTCGTCTCGATGATAAGACCTCTCAGATCCTGCTCCAAGAGATCCGCAAGTATCGCTTCCTCCTTCCAAATCCGGTTGCCGGTAAATGCAATCTGCACCTGGAAGCCCTCTTTGGAAAGAACGCTCTCGATTCCCTGTATGATCCTGGGAAATATGTAATTGTCTACATAGGTGGTCACTACGGCAATGCGCCTGCTCTTTTTCTGCTCCTCCGCCTCCCGATCCGCCACATAGGTGCCGCTGCCCTGGCGGCTTCTGACAAAGCCCTGCTTCTCCAGAAGTTCCAATGCATTGCGGACGGTCTGACGGCTTACCTGAAAGTGATTTTGAAGCTCATACTCCGAAGGAAGCTTATTCCCCGGTTGATAAACGCCCTCTGTGATTTTCTGCCGCAGGGTTTCTGCCAGCATTTGATATTTTGCCATATGGTGCTGATTCCTCTTCTTTTTAACTTGTATTTATTATTTTAACTTGTATTTTATTTTGTCTAAATCATCTAATCAGCAATCTTTTTATCAAATATATCTGCCAAATTAATACATTGTTTTTCTCTTATAGTTTATTTATAACTCTTTTTTATAAGTATGTCAATCTATTTTCAATTATTTTTATGTATATTTTTAAAACAAATTTAAATTTGTACTTATTTTATTTAAATACAAATTTATCTATTGTTTTCACCACATATACCATCAGTGAGCAAGTTAACGGACAGAATACGGACCACAATATAGTTTGCGCCTAAAACAATTCATGAATTAATGCTTTTGGGCGCCTCCTTACGGATGGCGCCCAAACTATACCTTATATTTTCCACATATGCGGTTAAAAACAAAAATATAATCACTCCGGTTTCTTCCTCAGGCTATATCGTTTCCTCCTCCAAAATCACAGGCCCCAGCAGCCCAAAAGGTTCAATCGGCGTATACTGAGACATAAAATCCTTATTCTCATTCCCCAAAGTATTCGTCACCTCAACCGCCAGCTCATTTCTGCCAAAAGCAAGCTCCTCCGTGATCTCAATCCGATAAGGCGGACAAATGCACACTCCCGCGCTTTTCCCGTTCACAAAAACCTCCGCCGTCTCAAAAACCTCGCCCAGACTCAAAAACACCCTGCTCTTCTGGCTTTTCTCCCAATCAAAGGTCTTCTCATACCGCAGCGTCCCCGTCTTATCCGCAAACTCCGGCTCACAGGACAGAGGAAGCAGCTCCTCCCTCCTTCCAACCTCCACAAAACCGGAAGCCTCCGTGCCCTTCCCATAGCTCTTCGCATCCGCAAAGGAAACCTTCCACGTTCCCACAAGCGGCAAGGTTCTTTGAACCGTCCCTGTCCACTCTTCTTCCACAGAAAAGCCGTCCCAGCTGTCACAGGCCAGAATCACCACAGACTCATAAGGCTTCAGACACAGATCCATTTCCATCCGCCCCTGCTTACGGCGCCGGACCGAAACCGCCCGAAGCCGGTTCGCAAAAGCATCATAAACCACAGGCGTCCTGCCGGAAGCAATCGTAAGCTCCGTCTCAATACTTTTAGCAGGATTCTCATTAAACAGCAGGAAAATCTCCCCATCCGGCTGAACATAGTGATAAGAAACCAGCCCTTTTTGTTTTTCAGAAGTCCATACCGTCCTCCACTTCTCACAAGCACCGGAAATCTTCTCCAGAGAAACACTTTCCGCCATGCCGAGAAGCTTTCCGAACCTCTCATACTCCGGTATCTCTTCCGTCTCCCTTTCCTCACAGGATATGCTCCGCTCCGGCAGCACCTCCCACGGCTGTCCCTCAGCAAACACAACCGAAACCCCGGCCTCGCAAAGCATCAGCAGCTTCCTTTGCATCACCTCCGGAATCCGTTCCATAGCAGGCACAATCAAACATTCATACCGGTTTTGATTCACCAGGAAAGCGCCGTCCTCCACCTGCTCATCCGTCAAATCATCCAGACATACAACCGCCGCGCCAATCTGACTGTGATCCAGCTCCCGAAGCACTCTTTCCACAGGCAGGATATCGCCGCACCATTCCCCTTCCGCCGGATAAAGCACCGCCACGGCCGCCTCATGAACGCCTCCCTGCAGAAGATGGCACATCCTCTGCATATACCGCATCAGCACCGGAAAATACCGAAACTGCGGATTATTCCCATGGGCATAAAAATGAGGCGGACAATCCCAATCCGGATACTCCTTTGGGTCAAAGGCATGAGGAACAAAATAATTAATCCCCCTGGCAAGCAGATGATCCGTAATCCATTTCATCCACTTAAGCCCCTCATTCCATCCATAAGCCCCAAAAGCCTCACACATGGCAATCCCATTTTTCTCCGGATCATTCTGCGCCACGGAAGCCCCCAGGCGTCCCAGGCCATAGTGATAAAACACACCGTCATTTCCCCCGGCAGCAAACGCATCGTGATGAAAATCATACCCCGGCGCAATCTGGCTGCTAATCACATCAATCCCGGAAAAATCCTGCCCCTTCTGTGCCCGGAACAAATGCCCCGGCCCATATCCAAGCCGCGCATGGGCTCCGTTATCCTCAATATGATGCCCTACATACTTTACTCCATGATCCCGGCACCATTTCCCCAGAACCTGGGTAAAATTCTCCGAATACAGCCTGGAAACACAATCCATATAAGCAAAACGAACCCGGCTCATAGTATCATCCACAGAATCCACAAACAAAAACGGCAAAAATTCCTTCCCAAAAGGCAGAATTTCATCAAGCCCCTCACACCAGGGAAGCACCATATCCGCCCTTCCCATTTTTCCTTCCGTTCCCTTCACATTTCCAAACCGCGGCTCATCGGAAAAGAAAGCCGTAATCGTCGTCCCGAAAAACTCCTTAAAATGCTCATAATGGAGCTCATAAACCGCCTCAATCAAAACCTCCGCAGCCTCCTTCACCAAGGGATTCAGATAATCCTTCGTAGACTCCTCACCCCCCAGCCGGGTTTCAAAAACCACAAGCACACTCCAATTCCCTTCCGGAATATCCCAGTAAAGAATCCCATCCTTCACCATCCCCGTCAGGTCCACCAAAGTCTCCGCTCTCACCGGGTCCACCCTGTCACCAAAGCCTTTCACCGGTTCATCTTCCCTCCGGGCCCCATAAACCCCGAGAATCACATCCTTCTCCCGTCCCTTAGCATCCCAGGGCCGCCCCTTCAAAAACCGCAGATTCATCCTGCCAAACCCAAGAGGCCCCGCCACATCAAACCTCCTCAAGTCCAGATAAGTTTTCAAAAACTGCGGATACTTCTCCTTCACCAAGCCATTCGCAAACCCCGTGGGAAAATGGGAATCATCCAGAATCCAGACCTCCATCCCATCCCTTTTGGCCTTATTCACAATAAATCCGACATCCTCCCACCATCTATCCTTCCCAAACTCCGGATGCGGCCGCGCCTCCACACAGACACCTCCGCAGCCGCACTCCCGAATCCGCTCCATATACTCCTCAAGCGTCCCCTGAGTCTCCCCATGCTGCCAGAAAAAAGGCATAATCGAGTTCCCTTCCCGCCCCATCAAAACATCCCGTAACCGTTCCATCCTGCAATCCTCCTATTTTAAGTCGCTGCGCGACGGCACTAAAGGGTAAAGCTGCTTCGACACACCGGTAATGAGAGAAACTTTTATTCGAAAAAGCACTCATAAAAGTTCCTCTCGTGCGTCTTTGCAGCTTTACCGATTGGCATAAATTATTTCCCATAAACTCTTAATATTTCTTAACCACACTATTTTAAGTCGCTGCGCGACAGCACTAAAGGGTAAAGTCACTTCGGCGCACCTGTTATGAGAGTAACTTTTATTCGAAAGGGCACTCATAAAAGTTCCTCTCGTGCGCCTTTGCGACTTTACCGGTTGGCATAAATCATTTTTTAAAAACACTTAAAATCAAAACAAATCTCCACCACTAAAAAACTCCCGTCCCCAGCGCCTGGGTCTGCTGCGGAATAAGCCCTCCGGCTTTTCCAATATCCGGTGTCCGGCTGTTCGCGTACACGCTGTCTGAGCTGTACGGACATTGCCCCAAAAAGAAAACCCCAAAAGTCCCCTCCAAGGCAATGTCCGTACAGAGCAGACAGCGTGTACGAGAACCGTCCGAACACAGATATGGAAAAGCCGGAGGGCTTATTCCGCAGCAGACCCAGGCCCCACCGGGAAAGCCATCACCCCAAACTACCCTTTAATCAAGCACCTCCCCATTAGAAGCAATCACCCTCCGATACCACTCAAACGACTTCTTCCGGTACCTGGCCATACTCCCATGCCCTTCATCATCCCGATCCACATAAATAAACCCATACCGCTTACTCATTTCCCCGGTAGAAGCGCTCACCAAATCAATACATCCCCAGGGCGTATACCCCCAAAGCTCAACGCCGTCCTCCTCAACAGCCGCCTTCATAGCCTCAATATGCGCTCTCAAATATTCGATCCGATAATCATCCGCAACCGTAAACGCCCCGTTCCCGTCGTCTATCAATGTATCCTTGGCTCCAAGCCCATTCTCCACAACAAACAACGGCTTCTGATACCGATCAAACAGAGAGTTCATCGTAATCCGAAGCCCCAGCGCATCAATCTGCCATCCCCATTCACTGGCCTTCAGATAAGGATTCTTCGTCCCCTTAAACGCATTTCCCGTAGTCTCCTTCACATCCTCCCTGGTGGTCACACATCGGGAAGAATAATAGGAAAATGCAATAAAATCAACCGTATTCTCCCTCATCACCGCCTCGTCCGCGTCAGAAAAAGACAGCTCAAGCCCCATCCGCTCAAACAGCTTCTTCGCATAATTGGGATAATATCCCCTGGCCTGCACGTCAATAAACATCAGATTCGCCCGATCCTGCATCTTCGCTTCCCACACATCTTCCGGCATACAGCAGTAAGGATAATAATCTCCGGCCGCCATCATACAGCCCACCTGATTTTCCGGATCAATCTCATGGGCCAGCTTTACCGCCCAGGCTGAGGCAATCAGCTCATGATGCACGCTGGTATACTGTGCCTTCTTGGGGTCCTCCCCCTCCTCAAACACAAGCCCCGCACCCATAAAGGGCAGATGCAGGATCATATTAATCTCATTAAAAGTCAGCCAGTAATGCACCAGTCCCTTAAACCGGGTAAACAGTGTCGTCACAAGCCGTTTGTAAAACTCCACCAGCTTATAGCTCTTCCACCCGCCATACTCTTTGATCAAATGAATCGGGCAGTCAAAATGCGTGATCGTAACAAGCGGCTCGATCCCGTATTTCCTGCACTCCCGGAATACATCCTCATAAAACCTAAGCCCTTCCTCATTCGGCTCCGTCTCATCCCCTTTGGGGAAAATTCTGCTCCAGGCAATCGAAAGCCGGAAGGTCTTAAAGCCCATCTCCGCAAACAGGGCAATGTCCTCCTTGTAGCGATGGTAAAAATCAATCCCCTCCAAGGCCGGATAATAATATCCCTCCTCAAGCTCCAGCATTTTTCTCGTTCCAAGCATCACCGGAAAACGCTCCGCCCCGTGAGGAGTCACATCCACATTGGCCAGACCTCTTCCGCCTTCCTGATATCCGCCTTCACACTGATTGGCCGCCGTAGCGCCGCCCCACAAAAAATTCTTTGGAAATCCCATATTTTTCACTCGTCCTTTCTTATTCCAGTTCCGTAATATCCCTCCCAAGACACCTGTATGAAATCAATTTCCAGTCACAGAACCATGTGCCTGTAAATCGATTTGTGTCTTGTGAGGGATATTACTGTTTTCCAGTTCCGTAATATCCCTCAAAGTACACCTACCTGAAATCAATTTCCAGTTATCCCTTACTCCCCTGCTCTGCGGGCCACAATCAGGGCATCCTGCCCAAAGGGATGCATCTCAACAACCGTTTCGCCTTCCTTCACCGTGAACCCGACATTCGCCGCAAACCGCTCCGCCAAATCAATCGTCCGAAGCTCCCAGCCGGTCAGATCCGCCTGAAGCCGAACCTTCGTATTGCAAGGAACATAAATCAACAGCAGATCCTCCCCGCAGCCTGCCACCCGGATATCCGTTGTAGGATTCAAAAGCAGCTCTTGTCTTGGCACAAGCTTCTCCCCGCCAAGCTCGGTCAGCAGCATTTTCAGATATCCATAATCCCATGCTCCCGGGAAGGCAAGCGCCTCTTCCCAGGATTTCGGCATATCAAAGCCCTCTCCCAAAAGGCTTGCAAAGCCCTTCTTCACCTTATGCCAGCTATAAATACCGGCCGCACCATAGGTAATGCCTGCGCAGGCCCCCGAAAGCACACTCACATAAGCCGCCCGGCGCACATCACGGCGGCTCCACCGGCCGTACATATTTCCGGAATACCCCATTTCCTCATAGCATGGCTCCGAATTGATCACCGGCTTTCCCGGATACTTCTTCTGCATCTCCTCGCTGAGGGAATAAGGCATCGTCAAATCCTTTGCATTGTGTCCGCTCTGGTAAAAGCACAGGTCAAGAAGCTCATACAGCTCCTCGGGAATATAAGAATACCGTCCCTTAATATGCGTCGTAAAAAGGCACTGGGGCGCCAGCTCCTTCAATATCCTGCCCACATGCAGATAGTACTTAACGGTCTCCTCCTCCGGAAAATCCGTATCACCGCTGATAATATAAAGAGGCTCCAGATCCGTAAACACCTCATGAACCTTCCGCACATAATTTTCCAGACAGTCAAAAGGCAGAATCCCGTCCGGAAACAGCTTTGACGCCCAGGTTCCCGGCACATAATTGCACCACAAGACCACGAGAGCCAGCTCAAAGCCCTCCTGCTTTGCCTTGACGCACAGCTCCTTTGCATGAGCAAAATAAGCGTCATTCAGCTTATGAGGATCCTTCTCCAAAAACGGCTGATAATCAAGATCCGTCGCCGAAGCGTCCCATTGGGGAAGAATGTTGATCTGAATGGTATTGAAGCCCTGTGCTTTTCTCTTGTAGAGATAATAGTCCCATTCCTCATCCGTAATATTGGTAAAAGCAGACCAGCAGGTATCCGCCAGGTAAAAAAACGGCTTTCCGTCCTTTAATAATGTTCTCTGATTCTCCGCAATCTGAAGCATAAATCTTGTTCTCCCTTCTATTTTAAGTTCCGCAATCCCTCTTCCAGTACCCCTAATCTAGAAGAATTTCCAGACACAAAAGCATGTGTCTGTAAATTCTTCTGGCACTGTCTAGGGATTGCTGTTAAGTTCCGCAATCCCTCTTCCAGCACCCCTAATCTAGAAGAATTTCCAGACACAAAAGCATGCGTCTGTAAATTCTTCTGGCACTGTCTAGGGATTGCTGTTAAGTTCCGCAATATTATCCAACTACTTCTCTTTTTACCACAAGGCACCAGTCCTGTAGATCCGGCTTTGCCGGAAGCCTCCAGGTATCCTGCCGCACCTCAAACTCCTGCGGCTCTTTGTATATGCCGTTTCTGGGATCAAACCACTGCATAACATACTTCCCGGAAGACATATGGATATCGCCGCTCTTTCTCGTGGCCTCGGGATAATAGAGCACCCAGCGCCCTCCATCCTTTGTCACCGTAATAAGCGGCATTTTCTTCCCAAAAGGATCTCCGACCACATCCTTCCCGGTCTGATAGGGGGAAAGCTCCCAAAACTTTTGCTCCTCGTAGAATTTGCGCATCAGCCCCATCTGCACGCCCCCCGGCCCGTCAATGGCCTGTACCCAGGTTACATCAAAGCGGTTAAAAAGAGACATCTTATTTTCCTGCCCCTTCTCCCAGACCACATCCCAGATTCCCTGAGCGCCGTAGGTATAGCCGCAGCCCCCGGCCTGCACGGTCAGATAAGCCACACGCCTTACCATAGCGTCCGTACAAAGACGGGTCCCATTCTCCTCCAGGGTAGAGCAGAATTCATAAAAGGCTTCCCCCTCCACAAAGGGCTTATCCCCATGCTCCTGCAAAAATGCCTTGTAATCGTCAATGCTTACCACATAGTCCCCGTGGCCGGCTTGATTCAAGGTAAAATCCATCCAGTCCTCATCCTGATAGTAGGAGGCAAAGGGCCGTTCATTGGTATAGTGGGCTGTCATAGGATGGCGGTAGCTGTTAAGCTCCTGCATATACAGAGCCACCTTCCTCCACTCCTCCACATAGAAGGGCTGACGGGCCTTGTCATAACCGCCCAGCTCCCCAGCCAGGGTCCACACCATAGGAAGCGCTCCGTAGCGGGCCATAATATACCGGGCCAGATTTTGATACTTCTCCACATTATTTTCAATAGACATAAACCAGGCAAAGCCCAGGGCATTTACAATCCCCTTGTCCGCCAAGTAATACATCCTCCGGTCCAATTCCTCCTGATAAAACCTCACATTGGGCAAATCCGGCTCCTGCCAGTAATAAGCGTCCCCTCCCATCATAGGATCGCTTCGCAGATTCGTCTGATAAACCGTATAGCCTTGCTCTGCCCGGCGGTCTATCATTCCCCGGAACATGCTGTCCATCCCCGGATGATTGGATTCCTCCCATTTTTCCCGGTAGGAAAACTCCCAGTGTGTATCTCCCAGCCAGAAAAAGGGCGTCCCGTCGGCATAGGTAAAGTAACGCTTATCCCCACTGATTTTTAAAAATCCATGACGGTAAAGAGCAAGCTCTCCCTGGTAGGGCACACATTCCACCTGCCCCTCCGCTCCGTCAAAGCCTGTCTCACCCGGAGCATTTACCGCATAGCTCCAGATTCCTTCCTCTGTAGGCGCAAAGGCCACGCGGTAAACATTCTCTCCGTCCCAGTAGGCTTCCCGGACAATGGTCTGTCCCGACGGCCCTGTGAAAACCGCTTTCACGCAGCAGTCCAGAAAGGGATTGGCAAACATCTTTTCACTTTCAAAGGTCAGAATCAGAACCCTGTATCTCTCTGTCCGCTCCATCACACAAGCCCCCTTTTCTTTGCAAGTGAAACTGCCATCCGAACCAGCGCTTCCCCATCCTCCTTACAGAGAAAGCCTTTGGAAATCTGCTCTTTGGTATCCTCCCGGCACAGCTCTTCATAGTGGGCCAGACTGCCGTAAAGCTCTTTTAAAAATGCGGGAGAAAATGCCTCCTGATAGCCAAACAAAGGATCCACCGAAGAACCGGGGTCCACAAAGCTCTGTCCCGGCTCTATGTCGCTTGCGGAATGATAACGCCCGGTAGGGTAATTTAAGAGGCAGGTGCGTAAGCCCCCCTTGGTATTTCCAAACACATCCTTACGGTTTCTTCCACATTCATCAACCGGAATCCGCCCGCAGGAATTGGGCCCCGCCCCCTCTCTCACCCACCGGAAGAGATTGCGGAAGGCAGCGGCGAACAGAAACTGGGACGGGTAATCATTTCCCTCCTCATGCTTTCCTATATAAGCAGGCAGATGGTTGATGCGCTTCAAATCCTCGTCATTTTGGTAATAATTCACATAGCTGAACATGGTATCGTGGCTGGCTCCCGTAACCTCATACTCCCGATAGAGAAAATGAGGATAATCGCTGTCCCCTCGCTTTGTCCGAAAAGCGTCCCACTGACCGTTTTCACTCTCTGTCTGTACGGAAATATAAGGCTCTTCCACATGCTCAATCCGCTTCAAACGGAAATCATAGTCCATAACCGCCTCATACTGATTCACGGGAACAATCAGATTCCGCACGCCGCCCCCAGCCAGATAGCCGTCAAATACTTTGCCGTCTCTTTTCACCTCATCCCGATAGGCAAAGCTGTTCACATAGCGGAAGAGATAGCAGGCGGACTGAGACCAGCCGGTTAAGTAAATATAACGATGGTCAAAAGAACGGATGGGATTTTCCTCCCCCTCTCCCCGCAGCATCCAGGCCAGATCCGTCAGCATATCCCAGAACAAGCCCGTCTCATATTGAATATCAAGGTCCGGCAGCAATCCCCGCTCCCTGGTTTCTTCCATGGTAAAGGGAAATGGCTCATCCCCCCTGGGATTGGGCCAGGAGAGACAGCCGTACCGTTCTCTGTCAAACTCTGCCATTTTCGCAATGGTGTTCGGCTTGCTTGTAATGCCTACATAGATATCTCCGTCCCTCATAAACTTTTCATAGCCTAAGATCCACATGCGGTCAATCTCCATAAAGGAGGTGGGGTTGATAATCTCCACCACTACATTTCCGCTGGACTTGCCGGGGTTCTTCGGCGCTCTGACAATGATGCGGTTTATGTATGCCGTATTCTTATATTTTACCTTAACAGCGCCCGTATTTCCAACACTTTCATAAACATTGGCCGTGCCCTCCAGATAGTATTCCTTTTCCTCGTAGCCGTATTTCTCAAAATCCAGGTAGCGGGCAGCGCTGGCAAAAGGATAGCTTGAGGAGTTTACCGGAATTTCCTGTACACAATTTATCATCTCACACCTCTATTCCTATTCTAATAAAAGAGGGCGCCCTTAAGCAGACGCCCTCCTCTTCCTTACTTTAGGCTTTCTTAAGAGCCTTTTTTCCCTTATAATTTTTCAATCCGTCTCCGTCGCCGAATCCAATAACAATTCCTACGGCCAGAGCTGCCACAAAAGCAACCGCACAGGCAATACCCGCATAGATAAGATTGGAACCCGGACCGCCGGCATACTGCAATATGGTCAGGAAATTGGAAGCTCCCATCGTATACACAGCCACGCCAAAGATACCGCCTACCAGACCGCCGATAAAGCCTCCGATAATCTGGCAAATCATAGCACGCTTATTTCTAAGCAGAATACCGAACAGCGTAGGTTCGGAAATACCGCCCACAATCAGCGTAACCACATTGGCGCTTGCCATCTGCTTTTCCTCTCCCTTTGTACGCAGGAAGTAAGCAAGAGTCATACCCATCAGCGCATAGTTGGCAATGTTTGCACCTGCCAGCACAATCGGGTCAAAGCCCAAAGTCGTAATATTGATCAGTGCAATCTGCACAATCGCCACGTGCATTCCCGTAGCAACAAAGAAAGGCCAAAAAGCGCCGAGAAGAGCAATTGCCAGAGGACCGGCTACGTTGTACAAGCCTTCGAAGAATGCACTTAAAAGCATACCAATCCAGTTTCCGATCGGAGCCAGTACGCAGAACATCAGCGGAACCATTACAACCAGTGTACAGAAGGGAACGCCGATAATCTTGATTACCTTCGGAACATACTTGTCAAAGAACTTAAATACATAGGACAGTGCAAACACCATCAGCAGGGACGGCAGTACCGACTGTGTATAATTGTTCAGCTGCATCGGAATAACTCCATAGACACTAAAAGGCTCTCCGGCTGTCACAATACTTAAAATATTCGGGTCAATCAGAAGACAGCTCAGCAGCATAGCCAAAGCAACGCTGGTATTGAGCTTCTTTGCGGCTCCCCATGCCACGAAAACCGGCATAAAATAAAATCCTGCATTTCCCACGATGTAAAGGGTCTGCATCAGAGGCGACTCATTTGCCATCAGATTCAGCAAATCCGGCCCCAGAATTGCATAAAACATCTTGAAAAATCCGGCGCCCATCATAATCGAAAGGGTCGGTGCAATCGAACCGGAAACATAATCCAGTATCTTTGCCGGAACCTTCTTAATATCAAAGGGCTCCTTATTGTCCAGATTTTCATCAATAGCCGCAGTCTGTCCTAAGCCTGCAATACCGCAGAACTCCGGATAAACCTCCGACACATGCTGTCCGATAATAATCTGGAACTGCTCTCCGGAAAACTGAGCGCCGAGCACGCCTTTGATTCCCTTAACCGCATCCATATCCACCTGTGACCTGTCCTTCAGATTCAGCCGAAGTCTTGTCATACAGTGAACTGCCTGGGAAACATTCTCCTTCCCACCTACGTTTTCGAGAATCTGATTGCATAAATCCGTATACTTTGCCATATCACTACTCTCCTCTTTCTCTCTGTTTTTATATACAGGAAATCCGTATTTCCTGTGCCGTCAGAACGGGATGCGCGCTCCCCCGTCCTGTCAAAGCCTGTTTTGATTCCATGAAGCCAACCCCCGTGAGGGAAGCCTAAGCCATATCCGCTTTGCCCGCCGCCCACGGAAATAAAAAACCCGGCACTATCCCAGACCGCCAGAAATCTGCCGGACGAAACAAAGTGCCAGGTAAAGCCCCTTTCGGGTTACAATCCATCTTCCCTTGCGCAGAGCCGGTTGATATGTATCATCAGATACAGTATTTCTTCCTTCGCCGGTTCTACCAACAAGGTTGCAGCTATATACTCTTTAATTTTTTCTCCAACTCGTTTTAACTCCGGAAACTCTTCACATACACTCTCATAGAGCTTCTCATTTTCCGACTCCGGCACATCCAGGCTGCCGGAGCGTTTCAGCAGATATTTCAAATGTGTCACAAACCTGGAATAGCTGAAGCTGTCCCGGTCAATAATCACATTCATTCCGCTCTCCACAATATCGGTAATATCCTCCACGAAATGCTCAATGTCATCTCGTTCCGACGCCTGCCTAACCTGCTGCTCCGCATTGATAAAATGCATGGCAATATTTCCCGCCTCACTCTGAGGAAGCCGGACGGACAGCCGTTTGCCGATATGTTTAATGGCCCATTCCCCCAGCCGCATCTCCTTCTCATAAAAATGCCGAATCTCATTGGTCATTGGATTCTTTAGAACAAGACCTTTTTTCGTATTCTCAATGGCAAAATTAATATGATCACAAAGCGAAAACCAGAATATAGTATTAAATTCCATCTTAAGGTAGGCGCTTCCCTTCTGCACAATTTCATTGGCAACATCCAGAACATCCTCGGGAAGCTCATTCAGTAACGTAATATAATGCGGTTCTAGGTTGTAATAGGTTCGGTCAATTTGCGATAATGCAATCTCATAGGGCGCCTTTTGAAAGCCAATCCCTTTGCCAAACGCAATCACTTCATGATTGTTGTCATCCAGGCAGACTGCTACGTTGTTATTGATATTCCGAATAACCTTCATATCTCTCCCTCTGTCCGCCGCCTATGAAACCAGGGTCTCTCCCGAGGCCACCGTTCTCTTTCCCAAGTCAAACGCATGCTCATAGCCGGAAGGGAAAACCACCATAGTCGTAAGCTTATACCCTTTTTGCTCCAGAGCCTCTTTATCAAAATTTACAATCGGTTCACCGGCCTTCACCTTAGCCCCCTGCTGAATCAGGGGATGAAAGCCTTCCCCGTTCAGCTCTACCGTCTCAAGCCCAATATGTATGATACACTCAATTCCATCCTTTGACTTAATTCCTACCGCATGTCCGGTTGGAAAAACCGTCTCCGCCGTGCCGCTCAGCGGCGCACAGACCGCCCCGTTGGCCGGAATCACCGCAAAGCCATCCCCCATAATCTTCTCCGAAAACACTCCGTCCGCAACCTCTGCAAGCGGAATCAGCTCACCGTCAACCGGGGCCACAATCTTAAACTCTTCTTTCTTAAACAGACCAAACATTCTTCGTCCTCCTATTCTAAGTCGCTGCGCGACAGCACTAAAGGGTAAAGCCGCTTCGACACACTGGTATTGAGAGAAACTTTTATTCGAAAGGGCACTCATAAAAGTTCCTCTCGTGCGCCTTTGCGGCTTTACCGTCCAGCAGAAATTTTTTTCGAAAACACTTGACATTTCTTAGCTGGACTATTCCAGTTCCGTAATATCCCTCCCAGTACACTGGTCTGAAATCAATTTCCAGCCGCACAAAACATGCGTCTGTAAATCGATTTGTGCACTGTGAAGGATATTACTGTTTTAAAGCCGCTGCGTGATGGCACTAAAGGGTAAAGCCGCTTCGGCTAAAATTATTTTTCAAAAGCACTTGACATTTCTATTAAAAAGGTACAAAAAAAACTTCTTCACCGCATACCGAAAAAATCAAGAAAATTTTCGGAAAAGCCTTCGAAGAAGTTACAAACCTATTATTTCTTTCACTGGTTTAATAGTAACTCCTTCGACCCTATTTGTCAATACTAATATGGTAAAAATTCAACAAAAACTTTACAAAATATTAATCAAAACTTCCCCATTCGTCTCAATCACATTCCGATACCAATAAAAAGATTCTTTCCTCCTTCTGGAAAAATCCCCCGTCCCATCATCATACCGTTCTACAAAAATAAACCCATATCTCTTAGCCATCTCCCCGGTAGAAGCACTCACCAGATCAATACACCCCCAAGGCGTATATCCCCGCAGATCCACACCATCCAAGATCGCCTCATGCATCTGGCAGATATGGCTCTTCAAATACTCAATCCGATAATCATCCCGAACCTTACCGTCTTCGTCAATCTTATCGTAAGCTCCAAGACCATTTTCTACAACAAAGATAGGTTTCTGATACCGATCCCAGATCTCATTCAGCGAATACCGAAGCCCCTCCGGATCAATCTGCCATCCCCAGTCAGAAGCCTTCAAATAGGGATTCGGAACTCCTCCAAGAAGATTCCCCTTCCCTTTCTTCGCCTCCGGATCTGCCGTCTGACACCCGGACATGTAATAAGAGCAGGTATAAAAATCCACCGGGCCGGCCAGCAAAATCTCTTCATCCCCCGGCTCCATTTGAATCTCAATCCCATTCTCTCTAAAATACCGCCAGATATAATTGGGATACCTGCCTCTGCACTGTACATCTGCGCAGAACCAGTTCGTAATCTGATTCTGCTTCTGATTTGCAAGCTGATCCGCAGGCTTACAGGTAAGCCCGTAGCTGGCAGCCATAATCTGCATACACCCCACCTGGTATTCCGGATCAATCTCATGTGCCAGCTTCACTGCCAGAGCGCTTGCCAGAAACTGATGATGCAGCCCCTGGAAACGGTTCTGTGGAACATCCACCTGCTCCATAAAATCCATCGGACGGATCTCATTCAAAATCCCTTGGTTCAAAAGGCCTCCTACGGCACTGGTGGCGCTGTTCAGCTCATTAAAGGTCAGCCAGTACTTCACCTTTCCCTTATATCTGGTAAAAATAGCACGGCAGAAATTCAGATAACAGTCTATCTGCCTGCGATCCGTCCAGGAATTCCACTTCTTCGTTAATCCGAAAGGCACCTCATAGTGAGAAATGGTAATCATAGGCTCAATCTGATACTTCCGGCACTCATCAATCAGCTCATCATAAAACCGAAGCCCTGCCTCGTTCGGCTCACTTTCATCCCCATTTGGAAAAATCCGCGTCCAGGCAATGGAAAACCGATACATCTTAAATCCCATTTCCGCAAATAGGGCAATATCCTCCCGAAAGCGATGGTAATGGTCAATGGCTTCATGGGAAGGATAAAAGGTTCCCTCCTCGATCTCAGGCGTAATACGCTTGCTCCTGTCCGCCGTACCGCCTGTACAGATGTCGGAGACAGACACTCCCTTACCGCCTTCCTGCCAGCCGCCTTCAAGCTGATTTGCCGCCGTGGCCCCTCCCCAGTAGAAATTCTTTGGAAAACTCATGCTTTTACCCTCCTATTTGTAGTCGCTGCGCAAACAGCCAGGATTACGGACCTTCGTCCGGAAACCTCTTAAATGTGCCGCCCGTCCTAAAAGGGAGCTCTTATTTTGTAAGGGTTCTGGAAACGGCTTCCTTCCAGCCCACATACTTTTTCTCCCTCTCTGCCTCCTCCATGGAAGGCGTAAAGCTTGTTCGCTTGTCATTTCCAAAGAGAGCTTCTTTCTGATACAAACCGATTGCCAGTCCCGCCGCATAGGCCGCTCCGATTCCGGACAATTCCTCGTCTGCCGGAATGCGTACCGGAATCCTTGCCACATCGCTCTGAAACTGCATCAGATAAGCGTTCTTTGTAGGGCCTCCGTCTACACGGAGCTCCTCAATGGCAATTCCCGATTCTTCCTCCATCGCCCGTATTACGTCCGTAATCTGGTAAGCTATGCTCTCCAGACCTGCCTTTACAAGCTCAGCGCGCCTGGTAGTCCGTGACATTCCGTAGAATACGGCTCTGGCCCCGCTGTCCCAGTAGGGCGCTCCAAGGCCGGAAAATGCGGGAACCAGGTAGGTTTCATCCTGAGGATTGGCCTGTACAGCCAGCCCGGCCGTCTCCGCCGGAGAGGATATAAGCTTCAGTTCGTCCTTCATCCAGGTGATAACGGCTCCCGTATAGTTGATATTTCCTTCCAGTACATAGCTCACGGTTTTGTCCATGCCCCAGGCCAGAGAAGTTACTACCCGGCTGCTGAACACCGGCTGAGCGCCAATGTTCATCATTACAGAGGAGCCTGTGCCGTATGTGGTTTTTGTCATGCCCTTTTTCAAACAGCCCTGTCCGAAAAGCGCTCCGTGGGAATCGCCCATAACGCCCCGGATGGGAACAGGCTTTTCAAAAAATCCCTCGAAATCTGTCTCGCCGTAGAAACCGTTGGAATCCGTCACCTCTGCCAGACAGGAAACCGGAATCCCGAAGAGGCCGCATACCTCCTCGTCCCAGGCAAGGTCTTTGATGTTGAACATCTGGGTTCTTGAGGCATTGGAGTAATCGGTGCAGAATTTCCTTCCGCCAGTGAGCTTATATACAAGCCAGCTGTCAATGGTTCCGCAGCACAGCTCTCCCTTTTCCGCTTTTTCTGCCGCTCCCTTTACATGCTCCAGCACCCAGGCTATCTTGGCCGCCGAAAAGTAGGGGGACAAGGGCAGTCCTGTACGGGAACGCACCAGTCCGGCCTTGCCTTGGGCCTCTAAGCCTTCGCAGATCTCTGCCCCTCTGGCGCACTGCCATACAACCGCATTGTAAACGGGGCGGCCGGTGCTTCGTTCCCAGACCAGGGCGGTTTCCCGCTGGTTGCTGATGCCAAGGGTCCGGATATCTCCCTTAGTAACTCCCGATTTTTCTACCAGAAGCTTTATAACCTCGATGGTGTTGCGGTAAATCTCCTCCGGATCATGCTCTACCCATCCCTTGTCGTCCACCATCTGCCGGTGGGGCAGATCCGCCCGTTCCAAAAGTCGGCCTGTGTGGTCAAACAGCAAAGCCTTTGTTCCCTGAGTACTCTGATCAATCCCCAATACATAATCAGCCATACCTGCAAATTCTCCTTGATTTATATGTTCTCTTTTATGGTTTTCGCAATTCCTTCCGGATTCAGCCCGTAGTAATCAAATACCTCTTTGGAGGTTCCCGTGATTACCGGCGCGTCCGGAAGAGCCAGGTTTACTGTCTTTTTCGGGCATTCTCCCGCAACTATCTGGCTTACCATAGAGCCTAAGCCTCCGAAAGGCGCATGCTCTTCTACGGTAACTACAAGCTTTGCATTTCCCGCCGCTTTTAGAACCGCTTCTTTATCTATGGGCTTTACGCAGTACATATCCACTACGGAAACATGGATACCCTCTGCCTTCAAAAGCTCCGCCGCCTTTCGGGACGGGCTTACCATCTCGCCGCAGGCGATAATCGCAGCATCCGTTCCCTCGGTAAGGAAGACTGCCTTATCCATCTCAAAAGGACATGCTTCTTCCGTATATACATCCTCTACGGCATTTCTTCCCACCCGGACATAGGCCGGCTTCTCATCCTTCAGAAGAGCTTCTATCAGCTTTGCCGTCTGGAACCGGTCGCTGGGAAGGTAAACGCGCATGTTGGGAATGGCTGACATGGCCGCAATGTCCTGTGCGGAGTGATGGCTCATGCCCAGGGCGCCATAGCTGATGCCGCCGCTGATGCCGATTAAGGTTACATTGGTGTTGGAGTAGGCGCAGTCTACCTTTGCCTGCTCGTAGCTTCTTGTGGACAGGAAACAGGCCGGGGATGCCGCAAATGGCTTTTTGCCGCATTTTGCAAGGCCGGCGGCGATGCTTACCAGGTTCTGCTCTGCAATGCCCACCTCTACAAACTGCCCTGGATACTCGTTTGCAAAGGGTGCCAGGGATGCGCTTCCTCTGGAATCGCTGCACAGCACTACGATATCTTTATCCGCTTTTGCCTTTTCCATTAATACTTCGCAGATGGCCTGCCGGTTTGGTATCTTATTCATGAAGAGCCGCCTCCTTTCCTGCCTCCAGATCCTTCATGATCTGCGCATACTCCTCTGCATTCGGCACCTTATGATGCCAGCCTGCCTTATTTTCCATCACAGAGGAACCATAGCCTTTGGTTGTATTTGCAATGATTACGGTGGGCGCACCCTTTACCGTCTTTGCCTCGTCAAAGGCGGCCTTCAGTTCCTTGTAGTCGTTGCCGTTTACGGAAATCACATGCCATCCGAAGGAGCCCCAGCGCTCTTCCTGGCTGTCGTGGGCCATTACGTCCTCGGTGCAGCCGGATATCTGGAGGCGGTTGCGGTCTACGATGGCGCAGAGATTGTCAAGCTTGTATTGATGAGCGGCCATTACGCCCTCCCATACAGAGCCCTCTGCCAGCTCGCCGTCTCCCATTACCGTGTAAACCCGGTAGTCTCTCTCATCCATCTTTCCTGCCAGAGCCATTCCTACGCACACCGGAAGCCCGTGTCCTAAGGAACCGGAATTCATCTCAATGCCCGGAAGCTTGTTGTTGGGATGACCGATAAATTTGCTGCCGAACTTGGAAAATTCTTTTATTACCTGTTCAATGGGGAAGAATCCCTTGGCCGCCAGCACTGCGTACAGCGCTTCCACGGAGTGGCCCTTGCTCATTACGAAGCGGTCTCTGTCCGGATCGTCCATCTTTTCCGGACTAATATTCATCTGTTCAAAATAAAGTTCTACCAAAATGTCCATGACGCTCATGTCGCCGCCGATGTGGCCGCCCTTGCCTTCTACTATCATGTCGATGACGTTTTTTCTGAGGTCATAGGATAATGCTTTTAAATTCTGCATACTAAACTCCTATTCTTATTCCAGTTCCGTAATATTCCTCCCTGCACACCTTTGCCTAAATCAATTTCCAGTCACTTAAAGATGTGCCTGTAAATCGATTTGTGCGCTGTGAGGAATATTACTGTTTTTTATTCCAGTTCCGTAATCACTCGCCCCGAAGATAAGCTTTTACATCCTCTTCAATGGGGTCGTACAAATCTGCCTTGATTCCCAGATACTTACATGCCTCATAGAGCACCGGAACTACATTTTCATGAATCCCCACACAGTGATGGATATAAGGCCCTTCCACAATCTTTGCTTCCAGACGCTTGATATTCTCCACCTCTACCCACAGGTAGGTGCCCATGCCCTTCGGGCCTTCCACGCCCTTTGCATTGCCAAGGAGCAGGGAATACTCGCCGTTGTCGCCGTCAAATCTTGCCAGGGTCACTTCTCCGTGCTTTGCCTCGGCCGTGATGCTGCCCGGATGGTCAAAGGCTAAGGGGTATGTAATCTTCGGGGTCTCCTTTGCCACGGAAATGGGCCAGGGGCCGCAGTGCTGCAAAAGCTCGCCGTTTAGAATATCCGGATGGCGGATGGTCCAGTCAGCGAAGAAGCTGCGCTTCTCTCCCATTCCGGCCGCCTCTACCAGAAGCGCGGTGACGGCTCCGTGAATGTCTGTCTCGCAGACAACGGGGATTCCTTCCTCGTTCATCAGGGCATTGGCCGCACAGGGCATAATGCCAATCTCGGACTGGAGCTGGTTCCAGCACTGGATAGCCGCCGCCTTGCAGCCGTATTTCTTTACCAGATGCATCATGGCCACCTTGAGGGCCGCTACATTCTCCAGCTCGTTCTCTTTGATCTGGATCTCCATATGCTCCTTGCAGTAGCGGATGACCTCGGCAACCTCTGTGCCCTCCTCCTTTGCCTTCTTCATCTCATCCGTAAGCTCCGGCATGGGAATGGGGGTAAGCTGAATATTAAACTTCTCCAAAAGCTCGCCTTCGTTGCACATAGTAGACCAGAACTCAAAAGGCCGGGTGGATATCTGAAGAATCCGGATATTCCGGAAAGTCTTTACTACGTTGCACACGGCCAGAAAATCTCTTAAGCCCCTCTCAAAGACGGGATCGCTCAAACGGCAGTTGGTCATATAAGTGAAGGGAATACGGAAACGGCGAAGCACCTTGCCTGTGGCAAAGAGGCCGCACTGGGTATCGCGAAGTCTCGTTCCGTCCGGCTCCGGCCGCTCGTCCAGGGGACCCCAGAGAAGCACGGGAACGCCGAGCTCCTTCGCCAGCCTTGCACACTCAAACTCTGTCCCGAAGTTACAGTGGGGCAGAAAGAGGCCGTCCACCTTTTCCTTTTTAAATTTCTCTGCAATTTTATACATATCTTCATCATTGTAGAGAAGTCCCTCTTCATTGATGTCCGTAATATCCACAAAATCAATCCCCAGTTCTTCCAGCCGCTTTGCCGTCAGTCCGCGGTACTTGACTGCGTCCGGTGCACTGAAAATGCTTCTTCTGGTTGGTGCGTAACCGATTTTGATCTTTTCCATTTTCATCCTCCTGTTTCTTGTTCCTATGTTGTTGTACTATCTGTAATATAGCTTTATTAGTTCTTTATAGCAATAAAAAATAAAGTGATTTTCACTTTATTTTTACTTTACCCACTTGCTTTTTTTCTAAATCTGTTTATAATAAGGGGAAATAAGGATGTAATTTAAGGGATATTACGGAACTGGAATAAGACTGGAATAGGAGTATATAAGACATGGCGATTACCGCAAAAGAACTGGCCAAAAAACTGAATCTCTCTGCCACAGCCGTATCTATGGCCCTGAATAATAAGCCCGGCGTAAGCACCGCTACCCGGGATCAGGTGATTAAGGCTGCGGAGAAGTACGGATATGATTTTACGCGCCTTTCCTTAAAGAACGGGCATCCGGGGGATATCTACTGTATTATCTACCGGGCCCACAATGCGATTTTAAATTATATGCCGATTTTTTCGGAGCTGACAGACGGGATTGAGCAGGAATGCCGGAACCAGGGGTATCAGCTGAAGCTTGTCCAGATTAACGAGAAGAGGGATGATGTCCAGAAATGGATTGAAGATCTGCGGATTGCCAACTGCGCCGGAATTATTCTTCTGGGGACGGAGACCAGCATTCATGTATGCCAAATGTTCCTCCAGCTTTCGGTGCCGGTTCTTTTGCTGGACTCCCACTTTGATTCCCTGGGATGCAGCAGTGTGCTGATCAACAACCGGCAGGGGGCTTACCTTGCTACGAGCCTGCTCATCAATCAGTGCGGCAGCCAGCCTGGGTATATGCGTTCCTCCTACCGGATCGGAAACTTTGAGGAGCGGCGGATCGGCTTTGACACGGCTCTGCGGGAGCACGGAATGTCTCCCTCCAATTCGGTGATCCACGAGCTGCCGCCCTCCATTGAGGGAGCTCTCTCAGACATGCTGGAAATCATTGACCGGGAGGCCTCCCTGGCGAAATGCTATTTTGCAGATAATGATCTGATTGCCATCGGCGCCATGAAGGCGCTGAAATTGCGGGGCTGGCGGATACCTGAGGACGTGGCGATTGCAGGCTTCGACAATATCTCCGAAAGCCGGATTGTGGAGCCCTCTCTCACAACCATAGATATTCCCAGAACTTTTATGGGGCAGACGGCGGCAAGGCAGCTGATTCATCAGATTACCACGCCGGTGCCCCATACGGTAAAAATTGAGATTTCCACAAAGCTGGTGCGCCGGTTTTCCGTGCAGAGCGCTGTCAAAAGCTAAGCCTTTGATCCTCCGGTCTTAACACTTCTCCATCAGCCGCACATAAAATTCCACGGTCTTTACAAGTGTTTTTACCGGCACCCGTTCGTTGTTTCCGTGAATCATGCCCCTCTCTTCCTTGGAAAGCTTCATGGCAGAGAACTTATACACCCGGTCTGTAATCCGGCAGTAATGCCAGGAATCGCTGCAGGCCATCATCAGATAAGGCGCCACCAGCGCTTCCTTCCAGGTGTCTGCCACAGCCTGGCACAGCAGCCCCCACTCCGGGCAGGCAGTGTCCGAATCCTTGGAAGGGTTTCTTCCCTCAAAGACCGTTACTTCAATGTTGGGATTGTGAATCACCTGTTCCAGATATGCACGGGCAGACTCCACCGTATCCTTTCCGATGAGACGCAGGTTCATGCCCACGGAGGCCTTAGGCGGAATTACGTTAAATGCCTTTCCGCCCTCCATCTTCGTCATGGCGCAGGTCGTCCGCAGCATGGCGTTCAGCTCGCCGCCGGATTTCTGGCAGACCTTGTCAAAAAGGCCCTCAAAGCACCAGAGATTGGCGAACAGCAGCTTGTATGCAAAGGTAGAGTGGCGTCCCAATGTATCCAGCATCTCCCGAACCGGCTTTGTGAGCTGCCTCGGAAAGGGATGCTTCTCCACATCCACTACCGCCTGGGCCAGCTCACCCACAATGGTATGTACCGGAGGCATGGAAGCATGGCCGCCGCTGCTCTTTGCATGAAATTCGATGTTCGTCAGTCCCTTCTCCGCAATTCCGATAAGGGCGCATTCCCGATCTACTCCCGGAAATACATTGTCCACCACAGCGCCTCCCTCATCCACCACCATAGCCGGATGAATGCCCTGTTCCTCAAACCAGTCCACCATGGAAGGACAGGTGGAGCCGTTGATCTCCTCCTGTCCGGAAAATGCAAAATAAATATCATGCTTTGGCACAAAGCCGTCGCCTATAAGCTTCTCCGCCGCCTCCAGAATGCCGCACAAAGTCCCCTTGGTATCCAGGGTTCCACGGCCCCAGAGCTCGCCGCCCTCACAGATCCCCTCAAATGCCGGCTTCTCCCACTGGGATTCCTCCACAGGAACTACGTCGTAGTGGGACATCAGCACCACGGGATCCCCTGCCTCACGCCCCTTCCAGCAGTAGAGGATTCCGTTGACTCCCAGGAAGGTCTGCTCACAGATTTCGTGAATCCGGGGATACAATTCGGGAAGAAGCTTGCGGAACTTTTCAAACTCTGCCTCGTCGATCTGAGAGGCATCGTTGTAGGAAACAGTCCTGCAGCGGATCATTTCCTGCATATCCTTTACAATCTTTTCTTCCTCTAAGGTTACCTCCTTGGCTGACGGCATAAGCTCCGGCTTCGGACGAAACTGCACCGCCCGAAGGACAATGACCGCCAGAAAAATAACCACAGCAGCCACCGCTGCTCCTAGTACATACCATAACATAGGTTTCACCTGCTTTCTTTTTCTTTCATGCTCACCGATTTTTTATTTCCATATTATTACAGCATATTTTTCTTATACAGAATCCGCGCCCCTCCAATCGCTATCAGCGCTCCCACAGGAACCAGAATGCCTACGGAACCGGCCAGGGAGGGCACCAGCAGAAACAGCACAATCATAAATGTCAGCGGCGCAACAGAGAGCTTCCAGTTTTTGCTCACATATACTACCGCCAATCCTCCAAACAAGGAGGGAAGAATATTGTCAAAGGCAGGCTTCACTGCCGGGTTGTCCAGAATCGGCGTCAACGGAACCAGCATGGCCACGCCCAGGGCAATGATCAGCACCGTCACCATGGAGGAGGTGGCTACCGCTATGGTGGAAATCACCTCGCCCTCGTCGCTGCCCGGCTTTACCTTTGCATTTTCCATAGCCGCAAGGGCTGCCGGAACCTTCAGATTGGTAAGGTTTCCCGTCACAAAGGCCAGGTAGGAGCCTGCCGTTCCCAGCATGGGAATAAAGGTGATAACCTCGATGATTCCCACCGTCCAGAAAATGGGCGCCACGCCCAGAAGTCCCTGGAGCACCGGACGCCAGCCGGGCCAGGCATTGTAGTAGATACAGGTAATGATGGGATAGGCAAATATCATCCCCAGGGCGCTTAAGATCCAGATGCGTCCGTAAATGTGCGTCATATCTTCGTAGCTTCTCTTTTTCATACCTCTTATCCTCCTATTCTAAGTCGCTGCGCGACAGCACTAAAGGGTAAAGCTGCTTCGACACACTGGTAATGAGAGAAACTTTTATTCGAAAAAGCACTCATAAAAGTTCCTCTCGTGCGCCTTTGCAGCTTTACCGTCCAGCAAAAAATGTTTTCAAAAACACCAGGCATTTCTCATCCTCCTATTATGGGTGTAATCACCGCCGCAAATGCCATTGCCCCCAGCATACTGATGGGCAGGGCGTAGTTTTCCAGCCATTTTACCTTGCATTTCTTAATGAGGATTCCGCAGACTCCCATCAGCAGGGCGGAAAACAGCAGTACAAAAATGGGAATCCATCCCTTAAGGCCGGATCGGATATCAGCAAACACCATACCCAGGAATGCGGAAATCATGCCCAGGAACATGGCCGTCATCAGAATATCGCCCCATTTTCCGTCCTTGTTCTTTATCTTCATCAGACCGCCCTGAATCTTCTTAATAAACAGAGGCACCCAGATAAGGCCGGGGAAGATTCCCAGAGTCATAACCCAGGCAATGGCCGTGTACACAGAAGGATCTGTGACAGTCTCCGAAAGGGAGATGCCAAGAGCGTTGGCCGTGGAGGTCGCCGCCGGCAGCTCATAGGTGATAGCGCCGATAACGCTTAAGCGCAGCCAGGGCAGGGGAAGCCCCAGAAACTTCGACAAGGTGATAACGCCCAGCAGAATGGACACGGCCGGCGCAATGGTGAATACCGCCGTGGACAATACGGTTCTGCGAAGCTGTCCCATGTCCATGCCCAGCTCCTTCCCTCTTTGGAAGGCCCGGACCAGGAAAAACAGGGACTGGGCAATGACAAACACAATCACTGCCCCGGCTAAAATAAATAAAAGTGTACTATTTGGATGAAAATTCATATGCTCCCTCGCTTTCTTTTTCATTCGGATGATTTTGTAACAATTCCGTAGATTTCTGCACCTTTTCAAGGCAGACCGGGATCGCTGCATCACTTCTTACCATCATACATGAAATACGCAAGGGTGGCAAGTCCATCCTTAGCCAAGACGCACGACGGGCCGGATTCCTCTGAGGCAGAAACTGTGTTTTGATTGAAATACCAGCTTCCTATGAAATTGACTTGTGTGAAATTCTAAATGGAGAAAGGAAAAATAAGAATACAGATAAAGAAATGAAAGAAACTGAGGGCATAGCCTGCCTTGTCCGTAATATTATAAAGGCAGAAAGTTCTACAGCTGTCTCACAGGGGAAGCTGCACTTCCACTGTGAAGCAGCCGTAGAACTGCCCCTTAGCGGACTTGACGTTTATCCGCTTTATAGATTATGCCTTAACGTCCAAAGACGGCCTCGGCTTTAATGCAAATTCGCTGCTGCCTTTTACAATGCGTTTTTCTACGTCTTCGCGCGTAATGCTGCTTACAATGTTTTTATCAAACGGCTGTCCAATCTGCCAGTTCGGATCCGCTTCTCTAACAGCTTCAAAAAAGGCTTTTGTATACATCCGCTCATATTGTCCAAGTGTCCATGTACCGCTTAATCTGTCTGCTTTTTCAACGCTTAACTGATAACGGGTAAAAACCTCGGTTCGTTTTGTTGTATCGCCATTGGCAACTCCGTTTTCTTGCAGGAAATGGCGCTTTGTTTCGTCAAACATATCCTGCCGGGCAGTTTCGGAAACTTCTATTATTTTATGGAATTCAGACGGGTCTTTACCTGTAATGTCCATTCCCGCCACACCGTAGGGATTTACGAAATCACCGTCCTCGTCAAAAAGCCCCATATAATTACGAATAAAGGTTTCCTCGTCTGCTTCCAGTGGATTTTTAAAATCAAGCGTAAGGTCGTCGCATTTTTGCCCAAGCATCAGCTTAAGCATTTTCAGTTTTTTCAAATCCTGTTCAAGCTTTGCTTTTGCAGCAGACTTAGGCTTTTCTCCGCCAGGATGTCCTTCATCATACATTGCTTTCGCACGTTTGTAGCGCGCGCTGCTTGTGTCAATCGCACCTGTGTAAGGCTTATAACCTACAACCATTGACATAACGCAATCCCCCCTTAACGATAAATTCTTTTTGGCTGTATGCTTTATTATTATATCGCTGATTTGGCGGGATTTCTTAAGAAGGATTGTGAAAATTGCTGATTTTCTGAGCCCTATAAGCCGCAATACTCTTCTTCAATCTCCAAAGTCCGTCCTCAACCAAGGCCTTCGGGCAGGCCAGATTCATCCGCAGAAAGCCCTCGGCGCTCCGGTAGGCGCAGCCGTCCGATACATAGAGGCCGCTGCTTTTTCTGATAAACCCGCACAGCCCGGCAAAATCTCCTACAGCCTCCCGGCAGTCAATCCACAGAAGATAAGTCGCCTCGCCCTTTACGGCATGGACGCCCTCTATCTCTGCCTCTATAAACTGCTCCGCATAGGTTCTGTTTTCCCAGACATAAGCGTTCAGCCCATCAAGCCATGCGCCCCCTTTGTTAAATGCGGCCACAGGGGCCACGGCGGCAAATGCATTCGGCTCCGCTGCCTCGTCCGTATTCAGTCCCCGGTTAACCTTGTGGCGCAGCACCGGATCCGCCGCAAAGACAGCGGCAGTCTGGATACCAGCAAGATTAAAGGTCTTTGTGGGAGCGATGCAGGTGATGCTGTTATCCCTGCATGCTTCTGATATAGATGCAAAGGGTGTATAGCTACAGCCTGGTTTTGCCAAATCACAGTGGATCTCATCGGCCAGCACCAGAACATGGTGCCGGATACAAAGCTCGCCGATGCGCTTCAAGGTTTCTCTGTCCCAGATTTTCCCGATGGGATTGTGGGGATTGCAGAGAATGAGCATGGAGGTCTGTGGGTCGGCCAGCTTTTCCTCCAGATCGTCAAAGTCTATGGAATAGGCTCCGCCTTCGTACCGCAGCCTGCTTTCCAGGACATTTCTCCCGTTATTTAAAATGGAATGGAAGAAGTTATTGTAAACGGGAGTCATAACTGCAATGTTCTCCCCTACGGTTGTCATTTTGCGGATAATACTGGAGATAGCCGGGATAACGCCAGTGCAGAATAACAGCCATTCCTTTTGAATAGTGAAGCTGTGGCGCTCCTGCCACCAGCTCTGATAAGCGTCGTACCATTCCTCTGTAAGCACTGTGTAGCCGTATACGCCGTGCTCTGCTCTCTTTTTAATGGCTTCCATGATCTCCGGAGCCGTCTCAAAATCCATGTCGGCAACCCACATGGGAAGCTCATGATCTGCAACATCCCATTTCAGGCTGCCGGTATTTCTGCGGTTGATTTGCTTGTCAAATATACACTGCATCTTTCCTTCTCCATTCTATCTCTTATCCAATGCGTATTTTTTCTGCTTTATTTTAACAGAGAAGCGCATAAATAGCAAATATTTAACTTTACCGGACGAATTCTGCCAGCCTCAAAAGCGCATGCGTTTAATGAGGTAATATCTTATTTTGTCGTATCCTGTCTTTAATTTCCTTTTTATTTCTTTAAACATATTTTGCAGTCGTAAATCATCTATTTTCTTGCCAAAAAGTCATTGTGTTTTCCTTTCTTTTTGCAAATTTTCGGATTAAACTGAAAGAAAAGGAGGGCACATGATGAATATACAAATGAATTTGAGTTCCGAACAAAATTTCTCTGAAATCTACCGCTTTTTTCTGCTTCTCGGTATTACCCCGAACTATATCGGATTTTACCAGGCTGCCTACGCAGTGGCCCTTTGTATGAAAGAACCGGAACGGCTGATCACCATCACCAAATCCCTGTATCCGGATGTGGCAAAGAATTTCCAGACTTCAGCCGGCAGCGTGGAACGCAACATACGCACAGTGGCCCGAATATCCTGGGACAGCCATTCCAAAATTCTGTCTGATTTAGCTTCTGAAAGTCTCCAGAAACAACCCACGGTTTCCCAGTTTCTTTCTCTCATTGTGTTTTATTTTCTCTATTCTGACTGTAAGTATCAGTAATTCTTGTATTAGGGGAAGGCGCAGCGTCTGTCCCGGATGCTTTCGCGCCTTCCTTTTTCCAATTCTTTTCCCTGCAGCGCCTTGGTTTCTACCGTTATCTATGGGAATAAAATCATGGAAGCGCTGCAAAATAAAGGTCTATTTTGCAGCGCCTCTTATGCTCTATTACCTATTGCCTGTATGGAACCGGGGCGGACAGCCGATTGTGCTTCTCCCCGCATCCGGATCACTGTTTTTTATGGAATGGTTTTACCTGCAGCCTGGGTTTCCTCCGTTGGTGTCAAAGGCTGGGTTGAAGGCGTAGAAGTTTCTTTCGTCCAGGTGATCCTGGACGATGCGGAGGGCTTCACCGAAACGGGAGGATTGAAGTAAAAATATCTCATAAAATATTTACCTCAAAATGCTGTACTTCAATCTTTCATGGTTAATGGTTAAATGTTCCAAGTAATCTCAATGTTTCCGTCTGCAATGCGAATAACTTTGATAAGCGCATCAACTACCGCCTGTCTGTCCTCGAAAGAGAGCGTTTCCCATGTTTTCACATGATTGGTGATCTGTTTCAATCTGCCCTCTGTGTCTGTGACATTTGCCGTAATGATTTCTTCCTGCAAGGCTTTTCGTTCTGCGTCCAGTTCTGATACTTTTTCATCTATGTATTTCATCAGAACACCGCTTGCCCCGGACACTTTGGAGAGAAGTTCTTCGATTTCTTCCTCAATCTGTGTCAGACGGATTTTTTTCGTCATATACTTTTGTTCTTCTCCTGTTTCAGATAGACAGGAGAGGTTTTGAAACTCCGATAGTCTTTCTTTAATTGCGACAAGCATATATTCTTCCAAAACGTCCGCATAAACCGTACAGCCCGCCCCGGTGCAGTTGCTTCCACGGCTTCCCGACTGGCTGCAAACAAAGTAACGTCCCCACCTTGTTTTTGCCTTGCGGATTGTCAGCGCATAACCGCATTTGCCACATTTTACCTTACCAACAAGCCATGAGTTTTTCGGCTTGCAAGTCTTTGTTGACTGTCGGTTATTTAGACACCGTATACGGCAGGCTAACCATGTCTTAGAGGGGATAAACCCCTTATGCGGTGCAAGCACAATTTCCTTGTCAGAAAGGTCACATTGCTTTCTTGAAGTGGAAACCGTACCTTTGTAGAGATAGCAGGCATTGTAACCCGTAAAATCACTTGCCGGATTATAGATGTTAGCGCCTTGACTTTGGAAAAACTGGTACACGTCAATATCTGCTTGCACATACACGGGATTGCGGAGCATTTCACTGATACGGGCGGTATTCCAGTTTGCGCCACGCAGATTTTTAATCTGGTGTTCGTTCAAGTACCGCACAATGTCCCCAAGTGAATTGCCCGTGTCCGCATACATAGAGTAAATCAGCTTTAGCTGTTCGCTTTCCTCCGGGACTTCCTCGTACATGGACGTGCGGATATTGTCAATGACCGTGTTCGTCAGACGGTAGCCGTAGGGGATACGTCCGCCCATGTAGAAGCCGCGCTTGCACCGTGCATAATAAGCGTCCGTTACGCGCTTTTGTATAGTTTCCCGTTCCAGTTGGGCGAACACGATGCAGATATTTAACATCGCCCTGCCGATCGGTGTGGATGTGTCAAATTTTTCCGTGGAAGAAACAAACTCCACATGATATTTCTGAAATATCTCCATCATGTTTGCAAAATCCAAAATGGAACGGCTGATACGGTCGAGTTTGTAGACAATAACTCGTTTGATTTTTCCTGCGCGAATATCGTTCATCATTTTTTCAAAGCCGGGACGGTTGGTGTCCTTGCCCGAAAAGCCTTTGTCTGTATATTCAATGCAGGCTTCCCCGTGGGTTTCGTATCTGCAATACTCAAGCTGGCTTTCTACGGATATGCTGTCCTTTTTTTCGATTGACTGTCTTGCATATAATGCGTCGTACATTCTATCTACCTCCTAAAACGTAAGACGCATATCCACAAAACGATCATATCGTTTCCATGATTGTTCTGCAAGGGACTTACGCATATTTCTTAAAAATCTGATAGAGCCTTGCCCCGATTTCCTGCCGGGCTTCCTGTTCTGATTTTTTCTGAAAGGCGGGGTAGATGTTGGTAACGGTCAGCCTCATTTTATCTATGGAAAGACTTTCCATGCGTATTTGGGTATCGGGTGTAGGAGAGTTATTCGTTTTTGACATAAACTTTCTCCTTTGACGGTTTCCCTAAATTTTATGAGAAGCGGCAAGTACACTATACGGGAATAGCGAAACTCCCCCTCTACTACTTACTACGCACGGGAAGTAAAAAATGGCAAAGTTTTTTTGAAATTTTATAAAAAGTTTAGAATAGCGGAATAGTTATCCCGACTTTTTTATTATCACGACCTTTGATGATAAAGCTGATAAACTCAAAGGTTTTCAATAAAAAAGTCGGGATAATATTTTGCAACAGACACCAATTTTTAGTTTTTGAAACCGATAATATTTCTTTAAAAGTCGGGATAACTTTTTTCAGCGAATGTGTAAAAAGCGCGATTTTACTTAAAAATGAGTTCTCCCATTTTGCATTCCTTAATAAATCAAGCATTTTGAATGGTTTATCAAAAACATTATCACGACTTTTTACTGCCATTGCATCGTTAGAAAAATTTATAAATGGACGAAAAGTCACCCATATTATCACGACCTTTTTTCGAGGAAATGGCGCAAATACAACATTCTTGGTAAAAAGTCATGATACCAAAAAAGTCGGGATAACTACGATTGTCAATAATTCTTGATAATCGTAGCAAGCATAGGGATTGAGTACTCAATCCCGTAAAATATGTTTATCATACACAGTCGTTTCAAATAGAAATATGAAATTCATTGAATATCATTTATTTTAATTGTACAATTAGGTCATTTTACAAGGAACTACACGCAGACCGTGAAACGGGCTGCTGACAACAAACAGGCGCTATGCTCCCGGCAAGGGGCATAGCGCCTGTTTGTTGTGGGGGTATCCAAAGGGGGCAACGCCCCATTTGGCACACGACTTTGCGAAGCAAAGTGTAGTGTGTTATACGCTCTGTCGGCGTTGCCGTGAAAATGCCGTTGCCGCCGGGGAGGGCAAGGGCATTTGAAGCGGCAGGAAAACAGGGCTTTGTTTGGGGCTGGGAAGCCGGAAACAAAGGGCTGGTTTCAGCAGCAGACAGGGCGTATATGAAAGCCCTCGTCCACCGTCCTCAGCCTATGGGACAAAATGTCCCAAACCTTTAGACACCGTGACTATATGTGTGGCCACACTCATTTATTTTAGTGGTCGTTCTTTTCTCAAAATTGAAATGGGCGGGAAGCCATTTTAGGGCTTTCCCGCCTTGATTGCCCATCAGCAAAGGCAGGTGGGGCTGTCAACGGCGGCGCATTTGTGCGCCGTTCATCTTGACCGTTGACTGGCTCGGCTGCCTTTGCTATCTCCCCCGATAAACTGAAAGTTTTAGATTAGTCCCACACGATTTCCAAACAATCGAAGTTATCTGGAATTGGTGGTAGGCACGAATAAGTATTTAATTCAAATGCCTCTATTGTAATTACTCCATCAGAGCATAGCCATTCGCAATTTACTAATTTTTCTAATTCCGCAGGCAAAATGGTTGTGCAAATCACGATTGTATCTCCTGCAAGAACTAATTCTTCTTTCCCATTGTTTTCTACGATTTCTGTATCATCGTGGAGAGCAACACGCCCCCATGCTATGTCAGGCATTAACTCAATCTTTTGTAGCATATTTCGTATTTCAGAAAGCGTTGGACGGCCAAATTCCCATTGGTTCGGAGCAATGGAATCCTCCTCTGTGTTTCCATCGAAAAATTCATCAAGCGTTAGTAATGGCAAGCGTTCTTCATTTTCTTCCAATATTTTTTTGAATGTATTCAACTCTATCATAGTCACAATTCTCCTCGCAAATCAGAATTAGTTGATTTTATCCTCTCCCCGGATTTTCTTGTTTTTCCGTTCTTCTAACTCCGTAATTTGGTTCATCAAGCAATCTGAAAAAGTCCCCTCAATCGGTGTAGCTTCTCCTGTTGTGTAGTAGTCAAGAAGGACTATGTTATTATTCTTGTCAAAACAAAATATTTCATCACCATTCCCTATAATGGACAAGAATGGGATAAAATCAGTAAAACCTTCATCGTGTAGTTCTTTCGTTTTTTCACGAATATCCAAAAAATCGGGTATTCCATTGGCAATTCCATAGACTATAATTCCTCGACAGAACGACCAAAATGGGCCTATGTCATATTGTTTCGCTTGTGGCCATATTTCTTCTCGAACCTCCATATAAAGCCCACCTAATGGGGACATAGTGAACTCTCTAAAATCAGCAGGAAGATTTATCCCATACTGATTTTCAAAATCCTTTATATCCTGCTCCGATGGCTCATTTCCCATACAAGCTACAACCTGATAAGTCTGCTTATCATAATTATGGAAATAATCATAAACTTTTTCCAATGACATAATATACCTCCTACAAAATGCGATTTTTTATTTTCTTACTTCCGTCCCCGCTGTGGGGTTGGTTTTTTCAGCAAGTCCGACTTCTGTGCAATCTTTTTCAGCCACTTCTTTTCTTCCCCGGACAGCTTCTTAAAGTTCAGCCGCAGCCGTTTGCAGATAAACGCCAAAGACTCTTGCTCCGGGTCACTGTCTGGGTTGGTAATTTCGGTAGCGGCTTCCAATAATCCTTTCAGCGGGTTATCCTCCGGGACGCTGAAAAAATCCTCCCTGTGGGCTTCCCGCAGGCCGGCGGCTATCTCGTCTATGTCCTGCTGGATTATGTAACGGCAAAAGCTGTCATCATCAATATGGGCAGCGATAAGCTGTCTTAACTGTGGGTCGGTCAAGCCGGGATTGTGCTGTTTCATAATCATTGCGCTCATAGCGTCCACAATGGCGTTTGCGCTCTGTACCTGCTTCACCGCCGTTCCGTTCACATAGATTTCAAGGTCGGCCATCAGCTTGATAAAATCCGGGTGCGCCGCCAATTCGCACAGCAGAGCATTGTCCACCTGCCCGCTTTTCAGCAGGTCAATCATTCCGTCACTCAAACGCAGGTCTGCAAGATCAGCGTTTGGGTGACGCTTCATTTCAGACAGCCCCAGCAGATAGTCGGTGGTCACGCCGTAAAACTTCGCCAGCTTGATAAGAGCATAGTGGCTGATGTCCTTAAAATCGTCCGCTTCATAACTGCCCAACGCAGACTTGGAGAGGTTCGTCTGCTCTGCAAGCTGTTCCAGCGTCAAGCCACGCTGCACACGCAGGTCTTTCAAGCGTTCTTGAATGGATAAAGACATTTTCTCGCCCTCCTTGTCTGTTCGATAAATCGGAAGTTAGTGAATCGGTAATAATTCCATATTTTTTGCCCGCTTTAGATTTATTTTAAGGTCGTCATATCCAAACGGCTTGCCATGTCCCGGATATATTAGATTTGGTCTAAGTGCGATGATTGTTTCCCAAGATTTTAGGAAATCCGTTTTATCCTCCGCCCAAATAGTTATTCTGTGTAAACTTGGCAATCCGTTCATAGCAGCGTCGCCGCAGAATAGAGAACCGTCATTAGTTAAAAGAGATATGGAATCGGCGGTGTGACCGGGAGTATCAATGATTTTTCCTTGCAATAAAAGTTCCACTTGCTTACGGTTTTGTTCGGTCACTTGAATACATCTACATGAATATTCTTGCGTTATTGGAGGAAACAAATGCTTGCCCTTGCCAACAAATTTCATTAAGAAACAAAAGAGCAAGGCAATCTTGGTTGTGCAACCGCCATGAAAAGAGTTTTGCCCTTTATATAATCTTTCTAACGCCTTGTCACTCATAACGATTTGAATGTCAGAGCATTCCGAGAGTATTTCATTCAAATAGCCTGCATGGTCATCGTGAGCGTGTGTCAGAAAAATATATCGTATCTGTTGAGGGGCTATTTGCATCTTTGCCAGTTGCTTTTTGAAATGTGCAAATCCTCTTTCATACCCTGTATCAATCAGTACATAGCCGTTGTCAATAGGATATATCCAATTATTTACTATCCTGCTTCCTGCATTGAGCATAGATGTTCTCTCTTTTCATTTATTTTCATCGGCGTCAACTTTCAATTTACTGTTCTGTATTTTCCCATTGTACCAAGTCGCTAGCGCGACGGCTAGCTCCAGTTATAATTATTCTCGCTACATTATAGAAAAAAGTAGCAGTTTTTGTTTTTATGTTGTATTGTTGAATTACCCCTAATCCACAATCACATAACAACCAAAACTGCTATGCTTATTTTATCATGGATTTCTCATTTCAACAACTGTATATCTTATTTTCCTCGTCCGCCGCCTTTTCTGAAATGTAACCCGTTGTTTTCTTACATTTCATCAAAGGAGATTTTATTATGGACAATTATTTAAACACTTTCCGGGAGATGATCTCCCTGCGTGGCCTTACGGACCATACACTCAAAAATTACTGCACCTATATCCGTGCCTATCTGGATTACCTTTCCCGCTTTCTCCTTAAAGCTCCCGAAGATGTTTCCTGGAATGAATTGCGTGATTATATCCGCTGGCTCCAGAATTCCAGAAACCTTTCTGACAGGACTATCAACTGTGCCATCTCACAGCTCCGCTTTTTTACCATCTATGTCCTCCACAAAACATGGGACGATACCCAGCTCCCCTTCCGCAGGTTCGATGAATATCTTCCCTATGTCCCCTCCAGACAGGATACCTGGACTTTCATTTCCACTATGCCTGATTTGAAGCAGAAGACCATGACCGCTTTGATGTATTCCTCCGGCCTCCGCATCGGCGAGGTATGCTCCCTGCGTTATGAAGATGTTGACAGAAAGAATCTCAGGCTCCACATCACTCATAGCAAGAACCGGCATGACCGCTATGCCATCCTTTCAACAGCCGCTCTTGACCTGCTTACCCAGTACTGGTTTCAATACGGAAAGCCCCGGGGATATCTTTTCCCCAAGCAGAACGGACAGGACAGGCCCATTGACACCTTTTTCCTTTCCAGGCATATCCATGCCCATGAGTGTAGCCCAGCAAACTAAAGTTCCTGTCTCCCACACAAAAACGTCAAATTTAATTCTCAAGTGTCAAATACTATCTACAAGAGCGTGCTGTAGGATGCGGCACGTTTCCCTCTTGACCATCCCATGCCATTCCGATATAGTTTTTATGGAACAAAAAAGAGAAAGAACAGCACCTCCTACAGTTCGTTCTTTCTCTCACATACCAGTGTGCCTGCCGTATACGGGATCGTGTCCCACTTGTGAGGCTCCGGCACCACCGACATATACTATGATAAGAGAAAACTCCCTGTTTTGCAAGCTAATCCGCATAAAAAGTTCATCAAAAGCCCTGTTTGATTCCTTTATGAAGGGGTTCCGCCCTGAACTGCAGACCTGTCCCTGCTGTGGGGCCAGGGGTTCCTGCCGCATCCATGCCTATTATGGCCGTTCCCTGGTGGATTTCATAAGTGGTGCCCCTGTCCGCCACAGCCTCTGC